>NZ_JBLRWA010000002.1:0-672900 GCF_048159585.1 Kitasatospora sp. SC0581 | reverse complement strand
GCCAATGCTCCGCAGTGGCTCCCTCCTCCGCCTTGCGATGCACGCACCCCAACGCCGCCCCGCCCACCCTCCGGGCGGACGACGGGAGTTTGAAGACAGGCCCTAGGCTCTGGGTCGTGACCGTCCTGCGCTCCATCGCCCTGTTCGTCCTCGCCGCCCTCGCCGAGATCGGCGGCTGCTGGCTGGTCTGGCAGAGCGTGCGCGAGCAACGGCCGTGGTGGCTGGCCGGGGTGGGCGTGGTGGTGCTCGGCGCGTACGGCTTCGTCGCGGCCCTGCAGCCGGACAGCCACTTCGGCCGGGTGCTGGCCGCGTACGGCGGGGTGTTCGTGGCCGGCTCGCTGCTGTGGGGCATGGCCGTGGACGGCTTCCGGCCGACCCGCTACGACGTGCTGGGCGCGCTGATCTGCCTGGCCGGGGTCGCCGTCATCATGTACGGCCCCCGGCGCTGAACGCACCGGTGCCCCGGTGTCGGACCGATCTCCGACACCGGGGCACCGTCACGACCGCCGGGCCCCGTCACCCTCGCCGGGGCACCGTCGCGACCGGCGGGGACTACCAGCCCCAGCCGCCGCCCTGGCCGTCGTCGTCCCGGTCCGAGTCCCAGCCCTCGCCGACCGTGCGCAGGATCGTGTAGTTGTCGATCTGCGTGCCGTCCTCGGCCAGCGCGGTGACCTTCATGACCGACTTCTGGCCCAGGTGCTTCGGGGTGACGTCGACCTTGATGAAGGAGTAGCCGGTGTAGCGCACCCGCGACCACTGGATGGTCTCGGGGGTCTTCACCTTGCCCTTGCTCCAGTAGTAGGTCTTGACCTCGTCCTGGTGGTTCTCGTGCCCCTCGTAGGTGTCCGGCACGTCGAACTTGTACAGGCTGCGGCCGGCCGCGCCCGCGGTGACGTAGACCACGCCGTCCTTGGCCGGCTCGATGGTGGCGCCGCTCGGCACCTGCTTCGAGACCTTGTTGCCGAGGATCGCGTCGGTGCGCTCGTAGATGTGGTTGTGGCCGTTGATGACCAGGTCCACCCGGTACTTCTCGAACAGCGGCACCCAGGCCTCGCGGACACCGCCCTCGGAGGCGTGCGCGACGGTGGTGGAGAAGGCGCAGTGGTGGAAGAAGACCACGACGAAGTCGATGGTCTCGTCGTTGCGCAGGTCCTTGAGGGTGCGCTCCAGCCACTTGGTCTGCTTGTTCGCCGAGATGCCCAGGTTGGCCGGGATCTCGTAGGAGACGTCGTTGGCGTCCAGCGAGATGACGCCGACGTTCTTGTAGCGGAAGGTGTAGACGCCGGGCACCTGGCGCGGGTCCGGGCCGTTGTTCGGCAGGAAGAAGCGGGCGTTCTCGCCGCCGTAGCCGTTCGGCGAGTACCAGGCCTCGATGTCGTGGTTGCCGTACGCGACCATCCACGGGATCTCGGCGGCGACCGTCTCGGTCTGCACCAGGAAGTCGTCCCAGGTCTTCGCGTTGAAGACGGACTTGTCCGGGTCGGTGCCGGAACCGGCCGGGTCGGCGTAGCAGATGTCGCCGGCGTGCAGGTGGAAGGCCGGGTTCTGCGCCTTGATGATGTGGTCGTTGCCGGCCGCGTGCGCGCTGACGCCTTGGTCGCCGAAGGCGGTGAAGGTGAACGGCTCGTACACCTTGCCCCAGCGGTGGTCGCGGGACGGCGCGGTGCGGAAGGTGTGCAGGGTGGAGATCTGCTGCTGCGCGGCCGGGTCGAAGCCCTCGTGGCCGACACCGTAGTAGTAGGTGGTGTCGGGGCGCAGGTCCTCCAGCGCCACGTGCAGGTAGTACTGGTCCACCGGCTGGCTGTTCGGGGTCAGCGCCGGGGTGTGCAGGGCGCGGACCTCGGCCTGGACCTTGTGGCTCAGCTCCCACGGGGTCTTGCCGAAGCGCAGGAACGGCTTCTTGACCGGGGCCGGGACCTGCCAGGAGATACGGAACTGGGTGTCCGGCTCCGGGCCGAACTGGAGGTGACGGCCGATCGGCGCGACCAGCGAGCCGTCGATGCCGCTGGTCGTGCCACCGGTCAGCAGCTGCGGGCCGGCCGGGGCGGCGAAGGCCGTGCCGCTGCCCAGCGCGCCACCGACGGCGACGGCGCCCACGGTCACGGCACCGGCGCGCAGCATCCGGCGGCGGGAGAAGCGGGCCCGCAGGTACTCGTGCTGCTCGGCCATGCTCATGCGGTCGGCAAGCTTGGCCGGCACGCCCATGTTGGGGATATCCATGCGCGGGACTCTTCCAGCGGCGCGTTGATCGCGCACGGACGCCGGGTGAACGGGTCGCAGCGTACCGCCCATTCGAACGCCAATGTTCGACCATGGTTTGGCAAAGGCCGTGTCCGCACCGTTCCGACGCCGCATCATGGCCCCCATCCGCCCCGTGGCCTGAGCGGGCGTCGGCGGAAGCGCGGGCAGCGTTCGGGCCTGGTCAGCCGGAGCGCTCGTCCCACTGGGTGGCGGTCCGGTTGCCGGTGCCGTCGCAGGTGCGGCAGATCTCGTCCCGGTAGGCGTGCTTGGCGCCGGTCGCGTCCACCCGGTAGCGCACGTACACCCCGGTGCCGTCGCAGAGGAAGCAGTTGCCGCCCCCGCCGCCCACCTCGGTGGTGCCGGTGCCCTGGCAGGTCCGGCAGCTGAGGCCGGCGGTCCGGCCGGTGCCCGCGCAGATGCGGCAGACCGTCGTCATCGGCTTCCTCCCTCGCGCGGAAACGGCTCGGCGCCGTCCGGAAGGGCCCGACACCACCGGTCATGGTAGTGGTGAAGGCACCCGGACCGACCCGGGTTCGGCCCGGGTAGACATGATCCGACGATCATCCTGTAGGACCAACGGCCGACCTCAGCCGGGGCCCGACCTCACTCCGGCAGGCCCGTCCTCACTCCGGCAGGCCCTCGCGGACCCGCCGGGACACCGAGATCAGCTGGAGGTCCAGCAGCCCCGGCGGATCGGCCAGGCCCGGGCCGCCCGCGCGCACCCAGGCGCCGATCTCGTCGATCATGTCGTCCATCAGCACGAAGCCCAGCCAGACCGGCCGGCCGCCCGCCGCCCGGCCCTCCGCCGAGGGGCCGACCACCACCACGTTCGACTGGGTGCACACGTCCAGGCACTTGACCGCCCGGACCCGGCCCGCCGAACCCACCGCCGTCCGCAGCCGCTCGTACTGGCCCGCGTGGTCCACCCCGGGGTGCTTGGCCTCGGTGCCGCAGCAGCAGCCCCGGCAGACCGTCACGGTCACGGGGGCACCGGCGCCCCGCTTGCGGTCCCGGGCACCGTCGCGCTCTCGGCGGCTCATCGGCTCTGCTCCCCCTCGTGGTCGGCGGCGCGCTCCGCACCGGCCCCCGCACTGTACCCGCAGGCCAGCGGGCATCCCAGACCCTTAGGATGCGCACGGCCCACGGGCCACCACACGACTCACGAACAACAAGGGGAGGACGGCCTGATGCCGAAGCGAAGGGGCCGCCGCGGTACATGGATATCGGTGGCCGTGGGAGTGGTCGGGGTCCTGTGCGCCGTGCTCGGGTTCGCCGTGGTCGGCTCCGGCTACGGCTACCACCGCATGACGGGCGACACGATGTCGCCGGAGCTGCGGTCGGGCACCGGGCTCTGGACCGAACGGGTCCAGCCCGCGGACGTGCGCCACGGCGAGGTCTACGCCGTCGACTCCCCCTGGACGCTGCAGGGCATCGTCATCCAGCGGGCCATGGCCCTGGGCGGCGACCGCATCGCCTGCGTGAACGGGCAGTTCAGCCTCAACGGGAAGCCGGTCGACGAGCCGCCGGCCCGGCAGGTCCACACCTGCTACCTCGACTTCGACGTCACCGTCCCGCCGGGCCGGGCCTTCCTCATGGGAGACATCCGCGGCGACGCCTTCGACTCCCGGATCAACCTGGCCGACCAGCAGGGCACCGTCGACCTCGCCAAGGTCGGCGAGCGGGTGGTGTGGCACAGCGGCGCCGACTCCGAGGCCCTGCCCGGCAAGCTCGCCGGCGCGCTCGTCGTGGCCGCGCTCGGGCTGCTGCTGGCCCTCGTAGGCCTGATCGCGGCGATCGTCTTCGCCGTCCGCGGCCGGGCCGCCCGGCCGCTGGGGTTGGAGCCGCCGGCCACCTTCTGACGCCGTCGCCACCCGTCGGCGCCCGGTCGACCAGCACTACGCAGCCAGGCCCTGACCGCCGGTTCCCGACCGGCCGGCCCTCGGTCTCGCCGACGGCGGGCCGGTCAGTCCGCTCGCAGGACACGGGAGACGTAGACCCGGGGCGGGTCCGCGTCCTCGTTCACCGCGTACTCCACCAGCCCGAGGTCCCGGCGCAGCGGGGCCGAGTGCATCCCGGGCCGACCGGGCACCGGCATGCTCAGGCGGGGGAACGGATCCTCCCGCAGGTCGACCAGGAAGGCCACGACCGCCGAGAACACGTCGGCCGGCGTGCCAGGGTCGCCGAGGAACTCCTCCACGGCCGGGGAGACGGTGATCGGGTCGTCGTCGTCCGGGAACTCGTCGTAGCCGCTCACCGGGCCCCGAGCCGGCGCAGGACCGCGGAAGCGGAGGCGCCGGGAGCGGTGCCGGCCTGGACGGCGGCGTGGATCCGGTCGCCCTCCGGGTCGCGGTACAGCTCCGCCCGCAGCCACCACCGCTTCAGTACGCCGCCGATCGTCTCGATGTCGGCTTCGCCCATCTCCCGGTAGAACTCCATGCGCTGCGCGGGCGGCAGGGCCGCGGCCACGCCGTCCTGGGTGCGGGGGACGGGCTGGCGGCTGTCGTGGTGACCGTGCAGGGGTGCTGCGCTCACCGTTCCTCCGAACGTCTCGTGCGGGCGGGACCGCTACCAGTGTCCTCCCCCAGGGGCCGGTCCGGTACCGCCTTCCGACCGCCGGGGCCCTCCCCTGTCCGGCCGAGGGACCTGCCGCAGGCCCGGTAGCAGGGGCCGGGGGGCGCCGCTACCCGACGGCCCCGGCGCCGCTACCCGACCGCCCGCGCCGCCGCCCGGCCCGCCGTGCGGCCCGAGAACAGGCAGCCGCCCAGGAAGGTGCCCTCCAGCGAGCGGTACCCGTGCACGCCCCCGCCGCCGAACCCGGCGGCCTCGCCGGCCGCGTACACCCCGGGCAGCACCTCGCCGTCGGGGCGCAGCACCCGGGAGGAGAGGTCGGTCTCCAGGCCGCCCAGCGACTTGCGGGTCAGGATGTTCAGCCGGACGGCGATCAGCGGGGCGGCGCCCGGGTCGAGGATGCGGTGCGGGGCGGCGGTGCGGATGAGCCGGTCGCCGAGGTGGCGGCGGGCGCCGTGGATGGCGGTGACCTGGAGGTCCTTGGCGAAGGGGTTGGCCAGCTGCCGGTCGCGGTCCTCGACGGTGCGGCGCAGTTCGTCCGGGTCGATCAGCGGCTCGGCGGTCCTGGCGTTCATGCCCCGGGCGAGGTCGGCGAGGTTCCCGGCGACCACGAAGTCCCGTCCGTGCCGCAGGTGTCCCTGGACCGGGCCGGGGGCGCCGGGCAGCGCGCGTCCGAGCACGCCGCGCACCGACTTCCCGGTCAGGTCGGGGTTCTGCTCGGAGCCGGAGAGGGTGAACTCCTTCTCGACGATGCGCTGGTTGAGCACGAACCAGGTGTACTCGTACCCGGTGGTCATGATGTGTTCGAGCGTTCCGAGGGTGTCGAAGCCGGGGAACAGCGGGACGGGCAGCCGCCGGCCGCGGGCGTCCAGCCAGAGCGAGGACGGGCCGGGCAGGATGCGGATGCCGTGCCGGGCCCAGATCGGGTCCCAGTTCTCGATGCCCTCGGTGTAGTGCCACATCCGGTCGCCGTTGATCAGGCTGCCGCCGGCCCGGCCGACGACGTCCAGCATCAGTCCGTCCACGTGCGCGGGCACCCCGGAGAGCAGCCTGGCGGGCGGGGTGCCGAGCCGGGCCGGCCAGGCCTTGCGGACCAGGTCGTGGTTGCCGCCGATGCCGCCGGAGGTGACGATCACGGCCTGGGCGCGCAGTTCGAAGCTTCCGGCCACCTCGCGCGAGCTGGCCTCGCCCCGGCCCGCCGGGCTGGGCACCAGCACCTCGCCGGTGACGGTGTCGACGGCGCCCGCGGTGGCGGACAGCCCGGTGACCCGGTGCCGGAAGCGCAGGTCCACCAGGCCGCGGGCGGCGGCCGCGCGGACCCGCCGGACGAAGGGCGCCAGCAGTCCCGGTCCGGTGCCCCAGGTGATGTGGAAGCGCGGCACCGAGTTGCCCGGCCCGTCGGCGAGTTGACCGCCGCGCTCGGCCCAGCCGACCACCGGGAAGAACCGCACGCCCATGCCGTGCAGCCAGGAGCGCTTCTCGCCCGCCGCGAAGTCCACGTACGCCTCGGCCCAGCGGCGCGGCCAGGCGTCCTCGGGGCGGTCGAAGCCGGCCGTGCCGAACCAGTCCTGCCGGGCGAGGGCGTGCGAGTCGCGGATCCGCATCCGGCGCTGCTCGGGCGAGTCGACCAGGAAGAGCCCGCCGAAGGACCAGTGCGCCTGGCCGCCGAGGGAGGCCGCGGGCTCCTGGTCGAGCAGGATCACCTTCCGTCCGGCGTCGGCGAGTTCGGCGGTGGCGGCGAGGCCCGCGAGGCCCGCCCCGATGACGATGACGTCGGCGTCCAGGGCCATGCGCAGTCCTCCGTGGCGGCTCGCGGTGGCGGCGCGCCCGGGACGCGCCGTCGCTGTGCGCCCGATACTGCGGCCTGCGGTGACGTCCGGTCAACCGGCGGGTAACAACCGCCGGCGTGAATTCCGCTCCACGCCGTTTCGGAATTGCCGTCGACGGCCGGGCGATACCCGCGTGATTGCCGAGCGATACCCGGTGGAGCGAAATGCGAAATGCCGTTCGACACCGTTCGACCACATCTGACGGAATGTCGGCGATTTCCGCGCGAACCATGGACGTCCGGGAAACACGGCAGTAACTTACCTGCGAGTAGCCGTAGTCCGGCTCCGCACGAACCCCCACCCGTCGTTTCTCTCCCCCAGGAGGAACCGTGCTCCGTCCTGCCCGGAAATCCCGGCACCTCCGGAATTCCACCGCCCTCGCCGCCGTCGCCCTCGGCGCCGCGCTCGCGCTCACCTCCACCACCGCCCAGGCCGCCACCCAGGCGCCCAGGCACTACGTGGCGCTCGGCGACTCCTACGCCGCCGGCGCCGGAGTGCCGGGCCAGTCGGCCGGCCTGTGCCTGCGCTCCGACCGCAACTACGGCCACCTGGTCGCCGGCGCCCTCAAGGCCGGCCGGTACACCGACGTCACCTGCGCCGCGGCCAAGATCAAGGCGATGACGCAGCCCCAGTACGACGCCTTCATCCGGGTCAACGACCCGCAGCTGGACGCGGTCACCGCCGACACCGACCTGGTCACCCTCGGGATCGGCGGCAACGACCTCGCCGCCAGCGACCTCGGCCTCGGCGAACTGGTCGCCACCTGCATCGCCGGCGCCGTCGTCAACCCGTTCGGCACGCCCTGCAAGGACGTCTACCACCACGGCCACTGGGACTGGAGCACCATGTCCTGGCAGTACGGCACCGACGACCTCGCCGAGCGGATCCGCACCACCATCACCCCGCAGCTGACCGACACCCTCAAGCGCATCCACACCAAGGCGCCCGGGGCCCGGGTGCTGCTGGTCGGCTACCCGTCCGTCCTGCCCGCCGACGGCTCGACCTGCGTGCTGCGCCAGCCCGTCACCCCGGGCGACGTCGAGTACATGCACGGGGTGCTCGACAAGCTGAACGCCGCCCTGAAGTCCACCGCGGCCGCGAACGGCGCGACCTACGTGGACACCGCGACGCCGACCCTCGGGCACGACGTCTGCTCGGACGACCGCTGGATCGAGGGCGCGCTGCCCGGCTCGCCCGCCGTGCCGTTCCACCCGAACGCGACCGGCGAGCAGGTGATGGCGCAGGCGGTGCTGGCCGCGCTGAAGTAGCGGCGGGGCGGTGCCGTCGCGGCGCCGGAGCGGTACCGGGGCGGCGCGGAAGCGGTGCCGTCGGAAAAGCCCGAGGGGCCGGTGACCAGACCCCGGTCACCGGCCCCTCGGTTCTCGTGCGCGCGCTACTCGGACTTCGCGGAGGCGGAGCCGGAGGCCGAGCCGGAGGCCGAGCCGGAGGCCGAGCCGGAGCCGGTGGCCGACGCGGCGGCCAGCCCGGCCGACCACTTCTCCTCGACGTTGCCGAGCTTCCAGTAGGCGATCGCCGCGGCCCAGGTGAGCACGAACAGTCCGACGATCGCGTAACCGACGAAGTTGAGGTCCAGCCCGCCGATCCAGGCGATCGGGCCGCTGGTGATGTCCAGCTTCTCGCCGAGCAGGCCGATCAGCTCGATCGAGCCGATCACCAGCGCGACGAGCACCGACAGCCCGGTGACGGTCAGGTTGTAGTAGATCTTGCGGACCGGCTTGGAGAAGGCCCACTCGTACGCGAAGTTCATGAACGAGCCGTCGATGGTGTCCAGCAGGCTCATCCCGGCCGCGAACAGGATCGGCAGGGTGAGCAGCGCGTACCAGGGCAGCGAGAAGGCCGCCGCGCCGCCCGCCAGCACCAGCAGGGACACCTCGGTGGCGGTGTCGAAGCCCAGGCCGAACAGCAGGCCCACCGGATACATGTGCCAGGGCTTGGTGACGGCCCTGGTGACCTTGCCGAGGATGCGGTTCATCAGCCCGCGCCGCTCCAGCTGGCGCTCCAGCTCCGCCTCGTCGTAGTCGCCCAGGCGCATCCGGCGGAAGACCTTGAGGATGCCGTTGAAGGCGCCCAGGTTGATCAGGCCGAGCAGCAGCAGGAAGGTGCCGGAGACGGTGACGCCGATCAGGCCGGTCATCTCGTGCAGCGTCGAGTCGTCGGACTCCACCTGGCCGGCCAGCGAGCGGATGCCGAAGGCCAGCAGCGCGCAGAGGCCGAAGACGATCGAGGAGTGCCCGAGCGAGAACCAGAAGCCGACCGACAGCGGCCGCTTGCCCTGGCCCATCAGCTTGCGGGTGGTGTTGTCGATGGCGGCGATGTGGTCGGCGTCGAAGGCGTGCCGCATGCCGAGGGTGTAGGCGGTCAGGCCCATGCCCGCGCCGAACACCTGGCCGCCGACGGTGTAGTGCTCGGGCTCGACCAGCGCGAGCAGGGTGAACCAGCCGACGACGTGCAGCGCGAGGATGAATCCGCCCATTCCGGCCAGGCGGATCCACTCCTCACGGGTGAGCCGGTCGCGCCAGCGGGGGGCGGTCATCGTCGTGTCCTTTCGGTCGGGCGGTCGAAGCTGGGCCATCTTTCCGCCTTGACGCGCGCAGTTGCAAGTCATGCGCAATTACGGATTCGTCTCCCCCCGCTTCCGCACCGTTTCCGCCCCGCTTTCACACCGCTTCCCCCCGGCTTCCCCCGACTTCCGACCGACCCCCGGAGATCGTCACCACCCGTACAAGGCTTCGTAACCTCCTGGGGCTTTCACCGTGCGCTCTACGCGCGGATACTCCCGTTCTACGCGCGAAAACCTGAGCGCCGACCCCTCAACTCCCCACGGAGGAACGGCTCATGACGATCCATATTCGAACCGCCGCGGCCCTGGCCGGTGCGGCGCTGCTCGCGGCCGGTCTCACCACCCCCGTCGCCACCGCCGCGCCGGGCCCCACCGCCCCCACCACCCGGGCCGCCGCGGCCGGCGCCACCCCGCACCGGGTGCTGTTCGACAACAGCAAGGCCGAGACCGCGGGCAACGCCGACTGGATCATCAGCACCAGCCAGCCCGACCCGCTGGCCCAGAACGCCAACCCCAGCACCGAGAAGAGCTGGACCGGCGCCCTCTCCGCCTGGGGCGTCGCCCTCCAGAAGACCGGCCAGTACAGCCTGAAGACCCTCCCGGCCGGCTCCACCATCAGCTACGGCACCGGCGCCGCGCTCGACCTCGCCAACTTCGACACCTTCGTGATCCCGGAGCCCAACATCCGGTTCAGCGCGAGCGAGAAGACCGCGATCATGAAGTTCGTCCAGAACGGCGGCGGGCTCTTCCTGGTCTCCGACCACGTCAACAGCGACCGCAACAACGACGGCTGGGACTCCCCTAAGATCATCAACGACCTGCTGACCAGCAACGGGGTGAACAACAACGACCCCTTCGGCTTCTCGGTCGACCTGCTCAACATCACCACCGACAACCCGCGCGCGGTCAACGACGCGACCGACCCGGTGCTGCACGGCCCCTTCGGCACCGTCACCGGCTCGATCCTGCGCAACGGCACCACCTTCACCCTCAAGCCCGCCGACAACCCGAACGTCAAGGGCCTGGTCTACCGGACCGGCTACAGCGGCAACACCGGCGCCTTCTTCGTCACCAGCACCTTCGGCTCCGGCCGGGTCGCGGTCTGGGGCGACAGCTCCCCGATCGACGACGGCAGCGGCCAGTCCGGCAACACCCTGTACAACGGCTGGGACGACCCGGCGGGCACCGACGCCGCCCTCGCCCTCAACGCCACCGCCTGGCTCAGCAAGGCCTGACCGGCCGCGCCCCGGGTCAGGGCGGCTCGGCCCCGGGGTGCCCCCGCCAGGGCTGCTCGCCAGGAAAAGGGCCGCTCCCTCCCCTACTGTCGGAGTACCGACGCCCGCGGCGCGCTCGTACGGAGCGGCACCCCGTCCGTACGCGCCGCGGGCCCGCCGGTGCTCCACCGGCCCGGGACCGACGGGAGCGGCCGATGCCGTCCTACCCCTTCCACACCACCCGCGAGGACCTGCGCGTCCCGCTGCCCGACGGCACGCGGCTGGCCGCCCGGCTGTGGCGCCCGGTCGGAGACGAGCCCGGCCCCGCCCTGCTGGAGTACTCCGGCGGCCGCCTCACCGACCGGACCGCCGCCGAGGACGCCCGCCGCCACCCCTGGTACGCGGGCCACGGCTACACCGCCGTCCGGGTCGACACCCGCGGGCACGGCAACTCCGAGGGCGTCCCCGGCGAACCCGGCGGCGAACAGGAGCTGGCCGACGGCGCCGCCGTGGTCCACTGGCTCGCCCGCCGCCCCTGGTGCAACGGCCGGCTCGGCCTGCTCGGCGTCGGCGCGGCCGGCACCACCGCGCTGCGGCTCGCCGCCCGGACCCCCGAGACCGTCGGCGCCGTGGTCACCGCCTGCCCCGAGGGCGGGCACCGGACCGGCGGCGCCGTGCTCGCCGCCGACCTGCAGACCCGGCTCACCGCCCTGGTCGCCGACGCCGCCCTGCCGCCCGACCCGCGGTACGTCGGCGACGCCTGGCGGGCCGCCTGGCTGGCCCGGCTGGAGTCCCTGAACCCGCCCGTCGACGACTGGCTCGCGGCCGGCGAGAGCACCGTCCCGGTGTCCGTGCCCACCCTCGCGGTGGCCGGCTGGGGCGACCCGTCCTGCTCCTTCGTGCTGCGGCTGCTCGCCGAGTCCCCCACCGCGCGCGCCCTGATCGGCCCCTGGCCGCACGGCCTGCCCGAGGCCGCCCTGCCCGACACCCTGCGCTGGTGGGACCACTGGCTGCGCGGCGTCGACACCGACGCCCTCCAGGAACCCGCCCTGCGCAGCTGGCTCACCACCCGCTGGACCGGCGACGAGGCCTGGCCCTCCCCCGACGTCCGCGCGATCCACTACGGCCTGGACGGGCCGCTGCGCACCGCCGGCACCGCCTCCGACGAGCGGTACGTCCGGGTCCGCTCCCCGCAGCACACCGGCCTCAACGCCGGCGCCTACGTCCCGCACGGCCGCCCCGCCGACCAGCCGCCCGACCAGCGGGAGGAGGACGGCCGCTCGGTCTGTTTCGACTCCCAGCCGCTGCCCGAACCGGTCGAACTGCTCGGCACCCCGACCGTACGGCTGCGGCTGCGCGAGGACGACGCGCCCGCCCAGGTGGCCGTCCGGCTGTGCGCGGTCGGCCCGGACGGCACCTCGGACCTGGTCACCCGGGGCGTCCTCGCCGCCGGGGGCCCGGACGCCGAGGTCGAACTCGCGGCCTGCGCCTCGACCATCCCGGCCGGGCACCGGCTGCGGCTCGCCCTCTCCTCCGTCTACTGGCCCTGGGTGTGGCCCCCGGCCGAGGACACCGGGTACGGCGTCGACCCGTCCCGCTCCACCCTCAGCCTGCCGGTGCGCCACCTCGCCGCCGACGTCGGCACCCGGCCCGTCACCTTCGAACCCCCGATACTGCCCGAACCGCTCGCCGTCCACCTCACCGAACCGCTCACCGCCCGGCCCGAGCACCTCACCGTGCACGACATCGGCCGCCACGAGTGGCGCGCCGAGTTCTCCCCCGCCACCGACGGCACCCGCACCCACCCCGACGGCCTGGTCCGCGACGAACACACCGTCACCGCCTACCGCGTGCTCACCGGCGCCCCTCTCAGCGCCCAGGCCCGCACCGACCACACCGTCCGCCTGGAGCGCCCCGACATCGGCTGGGACGTCACCGTCCAGACCCGCACCCAACTGCGCTGCGACGCCGGGCACTTCCTCAGCATCGTCCAACTGCGGGCACTGGAGGGCGGATCGGAGGTGTTCGCCCGGGAGTGGCAGCACCGGGTGCCCCGGGAGAGCTGATCAAAGATTTACTTATGCACTTGCCTCGCATTTCGATTCGGACTTATAAATGGCCCCATGAAGACCATCGGCCTGATCGGCGGCATGAGCTGGGAATCCACCGCCGAGTACTACCGCCTGCTGAACCGACTCACCCGCGAGCGCCTCGGCGGACTGCACTCCGCCCGACTCGTGCTCTACTCCGTCGACTTCGCGCAGATCGAGCGGCTGCAGACGGCCGGCCGGTGGGAGGAGGCCGGCGAAGTCCTCGCCGACGCGGCCCGGTCACTGGAGGCGGCCGGCGCCGACCTGCTGCTGATCTGCACCAACACCATGCACAAGGTCGCCGACCAGGTCGCGGCGGCGGTCTCCGTCCCCCTGCTGCACCTGGCCGACACCACGGCGGCGGCCGTCCGGGCGGCGGGCCTGCGGCGGGTCGGACTGCTCGGGACGGCCTTCACGATGGAACAGGACTTCTACCGCGGCCGGTTGGCGGCGGGCGGCCTGGACGTCCAGGTGCCGCAAGCCGACTCGCGCGCCCTGGTCCACCGGGTGATCTACGAGGAACTGTGCGTCGGACTGGTCCGCGAGGAGTCCCGGGCGGCCTACCGGCGGGTGATCGGGGAACTGGTGGCCGGGGGCGCGGAAGGCATCGTCCTCGGCTGCACCGAGATCGAACTGCTCGTCCGGCCGGAGGACAGCCCGGTGCCCGTCTTCCCCACCACCCGGCTGCACGCCGAAGCGGCGGTCGACGCCGCCCTGGCCGGCCCCTGAACCCCGACCGCCGCCCTGAGGTGCGCGGTCGGCGGGCACCGGGACAATGGTGAGCGGACCGGTTTCTCCAGCACTCCGCCCCGCGCCGCCCCCCGAAACCGGGGGCCACGGAGCGCGAACGAGAGGGACGACCATGGCCGTTTCCAGCACCCCGATCAACCTCACCCTCGCCGCCCACGTCGGCATCTCGGTCTCCGACCTGGACGCGTCGATCGCCTTCTACACGGCCCTCACCGGGCGGGAGCCCGTCGCACAGGGCACCATGCACAGCGTGCCGTTCGGGAAGTCGCAGGGCCTGCCCGTGGCGAAGCTGCGCTACGCCACGATCAACCTGGACAACAGCCTCGGCATCGACCTCATCCAGTTCCAGGAGCCGGTCGGCGAGCGGACCGGCGGCGTGGCCAACCGGCCCGGCTCGATGCACCTGTGCCTGCGGGTCGACGACTTCGACGCCGTGTACTCGCGGATGAAGGACGCCGGCTACGACTTCCTCGGCGACGACTACACCTTCATCGAAGGCGAGGTCACCCCGGACGCCGCCCTCGGCACCCGGGTCGCCTACTTCAACGACCCGGACGGCACCAACCTGGAGATCATCCGCCCCGAAGGCGGCTTCGCCAGCTAGGAGTTCGCGGCGACCGGCCGCCCGGGCCACCCGCGCAGGGCGGCGCGGGCGCGGGCGACGCCTCCGGGAGTGGCGGGCGCGCCGGTGCCGACGGCGACGGTTCTCGTGCCCAGGCCCGCGCAGGCGCGGCAGATGCCGGGGCGGGGCACCGGGTCGTGGCAGCGGCCGCACTCGGCGTACGAGGCCGGTGGGGTTTCGGGGCGCTCCGGTGGCAGCTTGCGCTGAAGGCGGTCCCGGAGGATCGCCACCGGGGAGTGCATCGGCTGCGGCAGTCCGGGGAGCAGGGCGTGGGCCAACTCTGCTTCGTCGCAGCCCCGTTCCAGCCACTGCGTGACGAGCGGTGCCAGCGCGCGGGCCTCGGCCTCGCCGAGGCGCAGGCGGGGTTCGGGCCTGATCACCCGGAACAGGGTGGCCACGGCGGCCCGCGTCCGTTCATCCGGGAGGGTGGGTTCTTGTCCCGGGTCCTTTACGGGAGGGGTGACAGTGCGGCCGGTCCCTCGCCCACCGGAAGCCGGGCGGGGGACAGCCGGTTCGGGCTGCGGGGTGTCGAAGACATGGGCCTCGGACCGGATGGTCCCGTCGGCCATCCGGACGGTGTCGACCCGGTAGTACCCGGCGCTGGTCAGCTCCTTGAGCGCCCGCCGGACGGCGCCCCGCCCCTGCGGACTGCTGTCCGCCATCTGCCGCCCGTCCTCCCGCCACCCGTCGGGGCGGGAGAGCAGGTCGGCGAGGAGGCCACGAGCGGTGTAGCTGAGTCGACGGTCCTGCAACAGGCCGTTCGGAAGAACGGTGAACGCGCGCGTGCGCGCGCTACGATGAATCCGCATCTGGAGCTCTATCTCCTGGTGCCAGACCCCGGGGTGTTACAGCACCGCCGGGGTCTCCTATGTTCTGTCGATGATGCGGAAAGTAGCACAGCGACTACGAAGAGTGCGAACCGTTCGAGCGTGAAGCCCGGACCCCCACATCACGCACGCCCCTACCTTTGGCGTGGGAAGTCGGCGGGGCCGACTTCCCGCGCCGAGCACGGTGTTCAGGAAAGGGCACGTTCGATCGCTTCGAAGATGTCCGCATCGGTCTCCTGCTGCCACGACGGCAGATCGACCCAGTCGGCGACATAGCCCGGCTTCGGATTCTCGATGTGCTTGTGGATCTGAGCGATCCAACACGTAGCGACGAAGCGGCCCTTCTGCTCCCGGGTGAGCTTGGACGTGTTCCCGCCGCTCACACTGATGAAGTCCCGGACCTGGCCGAACACGGCAGCGGCGCACTCCCGCTCCCACTCGGGGGTCTCCTCCCACGGGGCGACATAGCCCGCCTTCGGCTCGCCCGGGTAGTGCTTCGACACGCCCGCGATCCAAGCCTCGCGGAAAATCCGCCCATCAGTCGACATGCGTAACTCCTTTGTCAGACGGCACTGTCAAGCGCCGAGAAGCGGTCGAAGACGAGCGTCGGTGGCGTCACGCGAGGTAGACCTTCTGCCACTCCAGGGACGTCATGGTCAGTGCGGCTTCGGCGAGGGCGTGGGCCGACTCGGTCTTGAGGCTGCCGAGGCTGCTGTCGATCCACGGCTGCACGTTCCGGTAGCCCTGCTCGCGGTACTCCACGGCCTGGATCAGGCACTCCAGCTTGTCCGCGTCGTGGGCGACGGTGACTTCCAGGTTCTCGGCGTTCTCGTACTCCTCCACGAGGGCCTGGAGTCCGGCAACGACGGCCGGGTGGGCGGCGCTGACCTGGTCGGCGGTCACCCGCTCGTTCGACGCCGCGGTGAGGTAGCGCCGACTGATGTGCGGGATATCGCTGACCCGGGTCTCCTGGGTGTCGTGGAAGAGGCACAGCAGGGCGACCTTGGCCGGGTCGGCACCCTCCATCATCGCGAGCACCGCGCCGATGACACCCGTCCGGAACGAGTGCTCGGCGATCGACTCGGGATCCTTGACGCCGGCGATCCACCAGCCCTGGCGCTTCGCCCGCTTGAGCATGCCCGCCTCGAACAGGTAGC
Organism: Kitasatospora sp. SC0581; assembly: GCF_048159585.1. NCBI lineage: Bacteria > Bacillati > Actinomycetota > Actinomycetes > Kitasatosporales > Streptomycetaceae > Kitasatospora > Kitasatospora sp. SC0581. The sequence goes on along the minus strand of NZ_JBLRWA010000002.1, from coordinate 657,021 downwards.
TCGCGGTGCCCCTCGCCTGCTTGTCGTCCGTCATGGCTGTCCTTCGCTGCCGGAGCGATTGTCGCTGCAACCGCCTACCCACAGACCGTAATACACAGACTCCGACTCTCGACGGGCCACCGTGAAAGGCCGTCACCATCAAATCGACACGGGGGCTCGCCGCGCCAGCGCGGTGAAGCGTGCTACGCCTCCGGCGGCACGCTGTAGCGACTCAAGACCTCATCCGCCGTGGACTTCTCCAGCAGGCGCAGCTCCCAGGGCCCGGTGTTGACGTCGAACTCCTTGCCGAAGCCGACCCACTTGCCGGCCATGCGGCGCCCGGTCGGATCGACCAGCAACTGAATGGCGCCGTGGTACCTGGCCCCCTGGTAGTAGCCGTCCTGTGCGGTCTGCTCCACCCACGAGCCCGTCACGACGTTCCGGTCGACGGTGAGGTCGAACGACAGCGGCGAGTCGGGATTGGACGACGCACCGGGGAGCGACCGGCCTGTGATCCGGTTCCCGCTCTGGGACAGTACGACGTGGTGCAGGCCGGTGAACGTGTTCTCCCGGCTACTGCTGAAGAACTCGTAATGGCTGACCCAGACCCCCGAATAGTCCTCACCCGTGGGAGCGAGTGCGGCCTGCACGGGCACGCCCGGTTCGTCGCTGCTCATGTCATGGCCTCCCGTACCGTTCACGCTGACCCTTGGCGGTAGCTGTGGTGATCCGAAGCCGAGGCGGTCCACCGAAAGTTTGGTGACAGCCTCAAGGGCTCGAACGTACACCGGGCGGGGCGACCTGACCTCCCCTGACTCCCAGCGCTGCACGAGACGCTTGCTGGCGTCATTGGGCTCCCCCTGGGCCGTCCCGACAGCCCTCAGACGTTTCGCGAACTCGTCCTGACTGAGACGAAGTCCGAGGCGCACGGCCCTCAGGATCTCGTTGGGTGTCGTCATGAAACCCACCATAGAGGCAGACCTCTTCCGAATGACGCCGACATGACGCCTTGCCGGGACGTCGAATAGACGTCTATGCGGCGTCGCAATGGACTGACCTCCCAGGGCATCATCAAGCCCTCTGAAGGTGACCGATCGTCATCGATCAATCACCGGACGCAGTTCGACTGACCCGTTTCCTCTTCCTACGAGGTACTCCCTCATGCTCACGTCCTGCCGCCCCCGCATGTTCGTCGCGCGCCTCGACTCACGGACCGAATCCGCGCCCCTGGCCCGGTACTTGCTCCGGGCCTACCTCTCCGGACTACCCTCCGGGGACCGCTACCGTGATGCCGCCGAGCTCCTCCTCGGCGAACTCTTCGCCAATGCCGTCCAGCACGCCAACGCGCCCGATGATCGGCCCATCGAGGTCCGCTTCACGCTGGTCAACTCCCGCTTGCGGCTCGAAGTCCACGATGCCCGCACCGCCCTCCCCTCCCTCCGCATCGCCGCTCACGACGACGAGCACGGGCGTGGACTGTTCCTCGTGAACGAGCTCGCCGAGCGCTGGGGCTGCGCCTCCCGCCCGTACGACATCGGCAAGTTCGTCTGGGCCCACATCGCCCCCACCACCGTCTGATCGAGAGGCCAAGATGACCACGATCCAGCGCGCCACTGCACACGCCACCACCGGCTGGCTCCAGGGCCGCTCGGTCTCCTCGCGTGCGAGAACGTCGTGCTGCGCGGGCACTGCGAAGGCGCCGACCACCGAGACTTGATGGCCTGGCCGCACTGGGCGCTGAAGCACCTGTACGCCCCGGTCGAAGTCATGTTCGGCAAGTTCCCCCAGGGCGCTGCCGAGACCGGCCGGCGCGGGCAGCGGATCCCGCCGCCGCCCTTCTCGTTCCTCCCGGTACGGGCGGGCGTCCGGTCGCTGGACCCGCGATTCCTGGAGACCACCCCCGACCTCGCGGCGGCGCTGGCAGTGTCGGTTGACGACGGCCGAGACGTGTTCAAGCACATCTCTTGTGAATGGAAGGCAGTTCGAGAATGGGCGAGTTCCTTGCCGAGGCCCGCGAAGCGCTGAGGACGGCGGAGGCCTTCTGTGGGCCGGTCGAGCTGACGGAGGTCAGCAACCGCCGGGGCTCGGCGGTGTGGAAGGCCAGCGGTCCGCGCGGTGTGGTGAGCATCAAGCTCGGCACCGGCGGGGCCGCCGAGGTCACCGCCCGCGAAGCCTCCGTCCTCGACCAACTCCCCGGCTACACCGTGACCGCCGGCCGCTTCGCCGACGGCATCTGGTACGTCACCCCGTGGCTGGCTGGCCCCTCCACCTGGCAGGTCTTCCGCACCGTGCGCAAGGGCGACGGCGGGAAGGACGAAGCCCTCGCCGCCGCCGCCGGACTGTGCCGCGCCGTGGCGGACTTCCACGCCGACGGGTGGGTGCACGGCGACCTCCAACCCGCACACGGCATCCACGGCGAGGACAAGGTGCGCCTCATTGACTTCGCCTGGTCCCGCAGGATCGACAGCATCCCGTGGCCGACGTTCGAGGGCACGATGATCCACCTCACCGCTCCCGAACTGGCCGCCCGGATCATCAACGGCCCCCAGCCCGTCACCACGACCCAGACCGCCGACGTCTACGCCCTCGCCGGCACCCTGTGGACCTGCACCACCGGGAAGTGGCCGCTGGACTACGACACCGCAGGCCTCCCCAAGGGCACGCCCGTGGAGGAGATCCGCAAGGCCATCGCCCACCGAGCCGTCCCCATGTCCACCACGATGCCCTGGCCCGCCCTTCAGGCCCGGCTGCGCTGCGTCCTGCTGGCCGCCCCCGACGAGCGGCCCACCGCCGCCGAACTGGCCAAGCTCATCGAAGCGGTGGGCGGATGATCGAGCTGCGGGAGCTGCGCCCCGGCGACGAGGAAGCCCTGCTCCGGATCTACAGCGCGGAGTCGACGAAGTACCTGGGCCGCGCACCCATGGACGCCGACGAAGCCCGCTACCGCCTGCGCGACATCACGGCGGCAGCGGCACAGTCACCGCGCACGCTGTACGTGCTCGGCCTCGACGTCGACGGTGACCTCCTCGGCGTCGTCAAGCTCCATCGCGACAGCCCCGTCACGGCCATCAGCTACATCCTGCGCGCGGACGCCTGGGGCCGCGGCTACGCCACCGAAGGGGTCCGCAGGCTCCTCGCCCTCGCCTTTGGTCGCCTCGGTCTACCGGAGGTCCGCGCCAAGCACCGCCCGGAGAACCCCGCCTCCGGCCGCGTCCTCCGCAAGACGGGGTTCACCCCCACCGGCGAACGCAACGGCTTCAAGACCTACGCCCTCGGATCCACCGAACCGGGACACGAGCAGATCAGACAACCGCCCGGTGGCGAACCTACTACTGCCATGGGCAACTGACCGTCTATCGCTGGCAGATCGCCAACGATGACGTGGATGACCCCCTCTCATTTTGCTTCCAAGGTGCTCCCTCATGCCCACTTCCCGTCGCCCCCGGGCTTTCGTCGCCCGGCTCTCCTCCCGGGCCGAATCCGCGCCCCTGGCCCGGTACTTGATCCGGGCCTACCTCTCCGGGCTGCCCTCCGGGGACCGCTACCGCGACACCGCCGAACTGCTCCTCGGCGAGCTCTTCGCCAACGCCGTCCAGCACTCCGACGGACCCGACGACTGCCACATCGAAGTCCGCTTCGCCCTCACCGGCTCCCGGCTGCGGCTGGAGGTACACGACGCCGGTAGCGGCCGCCCGTCGGTCCGTACCGCCGCGCCTGACGACGAGCACGGGCGCGGCCTCTACCTCGTCAACGAGCTGGCCGATCGCTGGGGCTGCGCCTCCCGCCCGTACGGCATCGGCAAGTTCGTCTGGGCCCACATCGCCCCCACCACCGTCTGAAAGCCCGACTCTCCATGCACCTCACAACCCTCGCCCGGCACACCCTCTCCCGTGGCACCACACCCGCCGCCACCTATGCCCTCATCGCCCGCCTCGGCCACCCGCCCCTGCCCGTCGCACGCGCCGTCTGCCTCGCCCTCGACATCCCCCTCGCCGAAACCACCCGCCGCCTGGCCGAGTGCTACGACGCCCTCCTCGCCGACCACCACCCCGCCAGCGAGACCGACACCGGCGAACTCCTCGAAGCCCTCGGCGTCTTCGACATCCCCAAGTCCCTCACCGACACCGAACTCGCCGTCGTCGAACACCTCCTGGCCGCCGTCGACGCCCACGGCAGCCTCCGCCCCGGCCACCGTCACGGCCTCCAGCGCTGGTTCACCACCGGCAACCTCACCACCGCCTACCTCTCCCTCACCGCCACCCACCCCCTCCCCCGCACCGGCGACCCCACCCTCTACTGGACCACCCTCGTCACCGCCGGCGAACTCCTCGCCACCACCCTCCCCTCCGACCGCCGCATCACCTACGCCCTCACCCACTGCCGCACCCGGGCAACCCACCCGTAAACACAGGAAGTCGGCCTCGCCGACTTCCTACGCAAGAGCGGCCCGTCGCCGCTTCGGCCAGGCTGAAGCGGCGACGGATGATGGGGTGAAGCGAGTGCTGCTCGGCGGTGGTTTCGGCGGCCCTGGCCATGCGTGGCCGGGGCCGCCGTTGCTCTAGCGGGTTCCTGAAAGGGACGGAATGCGGGGTGCTTCCCTCGCCTTTTCTTGTCGTCGGGCGGGCCCGCCCGACGACATTGATCGGTCACCGGACCCGCACGGCGGGTCGGCTCGCCGCGCACAGGAAGTCGGCCCGGCCGACTTCCTACGCAGCGGTAGCGGCGCTGCGTGGTGGGGTGAAGCGCTATTCGGCTGTCGGCCATCACCGTCCCCGAGATCCCGCAGGCCGTGCGGGACTTGACCGCCGTCGGCATCCGCTCGGTGGAGGTGTTCGCCAACAGTCTGCGCCGCGACGAGCTGGCCGCCGGTGCCGTCGCGTCGGACAGCCTGATGGTGCGGGCCATCCGCGCCGTCAAGACACCGAGCCCGGCATGGCCGCGATGACCCGGGGTACCACCCGGGCCGTGCGGCAGGCGCTGGACGAGGCCGGTCACCGGGACGTGGCGACCATGCCGCACCTGATCTTCGACTCCGCCCTCTATGAGGGCTACCGCACCACTATGCGGGCCAGCCCCGCCCCCGCCGCCCGCCGCCCGTTCCAGATCAGCCCTTGCAGTCCGGAGACCGCCGTCGACACCGGACTCGCCTTCCTCGGCGAGGGGGCGGACATGCTGCTGCTGGAGCCGGGGATGCTGTCGGTGGACGTGCTCGCCAGCCTCAGGGTCAGGACGGCAGCCCCGCTGATGCCGTTCTCCGTCTCCGGCGAGTACACCCGCCTCGCCCCGCCCGACCCGGCCACCGGACAGCGGGACTTCCGCCCGCTCGCGGAGCTGTTCACCATGCTCAAACGGGCCGGAGCGGACCGGATCATCACCTACGCGGCCCTGGACCTGGCCCGCCTACACGCCTAAGCGGCTGCAGTGGGCCGGACCTCCGCCAGGATGCCCTCCGCGCCCTGGTCCAGCAGGAGGCCGGCTACGAGCACGCCCAGCTTCTCCGGCTCGCTCACCGGGCCGGAGAGCCGGGCCTCCACCTGCCGCCCGCCGTCCACGGAGGTGACCTGCCCGTGCAGGGTCAGCACGCCGCCGTCGGCCTTGCCGAACGCACCGACCGGCACCGAGCATCCGCCGTGGAGCTCCCCCAGCATCGCCCGCTCGGCCCGCACTTCCACGTCGGTCACGAGGTCACCGGCCCCGGCCAGGACCTCGCGGGCCCACTCGTTGTCCTCCCGGATCTGGATGCCCAGCGCGCCCTGCCCGGGAGACGGCGGAAACAGCCCGACCGGCAGGATCTCGCTGATCTCCTCGCCGCGGCCGAGCCGCTTGATCCCGGCGGCCGCCAGGACGACAGCGTCCAGCTGCTGCGTCCTGAGCTTGCCGAGCCTGGTCGGGACGTTCCCCCGGATCTCCACCGGCACCAAGTCCGGACGGACGTGCAGCAGCTGGGCGATCCGGCGCGACGCCGACGTCCCGATCCTGCCCCCGTACGGAAGGTCCGCCAGCGTCGAGCCGCACAGGGCGTCGTGCACGTCCGCACGGGTGGGTGGGGGCAGGAGGATCAGGCCGGGCGGGTTCGCGGTCGGCAGGTCCTTGAGCGAGTGCACGATCACGTCGACCTCACCGGACACCAGCGCGTTCACCTGGTTCACCGAGAACGCCGAGCCGCCGCCGCGCTCCGAGACATCCCTCAGAGCCGACCTGCGGTCCTGATCACCGGCCTCCGTGATCACTCGCCGGCGGAACACCACGCCGGGGAAGCGCTCCCGCAGCCGCGCCAGGTACTCCCTGACCTGAGCCCGCGCCAGGTGACTGGCCCGCGACCCCACCACCAGTGTGCTCATAAGCCAACTCCCAGCATCAGACGAGGCGTTGGCCGCATGCTACCCGCATCGAACACGCCCGGTTTCCGACGTTATGTCGGAAACCGGGAAAGAGTCCACGGGGGACGTACACCACCCGAACCGTCGTCGGCCGAGTGCCGCATCAAGCAACGTTCGCCCTGTGTGACGCGCCGTCCGGATGGTGATCCGGGCGGCGCGTTGTGCTTCATGCCGAGTCTCGCGATCAGGGCCAACACGGCCTGACAGTCGACGATTTCTCGAAGACCGGCTCTCCACGCCCCGGTACGGAGCATCGCTGAAATCGCGGTCGCGGACAGCCGGGGCTGACGGTCTCCTCCAGAGCGCGTGCTTCGCTCTGACAGGATGCGCCGGTGATCAACTACAGCACCGATCTCTCCGGTCTTGCGGAGCAGGACCTTTCCGGGTTCTTCGTAGGCTGGCCCGCACCGCCGACGGCCGCGCAGCACCTTGCCGTACTCAAGGGCAGTTACCGGGTCGTGGTTGCCCTGGATGCCGGGACGGGGCGCGTCGTGGGCTTCGTCAACATGATCAGCGACGGGGTCCTCACGGGCTTCATCCCGTGGCTGGAGGTCTTGCCCGAATACCAGGGGCAAGGCATCGGCGGGCAGTTGGTCCGGCGGGTCCTCGCCGAGGCGGAACATCTGTACTCCGTGGACCTGACCTGCGACGAGCCGCTGCGCGCGTATTACGAGAAGCTCGGAATGCTGCCGCTGAGAGGCATGGCCGTCCGACGGTGGCAGGTACTGGCCCCGGAGCGCCGAGCTCCGGCGGAGTCCTGAAAACCACGGTTGACTTCGGCCCCGCCGACTTCCTGCGCAGGTGTGGTGGTGCCGTTGCCGCTTCGGCCAGGCCGAAGCGGCAACAGGCTCAGCTGTGCGTTCGGCGGCCCCGGCCAGGGCTGGCCGGGGCCGCCCAGGGCTTTTGTGGAAGGGGTGGGCGGGCAGGCAGCGGATCTGTTTGGGCGGGCCCGTGTGCTTGCACGCGGGCCGGCCCTGAAAGATTTCTCAACTCTGGCTCTACCCAAGGTTCCGTGCACGGGCGAGGTGCCGCAGTTCTGCGGTCCGCCGGTTGAACTCAGCCGAGGGCGTTCACCAGTTGTTCCGCCCTGGCGGCCGCCTCGTCAGCACCGGTGGTCTCGAGCGCGAGACGGGGCACATCCAGGGCTGTTGGTGCTGACCGACACGTACTCGGGCTGGCTGTCGATCGGCTGACCTGCCGACGGCCCGGCCCGCTCCCCGCCCGTCGTCTCGCGGGCGGGGAGCGGCCCGTACGCCTACGCGTGGTCGGCCAGCACCTCGGCGATGACGTGGCGGGCGATGGCGGTCATCCTCGGGTCGCTGTCCCGGTAGTAGGAGACTTCCATCAGCGCGACGGACAGGGCCCAGCCGCGGGCGCGGTCCCAGGCCGCGTCGTCGGGGGCCGCGGCCTCGCGGAACGTCTCACGGGCGGCGGCGGGCAGGACGTACCAGGCGGGGATCAGGTCGACGGCCGGTTCGCCGAGGCCCGCGCAGCCGAAGTCGATGACGGCGCTCAGCCGGCCGTCCGGGGACACCAGCAGGTTGCCGGGCTGGAGGTCCCCGTGGAGCCAGACCGGCGGGCCGGTGGGCGCGGGGGCCGCCAGGGCCCGCTCCCAGGCGGCGGTCGCGGCGGGGGCGTCGACGAGGTCCGCCACGGCCGCGATCGAGGTCCTGGTCCCGGCGTCCCGCGAGGCCAGCGACTCGCTGCGGTGGGCGGCCGGGGCACCGGTCGGGTCGATCCGGCGGATGGCCGTCACGAAGTCGGCCAAGTCCCCGGCCAGCGCCCCGGGTTCGGCGATCCGACCGGGCACCGGTGTGGTGCCGTCGAGCCAGCGCAGCACCGACCAGGGCCAGGGGCAGCCGTCGACCGGTCCGCCCACGGCCAGCGGGACCGGCACCGGGACCGGCAGCCGCGGGGCCAGCCGCCGCAGCCAGACGTCCTCCTTGGCGATCTCCTCGACCACCCCGGGGATCCGCGGGACGCGCACCACCAGCTCCGCCCCGAGCCGGTACATCGCGTTGCTGGTCCCGGCCGGTTCCACCGGCTCGACCGACAGACCGGCCCACTGCGGGAAGCACTCGGCGACCATCCGGCGCACCAACGCCTCGTCGATGTCCAGTTCGTCGGCGTGCAACTTGTGGGAGGAGGCCATAGCGCCCGACCCTGCCAGCCCCGGGCCGCGCCCGGCAACCGATTTGCCGCCGGACCGACGGCCGCCGGGGCCCGGGGTCAGGCTCGGCGCGCGGCTCCCCCGGGCTTCCGCTCGTTGGCGTGGATCCACCGCCGGTTGAGGGCGCAGGTCACGAACGGGCCGATGAACACGAGCAGCCACCACAGGAGCGCGAGGGCCCGCTGACGGTCGTGCTCCCCCCAGCGGCCGGGGAGGAACGGCAGCAGGACGACCACCACCAGGAGCACCCCCCAGGTCGCCATACACGTGATCACCCTGCGCGCCCCAACGTCCATGCGCCCCCCAACCCCGAGCCATGTTTGAACGTGTTCAATATAGCGCTCGGGGCGCCACCGGGCGAGCCGCTAGCCCTGGTGGACCGCGCCCGCCGCGATCAGGGCGGGCAGCTCGCGCATGTCGTCGAAGACCACGGTGCCCGGCCCGGCCAGCCGTTCCGCGGCGGTGACGCCGCCCGCGTAGCCGAGTGCGCGCATCCCGGCGGCGCGGGCGGCCTCGACGCCGGGGCGGCTGTCCTCGACCACCACGCAGGCGGCCGGGTCGACGCCCATCGAGCGGGCGGCGTGCAGGAAGAGGTCCGGTGCGGGTTTGCCGCGCTCGACCTCGGTGGCGCTGAAGATCCGCCCGGCGAAGTGGTCGTGGAGGCCGGTCCGGCCCAGGGTGTGGCGCATCTTCTCGTGGGTGCCGCTGGAGGCCACACAGGTGCGCAGGGTGATCGCGGCCAGCGCCTCCGGCAGGCCGTCCACGGGGGTCAGTCCGGCGTCCACCGCCTCGGCGTGCAGTTCGACGAAGCGCTTGCTCCACACCGTCGCCGTCTCGCCGCCGAGCCGTTCGGTGACCGTGGCCCGGTTGGCCGCCTCGGACCGTCCGACGAAGAGCTCGATCGCCTCCGCCTCGGTCAGCGGCCAGCCGTACTCCTCGCCGAGCCGCACCAGCACCCGGACGGCGATCACCTCGCTGTCCACCAGGACGCCGTCGCAGTCGAAAATCACCAGCTCAATCGGCTTGATCATCCCACCAGCATAGGCCGGTGCCCGTGCCCGGGGGCCGGTGGCCGTCGAACTGGCCACCGGCGCCCGGGCGTTGGCGTCAGCTGGTCTGGATGGAGGTGTCGTCGATCACGAAGCTGGTCTGGAGCGAGGCGTCCTCGGTCCCGACGAACTTCACGGTGACCGTCTGGCCCGCGTAGGCCGACAGGTCGAAGGTGCGCTGCTGGTAGCCGGCCGCGGCGTCCACGTTGGAGTAGGTCTTCAGCGCGGTGCCGTTCACCGAGACGGTCAGCTTGTCGTACGCGGTGGTGCCCGACTCGGCGGTGTCGATGTGCAGCCAGAAGCTCAGCGTCGCCTTGCAGCCGGCCGGGATGCTCACCGTCTGCGACAGCGAGTCCGAGTGGGTGGAGCCGTAGCCGTTCAGCCACGCCTTCCAGGAGCCGCTGTGGGCCGCCTGCGAGGCACTGCTGTCCACCACACCGCTCGACGTCGTCCACGGCGTGGCCGTGCCCGACTCGAAGCCCTCGTTGCCCAGCAGCTGGGCCGGGGTGCAGCCGCCGCCACCGGTGGAGACGGCCCAGGTGAAGCTGGTGGAGGCCGACTTGCCGGCGGCGTCCGTCACGGTGACGGTGACGGTGGAGCCGCCCGCCGTGGAGACGGTGCCGGTGATCGCGCCGGTGGAGGCGTTGATCGACAGCCCGGCGGGCAGGCCGCTCGCGGCGTAGGACAGCGGGGCGGTGCCACCGGAGGCGTTGATCTGGAGGTTGACCGCGCCGCCGACGGCGGTGGACTGGTTGCCCGGGTTGGTCACCGAGACGGCGCTGCCGGCCGGCTTGGTGAGCAGGCAGCCGGCCACGTTGAGGTCGATGGCCCGGGTGGAGGAGTTCAGGCAGGTGGTGAACCAGTACGTCTCCTCACCGTAACTCTGGCCCTTGTAGGCCTTGGTGGTGCCGTCGGCGGCCACCTCGCACGGGTTGTTGAGGGTGCACATGCCGCCGTCGTCGTTGCCGGTGTTGTTGATGCCGACGATCCGGCCGCTGGCGGAGTCGACGATCGGCGAGCCGGAGGTGCCGTGCGTGGTGTTGCAGCCGGAGCTGTAGCGCAGCGAGTCGTGCCAGGTCCAGGCGTCCTCGCGCAGGGTCGGCACGAAGCCGTTGACGGAGCAGTTCCAGACCTGCTTCCAGTACGACGAGGGTATGTACATCGACGCGCCGTCGGTCGGGTGGGCGTCGCTGATCGTCAGCGCGGTGGCGCCGTACTTGGAGCTGATCGACCCGTAGGTGTCGGTGAGTTGGTAGAGGGCGACGTCGGTGCCGGTCATGGTCGCGTAGAGCAGCTTGTCGGCCTGGACGGTGCCCAGGCTGTTGCCCGCGCCGTCCAGCAGGGTGCCGCTGCGGCTGGCGGTGGTGTTCTGGATGACCTGGCCGGCCGAGGGCATGGTCGGCAGGCAGTGTCCGTTGGTGAGCATCAGCGCCCGGTCGCCGGCCGCCGAGGTGGGGTAACGGACCAGCGAGGCCGAGCAGTTGCTCAGGGCGATGGTGGACGTCAGGTCGGCCGCCTGGACGGCGTGCGCGGGGGCGGCGGCGAAGGCCAGCCCGCCCGCGACGACGGCACTCGTACCGGCCACCGCGACAAGTCTCTTGAACATGGCTCTCCTTGTGGGGGATCGCGGGGTGTACGACTGGTCGCCGACGCCCGCGCCGCATGAAAGTGCCATGGCCACTTCAAGAGGTCAAGGAGTGTGACCGAACTCGCCACTGCCCGGCACGGGCCGTGCCATCCGACGGCAACGACCCGTCCCGGTATGCCCGTTACGGGCCGGGGCAGTGGATACGGCTGCGGCTGCGGTCGCGGTTGCGGCTACGGCTACGGCTGCGGGAAGGCGTTCGGGTCCACGTCGTTGGTCTTGGCGTTGCCGTCGGCCACCGGCTGGAGGGTGATCTCCCAGGAGGTCGCGGTCCGGCCGGTCTCGAACGGGAAGGTGTCCTCGAACTTGGTGAACTGGCAGTTCTGGGTGAAGCCCTTGGCGTCGGAGTCCCAGTCCGCACCGCCGGAGACGTAGACCTCGTACGTCCCGTCCTCCACGCCGTCGACACTGGCGTGCTGCCCCTTGCCGACGAACACCGAGTGCACGGCCTTGCCGTTCAGCGCGAGCGACACCACGGCGTCCACCTTGCCGCCGTTCTCGACCTTGAACACGCCCTCGCCGCGCAGCTTCCCCTTCCGGACCATGGTGCCGTTGTCCAGCGCGCGGGACTGCTGCTGGGGCAGCGGCGGGACGGCGAAGGTGGTCTGGTAGCCGGCCGCGGTCATCGTGACGAGGGCCGCCGACACCGCCGCCAGCCCCTGGGAGGCGCCCAGTTCGGCCTCGGCCGAGCTCAGCGCGCAGACGTCGTGGAACTTGATGTCGCTGCGGACCTTGCCGGCGTCGGTGGCGAGCGAGGTCAGCGCCGCCACCAGTTCCTTCCGCGCCGCCGTCACCCCGGCCGGCTCGTCCGCCACGCTCAGGGACTTGGCGGCGCCCTGCGCGCTGGTGACGATGCCGCCGAGCACGGTGTCGAGGTCGCCCAGGTCCTTGGCGCCGGCCACCTGGGCGAGCGCGACGGTGACCGGGTCGACGCTCGCGCTGAGCACCGGGCCGTACGGCGCCCGGGTCGGGGTCGGCGTCGGCGTCGCGGTCGGCTTCGCCGAGACCCCCGTCCCCGCCGCCCCGGGCGCGGACGAGCCGCCCGCCGAACCACCGCCCCCGCCACCGGAGCAGGCCGCCAGCACCAGCGCCGTGCCGACGGCCAGAGCGGCCTTCCCCACGAACCTCTCGGACCCCGTGAACCTCATGCCCCACCCCCGGGTAGCCGGACCGCGCGCACACCGCGCAGCCGTGCGGTCACACATGGTCCCGAGCACGAACGACCCCGTCAACCCATTACCCGGCGGTCACCTCCGAGGGGCCCTCCGAGGCCGTCTCCGGAGGTCAACTACGATCGGGCCCGTGCTCAGTCTCACCGGACTCCCCCTCCAGATCATCGCCTCGCTCCTCGCGATCGCCGTCTTCGCCGCCACCATGTGGCTCTGGCCGCGGTTCGGCGGGAAGGGCTGGAAGGCGTGGCTGGGCCGGCTCGGGGCGTTCCTGGCCACCCAGGTGTCGGTGCTGGCCGCGATGGGCCTGATCGCCAACAGCTACTTCGGCTTCTACAGCTCCTGGACGGACCTGCTCGGCACCAGCGGCGGGCTCGGCACGGTGGTCGACCACCAGCCCAACGCCTCCGGGGTCGCCGTCACCGGCGAGCAGAAGTTCTACTCCGCGCAGGGCTCGGACCCGGAGCGCTCCGGCCTGATCCAGAAGGTCGACGTCAAAGGAGCCGGCAGCGGCCTGACCACCGAGGCGTACGTCTACCTGCCGCCGCAGTACTTCCAGCCGGACTACGCCAAGCAGCGCTTCCCGATGGCCCTGGTGCTCACCGGCTACCCGGGCACCCCGGAGAAGCTGATCTCGCTGATGCAGTACCCGGCGTCCACGCTGAACGCGATCGAGCAGAAGAAGCTGCCGCCGACCGTCCTGGTGATGACCCGCCCCACCCTGGTCGGCGACCGGGACACCGAGTGCGTGGACGTGCCGAACGGCCCCCAGGTGGAGACCTTCTTCACCAGCGACCTGCCCAAGGCCCTCGCCACCACCTACCGGATCGGCACCGACCCGGCCAGCCGGGCGGTGATCGGCAACTCCACCGGCGGCTACTGCGCGCTCAAGTTCGCGCTGCGCAAGCCCGACGCCTACCGCTCGGCGGTCGCGCTCTCCGGCTACTACGACGCGGCCCACGACGCGACCACCGGCGACCTGTTCGGCGGCAACGACCGGCTGAAGCAGGAGAACGACCTGCTGTGGCGGCTGAAGAACCAGCCGCCCGCCCCGGTCAACCTGCTGCTGACCACCGCGTACGACGAGAACAACTACGACGAGACCAAGGCCATGATCGCGGCCTTCAAGGCCCCCACCACGATGTCCTCCATCACCCTGGACACCGCCGGCCACAACTTCCACACCTGGACCAGGGAGATCCCCCCGGCCCTGGAGTGGCTGGGCAAGCACCTCGCCGTACCGCCATCCGCCTGACGTTCCAGATCACACGCGCCTCACACTCCCGTCTCACGGTTCTCTCAGGCACGCCACCGACGGTATGGCGCATGACCACGAGCAGCTACTCCCCTCCGGCCGGCGAACCGTGGCCCGAGGCCGCGCACTACCCGCCGCCGGAGGTGCCGGGGCCGGACCCGGTCCGGTCGGACCCGGCGCCGCTCTTCCCCGAACAGCCCCTGCCGCCCGCCGGCCCCAAGGGGTTCGCCAGCTGGCCCGACCGGCTGCGCACCCTCCCCGCCCGCGCCTGGCGCGGGCGCGCTGACGACCCGCGCTGGGTGCGCCCGGCCCTGCTGGCGCTGCTGGCCGCGACCGCCGTCCTCTACCTGTGGGGCCTGAGCGCCTCCGGCTGGGCCAACTCCTTCTACTCGGCCGCCGTGCAGGCCGGCTCGCAGAGCTGGAAGGCCTTCTTCTTCGGCTCCTCGGACGCGGCGAACTTCATCACCGTCGACAAGCCCCCGGCCTCGCTGTGGCCGATGGCGCTCTCGGCGCGGATCTTCGGCCTCTCCTCCTGGTCGGTGCTGGCCCCGCAGGCGCTGATGGGCGCGGCCACCGTCGGCGTGCTGTACGCGACGGTGCGCCGGCGCTTCTCCCCGCTCGGCGGCCTGCTGGCGGGCGCCGCGCTGGCGCTCACCCCGGTCGCGGCGCTGATGTTCCGCTTCAACAACCCGGACGCGCTGCTGGTGCTGCTGCTGACGCTGGCCGCGTACGGGATGGTCCGGGCCGTCGAGGCGGCGGGCACCCGGTGGCTGGTGTTCACCGGGGTGATGTTCGGCCTCGCCTTCCTCACCAAGACCCTGGCGGCCTTCCTGGTGCTGCCCGCCTTCGCGGTGATCTACCTGGTGGTGGCGCCCACCGGCCTCTGGCGGCGGGTGCGGCAGACCCTGCTCGCGGGCGCGGCACTGCTGGTCTCGGGCGGCTGGTGGGTGGCGGTCGTCGAGCTGATGCCCGCCTCGGCCCGCCCGTACATCGGCGGCTCGCAGGACAACAGCTTCCTCTCGCTCACCTTCGGCTACAACGGCCTCGGCCGGGTCGACGGCAACGAGCGCGGCAGCGTGGGCGGCGGCGCCCGGATGCCGGCCGGGGTCGACCTGCCGGGCGGCGCGGCTCCCGGCGGCGGCCGCGGCTGGGGCCAGACCGGCCTGACCCGGATGTTCGGCACCGACATCGGCGGGCAGATCGCCTGGCTGCTGCCGGCCGCGCTGATCCTGCTGCTGGCCGGCCTCTGGGCGACCCGCCGCTACGGCCGCGCCGACACCGCCCGCGCGGCCTTCCTGGTCTGGGGCGGCTGGCTGCTCTCCACCGCGCTGGTCTTCAGCTTCATGTCCGGGATCTTCCACCAGTACTACACGGTGGCGCTGGCCCCGGCCGTCGCGGCACTGGTCGGCATGGGCGTGGACGGGCTGTGGCGGGCGCGGCACCGGGTGCCCTGGGCGCTGGTGCTGGCCGGGACGCTCGCGGTGACGGCGGTCTGGGCGTTCGTGCTGCTCGGCCGCAGCTCCGGCTTCCTGCCGTGGCTGCGCTGGGCGGTGCTGGCCGGCGGACTGCTCGCGGCGGCCGCGCTGGCGGCCGGGCCGTTCGTCGGGCGGGTCTCCGGCCGGGCCGGCGCGCGGATCGCCTCGGTGGCGGGCCTGGTGGGCCTGGCGGCGGCGCTCGGCGGTCCGGCCGCGTACGCGGTGGACACCGTGGACTCCCCGCACACCGGCTCGATCGTGACCGCCGGGCCGGGCGTGAAGGGCGGGTCCGGGCCGGGCGGCATGGGGCACCGGGGCGGCAAGGGCTTCCCGGGCGGCAACGGCAACGGGCACTGGTTCGGCCAGGGCGGCCCGGGTGCTCCGGGTGGCCAGGGGGGCTTCACGGGCGGTCAGGGCGGTCAGGGCGGTCAGCAGGGCTTCGCGCCCGGGCAGGGCTTCCCGGGCGGCGGCACCGGCGACGGCGGCGACCGCGCCAACGGCCGCCACGAGCGCGGCACCGGCGGCGGCACCGGCCTCCCCGGCACCCAGGACCCCGAGGGCACCGGCACCGACGGCACGAACAGCACCGGCGGCACGGCCGGCGGCCCGCCCCCCGGCGGCATGGGCGGCCTGCTCGACGGCCCCAAGGTGACCGACGAGGTCGCCGCCATGCTCAAGGAGAACGCCGACCGCTACACCTGGGCGGCCGCCGCGATCGGCTCGCAGACCGCGGCCGGCTACCAACTCGCCACCGGCGAACCGGTGATGGCCCTCGGCGGCTTCAACGGCACCGACCCCTCGCTGACCCTGGCCGGCTTCCAGAAGTACGTCCAGGAGGGCAAGGTGCACTGGTTCATCGGCGCGGGCGGCTCCCGCCGCGGCTTCGGCGGCGGCGCGGGCGGCGAGGGCGGGCAGCAGAGCGAGTCCGCCCAGATCGAGTCCTGGGTGACCGCCCACTTCACCGCGAAGACCATCGGCTCGACCACCTTCTACGACCTGACGGCCCCCACCTCCTGACCGGGGGGCCGCGACCCCGGAGGGGGCGTGCCGCGCGAAAGCGGCACGCCCCCTCCGCGCTGTCCCCGGCCGGCCCTCCGCGCTCAGCCGGACCCCGCCGCCCTCAGTCCGACCCGCAGCGGGTGCCCGCCGCCGGCAGCCGCCCGTCCACCAGGAACGCCGTCACGGCCGCCCGGACGCAGCCGCTCTTGTCGTACGCGGTGTGCCCGTCGCCCTCCCGGGTGAGCAGCACGCCGTGCTCCAACCCGGCGGAGAGCCGCTCGGCCCAGGCGTACGGGGTGACCGGGTCGGCGGTGGAGCCGATCACCAGGAGCGGGGCGCTGCCCGGCGCCCGGACCGGTCGCGGCGGCTCGGCCGGACGGTACGGCCAGGGGCGGCAGTCCGCTTCGAGCAGGGTGCCGACCGGGTCGTGCCCGCTGGTCAGCGGGGCGCGGGCGGCGAGTTCGGCGAGGGCCGGGCGCAGTTCCGCCTCGGTGGGCGGCGGCGGGCCGTCCGCGCAGGAGATGGCGGCGAAGGCGTCGGCCGGGGTCCGGTAGCGGCCGTCCTCGCCGCGGCCGTCGGCGCCGTCGGCGAGGGCGAGCAGGCCGTCGGCGTCGCCCCGGGTGACGGCCGGTTCGAGGGCCTCGCGCAGCCGGGGCCAGGAGCGGCGGCCGTCGGAGAGCACGTCGAGGGTGGCGACCCAGCCGAGCGCGGCGGTGAGGGTCCGGCCGTCGGCGTCGCGCAGCGGGTGGTCGCGCAGGCCGTCGAGGAAGCGGGCGAGGCGCTGCGGGGCGGCGGCCGGATCGGCGCCGAGCGGGCAGGCCGCCCCGTCCTCGGTGGCGCAGGCGGCGGCGAAGGCCCGGAGCCCGGTCTCGGCGGCGACGGCGGCTTCGATGCCGAGCCGCGCCGCGGGGGCGCTGTGGTCGACGGCGCCGTCGAGGACGAGCCGGCCGGTGCGCTCGGGGAACTCCTCGGCGTAGCGGGCGCCGAGGTGGGTGCCGTAGGAGAAGCCGAGGAAGTCCAGCCGGCGTTCGCCGAGGGCGCCGCGCAGCACGTCGAGGTCGCGGGCGGTGTCGCGGGTGCCGAGGTGCGGGAGCAGGTCGGCGTACCGGGCGCGGCAGGCCTCGGCGAGGATCCGGGCGTGGTCGTAGGCCGGGTCGTCCGTGGCGTTCCACTGGTCGCGGGTGCGGTCGTCCAGGCAGTGGACGGGGGTGGTGTCGCCGGCGCCGCGCGGGTCGAAGCCGACCAGGTCGTACCGGTCGTGCAGCGGCCCCTGGTAGCTCTGCCAGCCCCAACGGACCATGTCGACACCGGAGTTGCCGGGGCCACCGGGGTTGAGCAGCAGGGCGCCGAGCCGCCGCTTCGGGTCGGCGGCGGGCACCTTGGCGAGGGCGACGTCGACGGTGCGGCCGCCCGGGTCGGCGTAGTCCAGCGGGACCTTGAGGGTGGCGCACCGCACGGCGGCCGCGTCCTGGTCGCCGTCGTCCTCGCCGGGGCAGCTCCGCCAGTCGATCCGCTGGTCGTAGAGCGCGCGCAGGGCGGGGGCCGCGGTGGCGGCGACCCGTTCGTCCAGCGGCGGGCGGACGGCCGGGCGGGCGGCGCCCGTGCAGCCGCTCGACAGCGCGAGGGCGAGGGCGGCGGCGAGGGCGGGCACGGCGCGCCCGGCCGACCGGGGGAGCGGGGAGATCATCGGGGCCACCGCCCACGAATACCACCCGGCCCGCGCCCGGCCGTCACCGGGGGCACACCGCGCCCGCCCTTCGACAGCGTGGATTGACGTTTCGTCAGCCGCCGCACAGCTGGAGCATGGTCTTCTTGTCGGCCTCGGTGACGGGCAGCTGGTACTTCAGCGAGACCTGGGCGAAGCGCACCGCGTAGGAGCAGCGGATCTCGGTGTTGGCGGGCAGCCAGGAGGCCGGGCCGGAGTCGCCCTTGGAGGCGTTCTGCGAGCCGTCGGCGGGGATCAGGTTCAGCGGGTCGTTGGCGATCTGGACGCGCTTGGCCTTGTCCCACTTGCTGGCGCCCATCTGCCAGTCGTAGGAGAGCGGCATCACGTGGTCGATCTGGATCTTGGAGGCCTGCTGCTTGGTCCACTGGACGCTCTTGCCGGTGTACGGGTCCCAGATGGTCATCGCGGTGACCGTGCAGTCCGAGCCGTCCTTGTGCTCGACGGCGGTGCCGTCGCGGGCCAGCAGGTCGTTGCGGGTGTCGCACTTGTTGCCGCCGAACGGGACGCCCTCGACGTTGTCCGTCCAGGCGGGGCCGAACTCGTTGCGGTCGTAGCCGTCCTTGGTGCCGACGGCGGCGGTGGTGACCTTGGCGATGACGTCCCGCCCGGCCTTCTGCTCCTCGGGGGTGGTCAGCGGCGCCAGGCCGGGCTTGGTGCCGTCCGGGTTCTGCAGCGGGCTGGTGCCGGTGGCCCCGGCGGCGGCGGTGCCGCCGTTGGCCTTGGGGCCGGTCGACTTGTGGTCGCGGCCGCCGATCAGCCAGCCGACCAGCGCGAGCGCGCATATCAGGAACACGGTGGCGGCGGACAGGGTGGAGCGGCGGGCGGGCACGGGGAACTCCGGAGGTCAGGGGCGGGTTGACGGCAAGCCAGCAGACCAGCCGCCCGGGGGGAGGTCAAGCCGACGCCACGCGATCCCGCCGAGCATGTCGAAGCTCACACCCGCTCACCCCCTGCTCCGGGCCCCAGCCCCGGCCGCGCCGTCAGCCGCCGATGGCGGACATCGGGCGGTCGGGCCGGACGAACTCCGCGCTGCCGACGGCGTGTCCGGGCCCCTTGCCCGCCACCGCGGCCCGCCAGGCCGCCTCGATCGCCGCGTCGTCCGCCCCGCCGCGCAGCAGCGCCCGCAGGTCCGACTCCTCCGTCGCGAACAGACAGGCGCGCAACTGCCCGTCCGCCGTCAGCCGCACCCGGTCGCAGCCGCCGCAGAACGGCCGGGTGACGGAGGCGATCACGCCGACGACCGCGTCCGTACCGGCGATCCGCCACTCCTCCGCCGGGGCGTTGCCGGACCGGCCGACGGGGACGAGGTCGAACCGCTCCCCCAGCGCCGCCAGGACCTCCGCCGCCGTCACCATCGCCGAACGGTCCCACGCCCCTTGCGCGTCCAGCGGCATGGACTCGATGAACCGCATCCGGTACCCGTGCCCGACGGCGAACTCCACCAGCTCCACGATCTCGTCGTCGTTGACCCCGCGCACCGGCACCGCGTTCACCTTCACCGGCCCCAGCCCGGCCGCCCTCGCCGCCGCCAGCCCCGCGAGCACGTCACCGATGCGGTCCCGGCGGGTGATCGCGGCGAAGCGCTCCGGACGCAGCGTGTCCAGGCTGACGTTCACCCGCCCCAGCCCCGCCGCCGCCAGCCCGGCCGCCGCGCGCGCCAGCCCGATCCCGTTCGTGGTCAACGACACCTCGGCCCCCAGCGGGGCGATCCGCCCGACCAGCCCCGCCAACCCCCGCCGCAGCAACGGCTCCCCGCCCGTCAGCCGGACCGACCGCACCCCCAGCCGCTCCACCGCGATCCGCACCAGCCGGACCACCTCGTCGTCCCCCAGCAGCCCGGCGCGCCCGAGCCAGGGCAGCCCCTCCGCCGGCATGCAGTAGGTGCAGCGCAGGTTGCAGCGGTCGGTCAGCGAGACCCGCAGATCGGTGTGGACCCGGCCGAAGCGGTCCACCAGCGGGGGCGGGGCGGGGTCGCGGGCCTCGGTGTCGTACGGAGGCGTGGTGCGCGGAGGCGTGGTGCGCGGGGCGGGGTTGTACGGGGCCGTGTTCATCGGCCCAGTACAGGCGGGCCGGGCCCGCCCCGGCCAGCGGCCGAACCGCCGGTGCGCGGCCGCCGCGCACCGCCTCCGCTTGTAACTTCCCACAATGCGCGCCCCGGCCCCGACCGGGCAGGCTGGCCCCATGCAGACAGCGCCGACACCCGCCGGACCGGGCCCGGTCGCCGCCCTGGTCCTCGCCGCCGGCGGCGGGCGGCGCCTCGGCGGGCGGCCCAAGGCGCTGCTCAGGTACCGGGGCCGGCCGCTGGTGGAGCACGCGGTGGCGGTGGTCCGGGCCGGCGGCTGCACGGAGGTCACGGTCGTGCTGGGCGCGGCGGGCGAACGGGTCCGGGCCACCGCGCACCTGCCGGGCTGCCGACTGGTCGGCAACCCGGACTGGGCGCAGGGCATGGGCTCCTCGCTGCGGGCCGGCCTGGCCGCGCTGCCGCCGCACGCCTCGGCGGCACTGGTGATGCTGGTGGACACCCCCGGCGTCACCCCGGCCGCGGTGGCCCGGCTGCTGGCCGCCCACCGGGCGGGCGCCGAACTGGCCGCGGCGGCCTACGAGGGGCGGCGCGGACACCCGGTGCTGATCGGCGCCCGGCACTTCGCCGAGGCGGCGGCGGGCGCCCGCGGCGACGCCGGGGCCCGCGCCCTGCTGGCGGCGCACGCGGCGGAGCTCGTCCTGGTCGAGTGCGCCGACGTCGCCGCCCCGGACGACCTCGACACCCCCGCCGACCTGGCCCGCTGGTCCGCCGACTGAACGTCCCGGTCCGCCGCGCCGGGCATCCCCCTCCGGAAGGATTCCTTCCCTACCCGAGCAGGCAGGATCCCCTGATCCGTCCCTGAGGATTGCCCCATTCCGCGTCCTGCGCCGGACATTTCGGGGAGCATGGGAGACGTCCCACCCACCCGACACCGACGGACGGAGCCCGCGATGGCCGGACTGCCCGACGACTTCACCGGACACGACCCCGCTCGGACGGGGCCCGGCGGTGGCGCCCGGGCGATCCGCTGCCCCGCCTGCCGCCGCGAGCACCTCTACGAACCGCCCTCCCTCCCCTGTCCGTGCGGGGCCTCGCTCAAGGTGCCGCTGCTGCGCGGCGGAGTGCCGGTGCAGGTGCGCTTCCGGTCCTGGGAGGACTCCTGGCTGAGCATGCGCTGCCCGCACTGCGGCCGCTCCGACCAGTGGCCGCAGCCCGAGTTCACCTGCAACTGCGGCGCCACCGTCCGGCTGCCGGTGGACCGCGCCACCCGCCTGGGCACCGGCACCGCCGCCCCGCTCGCCGCCCCCGGCCCGCAGGCCGCCCGCCCGCTCCCGGCCCACCCGGCGAACGCGCCCGCCCCGGCCCCGCCCGCACCGTCCCCGACCGGCCGCTCCCGCCCGTTCCGCCACCGCGCGCCGTTCCGTCCGCACCCGGTGCGCACCTCGCAGGACGCGGTGTTCACCGCCGCCCGCTACCTGGAGTGGCTCGGCTTCGACGACCTGGAGCTCACCGAGTCCCAGGAGCGCGACGGGGTCACCCTGCTGGGCGGCCGGATGGTCGCCCAGGTGGACACCTGGACCGAGCCCGCCGACGTGAAGTCGGTCGAGTGCCTCTGGCTCCAGACCCTGCACGCCGAGGAGATGGCCGCCGCGATGTTCACCCTCGCGGGCTATTCGCACCAGGCCACCGTGCGCGGCGAACAGCTGCTGGTGGCCCTGTTCAGCCTGGACCTGGCGGGCGTGCCGCAGCCCGCGAACGGCGCCGCCGAGGCCCTGATGGAGACCGGCTGGACCTCCTGACCCACCGGGCGGCCCCGCCGGGCCGCCCCACCGGCCCCCTCCGGCCCCTTTCCCTCGCGCACCCCTAGATCATTTCTCTTCCAAAAGCAACAACCTTCGCTCGTGATCTGGTGCACAAGCTCACCCCCGTGTTGAATTGCCGCCACAGCGCGGGCCTTTCGCCCTGTCGTCGCCATGCGTGCGGGTCGTGGCGACAGGGCCTCAGGGGCAGGTCCGTGCCCATGCCGGATGGCGCACACAAGGAGGTGGCGTTGTCGGAGCACGGATGGGACCCGAGCAACCCGGAGGGGCGGGGGCGGGCGGCAGCGGAGGAGCCGGGTGACACCGTGTGGCGGCTGAGGTCCCGGGGGTGCTGGCAGGAGGCCGCCGAACTATTGCGACCGACCGCCGAGCACGACCCGGACGCGGCCCTGGGGCGGGCCGAACTCCTCATCGAGCAATGCCTGTTCACCGCCGCGAACTGGACCCAGGCGGAACAGGCGCTGCGCCTGGCGGAGGCCCTGGCCTCCGGCACCGAGCAGCGCGCGGCCGCCGCCTGCGCCCGCGGCTTCCTCGCGTACGTGGCGAGCGTCCTCGGCCCGCGCGACCGGCTGGACGAGGCACAGGCGGCGCTCGGCCGCACCTCGGCCCTGCTGCCGCCGGACGCCCCGGGCCGCCCGCTGCTGGACTTCCGGCGCGGACTGGTCGCCGAGAACCTGCTGCGCGACCGCAGCGCCGCCTGGATCGCCTACCGGCGGGCGCACGAGGGCGCCGGCGAACGCGGGGACGAACTACTGCGCTCGTACACCTGGCGGCACCTGGCCGCGCTGGCGCTCTCGCGCGGGGAGCGCGGGAACGCCCGGGAGGGCTTCGACGCCTCCCTGCGGCTGCGCGAGCAACTCGGCTTCACGGTGGGGGTGGCGCCGGCGCTCGCGGCGCTCGCCGAGGTGTCCGAGCCGCCCGAGGCCGCGCGGCTGCGGGCCGAGGCGACCCGGCTGGTGGACGCCCTGGGCGGCGTGCCGGTCTGGCTCGCGCGCCAGCTGAACGCCCTCCGCACAACCGGTGCTCCCCCGGACGGGCGCATCACCAGCGAGACCGGGGGGACGATCAGCTAAGGTGAGGCTAACCTGGCCGGGGGGAGCAGTACCCCGGCCAGGTCGCCTTGCCGTTCCCCGGGCACCGCCATGCCCCGGTCCGGCCGCGTCCGGCGCCGCCACCACCCGGCCGGGCACCGCCGGGCGGACCATGGGCGCCCCGGTCGACCCGATGGGGCCGTCCATGACCGCGAGCAGCACCCGGCCCGGCCCCAGGCCGCGCGTCCCCCGCGCCACCGGGGCGCGCACCCCCGCCCCCACCGCCCCGGGCGCCCCCTCGTACCACCGGCTGTCCGGACTCACCCCCGTCCTGACGGTGCGCTGCGCACCGCCCCGGCGCGGCAGCGGCTGGCTGCCCGTCGCCGACCTCGCCGCCCGCCCCGAGGCGGTGCGCGAGCTGATCGCCCACGACGCCCGGCAGGGCCTCGCCCGCTACGGGCAGCCGCTGCGCCCGGACGTCGCGGCCGGCTTCGGGCTGCACCGCTTCGTCTGGCCGGTCTCACTGCTGTTCACGCTGCCGTGGTTCCTGGAGCGGCGCGTCCCGCTGCTCGGCCTCGGGGACGTCGCGCTGCGCCGGCGCCCCGACGCGGTCGAACTGACCGTCCGCCCGGCCGAGTTCGCCTGCCTTCCGGACGACCCGGCGGCCGGGTCGGGGGCGGGTTCGAAGCCCGGGACGGCCGTCGGCCCGGAGTGGGCCCGGACGGTGCCGGACGAGGCGGCGCTGGCCGCCGCCCTGCGGTCCGCGCTGGGCGCCTTCCTGGCCCCGGTGCTCACCGCCTTCGGCCCGGAGGCGCGGCGCGGGCCCCGGGTGCTGTGGGCGATGGCCACCGACGCGGTGGTGGAGGGGCTCTGCTACGCGGGCGGGCTGCTCGGGGAGCAGGAGCGGGCGCGCGCCGAACTGTCCGCGCTGCTGGCGCCCGGCGGGCCCCCCGACCCCGCGCGCACGCCCGGCGCGGGCGACCGCCCCGCTCCGGCCCCGGCCCCCTTCATCCCGGGCGCCGGATTCACGCCCCCGGCGCCCGGCGGGGGTGGCACTCCGGCCCTGGAGCGGTCCCGGGCCAGCTGCTGCCTCGTCTACACCGCCGATCCGAAGGACATGTGCGGCGGCTGTCCGCGCGTCACGCGGCGTTGACGAAAACCTGTCCGATATCAGGTCCGAAAAGCCCGCGATTCCGGGAAAAGCCCGCTTCATATTCGCATGACAATGCGATGGTAACCGGGTCAGAAATCCCTCTCCTCAGCGCATTGACGGCGAATCGGCCATTTCCTCGCCGCGCGTCCGCCATGATGGTCCCCGCCGTCACGACGCAGAAAAGCGACGCAGGAAAGCGAGGCTGGTTTCGGCGATGAAATTGTCCGACATACCGCTCGGATGGGCGATCACCGTGGTCGTGGGGCTGCTGGTCAGCGCACTCCTGGTGGCCCTGCTCCGCAGCCGGGGGTCCGCCTCCTCCACCGCCGGCACGGATTCCTGGGAACGCTCCGAGGAACGGCGCCGCCGCAAGGAATCCCTGTACGGCGGCGCCTCCTACACCCTGTTGTTCTGCTGCGCGGGCGTCGCGGCCGCCCTCTCCTTCCACGGCCTGGTCGGCTTCGGCGTGCAGAACCTGGGCCTGTCCGGCGGCTGGGAGTACCTCGTCCCGTTCGGCCTGGACGGCGCCGCGATGTTCTGCTCGGTGCTCGCCGTCCGCGAGGCCAGCCACGGCGACGCGGCGCTCGGCTCCCGGCTGCTGGTCTGGCTCTTCGCCGGCGCCTCGGCCTGGTTCAACTGGGTGCACGCCCCGCGCGGCCTGACCCACGCCGGCGCCCCGCAGTTCTTCTCCGGCATGTCCCTCTCCGCGGCGATCCTGTTCGACCGGGCGCTCAAGCAGACCCGCCGGGCCGCGCTGCGCGAGCAGGGCCTGGTGCCGCGCCCGCTGCCGCAGATCCGCATCGTCCGCTGGCTGCGCGCCCCGCGCGAGACCTACGCGGCCTGGTCGCTGATGCTGCTGGAGAACGTCCGCAGCCTGGACGAGGCGGTCGAGGAGGTGCGCGACGACAAGCGGGAGCGCGCCGACGAGAAGCAGCGCCGCAAGCTGGCCGGGCGCCGGGAACGGGCCGAGATCCGGGCGATCAACCGCTCCCACAGCGCCTGGCGGCGCGGTGGCGGCACCGCGCGGCGGCTGGGGTCCGGCGCGGAGCCCGCGACGGCCGCCGCGACGGACCGCCCCGGGGTGGAACGCGTCTCGACGGAGCGGGTGTCGACGGAACGGGTGCCGGCGGAGCGCGTCGGGGCCGAGCGTCCCGAGGTGGAGCGCCCCGCCGGTCCGCGCGAGGTGGAACCGGCCGAGGGCACGGTCGTCCAGCCGGGCCTGCCGGCCCGTCCGGAGCGGCGCACCATCGACCTCACCCTGGAGGAGGACACCGTCACGCTGCCCCGGCTGGACGAGATGGAACGCAAACTGAAGGACCTGGAGCAGCAGTTCGGCTGACCGCTCCCCCGTCGGCGCCCCGACGCCCCCGGGGGCCGGAGACCGGGCCTGGGGCTCAGGCCGCCGACGTCCCGCTGAGCTCGAACCACATCCGCTTGCCGGAGCCGCGCGGCTCCACGCCCCAGGAGTCCGCGAGTGCCTCGACCAGCATCAGACCCCGCCCGGAGGAGGCCTGCTCCCCCGGCGTCCGGCGGGTCGGCCAGAGGTCCGACTCGTCCTCCACCTCGACCCGCAGCCGGGCCCGGCCACCGTCCGCCTCCGGCTCCCGGTAGAGCCGGGCGGTGAACATGGCGTCCCGGTCGGTGTGCCGGATCGCGTTGGTGACCAGCTCGGAGGAGAGCAGCTCGGCGGTGTCGATGAACTCGGCCACGCCCCAGCGGCGCAGCGCGTCGCGCAGCTCGGCCCGGACCTCGGCGACCCGCGCCAGGTCGGCCTGGCCGATCCGGCGGCGCAGCTGCTGGGCGGCCAGCCCGCCGGCCGGGCCGTCCCAGCGCAGGAGCAGCAGCGCTATGTCGTCCTCGCGCTCGCTGGAGTCGGCGGCCTGGGAGGCGATCCGCTCGGCCAGCTCCTCCAGCGGGTCGCGGGCGGCCTGCCCGGCGTCCGGCAGCGGGCGGGCGAGCGCCCGGGCGAGCCGGGCGATGCCCTCGTCCAGGTCCATGCCGCGCGCCTCGACCAGGCCGTCGGTGCAGAGCAGCACCGTCTCGCCCGGGTCCAGGCTGAACCGGGTGACCCGGTACTCCTGGTCCGGGTCGATGCCCAGCGGCAGCCCGCCGGCCACCGGCACCACGGCGGCGGTGCCGTCCGCGCGGCGCACCAGCGGGTCGAGGTGACCGGCCCGGACGGCGTAGACCACGCCGTAGTCCACGTTGACCTCGGCGTAGGTGCAGGTCGCGAAGTGGTCGGTGTCCAGGTCGGCGAGGAAGCGGGAGGCGCGGGCCATCACGGCGGCGGGCGGGTGGCCCTCGGCCGCGTAGGCGCGCAGCGCGATCCGCAGCTGGCCCATGATCCCGGCGGCGTGCACGTCGTGGCCCTGGACGTCGCCGATCACCAGGCCGACGTGTCCGCCGGGCAGCGGCACCACGTCGTACCAGTCGCCGCCGATCTGGAGGCCGGAGCCGGCCGCGATGTAGCGCACGGCGGTGGTCACGCCCGGGACGGACGGGACGGTGCGCGGCAGCATCACCCGCTGGAGGCCGGCCGCGAGCTCGTGCTCGGCGTCGTGCAGCCGGGCCCGGGCCAGCGACTGGGCGACCAGCCCGCCCAGGGTGGTCAGCAGGGTGCGCTCGTCGGCGTCCAGCTCGCGCTCGTCGTCGAAGCTGACCACGCAGACGCCGATCGCCCGGCCGCTGGCCACCAGCGGCAGGTACGCCCAGGAGCCCCGGCCGGTGCGGCTGGTCTGCTCCCACACCTCGGGGTAGCCGTCGCGGAAGTCCTCGCGGGTCGAGACGAAGACCGGCGCACGGTGGCGCAGCGCCTCGGCGGCCGGGTGGCCGGGCGGCAGCACGGTGCGGTCCCAGACCGCCAGCGAGTCGGAGCGGTAGCCGGAGGCGCCGAGGATCTGCGCCCGTCCGGCCTCGAAGGAGGCCAGCACCAGGCCGTCCGGCGGCAGTCCGGGCAGCGGCAGCTCGGTGAACACCCGGGCCACGTCACGCACGGTGACGGCTTCGGAGAGGGCGCGCGCCGCCTCCTTGATGAACCGGGAGCGCTCCTCGCGCAGCAGGGCCATCCGGTCGGCGTGGTCCCGCTTGTGCAGCTCGACGGTGGCGTCCCAGACGAAGCCGACCATCCGGGAGGCCCGGCCGAAGGCGTCGGCGAGCACCCGGCCGCGGAAGCGCACCGCGCGCATGCCGCCGTTCGCCCCGACCGTCCGGTAGTAGGCGCCGCACTGGCCCAGCTCGGACACCGCGCGCTCGACCCGGCGGCGCACCACGGGCGCGTCCTCGGGGTGCAGCATGGCCAGGAAGGAGGCGGCCGTACGGTCGAAGCGGCTCTGCCCCAGGGCGTCCAGTCCGACGATCGCACAGGCCCGCTGGTCGCCCTCCAGGACGTCGCGGCGGATGTCCCAGTCGAAGGAGCCGATGCCGTTGGCCGCCATCGCGGGCTCCAGCCAGTCCGGCATGGTGTCCGCGGAGGACGGCGGCAGGCCGCCCGACAGCACGGGCGCCAGCCGGGCGGCGGCGAGGCTCGGGGACGGGCGCACCGCGGAGCCGCGGCGCGAGGACTGGGCGGGCGGCCGGGCCCGGCCCGTCCCGGTGGTGGTGGGGCCGGCGGCGGGCTGCCCGGAGGTGCGCGGCTCCGGGGAGCCCGGCTGCTCGGCGACACGCGGCTCGACGGCTCTCGGCCGGGCGGTGCGCGGCTCCACGGTCCTCGGCTCTACGGCTCGCGGCGCCACCGTTCGCGGCTCGACGACGGGCGCCGCGCCGGGAGGAAGCGCCGGCCCCGGCGACTCGGGCTCAGTGGGCATGCTGCTCCTGCCGCTGCCGTGGCGGACCGCGCCGACCGTCCGGACGGGCCGCGTGGCGTTGTGATGGGTCGTGCTGGATAGGACGGTGCGACGGACGGTCGCCAGTCGAGGTTCGGTCTCCCCGCTGCTTCCCGCACGTGGACACACATTCCCACCATCCTGGCCAATGTTCGGCCGAGCGGCAATGCCAACGGGCCGGAAATCTTCCGTTCCGCCTTCTGTTCTGGGCTTCCTTCGACAGCGAATCAATCGACGGCGAACAATCGTACGTCCTGCCGCCGACCCGGAACACACGGCCCGGAGCACGCCGCCCGGAGGCGGGACTCAGGGCATGGCGAGCTCGAACCAGGTGACCTTGCCGTCACCGCGCAGCTGCACGCCCCAGGAGTCCGCGAGCGCCTCCACCAGCAGCAGGCCGCGCCCCGAGGTCGCGTACTCGCCCTCCGGATCGCGCCGCCGCCCGGGCAGTCTGCTGGTGCCGTCCTGCACCTCGATGCGCAGCCGGTGGTCCGACCCGAGCTCCGCGTCGAACACCGCGCCCTTGCCCGTGTGCAGCAGCGCGTTGGTGACCAGCTCGGAGGAGAGCAGCTCGGCGGTGTCGGACAGCTCCGGCACCCCCCAGTGGCTCAGCGCCGAGCGCAACCGCCGCCGCACCGCGCCCACCCCGACGAGATCCGCCGGATCGAGCGTGAGGTGCAGTCTCCGGTGCACGGCACACCCCGGTGCCGGCGCACCCGGCAGGGTCGTCCCGGTGCCGGCGACCGGCGCCTGGACCGGCCCGGACCGGTAGGCGTCGCCGGAACTCGTCCGCTGCCGCGGGAATCGCGACTGACCGTCCATCAACACATGCCCCCGCCCTGAAATCCGGGCCCCCGCCTCCGGATCCCCCGCCGGCCGGGTGGCCCCCTCGTTCTGACCACTCATCCTCATGCCCAGTTGACGGCGTTTGCAACAGTGTGCGTCCGATCACGTGGGGTGAAAGGGGCACGGGGTGGTTCGCGTGATCCAACTGCCCGCGCCGGACAGGTTTGCGAAGCGCAGAGGCTGTTTTCGAAGGAGCCCCCACCCGATCCCGCGCACACCCGGCGCCCGTACCGACCGTGCGCCCGACCACGCGCCCCCCGCCCCGCTCCCGCCGCGCGCCGGGGTCCGGGCACCGGCCCACCCGGACCTCTTCGCCCCCGCCCCCCGCTCCCGCCCGCTCACCCCCGTCCCCCGCCCGGCGGGCCGAACGCCCGCGGAGCGGCAACGCTGGACAGGGCGGCCCGCTGCGGGTTCAATGACCCCGAGGTGTTTGAACGTCGTTCTAACATCGACCCCGACAGCCCCGAGGCCCCGAGCAGACCCCCGTCCCCGGCGACCGCGAGCGAGGAACCGTGCGACTGACCCCCACCGAGCGGGACCGGCTGCTGATCTTCACGGCAGCCGAACTGGCCCGCGCCCGCCGCGCCCGGGGCGTGCGCCTCAACATCCCCGAGGCCACCGCCCTGATCGCGGACACCGTCTGCGAGGCCGCCCGCGACGGCCGCCGCCTGGCCGAGGCCATCGAGGCCGGCCGCTCCGTGCTCACCGCCGACGAGGTGCTGCCCGGCGTACCGGACGTGGTCACCGTCGTCCAGGTCGAGGCCGTCTTCGAGGACGGCACCCGCCTCGCCGTCGTCACCGACCCGTTCAAGGGCGCCGGCTCGCTCGGCGACGACGCCCCCGGCGGCGCGCTGATCGGCGACGGCGCCGGCTACGACCCGGTCGAGGAGACGCTGCTGCTCCCCGTGCACAACACCTCCGGGGTGCCGATCTCGGTCACCTCGCACTTCCACTTCTTCGAGGCCAACCCCCGGCTGGCCTTCGACCGGGCCGCCGCCTACGGCACCCACCTGGCCGTGCCGGCCGGCTCCTCGGTGCGCTTCGACCCGGGCGCCACCGTCGAGGTCGGCCTGGTGCCGATCGGCGGAGAGCGGGTCGCGATCGGCTTCGCGGGGCTCGTGGACGGGCCGCTGGACGCGCCCGGCGCGAAGGAGGCCGCCCTGGCGAAGGCCCGCGCGACCGGCTACCTGACCGGCTTCGACGACGCGGAGGTGCCCTCGTGAGCGCGATCACCCCGCACGACTACATCGCCGTGCACGGCCCGCGCGCCGGGGACCGGGTCCGGCTCGGCGACAGCGGACTGATCGTCCGGGTCGAGTCCGACTCCCAGGCGCCCGGCGACGAGTTCCTGGCCGGCTTCGGCAAGACCGCCCGGGACGGCCTGCACCTCAAGCCCGCCGCCGTCCGCGACACCTGCGACGTGGTGATCAGCAACGTGCTGGTGATCGACGCGGTCCAGGGCGTCCGCAAGACCTCGATCGGCCTGATCGGCGGCCGGATCGCCTCGATCGGGCGGGCCGGCAACCCCGACACCCTCGACGGCGTCGACGTGGTCGTCGGCACCGGCACCACGATCGTCTCCGGCGAGGGCCTGATCGCCACCGCCGGCGCCGTCGACACCCACGTCCACCTGCTCTCGCCGCGGATCATGGAGGCCTCGCTGGCCTCCGGCGTCACCACCATCATCGGCCAGGAGTTCGGCCCGGTCTGGGGCGTCGGCGTCAACTCCCCCTGGGCGCTGCGGCACGCCTTCAACTCCTTCGACGCCTGGCCCGTCAACATCGGCTTCCTGGGCCGCGGTTCGTCCTCCGACGAGGCCCCGCTGATCGAGGCGCTGGCCGAGGGCGGCGCGTCCGGCTTCAAGGTGCACGAGGACATGGGCGCGCACACCCGCGCCCTGGACACCGCGCTGCGGGTCGCCGAGGAGTACGACGTCCAGGTCGCCCTGCACACCGACGGGCTGAACGAGTGCCTCTCCGTCGAGGACACCCTCAAGGTCCTCGACGGCCGGACCATCCACGCCTTCCACATCGAGGGCTGCGGCGGCGGACACGTCCCCAACGTGCTGAAGATGGCGGGCGTGCCGAACGTCATCGGCTCCTCCACCAACCCGACGCTGCCGTTCGGGCGGGACGCGCTCGGCGAGCACTACGACATGATCGTCTCCGCCCACGACCTCAAGCCCGACCTGCCCGGCGACGCCGCGATGGCCCGCGACCGCATCCGGGCCGGCACCATGGGCGCCGAGGACGTGCTGCACGACCTCGGAGTCATCGGCATCACCTCCTCCGACGCCCAGGGCATGGGCCGGGCCGGCGAGACCGTGCGCCGCACCTTCGCCATGGCCGGGAAGATGAAGGCCGAACGCGGCCCGCTCGACGGCGCCGGCTCGTACGGGACGACGGAGAGCGGCGACGACAACGAGCGCGTGCTGCGCTACATCGCCAAGCTCACCATCAACCCGGCCATCGCCCACGGCCTCTCCCACGAGGTCGGCTCCATCGAGATCGGCAAGCTCGCCGACATCGTGCTGTGGCGCCCCGACCACTTCGGCGCCAAGCCCCAGCTGGTCCTCAAGGCCGGCTTCCCCGCCTACGGCGTGGTCGGCGACCCCAACGCCTCCACCGACCGCTGCGAACCGCTCGTCCTGGGACCGCAGTTCGGCGCCCACGGCGCGACCGCCGCCGACATCTCGGTGGCCTTCGTCGCCCAGGCCGCCGCCGACGGCGCCTACCTCGACCAGGCCGCCGACGGGCTGCCCACCCGCCGCCGCCGGGTCGGCGTGCGGAACACCCGCGGCATCGGACCGCGCGACATGGTGCGCAACGCCCGCATCGGCCACGTCGAGGTCACCGAGACCGGCCTGGTCTCCCTGGACGGCTCGCCGCTGCGCTCCGAACCCGCCGACAGCGTCTCCCTCAGCCGCCTCTACTTCCTCTGACCGCTTAGGACTCCACGATGACCACCGCCACGCCCGCCTCCCTCGGCTACCGGATGCCCGCCGAGTGGCACCCGCACGACCGCACCTGGATGGCCTTCCCCACCACCAACCCCACCTTCGACGGCCCCGAGCAGCTGCACGCCGCCCGCCAGGCCTGGGCCGCCGTCGCCGACACCATCGTCCGGTACGAGCCGGTGACGCTGATCGTCAACACCGGCGAGACCGAGCAGGCGCGCACGTACGTCTCCGAGAAGGTCGAGATCGTCGAGCGCCCGCTGAACGACGCGT
Organism: Kitasatospora sp. SC0581; assembly: GCF_048159585.1. Lineage (NCBI taxonomy): Bacteria > Bacillati > Actinomycetota > Actinomycetes > Kitasatosporales > Streptomycetaceae > Kitasatospora > Kitasatospora sp. SC0581. The sequence goes on along the minus strand of NZ_JBLRWA010000002.1, from coordinate 625,251 downwards.
GGATGCGCGACATCGGCCCCTCCTTCCTGATCGACGGCAAGGGCTCGCTGGCCGCCACCGACTGGATCTTCAACGGCTGGGGCGCCCAGTCCTGGGCCCGCTGGGACAAGGACCAGCACATCGCCGAGCACATCAGCGAACTGACGGACGTCCGGCGCTTCGCCTCCCGGCTGATCAACGAGGGCGGCGGCATCCACGTCGACGGCGAGGGCACGGTCCTCGTCACCGAGACCGTCCAGCTCGGCGAGGGCCGCAACGCGACCTGGACCAAGGAGGAGGTCGAGGCCGAGCTGCACGCCTTCCTCGGCACCACCAAGGCGATCTGGCTGCCGCGCGGACTCACCCGCGACTACGACGAGTTCGGCACCCGCGGGCACATCGACATCGTCGCCTCCTTCGTACGCCCCGGCGTCGTGGTCGCCCACGTCCAGCCCGACCCCTCGCACCCGGACCACGAGGTCTGCCGCGAACTGGTCGCCGTGCTGCGCGCCTCCACCGACGCCCAGGGCCGGCCGCTGGAGGTCCTCGAACTGCCCGCCCCCACCGTCCTGCTGGACGAGGACGGCGAGCCGGTCGACTACTCCTACATCAACCACTACGTGGCCAACGGCGCCGTCGTCCTGTGCGCCTTCGACGACCCGCGCGACCAGGAGGCCGCCGCGATCCTCGCCGAGGCCTACCCGGGCCGCACCGTCGAACTCGTCGACGCCCGCGAGATCTTCGCCAACGGCGGCGGCATCCACTGCATCACCCAGCAGCAGCCGAAGGCGCTCTGACGCCCCGCCCGGGCGGGGGCCGTACGCCCCCGCCCGGGCCGCCTTCCCGCGTTCCGCGCCGCCTTCCCGCGCTCAGGCCCACCGAGGAGAACCCCACATGGCCGACCCCCGCCCGCGCCGGCCGGCCCGCCCCCGCGAGGAGGTCTTCGCCACCGCCCGGGCCGCGATCGCCGAACACGGGCTCGCCAAGCTCACCATGGCCGGGCTCGGCAAACAGCTCCAGATGAGCGCCGGACACCTGCTCTACTACTTCGGCAGCAAGGACCAGCTGCTGCTGGAGACCCTCCGCTGGAGCGAGGACCAACTCGGCGCCCGCCGCCGCGAGGCCCTCGCCGACCACACCCTCGACCCCTGGCAGCGCCTCGACGCCTACCTGCGCCTCTACCTGCCGGAGGGCGCGGGCGACCCGCGATGGATCCTCTGGGTCGAGGTGTGGGGCCGCTCCCCCGCGAGCGCCGAGATCCGCCAGGGCCAGCAGGACATCGAGGCCCCCTGGCAGGCCGACCTGGTCGCCCTCATCGAGGAGGGCACCGCCACCGGCCGCTTCACCCCCGGCCCCGCCGCCGACCGCGCGGCCCAGATCCGCGCCCTGCTCGACGGCCTCGCCGTCCCCGTCGCCATCGGCCTCCCCGACGCCCACCGCGACACCGCCCTCACCCAGGCCACCGCCGTCACCGGCATCCTCCTGCGCACCTGAGCGGCCCCGCGGCCTGACCGGCTCCGGATCCGACCCCGGATCCGGCTTCGGCTTCGGCTTCGGCTCAACCACCGGGTGGAGAACGGCGGGTGGAGAACCGGCCGCCGACCTCCACCCCCGCTCCGAAGCCGGGGCCGCCGAGCCGACCTACCGTCAGAGCATGACCGCGATCCTGCGCCGCACGGCCGCGACCGGTGGCCTGCTGCTCTCCCTCCTGCTCCTGCCCGCGGCCGTCGCCCCGCCGACGGCCGACGCCGACGCCGCGCCCACCGCCCTCCGTTGGGGGCCCTGCCCGGCCCCGACCCCCAACGCCAACGGCACGCCCTTCCCCCGCGACCCGCGCCAGCGGTGCACGACGCTGCGCGTCCCCCGCGACTACCGCCACCCCGGCGCCGGGACCCTCACGCTCACCGTCTCCCGGATCCGCACCGCCGACCCGGCCCACCGCCGCGGCGACCTCGTGGTGGTCCCCGGCGGACCGGGCGGCTCCGGCCTCGACTACCCCGGGGAGGCCACCTCCTTCCTGCCGCCCGACGTCCTGCGCTCCTACGACCTGATCGGCTTCGACGAGCGCGGCGTCGGCAACAGCACCCCCGTGCACTGCGACCTGCCCGCCGAGGAGCGCGCCGCCGAACTCAACTACCCCTTCCCCGCCCCCGACGGCTCGATCACCGCCAACCTCGACCTGGCCCGGCGGATCGCCGACGCCTGCGCCGCCGCGAGCGGCCCGTACCTCGCCGACATCACCACCGCCGACTCCGCCCGGGACCTCGACCGGATCCGGGCCGCCCTCGGCGTCCACCGGATCTCCTACCTGGGCTCCTCCTACGCCACCTACCTCGGCCAGGTCTACGCGAGCCTCTTCCCCACCCGCGCCGAGCACGTGGTGCTGGACAGCACGGTCGCCCCCGGCGGGGAGCAGCAGGCGATCGGCCTGTTCAGCGAGGGCACCGAGGAGGCCTTCCCGGCCCTCGCCCGGTACCTCGCCGCCCGCGACGACACCCTCCACCTGGGCGCCACCCCCGAAGCCGTACGGGCCGCCTACCTGCGGCTCGCCGAGGAGCTCGACCGCGCGCCGTTCGGCCTGCCCGACGGCCGGACCCTCACCGGCAACACCCTTCGGGCCGTCGTCTACGCCTCGCTCACCAAACCTCGCTACTACCCGCTGGCCGCCACGGTGCTGCGGATGGCCGCCACCCGCACCGCCCCGCCGCCGGGAGGCTCCCCCGGCAGCGGCCTCCCGTCGGTCATCCCGGACAACTTCGTCGCCGCCCAGTCCGCGGTGATCTGCGGCGACTCCGCCTGGCCCCGCGACCCCGCCGTCTACGCCGCCCGCACCGCGGCCGACCGGCAGCGCTACCCGCTCACCGCCGGCATGTCCGGCAACGTCTGGCCCTGCGCGTTCTGGCACTACCGCCCCGAGGAACCGCCGGTGCGCCCGAACCCGGACGGGCCGCGGAACATCCTGATGCTCCAGAACCGCTACGACGCCTCGACGCCGTACTCCGGGGCCCGTCAGGTCCGGTCGGCCTTCGGCCACCGGGCGGCGATGGTCACGGTGGACGCCACCGGGCACGGCGTCGACTTCACCGACCCCCGGATCCGCGACCCGCTCACCGCCTTCCTCCTCGACGGCCGGCTGCCGGCCTGACCGGCCCGGGACCGCACCCCGCCGCTCCGCATCCCGCCGCCGCCCTCCCCGGTCACTCGGTCCAGATGGCGGCGGCGGTGCGGTCGTCGGCGTAGCCCTTGGCGCGGACCTGGACCTGGCGGAGGAAGTCGACGGTGCCCGGGGGGTGCGGGTGGGTCCAGTGGGTGGAGAGGAAGTGGGCGACGGCCGGCTCGTCGGCGATGGGGCGGGCGAGACCGGGGGTGCAGAGCAGGAGGATGTCGCCCGGCGTCACGGGGACGAGCCGGAAGCGGAACGGGCGCGGACCGGGCACCGGGGCCTCGGGGACCGGCGGCTGGCCGTCCGGGTGGTGCAGCAGGCGGGCCGCGTAGGCGTCGATCCAGTGGCCGGAGCGCAGCAGGTAGAGCCCGCCCGGGCCGACGCCGAAGGCCGCCCGGTAGCCGGCCTCCGGGTCCAGCGACACCAGCAGGCAGTGCAGCAGCGCCGGGGACGGCGCGTCCTCCTCCTCCCGGGGCACCAGGGCGCGCAGCGGGGCGGCGGCACCGGTGGCGAGGCGCTGGAGGCCGTAGCGGAGCCGGTCGCGGGCGCCGGCGCGCAGGTCGGCTGCCAGGCCGGCCCGGCTGCGTCCGATCGCGGCCGCGAGCTGGTGGCACGCCTCCCCGGTGGCCGCCGCGACCGCCTCGGCGGTGAGCGCCTCCTCCTCGGGGCCGCCCGTACGGTCGAAGCCGCCGAGGACGGCGAGCAGCAGGCCGTCGGGGCCCTCGCCGAACCGGGTGACCAGCAGGGCGTCGCGGCGCGGCTCGCCCCGGTAGCGCGCGGAGTCACCCCGGACGGAGGCGGCGCGCAGCACGGACGGCCCGTACTGGGCGCCGTCCAGCACGGTGTCCGGTACGAGCGCGCGCAGTGCGCCCGGGTCCGCCTCGGGTACGGCCGTCGGCTCGGGTCCGTAGGTCGGCGGGCGCTCGCCGACGTGCGGGACGGCGGCGCCGCCGTCGGCGAGCGGTGCGCGGATGGCCAGGCGGGGATCGGGGACGGGCGCGGGGGCTTCCGGCTCCTCCGCCGTCTCCGGCTCGGCCGGCGCCTCGGCGACGACGGGCTCCGGCTCGGGCTCGGGCTCGGGCTCCGGCTCGGGCTCCGGTTCGGGCTCCGGTTCGGGGGCGGGCGGCGGGGTGGGCTTCTCCAGCGAGACCGGGTCCGGGATCGGTACGGTCTCCGGCTCAGGTACCGGCTCGGGCTCAGGTACCGGCTCCGGCTGTACCTCCGGCTCCGGCGCGGGCTTCGGCGCGTCCTCGGCGAAGGCGGGGGCCGGGACGTGGTGGGTCTCGGAGGAGGTCCGCTGTCGCCCGATCCCCTCCGCCCCGCCGATCACGCCGACCGCGGTGTCGAACCAGTCGTCGATGCTGTCCCGGTTGTCCGTGCTCTCCGACCCGTCAGGCTCCGTGGGAGCCCCGGCGTCGACCTCCGGCACAGCCGCCGCAGCCGCCACCTCCGGCTCCGGCTCCGGCCGCGCCTCCGGCTCCGCCGACCGCTGCTGCCCGATGAGCCCGACCGCCGTGTCGAACCAGTCGTCCACGCTGCCGTCCCCCGGGTCGGCGTGCGGGGTGTCCGGGAGGGTGCCCGCCGGACCGTCGTAGACGGCGTCCCACCAGCCGTCGTCCGGCCGGTGCGGCTGTGCCGGTGCACCCTGCTTGCTCATCTGGCGGCTCCTGGTCGTTCCGTGGTCGCGCCGCCCCCGGGCGGGCCGGGCTGACGACATTGTTCTCCACCCGCGAGGACCCTGTCCGGGTTTCGGCGACAACCGGTCACCCACCGGAAAGTCCCGGCCACCGCGCTCACCTGCCGGTTCGCGAGCCCGGTCCCGGGCGCGTCATCCATTCGTCCGCTTCCGTTCCGTCCGTGCTTGCCGGATGTGTCCGGAGCAGGGTGTTTCCTGGTCATCCGGGCGTTCGGGCCGCCGAAAATGGGGGCCGATGGGGGGCATCGCATCACTCGTTCGGCTGATTAAATGTGCGCATGACCGCGTCGGCCCCCAGTTCGCCCCGACCGGGGAGGGCCGCATCCGCGGGCCGCCCGGCAGGTGGGCTGTTGGTCCTGCTGCTCGTCGCGCTGCTGACGCTGCTGCCGTGCGCGGGCCAGGCGAAGGCGGTGGACGGCTCCGGCCATCCGACGGCGGCCGCGGCCCCGGCCGGCTCCGTCACGGTGGTCAGCGTGGTCAGCGTCCAGGTCGCCACCGGGCACGCGTCCTACACCGGCCGTGCCGCGAAGGTCGCCAAGTCCGCGAACCCCTCGGACCACCACCGGACGGCCGAGGAGCAGGGGCACTGGATCCTCTGCACCGCCGACGGCCAGCCGCCGCGCAACAACGGCTGCTCCAGCCACCCGTACTGCCCGCAGGACGCCCAGCTGCCGAACCCGCCGCCGCAGCCGCAGCCCGCCGTGTCACCGCTGACCCCGACCGCGCCCGACGCGCAGCCCCGGGTGGTGCCCGCCGGCCTGCTGGACGGCGCGCACCCGGTTCCCGACCTGCACGAACTCCAGGTCCACCGGTCCTGAGCGGAACCCACCGCCGGCGCAGCCGCCGACGGATCCGTCCCTCCTCTCACTCCACCTGACCGCCGCCACCGACCGGTGCGGCGGGGACAAGGACGACCACCATGGGTTCCTCCTCCAAGCAGTCCAACAAGCCCGGCGGCAAGCAGGACGGCCTCGACCGCCGTGCCCGGATCGCCGAGCTGCGCGCCGCCGAGCAGCGCCGCGACCGCCGCAACAAGATCGTCGCCTCGGTGGTGGCCGGTGTGCTGGTGGTCGGTGCGATCGCCACCGGCACCTGGATCGTCATGGACCAGAACCAGAAGAAGAAGGACAAGCAGGCCGCCGCCAACGCGGACATCCCGGGCGTGAAGACCTTCGGCGAGCTGAGCCGCACCCACGTCAAGGACAAGGTCACCTACCCGATGACCCCGCCGGTCGGCGGCGACCACAACGCCATCTGGGCGGACTGCATGGCCCACGTCTACGACCAGCCGCTCGAGAACGAGCGCGCCGTCCACTCGCTGGAGCACGGCGCGGTCTGGGTGACGTACAACAGCAAGGCCACCCCGGACGACATCAAGACCCTCTCCGACAAGGTCAAGAAGACCCCGTACTCGATGATGAGCCCGTACCCGGACGAGCAGGGCACCATCACCCTGAACGCCTGGAGCACCCAGCTGACCGTGGACAGCGCCAGCGACCCGCGGGTGGAGGAGTTCTTCACCAAGTACGTCCAGGGCAAGCAGACCCAGGAGCCGGGCGCCTCCTGCACCATGGGGCAGATGTGACCGCCGACGCGGACCGCCCGGATCGCCCGGACGACCTGGACGGTACGGAGGACGGCGCGGCCCCGCGCCGCCGCCGCCTGTGGTGGCCGGCCGCGCTGGCCGCCGCCGTGGCGCTGGCGCTCGGGGTGCCGGCCCTGGTGGCGAGCGGGACCTCGGCGTCCGGCTCCTCCACGCTGTCCGTCCCGGCCGACGACTCCCCCGAGGCCGGGTTCGCCCGCGACATGGCGACCCACCACCAGCAGGCGGTGGACCTGTCGTTCGTCGTCCGGGACCGCACCGCCGACGAGCCGACCCGCACCCTGGCCTTCGACATCATCAACACCCAGGCCAACCAGCGCGGGATGATGATGGGCTGGCTGGACCAGTGGGGGCTGTCCCAGCACTCGACCGCCACGCCGATGGCGTGGATGAAGATGGGCCACGACTACCAGGCCCACGACGGTTCGCTGATGCCCGGCATGGCCACCAACACCCAGATCGCGAAGCTGCGCACGCTCAGCGGGCGGGACGCCGAGGTGTTCTACCTCCAGCTGATGATCGAGCACCACAAGGGCGGCGTCGAGATGGCCCAGGGCTATGTCGACAAGGCCCGGAACGACACCGAGAAGCGGCTGGCGCAGTCGATGGTGGTCGCCCAGACCTCCGAGCTCCAGCTGATGACCGACATGCTCAAGGAGCGCGGCGCCGAACCCGGCGTGCCCGCCTCCTGAGCGGTCGCCCCGCTCGGCCTGTCCGGTCTCTTCCAGCTGTTCCACCTGTTCCGCGTTCCGCGCGTTCCCCGGACGGCCGGGGCGCCGGCGGGGACGGTCCCGTACCGTCCCGGCCGCGCCCCGGCCGTCCGCCGTTCTTCCCCGCCCCCTTCAGAACCCCCTTCGGAGCACCCCCGCATGACCCCCGACGCCCCCTGGCTGATCGCCGGACTCGGCAACCCCGGCCCCTGGTTCCGGCTCACCCGCCACAACGCGGGCTTCCTCGCCGTGGACCGGCTCGCCGAACGGCACGGCGCCCGCTTCCGCCGGAGCGGGCTCGCCGGCCTGACCGCCGAGATCGGCATCGACGGCCACCGGGTGCTGCTGGCCAAGCCGCTGTGGTGGTCCATCAACCTGTCCGGACGCCCGGTGGCCGCGCTGCTGCGCCGCCACGGCGTCCCGGTCGAACGGCTGGTGGTCGTGCAGGACGACCTGGACTTCCCCTTCGGCTCCGCCCGGCTCAAGCGCGGCGGCGGCCCCGGCGGCCACAACGGCGTGCGCTCGGTGGGCGAGGTGCTCGGCACCCGGGACTTCGTCCGGCTGCGGTTCGGCATCGGCCGCCCCCCGAAGGGCCAGAGCGTCGGGGACTTCGTGCTGAAGAAGTTCTCGGAGGAGGAACTGGCCGCCATGCCCGGCGAGTTGGACCGCTGCGCGGACGCCCTGGAGACCCTGGTCCGGCGCGGCCTCAACCGCGCCCAGGACACCCTGAACGCCCGTACGGACGCCTAGGGTCCGGTCCTTCGGGTGCGGACGGGCCGGGTGAGCAGCGCGGCGGCGGCCGCGACGGCGGCGAGGGCGAGCAGCACCGTCCGCCCACCGGACGCGGCGCCCGCCAGGTGGACACCGAGGACGGACAGCGCCATGCCGAGCGCCGTACCGAGGCTGCGGGCCATGTTCACCATGCCGCCGCCGACCGCCGAGCACTGGGCCGGGATCGCCCGCATCACCAGGGCGTTGTTGGCGGGCAGCAGCAGGCCCAGCCCGTAACCGGCGACCAGCAGCGGGAACGCCACCGCGTCCGAGGCCGGCAGCAGGGCGAACAGCAGCAGCCCGACGGCCGTGAGCAGCGCGCCGAAGCGGCACCTGGTCACGTCCGACCAGCCCCGGGGCAGCCACCCGCCGCCGACCGTCGCGGCGAAGGCGAACGCGGCGGGCAGCAGGGTGACCACCAGGCCCGCGTGGGCCGTCGACACGCCCGCGCCGGTGAGCAGCACCGGGCCCAGCACCAGCGGGCAGAACAGCAGCAGGTAGCCGATCAGCGCCACCACCAGGCCGGAGCGCACGCCCGGGGTGTTGACCAGCCCGGGCGCCAGGATCGGCCGGGCGGCCCGCCGCTCCTGGCGCACCAGCGCCAGGGCCAGGACGGCGGAGGCGAGCAGCAGGGCGGCCACCGCCCAGCCGGGCAGGGGCAGTCCGGAGGCGGTGGACAGGGCGAGCAGCAGCGTGGTGGTCGCCCCGGTGAGCAGCAGCAGGCCGGGGAGGTCGAAGCGGACGGCCTCGCGGGAGGCGGTCCGGTGGGCGGCTGTCCCGTGGGCGCCGGCCTGGTCCTCGCGGGGGCCCGGTACGGCGGCCGGGGCATCGGTCGGGGCGCCGGTCGTCCGGGTGCGGGGCAGCAGGTACCAGCCGGCCAGGATGCCGAACACCGCGATCGGCACGTTGACCCAGAAAACCCAGCGCCACGAGGCGTGTTCGACCAGCATCCCGCCGAGGATGGGCCCGAGCGCCAGGCCGAGGCCCTGGGCGGAGGCCTGGATGCCGAGCGCGCGCCGCATCGCGTGCCCGGGGACGCCGCGCGCGACCAGGGCGACGCTGTTGGCCTGCATCATCGCGGCGCCGACCGCCTGGACTGCGCGGAGGCCGACCAGGACCCAGAGGCCGCCGGCGAATCCGGCGCCCAGCGAGGAGAGGCCGAAGACCGCGAAGCCGCCGATGTACATCGTCTTGCGGCCGACCAGGTCGGAGAGCCAGCCGATCGGGGCCAGCAGGGCGACCAGGACCAGCAGGTAGGCCAGGGCAACCCACTCGACGGCGGCGAAGCCCGCGCCGAAGTGGCGGCCGAGGGCGGGGAAGACCAGGGCGATGACGCTGGCGTCGAGCTGGCCGAGGAAGGCTCCGAGACAGACCGTGCCGACGGCGAGCCAGTGGGCGTGGCGCCAGCCGGCTATGCCACGCGGCCGGGGCCGCTCGGTGAGCAGCCTCGTGGCAAGGGCAGTGGCATTCATGACACGAATATATCGGATACAGATATGTTCTTTCTACGAGCAGCTCGCTCTGCGACAGGAGACGTCCCACGGTACGGACGGTGCCGGAGGGACCCCCGCCGCGAGGCCCGCAACAGAGCCGCAACACAGTGCGACCCCGAGGCCCGAACCGGCCGCCGAACCGCCCCGTACCAGGCGATACGCTGTCCGCCATGCCGTCGTCACCACACGTTCCCGACCCCGCCACCGGAAGTCCCGACCCGGCGGTCGAGCACGCCCGGCGGCTGACCGACACCGTCACCCGGCTGCGCCGCGCGCTGCGCAGCAGCATCCGCACCGACTACCCGTGGGAGTCCCTGCCGATGGCGCAGGTCGAACTCCTCCAGACCCTGGCCGCCGCACCGCTGCGGGTCGGCGAACTGGCCGCGCGACAGCGGCTCGCGCCCAACACCGTCAGCGGACTGGTCGGCAAGCTGCTCGACGCCGGCTTCGTCGACCGCCAGGCCGACCCCGGCGACCGCCGCACCGCCCGGATCGCCCTCACCCCGGCCGGGCGCCGACAGCTGGACGACTGGCAGCACGCCCACGAACGCCGGATCGCCGCCGCGTTCGGCACCCTCGACCCGGCCGACCGCACGGCGGTCGTCGACGCGCTGCCCGCGCTGGAACAGCTCGCCCGCGCCCTCGCCCAGCCGGGCACCGGGCCCGAGCAGGGGCCCGCCGCCGGCTAGGAAGCCACCGACGGGAAACCGGCCTGCGGGAAACCGCCCTGCGGGAAGCCGGCCGGCCGGAAATCACTGGTCGCCGGGGCCCGTCCGGCGCTACCGTCCCCGGCATGACCACCGCGGACGTACGCATCGAGCCCTGGACGGACGACGACCTCGCACTGCTGCGCCGGGTCAACACACCGGAGATGAAGAAGCACGTCGGCGGGCCGGAGAGCGAGGAGCGGCTGCTCGTACGGCACCGGCGCTACCTGGACTTCGTCCCGTCCGGGCTCGGCTGCATGTACCGGATCGTGCTGCTGCCCGAGGGCGAGGCGGTCGGGACGGTCGGCTACGGCACCCGGACGTGGGAGGGCCGGACCGTCCACGAGATGGGGTGGAACGTGCTGCCCGGCTTCCAGGGCCGGGGCATCGCGGTTGCCGCCACCCGCGCGGCGGTCGCGGCCGCCCGCCGCGAGGCCGCGCACCCCCACCTCCACGCCTTCCCCTCGGTGGACAACCCCGCCTCCAACGCGGTCTGCGCGAAGGCGGGGTTCACACTGCTCGGCGAGACGGACTTCGAGTTCCCGCCCGGGCGGTTCATGCGGAGCAACAACTGGCGGGTGGACCTTCGGAGTTGAGCCCTCGGGGTCTACTGGGGCAGGGGCCCTGGGGCGTCGGCGGTCAGAACAGGGTGCCGCCCTCCAGGTCCAGCAGCCAGCGCTTGCGGTCCACTCCGGCGGCGAAGCCGGTGAGCGCGCCACCGGCGCCGAGCACCCGGTGGCAGGGCCTGACGATCAGCAGCGGGTTGGCGCCCACCGCGCCACCGACCGCGCGGACCATGCGCGGCTCCTGCCCGGCCAGCTCGGCGAGTTCGCCGTAGGTGACGGTGGTGCCGTACGGGATCTCGTCCAGCGCGGCCCAGATCCTGCGGCGGAACTCGGTGCCCTCCGGCGCGAGCGGGAGGTCGAAGCCGGTGCGCTTGCCGGCGAAGTAGTCGGTCAGCTGGGCGACCGGCTCGGCGAGCGCCTCGGGGTCGCGCACCCAGTCGTCGGCGGGCTCGGCCAGCGCGTACTTCTGGCCGGGCACGGTGACGGTGGCCAGCGCGGCCGGTCCGCCGTCCTCCGGCAGCACCCCGCTGAGCAGCAGCCGGCCGAAGGGGCTCTCCATGGTGGTGTAGACGGTGGTGCTCATGCTCGTCCGATCTCCGTTCCGGTGCTGGTGCTACTGGTGTCGCTGGTACTGATGCTGGTGCTCATGTCGGTGTCGGTCCCGGTGTCGGTGTCGGTGCCTGCGGGGCCGGTGGTCGCGGGGCCGGCCCACAGCCGGTGGACGGCGTAGGAGCGCCACGGGGCCCAGGACTCGGCGGCGCGGGCGGCGGACTTCGGATCCCCGGCGGCACCGAGGCGGAGCAGGCCGTGCTTGACGCCCACGTCGCTCGGGAGGAAGACATCGGGGTCGGCCAGGGCCCGCATCCGCAGGTAGCCGACCGTCCAGGGGCCGATGCCGGGCAGGTCCAGCAGGCCGGCCGCGGCCTCCTCGCGGTCGACCCCGCTGTCGAGCCGGACCGTGCCCTCGGACAGCGCGCCGCACAGGCCGATGAGCGCGCGACGGCGGGCGGCGGGCATCGCGAAGTCCTCCGGATCGGCGGCGGCCAGGGCCGCCGCGGTCGGGAAGAGCAGGCGCAGGCCACCACTGGGCTCGGGCAGCGCGGTGCCGTACTTCTCGGCGAGCCGTCCCGCCAGGGTACGGGCGGCGACGACGGTGATCTGCTGGCCGAGAACGGCGCGGACGGCGAGCTCGTGCGGGTCCACGTGACCGGGCGAGCGCAGCCCGGGGCGCTCGCGGACCAGCGGGCCGAGCAACGAGTCGGCGCCGAGCTGCTCGTCGACCGCGAGCGGGTCGGCGTCCAGGTCGAAGAGGATGCGCAGGCGCTGGACGGCGGTCGGCAGGTCGCGCAGGTCGGCGAGCAGCAGGCGGCAGTCCAGCCAGCCCCGGGTGGGCGGCTCGCCCGGCGCCAGGCCCTCGACCTCGGCGATGCCGTGGCCGTACGGGAGTGCGAGGGTGCGACGGTACACGCGCACGCCGGGGCGCGCGCCGGGGACGACCTCCTCCACGCCGGGGACGGCGCGCAGGGCGAGGAAGTCGATCAGGTGCTCGCTGTCCAGCGCACCGCGGTAGGCCAGGCGCAGGGTGAGACCGCCGGCCGGAGTCGCGATGCGGCGACCGGCGGCGACCTCGGCGCGCAGGCCGCTGGGGGTGCGGTCGTAGACCTCGCGCACGGTGTCGTTGAACTGGCGGACGGAGGCGAAGCCGGCCGCGAACGCGATGTCGGTGACGGGCAGTTCGGTGGTCTGGAGGAGCAGGCGGGCGGTCTGCGCGCGACGGGCGCGGGCCAGCGCGATCGGGCCGGCGCCCAGCTCGGCGGTCAGCTGGCGCTGCAGCTGGCGGGAGCTGTAGCCGAGGCGGTCGGCCAGGCCGGCCACGCCCTCGCGGTCCACCACGCCGTCGCCGATCAGGCGCATCGCCCGGCCGACCAGGTCGGCGCGCTGGTTCCACTCGGGCGAGCCCGGCACGGAGTCGGGGCGGCAGCGGCGGCAGGCACGGAAGCCCGCCCCCTGGGCGGCCGCGGCACTGGGGTAGAAGACGCAGTTGACCCGCTTGGGGGTCACGGCGGGGCAGCTCGGACGGCAGTAGATGCCGGTGGAGGTGACCGCCGTGAAGAAGACCCCGTCGAAGCGGGAGTCGCGGCTGTCCACGGCTCGGTACCGGATGTCGTCGTCGATCACGTTGTCCAGTTTGCGGCACTGGGCGGGGGGGTGACTGGCGGGAATCGGACATCACCGTTGATCGTCGCCGATCCCTGCTTCGGGGGCCCTCCCCCTCCCCCCGCCCCCACCCTCCCCACCACCTCACCCCATGGCCCATCGGCCCATGGCGCCTTGGCCCGGAGGCCTGCCGGCCCGCCCATTCGCCGGCCCGTGCCCGAGACCACCCGCACGGCACGGCACCCCTGCAAGCCCCGGGCCTGGGCACCTGGCACCTGACACCTGGGCTCCGGGCGCCAGGCACCGGGCACCTGTCACCTGGGCTCCGGGCGCCAGCGGCCGGGCACCGGGAGCCTGGGCTCCTAGGCTCCTGGCCCCCGGGCTCCAGCGGCCGGGCACCGGGCGCCGAGAGCCCCGGGCCCGAAATTCGCGGGCCCGCCAGCCGTCCCGCCGTTACCCTCGCGGCATGAGCGAGCAGCACTCCTACACCGGTCCGGACGACCCGCGCGTCGTCGCCCTGCCTCCGGCCGAGTTCGCGTTCCCCGGCCCGCTGCGGGACCAGCTGGTCGCGGCGATCCTCGACGGCGCCAAGACCAGCACCACCGGCCTGGTCGCCGACTACGACCACGAGGGCGAGCCCCTGCCGCTGCCCGGTGAGCTCTCCGCGGTCCTCGACTCGGACGGCCGCAGGGTCGCCGTGATCGAGACCACGGACGTCCGGGTGGTCCCGCTCGCGGAGGTCGACCTCCAGCACGCCCTGGACGAGGGCGAGGGGTGCACCAGCGTGGCCGAGTGGCGTGCGGTGCACGAGCGGTTCTGGCGCAGTCCGGAGATGCTCGACGCCCTCGACGACCCGGGTTTCACCGTGGACGACAGCACTCCGGTGGTCCTGCAGAGCTTCCGCCTGGCGGCCGACCTCCGCTGAACCGGGTGGGCCCGGCGGAGGCCGGCGGCCGCGGCGCGACGGCCGGCCGGTGCCGGGGTTCAGCGCTTCACCGGACCTCCCGCGGCTCGCATCGACTTGTTGATCGTCTTCCACTTCTTCAGCCGCGCCTTGGCCACCCGGGCGTCCGACCGCGAGGCGATCCACTCGTTCTCGCGCTGGAGCTTGAGGTAACTGTCCATCCGGCGCTGCGGCAGGGTGCCGTCGGCCAGCGCCGCCCGCACCGCGCAGCCGGGCTCGGTGTGGTGGCCGCAGTCGTGGAAGCGGCAGTCCTCGGCCAGCTCGGCTATGTCGGCGAAGGCCAGGTCCACGCCCTCGCCACCGTAGAGGCCGACTTCGCGCAGCCCGGGGGTGTCGATCAGCACGCCCCCGCCGGGCAGCGGGATCAGCTCGCGGGTGGTCGTGGTGTGGCGGCCCTTCTGGTCGACCTCGCGGGCCTCCTGGACGGTCATCACCACGGAGCCGGCCAGGGCGTTGGTGAGCGTGGACTTGCCGACACCGGACTGGCCGATCACCGCGGTGGTGCCGGGGGTGCAGGCGCGGAGCACGTCCATGCCCTCGCCGGTCTCGGCGCTCACCACGACCACCGTGACCCCGGGGGCGACCGCCTCGACGTCGGCCCGGATGAAGTCGGCGTCGTCGACGAGGTCGGCCTTGGTGAGGACGACCAGCGGATCGGCGCCGGACTCCCAGGCCAGGGCGAGGAAGCGCTCGATCCGGCCGAGGTCGGGATCGGTCGCGAGGGAGGAGGCGATCAGCACGGTGTCGACGTTGGCGGCCAGCACCTGGCCGTCGGAGCGCTTGCCGGCCACCTTGCGGATGATCGCGGTGGAGCGCGGCAGCAGCGCGGCGACGGAGGCCATCGGCTGGGCGTACAGGTCGACCGCCGCCCAGTCGCCCGTGCACGGGCAGTTGATCATGTCGGCGTCGCCCACCGGCCGGGTGTCGAACCGGACGGTGCGCGGCTCGCCCGTCTCCGGGTCGGCGATGACGGCATCGCACTGGCCGCGGTCGACCCGGACGATCCGCGCCGGGAGCAGCCCGGCCTCGCCGAACGGGGTGAACAGCTCCGCGAGCTCGGCCGTCCAGCCGTAGCCGGTCAGCCCGGAGGCGTCAGCGGAGGTCGAGGAAGAAGAGGAGGAAGAGAACGACGGAACGGAGGCAGCGTTGAACAACGCAGTGGCCCTTCGGGAGGAGATGTCCCGGCGGGCTACGGCTGGCGTGAAGGGCTCAGCCGGCGGCCGGGAAAAGGAGGTGAACGCGAGTGCTGCCCTGGGCAGCTATCGGGGCGACAACGACCACGGGGTTCACCTCCTGCTCTCTACTCCTCGGGCGGCCCAATGGCCCCCGAACCGGATGTGTCACACGCTAGCGGAGCGGGGGATCCCGGCCAACCTATTTTTGACCTGCGGAAATGCGGGAAAGAGGCCGTCGGGAAGGCATCGAAGGGCCACAATTGGCCCGCCGCAAACAGCCGCTCGGCCACCCCTGCCAGACCCGGCCACCCCGCCAGGCCCGGCCACCCGCCACCAGACACCCGCCCCCGCCGCGCCCTACCCCCCGTACCGGTGCTTGAGGTTCGGGTCGTCCAGCCACCACGGCCGCATCCCGGTCTCCTCTTCCTCCGGCTGCCCCGTCTCCCGCGCCCGCTCGGCCGCCGCCGCGAAGCGGGCGTCCAGCTCGGCGTCCACCGCCTCGGTCTCCTCCCGCCCCTGCACCACCATCCGCCGCACCAGCGCGGCCAGGAACGGCAGCCCGACCAGGTCCCCCAGCACCCAGAACGCGTTGCCGCCCCAGGTCTGGTCCTGCGCCAGGCTCGGCCCCCACGGCCGCCCGAGCGCCAGGTAGTAGTGCTCGGCGACCAGGTGCCCGCCGTAGATCAGCACGATCCCGAGCCCCGCGTCGAAGATCACCTCGGCGAAGGTGATGAACAGCCCGACCAGGTGCGGGTACTCGTGCCCGACCGGGTCGAGCTGCAGGCGCGGCCAGAAGTACGCGAGGCCGAGCAGCACCAGCGCCAGGTGCAGCACCACGTTCCCGAGCCCGCTGGACACCGACCACTCGTACCAGGGCGTGAAGTAGAGCAGCCACGGCGGCGCCATCAGCAGCGCGGTGGAGACCGCCGGGAACATCAGCACCTTGGACGGCCGGCTGCGCAGCGCCCGCAGGACGCGCTCCCGCCGGGCCGCCGGTGCCGCCTCGACCAGCAGCGAGACCGGCGCGCCGAGCGCCAGCAGCAGCGGGACGACCATCAGCAGCAGCACGACCTGCACGGCCCGGTCGGTGAAGAGGATCCGGTCGTACACGCCGAGGCCGGAGCAGGTGCACCAGATCCACAGCAGCAGCCCGCCGAGGAACGCGGCGGTACGGGTGGGCTGCCAGCGCCCGCCGGCGGACCCGGCCCCGACCCCGACCCCGGAACCAGCCCCACTCCCGCTCCCGGCCCCGGCGGCCCGGTTGACGCGGCGCACCGCCGCCAGGTACCAGGCGCCGAACAGCACCGACAGCGCGAGCACCAGCGGCTCGGCCGTCCAGGAGGTCGCCAGGTCGGACCACTGCCACGGCGGCGGGCCACTGTAGGCGAGCACCGAGGCGGGACCGCCCACCGGACCGCCCGCCGGGCCGCCCATCAGGCCGCCCACCGGAGCACCCATCGCGCCGTCCAGCACCGCGCCCATCCGCCCGCTCACCTCGCTCGTCCCGGTGGTCCCCGCCTGTCGCGAATCCCATCGGTCGGGACCCGCCGATCGGGAACCCGACACCGGAGCACCCCGGCGCCCGGCCATGATGTCCCTCTGCCGCGCCCCCGCCGCACCCGGGGCCCGCCTCTATACCCGGGCCTGAACAAAGCTTTACCAAGCCCCAACAAAGCTTTGCCCAGGCAAAGTTCTGCCCTCCGTCCCCTCTTTTCCGCAACCGCGGGCGAAGACACAAACGTCTGGCAGGATGCCCCGTCGGCGAGACCCGCCACGTGGCCGACAAGGGGATGACAAGGGTGCGAACCACTGCACGCGGCGACGGCCGCCGGCTGGCGGCGCGCCACCGCAACATCGAACTGGGCCTTCTGGCCCTCGCGGTGGCCGTCTGTCTGGCGGGACACATCGACGCCGACCTGGCGCTCACCGGCAGGATGCCGCCCGGGCTGCTGGTGCACGGCCTGTCGCTGGGCGCGCTGGCCGGGGCGGCCCACCTGGCGGTGCGCCGGTTCGCGCCGTACGCCGATCCGCTGATCCTGCCGCTGGGCGTCTTCCTGACCGGCTTCGGGCTGGTGCTGCTGGACCGGCTGGACTTCAGCTACAAGGCCGCGCACGCCGCCAAGGGCGACTACCAGAAGCTCCCGGCGGCGCCCTCCCAGCTGATGTGGGTGTTCATCTCGGTGGCGGCGGCGCTCGCGCTGATCGTCTTCGTCAAGCACCACCGCTTCTTCCAGCGCTACGTCTACCTGCTGATGGCGGGTGCGCTGATCCTGCTGGCCGCGCCGGTGCTCTCCCCCGGCGACAGCTTCGGCGCCAAGCGCTGGATCCGGCTGTTCGGGCTCTCCTTCGAGCCGGACGAGTTCGTGAAGGTCGCGATCACGATCTTCTTCGCGGGGTACCTGATGGCCTCCCGGGACGCGCTGGCGCTGGCCGGGCGGAAGGTCTGGGGGCTGACCCTGCCGCGCGGCCGGCACGCCGGCCCGGTGCTGGCGATCTGGGTGGTCAGCCTGCTGGTGCTGATCTTCGAACGCGACCTGGGCACCTCGCTGATCTTCTTCGGCGTCTTCATCGTCATGCTGTACGTGGCGACCGAGCGCACCAGCTGGGTGGTGCTCGGCCTGCTGATGGCGGTCGGCGGCGCGGCAGTGGTCGGGACGGTGGAGCCCCATGTGCACGGCCGCGTCGAGGCCTGGCTGCACCCGCTCGACTACTACAAGCCGGTGCACGACATGGCGATCTCCGAGCAGCCCGCCGAGGCGCTGTTCAGCCTGGGCACCGGGGGCATGACCGGGACCGGCCTGGGCTCGGGACGGCCCTGGCTGATCGGCTTCGCCGGGCGCAGCGACTTCATCTTCACCACCATCGGCGAGGAGCTGGGCCTGGCCGGGGTGACGGCGATCCTGCTGGTCTACGTGCTGCTGGTCCAGCGCGGCCTGCGCACCGCGATCGGCCTGACCGACCCGTTCGGCAAGCTGCTGGCCACCGGTCTGTCGGCGGCGCTGGCGCTCCAGGTGTTCGTGGTGGTCGGCGGGGTGAGCGGGCTGGTCCCGCTGACCGGCAAGGCGCTGCCGTTCCTGGCCGCCGGCGGTTCGTCGCTGCTGGCGAACTGGCTGATGGTGGCGCTGCTGATCAAGCTGAGCGACTCCTCCGGGCGCACCGCCCTGGACCCGGCCCAGCCCTCCCCCGAGCCGCTCCCGGCCCAGGCCCGCCCGACCGAGCCGTCCACGCCCGGCCCGTACGGCCCCACCGACCCCGACGCCCCGCACGACCCGTCAGCCCAGCGCCCGACGGACCCGACCCCAGCGGGACCGCTCTCCTCCACCCCCGGCGCCGCCGACCCCTCCGCCCCGACCGAGCTGCGCCCCGCGTACGGCCACCCGCCGAACCCGTCCGCCCCCTGACCCACCGCCCGACCCACCGCCGGCCCACGACGCACCCGCGGCGCACCCCACGCCCCGACGCACCGGGGCCTCCCCCGCACCCGCGGGAGAGGCCCTGCCGTCACCGTCCGTCCGCCCCGCCTACCGCTGTTCCCACGGCGGCCGGGGCGGCCTCGGCGGGTACCCCGGCACCTGCTGCCCGGGCGGCACCGGCCCCAGCCCCGGCCCGGACGGCGCCCCCGGCCCAGGCCCTGGCCCAGGCCCAGCGCCCGGCCCCGGCTGCCCCGCCCCCGCCCCCGTCCCGCCCGCCTGCGGCGGCCCGGCCGGCCGGTCGCTGTCCGGCGGCGGCGGCCCGGGCCGGTGGTGCGGCCCGCCGCGGGCGGTGAGCCGGCCGCGCACGTTGTCGGCGGCCAGCACGTCGGCCCACCGCTCCGGGTACTCGGAGGGCACGTCCTCGCCCTCGTCCTCGCCCCACTCCTCCTCGACGCCCTCGGCGAGCCCGAGCTCGCGGGCGCGCCGGGCCCGTTCGGCGGCCCGCCGGGCGGCGACCTCGCGGACCACGGCGGCGGCGGCCTCCTCGTGGGCGCGCTCGTTCTCGGCGCGCGCGTCGGCGGTCTCCAGGGTGGGCCAGCGGCGGTCTATCGCGGCGTTCATCGCGGCGCCGATGAGCACCGCGAGCGCCACCACGAAGATCCACAGCAGGACGGCCACCGGCGCCGCCAGCGAGCCGTACACCGAGGGGCCCTCGACCGAGCTGACCAGGTAGACCCGCAGGCCGACGCTGCAGAAGACCAGCACCACCAGGGCGACCAGGGCGCCGGGGATGTCCTCGCGCCACGGGGTCGAGACCGGGACGGCCAGGTGGTAGAGGGTGGTCAGCGAGACGGTCAGCAGCACGATGGCGACCGGCCAGTAGAGCGCGCCGACCAGCCCGGACACCCCCGGTACGGCGTTCTCCAGCAGTCCCGGACCGACCATCAGCAGCGGCAGCACCAGCGAGCCGATCACCAGGGCGCCGAAGTAGAGGCTGAGCGACATCAGCCGGGTCTTGACGATGCCCCGCTTGCCGTCGAGCCCGTACATGACGGTGATGGTGTCGATGAAGATGTAGAGGGCCCTGGAGCCGGACCACAGGGACAGCAGGAAGCCGATCGAGACGAGGTCGGGCCGGGTGCGGTCGAACACCCCGTCCAGCAGCGGGACCACGACCTCGTTGACGGAGGAGTCCGACAGCACCGTCCCGGAGGCCGAGAGGATGCTCTTCTTGAGCCCGGCGATGGTGCCCGCGCCGACGAACTCGTCGAGGTAGCCGAGGGTGCCGGCCAGCCCGAGCAGCAGCGGCGGGATCGACAGCAGGGTGAAGAAGGCCGCCTCCGCGGCGAGCCCGGTGACCCGGTACTCGACGCAGGTGTTGGTGGTGTCCCTGATCAGTTCCCACGCCGTGCGGCGCCAGGTGGCCTGTTTGGCCGCGCGCCGGGAGCCCTTGCCCCGCCGCCGGGAGGGCCGCTCGGCGTTCGCTCTGCTCGTATCGCCTGCTGCTTGCACAGGGCCAACCGTATCGGGCCGGGGCCCGGCGGTTGATCTCCCCGGGGGTACGGGCGCGTGGCCGGGCGGGGTGGGGGCGCGTCGCCGGACGCGTCGCCGGACGTCCGGGCGGGGAGCGGCGGGAACATCCGGATGTCCCACATGACGAAACCTCAGAGTCCAGTATCTGGATGTTAGTGGACCGCGAGTCCCGCGCCGTGCGAATCTCTTGCCATGCCTAGCGCCGGAACCACCCTAGTAGGTCGACTCCACGTCGATCTCCTTCGCGTGTCCAGCGCCATCTGTCCGGTGACCTGAGCCCCCCGTCTCCGCCGCACCACCGCACCCGGCGCCGACCTTCCCGCCATCCCCGCCGCAGCGGATGCGCAGGCGCCCGCCCGGTCCCGGCCACCGCCCTCAAGACCTTGAAATCCGCAGGTCAGAGCGGTACCGCACGGCCGGACACGCCCCGCGACCCATTCGGCAGCAGCGCCATCCGCCCAGAAGGACTTCACCATGGCCACCTCCCCCGAGACCGTCGAGCCCACGGCCGACCGCGCCGCCGAGCGGCGCCCCGCAGCGGCCCGCAAGGTGACCCGCCACCGCGGCGAGGGCCAGTGGGGCATGGGCCACTACACCCCGCTGAACGCCAACGAGCAGTTCAAGAAGGACGACGACGGTCTCAATGTGCGGACACGTATTGAGACGATCTACGCGCACCGGGGCTTCGACTCCATCGACCCCGCCGACCTGCGCGGCCGGATGCGCTGGTGGGGGCTCTACACCCAGCGCAAGGAGGGCATCGACGGCGGCAAGACCGCGATCCTGGACCCGCACGAGCTGGACGCCGAGTTCTTCATGCTCCGGGTCCGCATCGACGGCGGCCGGCTGACCGTCCCCCAGCTGCGGGCGGTCGCCGAGGTCTCCGAGCAGTACGCGCGCGGCACCGCCGACCTGACCGACCGCCAGAACATCCAGTACCACTGGATCCGGATCGAGGACGTCCCGGCGATCTGGCAGAAGCTGGAGGCCGTCGGCCTGTCCACCACCGAGGCCTGCGGCGACACCCCGCGCGTCATCCTCGGCTCCCCGGTGGCCGGCATCGCCGGGGACGAGATCATCGACGGCACGCCCGCCATCGAGGAGATCCAGCGCCGCTTCATCGGCAACCCGGACTTCTCCAACCTGCCGCGCAAGTTCAAGAGCGCGGTCTCCGGCTCCCCGCTGCTGGACGTCGCGCACGAGATCAACGACGTCTCCTTCGTCGGCGTGGTCCACCCCGAGCACGGGCCCGGCTTCGACCTGTGGGTCGGCGGCGGCCTGTCCACCAACCCCAAGCTGGGCGTGCGGCTGGGCGCGTGGGTCCCGCTGGACGAGGTCGCGGACGTCTACGGCGGCGTCATCGGCATCTTCCGCGACTACGGCTACCGGCGCCTGCGCAACCGCGCCCGGCTGAAGTTCCTGGTCGCCGACTGGGGCGTGGAGAAGTTCCGCCGGGTCCTGGAGGAGGAGTACCTCGAGCGCCCGCTGCTCGACGGCCCCGCCCCGGCCGAGCCCGCCGCCCGCTGGCGCGACCACGTCGGCGTCCACCGGCAGAAGGACGGCCGCTACTACATCGGCTTCGCCCCGCGCGTCGGCCGGGTCGACGGCAAGCTGCTCGGCCGGATCGCCGACCTCGCCGCCGCCCACGGCAGCGACCGGGTGCGCACCACCGCCGAGCAGAAGATGATCGTCCTCGACATCGCCGAGGAGCACGTCGACTCCGTGGTGGCCGGCCTGGAGGCGCTCGACCTGCGGGTCACCCCCTCGCCGTTCCGCCGCGGCACCATGGCCTGCACCGGAATCGAGTACTGCAAGCTCGCCATCGTCGAGACCAAGGAGCGCGGCCGCACGCTCATCGACGAGCTGGAGCAGCGTCTGCCGGACTTCGCCGAGCCGCTGACCATCAACATCAACGGCTGCCCGAACGCCTGCGCCCGCATCCAGGTCGCCGACATCGGCCTCAAGGGCCAGCTGGTCACCGACGAGCACGGCGAGCAGGTCGAGGGCTACCAGGTCCACCTCGGCGGCGCGCTCGGCCTGGAGGCCGGCTTCGGCCGCAAGGTCCGCGGCCTCAAGGTCACCAGCGCGGGCCTGCCCGACTACGTCGAGCGCGTGCTGACCCGCTACCAGGCCGACCGCACCGAGGGCGAGCGCTTCGCCCAGTGGGCGGCCCGGGCGACCGAGGAGCAGCTGTCGTGAGCGAGCGATGGGGGCACCCCCGGCCGGAGGCTGGGGGAGAGCGAACCAAAAAGGCAGGGCGTTGTTCGCGAAGCGAACGCCGAGCGCAGCGAGGTGGGCAATGAGCGAGCGAGCCGCGCCGTTCTTCTGCCCCTATTGCGGGGACGAGGACCTGCGCCCCTCCGAGGCCGGGCACGGCGCCTGGGAGTGCCACGGGTGCCGCCGCGCCTTCCAGCTGAAGTTCCTCGGCCTGCTGTCACCGACCAACCACGGGGGTACGTCACATGAGCAGCACCGCGACTGACCACGAGGCGATAGCCGTCCGGGCCGGCCGCGAGCTGGAGGAGGCCACCGCGCAGGAGGTCCTGCGGTGGGCCGCGGACACCTTCGGCGCGCGGTTCTGCGTCACCTCCTCGATGGAGGACGCGGTGGTGGCCCACCTGGCGTCCTCGGTGTTCCCGGGGGTGGACGTGGTGTTCCTGGACACCGGCTACCACTTCCCGGAGACCCTCGGGACGCGCGACGCGGTGGCCGCGACCATGCCGGTCAACGTCATCACGCTCACCCCGCTGCGGACGGTGGCCGAGCAGGACGCCGAGCACGGGCCGGCCCTGCACGACCGCGACCCGGACCTGTGCTGCTCGCTGCGCAAGGTCGAGCCGCTCAACCGGGGCCTGGCCGGCTACGACGCCTGGGCGACCGGGCTGCGCCGCGACGAGTCGCCGACCCGGGCGAACACCCCCGTGGTGTCCTGGGACCCGAAGCGCCGCAAGGTCAAGATCGCCCCGATCGCCCGCTGGACCCAGGAGGACGTGGACGCCTACGTCGCCGCCCACGGCGTGCTGCTCAACCCGCTGCTGTGGGAGGGCTACACCTCGATCGGCTGCTCCCCGTTGTCCTGCACCCGCAAGCCGGGCGAGGGTGAGGACGCCCGGGCCGGCCGCTGGTCCGGCTCCGGCAAGACCGAGTGCGGCATCCACCTCTGATTCGATCCGTTCTGATCGTCCGTCCATCCTCGTGTAAGGAAAGAACCGTGACAGCTGACACCCTGGCCGCCGACGGAGCCGCAGAGGCGGCCCGCACGGCCGCCCCGTGCGAGCGCGGCGCCACCGTGTGGCTGACCGGGCTGCCGAGCGCGGGCAAGACCACCCTGGCCTTCGCCCTCGCCGAGCGGCTGCGCGCCGAGGGCCACAAGGTCGAGGTCCTGGACGGCGACGAGATCCGCGAGTTCCTCTCCAAGGGCCTCGGCTTCTCCCGCGAGGACCGGCACACCAACGTCACCCGGATCGGCTTCGTCGCCGAGAAGCTGGCGGCCAACGGCGTCAAGGTGCTCGCCCCGGTGATCGCCCCGTTCGCGGACTCCCGCGCCGCGGTGCGCGAGCGGCACGCGGCGGCCGGCACCGAGTTCCTGGAGATCCACGTCGCCACCCCGGTCGAGCTGTGCGCCGAACGGGACGTCAAGGGCCTGTACGCCAAGCAGGCGGCCGGCGAGATCTCCGGCCTGACCGGCGTGGACGACCCGTACGAGGCCCCGGAGCGGCCGGAGCTGCGCCTCCAGACCCGGGGCCGCGCGGTCGCCGAGTCCGCCGCCGAGCTGCACGCCTTCCTGACCGAGAGGGGTCTGGCATGACCACCGAGACCGACAGCCCGGTCCGCACCGCCGGCGACCCCAACCAGAATTCAGGGGGGCCCTTCGCGCTGTCCCACCTGGACGCGCTGGAGGCCGAGTCGGTGCACATCTTCCGCGAGGTCGCGGGGGAGTTCGAACGCCCGGTGATCCTGTTCTCCGGCGGCAAGGACTCCATCGTCATGCTGCACCTGGCGCTCAAGGCCTTCGCGCCCGCCGCCGTCCCCTTCTCGCTGCTGCACGTCGACACCGGGCACAACTTCCCCGAGGTCATCGACTACCGCGACCGCGTCGCCGCGCGGCACGGCCTGCGCCTGCACGTCGCCCACGTCCAGGACTTCATCGACCGCGGCGTCCTGCGCGAGCGCCCCGACGGCACCCGCAACCCGCTGCAGACCGTGCCGCTGCTGGACGCCATCGAGACGAACCGCTTCGACGCGGTGTTCGGCGGCGGGCGCCGCGACGAGGAGAAGGCCCGCGCCAAGGAGCGCGTCTTCTCGCTGCGCGACGAGTTCGGCGCCTGGGACCCGCGCCGCCAGCGCCCCGAGCTGTGGTCGCTCTACAACGGCCGCCACGCGGTGGGCGAGCACGTGCGGGTCTTCCCGCTGTCCAACTGGACCGAGCTCGACGTGTGGCAGTACATCGAGCGCGAGGGCATCGAGCTGCCGGAGATCTACTACGCCCACGAGCGGGACGTCTTCGCCCGCAGCGGCATGTGGCTGACCGCCGGCGACTGGGGCGGCCCCAAGGAGCACGAGCCGGTCCAGCGGCGGCTGATCCGCTACCGCACCGTCGGCGACATGTCCTGCACCGGCGCCGTCGACTCCGACGCCACCACCATCGAGGCCGTCATCGCCGAGATCGCCGCCTCGCGCCTCACCGAGCGCGGTGCGACGCGGGCCGACGACAAGCTCTCCGAGGCCGCGATGGAAGACCGCAAGCGCGAGGGATACTTCTAATGAGCACCGCCACCAACGCCACCTCGCTGCTGCGCTTCGCCACCGCCGGCTCCGTCGACGACGGCAAGTCCACCCTCGTCGGCCGGCTGCTGCACGACTCCAAGTCGGTGCTCGCCGACCAGCTGGAGGCCGTCGAGCACGCCTCCCGCAGCCGCGGCCAGGAGGCGCCCGACCTCGCCCTGCTCACCGACGGCCTGCGCGCGGAGCGCGAACAGGGCATCACCATCGACGTGGCCTACCGCTACTTCGCCACGCCCCGCCGGCGGTTCATCCTCGCCGACACCCCCGGGCACGTGCAGTACACCCGCAACATGGTCACCGGCGCCTCCACGGCCGAACTCGCCGTCGTCCTCGTCGACGCCCGCAACGGCGTCGTCGAGCAGACCCGCCGGCACGCCGCCGTCGCCGCTCTGCTGCGCGTGCCGCACGTCGTCCTCGCCGTCAACAAGATGGACCTGGTCGACTACGCCGAGCCCGTGTTCGCCGCCATCGCCGCCGAGTTCACCGCCTACGCCGCCTCGCTCGGCGTCAAGGACGTGCTGGCCGTCCCGATCTCCGCCCTCGCCGGGGACAACGTCGTCGAGCCGTCCGCGCACATGGACTGGTACGGCGGCCCGACCCTGCTGGAGCACCTGGAGACGGTGCCGGTCGGCAGCGACCCGGGCGCCGAGCCGGCCCGCTTCCCGGTCCAGTACGTCATCCGCCCGCAGACCGAGGAGCACCCCGACTACCGCGGCTACGCGGGCCAGTTGGCGTCCGGCGTGCTGCGCGTCGGCGACACCGTCACCGTCCTGCCGTCCGGCCACACCACCACCGTCGCCGGGATCGACGCCCTCGGCCGCCAGGCCGACGCCGCCTGGGCCCCGCAGTCGGTGACCGTCCGCCTCGCCGACGACCTGGACGTCTCCCGCGGCGACCTCATCGCCGCCGGGCCCGTGCCCGTCCCCACCAAGGACATCGAGGCCACCGTCAGCCACCTCAGCGAACGGCCGCTGCGCGCCGGCGACAAGGTCCTCCTCAAGCACACCACCCGCACCGTGCGGGCGCTGGTCAAGGACGTCGCCTACCGGATCGACATCGACACTTTGGAACAGCGCCCCGCCCCCGACGGGCTGAACGTCAACGACATCGGCCGGGTCGTCCTGCGCACCGCCGAGCCGCTGGCCCTGGACGGCTACTCCGACAACCGCCGCACCGGGTCGTTCCTGCTCATCGACCCGGCCGACGGCACCACCCTCACCGCCGGCATGGCGGGCGAGGCCTTCGCCACCGTACCCACCACCGGCACACCCGACGAGGAGGACTGGGTCTGATGCCCAGCGAGGCGTTCTCGGGCATGGACAAGGAAGGCGGCCGCATCGGCAGCGGCGTCCTCGGCAGCGGCCAGGGCGGCCTGACCCGATGTGCGGGCCGACGGGGCTGAGAACGCCCTGTCACCGGGCTGTCTCCCCCCACAGCCGCCCGGCTTGCCCCCGGCACACCGCTGCCGCGCGCACCACCTTCCAACCGTCCGTCCGAGACCGCCTCCTGACGGTCCGTCCGCGAACAGGACTCTCGCCATGGCACCGAACCCGGCCCTCCCGCATACCCGCACCCGCCCCGACGCCGGGCGGATCAGACGCTCCGCGGCCGCCGCCGCGGCCGGCCTGACCGTGGCGGCCCTGCTGTCGTCCTGCAGCTACGGCTCCAAGGCGGACGACAAGTCCTCCGACGCCAAGGCCAACGCCGCTGCCACCGCCGGGAGTTCCGGCGCGAAGCTGTCCGCGGACACGGTGAAGATCGGCTACTTCGCCAACCTCACCCACGGCACCCCGCTGGTCGGCCTCCAGGAGGGCTTCTTCCAGAAGGAGCTCGGCGCCACCCAGGTCAAGACCCAGGTCTTCAACGCCGGCCCGGCCGAGATCGAGGCACTGAACGCCGGCTCCATCGACATCGGCTGGATCGGCCCCTCCCCCGCGATCAACGGCTACACCAAGTCCGACGGCAAGTCCCTGAAGATCATCGGCGGTTCGGCCTCCGGCGGCGTCAAGCTGGTCGCCAACCCGGAGAAGATCGCCACCCTGGACGACCTCAAGGGCAAGAAGATCGCCACCCCGCAGCTCGGCAACACCCAGGACGTCGCCCTGCTCAACTACCTGGCGGGCAAGGGCTACAAGGTCGACGCGGCCACCGGCGCCGGCGACGTCTCGGTCGTGCGCACCGACAACAAGGTCACCCCCGACGCGTACAAGTCCGGCTCCATCGACGCCGCCTGGGTGCCCGAGCCCACCGCCTCCAAGCTGGTCACGCTCGGCGCGAAGGTGCTGCTCAACGAGAAGGACGTCTGGCCCGACAAGAAGTTCGTGATCACCAACATCATCGTCTCGCAGAAGTTCCTCACGGAGCACCCGGACGTGGTGGAGGCCGTGCTGCGCGGCTCGGTGAAGACCAACGCCTTCATCAAGGACAACTCCGACAAGGCCAAGGCCGACGCCAACGAGGCGATCAAGAAGGAGGCCGGCAACTCCCTGGAGCCCGCCATCCTCGACCCGGCCTGGGCCGACATCGACTTCCTGGACGACCCGCTGGCGAACACCCTCCAGGCCGAGGCCGACCACGCCGTCACCGCCGGGCTCCTCAAGAAGCCCAACCTGAACGGCATCTACGACCTCACCCTGCTGAACAAGGTCCTCGCCGCGGAGGGCCGGCCCGCCGTCGCGGACGCCGGACTCGGCGCCAAGTAGCGCCCGCAGCAAGGCCGTTCGTCACGACTCCGCGGTCCGGCCCCCGCCCGCCCGGTCGATCCCCGATCGATGCCCACCGGGACGGGCGGGGCCCGGGCCACGGCCCCGACCTCGCCAGACCACTCATCCAGGAGGTGCCCGGATGACCCCGGCACTGACCACCTCGGCGGACGCCCCCGGCGCCGACGCCCACGGCGGTGCGCCCGCCGTCCGGATCTCGCACGTGCACAAGTCCTTCGGCCGCCCCGGCGCCCAGACCCACGTCCTGGACGACATCACCCTCGACGTCGCCCCCGGCGAGTTCGTCACCCTGCTCGGCGCCTCCGGCTGCGGCAAGTCCACCCTGCTCAACCTCGTCGCCGGCCTCGACCGGCCCACCGCCGGCGCCATCGAGGTGCCCGGCGGCCGCCCCGCGCTGATGTTCCAGGAGCACGCCCTCTTCCCCTGGCTCACCGCCGGCAGGAACATCGAACTCGCCCTCAAGCTGGCCGGCGTCGCCCGCCCCGAGCGCCGCGCCGAAGCCGAGCGGCTGCTCGAACTCGTCCGCCTGGACGGCGCGTACGGCAAGCGCGTCCACGAGCTGTCCGGTGGCATGCGCCAGCGCGTCGCCATGGCCCGCGCCCTCGCCCAGGGCAGCAAGGTCCTGCTCATGGACGAGCCCTTCGCCGCCCTCGACGCCATCACCCGCGACGTCCTCCACGACGAGATCACCCGGATCTGGGCCGAACGGCAGCTGACCGTCCTGTTCGTCACCCACAACGTCCGCGAGGCCGTCCGCCTCGCCCAGCGGGTCGTGCTGCTCTCCTCCCGCCCCGGCCGGGTCGCCCGCGAATGGCACATCGACCTGCCCCAGCCGCGCCGCATCGAGTCCGCCGGCGTCGCCGACCTGTCCATCGAGATCACCGAAGAACTTCGTGGGGAGATCCGTCGCCATGGCCAGCACTGACACCACCCCCGTCCTGGACAAGAACGACAGGAACGACAAGCACGACCGGAACGACAGGACCGCCGACACCGCGGGCGTCGGCGCCGGCCTGGACGCCCTCGACGCCGTCACCGCACAGCGCGGCTCCCTCGGCGAGGCCCTGCGCAGCAAGGCCCTGCCGCCGCTCATCGGCGTGCTCGTCGTGCTCGCGCTCTGGCAGGGCGCGTACAGCCTGGAGCTCACCTCCTCCTACAAGCTGCCCAGCCCCGCCGACGTGTGGCGCTCCGCCCAGGACCTCTGGTACCAGGGCACGCTGTTCTCGATCATCTGGACCAGCGTCTGGCGCGGCCTGTCCGGCTTCCTCCTCGCCGTGGTGATCGGCACCCCGATCGGCCTCGTCGTCGCCCGTATCAGACCGGTGCGCACCGCCATCGGGCCCGTCCTGCAGGGCCTGCAGTCGCTGCCCTCGGTCGCCTGGGTGCCCGCCGCCGTCATCTGGCTCGGCATCAACGACTCGATGATGTACGCCGTCATCCTGCTCGGCGCCGTCCCCTCCATCGCCAACGGCCTGGTCGCCGGCATCGACCAGGTCCCCCCGCTGTTCCTGCGGGCCGGACGCACCCTCGGCGCCACCGGCCTCACCGGTGCCCGGCACGTCCTCATCCCCGCCGCCCTGCCCGGCTACCTCGCCGGCCTCAAGCAGGGCTGGGCCTTCTCCTGGCGCTCCCTGATGGCCGCCGAACTCGTCGCCTCCTCCCCCGACCTGGGCCGCGGCCTCGGCCGCTTCCTGGAGGACCAGCGCGAGTTCTCCGACATGTCCGGCGTCCTGCTCGGCATCATCCTCATCCTCTTCGTCGGCATCGCCATCGAGCTCCTCGTCTTCACCCCCGTCGAGCGCCGGGTGCTGCGCAACCGCGGCCTGCTGGCCACCGGCAAGTGAGGCAGCGCTGATGCCCGCCCTCCTCCTGATCGCCCACGGCAGCCGCGACCCGCGCCACGCCGCGACGGTGGCCGCGCTCGTGGAGGAGGTGCGGGCCCAGCGGCCCGGCACCGAGGTCGCCACCGCCTACCTGGACCACTGCGCGCCGCGGATCCCGCAGGTCGTCGGACGGCTCGCGGACGCGGTGGCGGTGCCGCTGCTGCTCAACCGGGCCTTCCACGCCAAGCACGACATCCCGGCCGCCCTGCGCGCCGCCGGCTCCCGGCTGCCGGTCGCCGACGTGCTCGGCCCCTCCCCCCTGCTGCTGGCCGCCCTGGACCGCCGCCTCGCCGAAGCCGGCCTCGCGGTCGGCTCACCCGCCGCCCGGGCCCGTACCGGCGTCGTCCTGGCCGCCGCCGGCTCCTCCGACCCGGCCGCCGACGCCGCGACCCGCGCGGTCGCCGCCGAGTGGCGCCGCACCCGCGGCTGGGCCGCCGTCGAGGTCGCCTACGCCTCCGCCGCCGGCCCCCGCGTCCCCGACGCCCTCGCCGCCCTGCGCACCGCCGGCGCCGAGCACACCGCCGTCGCCCCCTACCTGCTCGCCCCCGGCCTCCTCCCCGACCGCATCGCGGCCGCCGCCGAGGACGCGGACCTCGTGGCCGACGTCCTCGGCCCGTCCCCCGAACTCGCGGCCCTCCTCCTCCACCGCTACGACCAGGCCCGCCACGCCGTGGACACCACCCCGGCCCTCACCGCCTGACCCTCACGACGCCGGTCAGACGTGATCCAGGATGTTGTGCTCGTCGAGGTCGGCAGCATGCCGCGCCACAGTGCGGTAGTCGGCGTCGTCGTGGAGCACCGTGAGGCCGTGATGCGCAGCCGTCGCCGCGATCAGCAGGTCGACGGCTGAGGCACTGCGATGCTGCCCGGCGACGGCCATCCGCCGCTGCACCGTGTCGATCCAGCGTCCCGCACTCTTCGGCACCGAGACGTCCGGGTAGAGCTCGGCGTACATCTCGGAGATCTCGTCGAACTCCCGGCCGTCGCGCGCACTGTAGAGGAACTCGGCGCGCTGCGGGTAGCACGAGGCGATCGACCCCGCGTCGATCGCGTCATACCAGGCGTCCTGGAGCTTGGGCTCGCGCAGCAGCCGCACCAGCGCGGACGTGTCGAGGAGGTAGATCACCGGGCGTCCTTCTCGGTCCGGTGCAGCTGCTCGGCGTGTTCGACGGCCCCCCATGCCCGGGCCCGCTGGAAATGCCTGCCGATACGGGCCGCGCGTTCCTGCCGCTCCGCGTAGAAGCGCAGAGCGAGGTTCACGGCCTCCTTCTTGGTCCGCACTCCGGCAAGGGCCATCGCCCGCTCCAGGGCCTCTTCATCGATGTCGATCTGCGTCACGGACATCCGGCACCTCCGTTGAGCGATGTTGGCGATGTCCATAGCATTGTATCTCACCAACATCACCGTCGAAGCGGTCGGTCCGGCACCGAAGACGGTCCGCCGCCCCCGGTGTGGTGCGGGGGCGGCGGACCGCGGTGAAGGGGGCTCGGGCGTCAGGCCGGGAGGTTCCACTTCTGGTTGGCGGCGCCGTTGCAGTCCCAGATGCCGAGCTGGTTGCCGTTGTCGGTGGAGAAGCCGAGGTCGTCCAGGCAGCGGCCGGACTGCGGGTTGAGGAGCGAGCCGTCGGGGCGGGCCTGCCACTGCTGGGCGCCGCTGCCGTTGCAGTCGTAGATCTGGACCTTGGTGCCGTTGCCGGTGTTGCCGCCGGAGACGTCCATGCACTTGCCGAGGGCGCGGATCGTGCCGTCGACGCCGATCCGCCACTTCTGCGCGACGGAGCCGTTGCAGTCGTAGATCTGGACGGCGGTGCCGTTGCCGACGTTGGCGCCCTTCACGTCGACGCACTTGCTCGCGTAGCCGGAGATCTGGCCGGTCGGGCCGGCCGGCGGGACGGCGCCGAGGACGACGCGCGGGAACTGGACGCTGTCGCCGATGCCGCAGGACGCGGACATGGTGCCGTCGCCGATCGCGATGCCGCCGATGGCGGGGCGGGAGAACTGCACGGTGTGGTTGGAGTTCCAGTAGAGGCAGTTGGCGGTCACGGTCCAGGTCTGCATCGGGTCGAGGCCGGTACAGCTGCCGACGGCGTTCCAGGCGGAGGCCCACGCGCCGCAGGCCGGGGCGGCCTGGGCGGAGGTGGCCGGGGCGGCCAGGGCGGCGGCCCCGGCGAGCAGGGCGGTGGTCAGCAGGGCGGAGGTTCGGCGCATGGGACGGTCGTCCTTCCGAGTGGGGGGTCACGTGGACTCACCATCCACGCTTCCGTGGTGACGGGGCGTCGGATGTGTGAGCCGCGTCAGAGACTCGGGGGTGCGCGGTCGGCCGTCAACCGGCAGTGGACCGGCAGCTGCCGGGTGCGCCGGGGCTGAGCTGGGCGGTCGGTCCGGGCGGCAGTTTTCGCCGGGGGCACGGCACGGCGCCGGTCCCGGAAAAGCCGGAGGCCCCGCACGCCCCCTGTTGCGAGGGGGTGTGCGGGGCCCGTACGGCGTGGCCGGGACGGCCGTCAGTCGGCCTTGCGGCGCTGGCGGCCGGTGCCGTAGTTGGAGCCGGACTTGGTGCCGCTGCCGGGCTTGGCGCGGCCCGAGGAGCGGCCGATGAAGCCGGCCGCCTGCGGGCGCTCGCCCTGGGCGGCGCCGCCGATGCGCTGCTTGGGGCGGGGGCGGCGCGGGTTGCCGTTCATGTCGACGTCGGCGGGCAGCGCGGAGCGCTTGCCGGGCCGGCGGCGGGGGGTGCCGGACTTGGCCCCGGCGGGCTTGTCGGCGCCGCCCTTGGCCCCGGCGGCCTGGTCGGCGGTGACCGGTACGGCCAGCGTCACGGCCACGCCGCTGGGGGTGCGGGCGCCGGTGATCCGGGTGAGGTCGGCGTCGCCCGGGCGGATCTTGGTGACGGTCGGGCGGATGCCGGCCGTCGTCATCAGCCGGTTGACCTCGCGGCGCTGCTCGGGCAGCACCAGGGTGACGACCGTCCCGGACTCGCCGGCCCGGGCGGTGCGGCCGCCGCGGTGCAGGTAGTCCTTGTGGTCGACCGGCGGGTCGACGTTGACGACCAGGTCCAGGCCGTCGATGTGGATGCCGCGGGCGGCGACGTTGGTCGCGATGAGCGCGGTGACGTGGCCGTCCCGGAACTGGTCCAGGACCCGGTTGCGCTGCGGCTGGGACTTGCCGCCGTGCAGCGCGGCGGCCTTCACGCCGTTGGCGAGCAGCTGCTTGGCGAGCCGGTCGGCGCCGTGCTTGGTGTGCACGAACATGATCACGCGGCCGTCGCGGGAGGCGATGTGCGCGGTGGCGGAGGCCTTGTCGGCCTGCTCCAGCTGGAGGACGTGGTGGTCCATGGTGGTGACCGCGCCGGCCGAGGGATCGACCGAGTGGGTCACCGGGTCGGTCAGGAAGCGCTTGACCAGCCGGTCGACGTTGCGGTCGAGGGTGGCGGAGAACAGCATCCGCTGCCCGCCCTCGGCGACCTGCTCCAGCAGCTTGCTGACCTGCGGCAGGAAGCCCATGTCGGCCATCTGGTCGGCCTCGTCGAGGACGGTGATCGCGACGTCGGAGAGGTTGACGTCGCCGCGCCCGATCAGGTCGTCCAGCCGGCCCGGGGTGGCCACCAGGACCTCGGTGCCGCGGCGCACCGCGTTGGCCTGCTTGTTGATCGACATGCCGCCGACGACGGTGGTGATCCGCAGGTTGACGGCGGTCGCGTACGGGGTGAGCGCCTCGGTGACCTGCTGGGCCAGCTCGCGGGTGGGCACCAGGACGAGCGCCAGCGGGTACCGGGCGTCGGCGCGGCGCCCGGCGGTGCGGGCGAGCAGCGGGAGGCCGAAGGCCAGGGTCTTGCCGGAGCCGGTGCGGCCGCGGCCGAGGACGTCGCGCCCGGCGATCGAGTCGGGCAGCGTGGCGGCCTGGATCGGGAAGGGCTCGGTGACGCCCTGGCGGCCGAGCGCGGAGAGGATCGCCTTGGGCATCTCCAGCTCGGCGAAGGACGCCGCCGGGGGCCGGGCCGGGGTGCCCTGGACCACGGTGAAGTCGGTGGCCTCGGGGGCGGCGGCGGGGCGGGCCTGCTTGGGGGCGCCGCTACGGCCGCGCGGCTTGCGCGGGCGGTCGCCGCCGGCGGTGCGGCGGGCCTGGTCGGTGGTGCGGGGGCCGCGGTCGCGCGGCGAGCGGGCAGGGGTGGTCACGGATTCTCCGTCCGTCGGTCTACAGCCCGGGCTGCGGGCTGGAGTCGGCCGTCGGATGCATGGAGTGCGCCGCCCCGGCCGTACGGCGGCATGAGCGGGGGCCCGCACCGTGCGGTGCGGGCCCCCGCTTCGCGATGATCGCGAGTCAGCGTGGAGGCTGACGTCAGCCGATGATCTGGATGTTCTCGGCCTGCGGGCCCTTCTGGCCCTGGGTGACGTCGAACTCGACCTTCTGGCCCTCGAACAGCTCACGGAAGCCCTGGGCAACGATGTTCGAGTAGTGGGCGAACACGTCGGCGCCGCCACCATCCTGCTCGATGAAGCCGAAGCCCTTCTCGCTGTTGAACCACTTCACGGTGCCGGTAGCCATAACCGTCTCCTCTAAATCCTGGGGGCATCAGGGATCCACACCTCGTGGATCCCCGTGGTAGCCGCGATCCCCATCCGGAGACTGAAACACCGGACAAAACAAATGCGCCTGTCGGTTGGTACCAGCAGGCGCACACCACGTTCATGGGAACCAAAACTGCAACTGCTTCGACTGTAGCACGGTGGCACGGGGGTTGACCGGGGATTTTCCCGCCCAGGAGATCACGTTTGGTGGCCTCGGAAACGGGGCAGCGGCGCCCCGCCGTAGCGGGGCGCCGCCTGTTCGTACCGACCCGGTCAGGGCCGGGTCAGGGCACCGTTCACACCGACCCGGTCGGCTCAGCGCCGGCCGGCCGGCTCCGGCATCCCGTGGGCGCCGGCCACCGGGGCCGGACCCTCGCCGTGGCCGTGGCCGTGGCCCGGGGCGTCCGCGTGGCCGGGCCACCAGGCGCGGTGGCCGAGCAGCGCGGTGAGCGCCGGGGTGAAGAACATCGCCATCACGAAGGCCGCCAGCACGATGCCGAAGGCCAGCGAGAAGCCGAGCTCCATGAAGAGGACGTTGCCCGCGAGCATGAAGGTCGCGAACGAGGCCGCCAGGATGAAGCCGGCCGCCGCGACGGTCGGGCCGCCGTGCTTGACGGCCTCGCTGGCCGCTTCGCGCGGGCTGCGGCCCTCGCGGGCCTCCTCGCGGAGGCGGGCGATGATCAGGATGTTGTAGTCCGTGCCGATCGCCACCACGAAGAGGTAGATGAAGATCGGCAGCATGAACATCAGGCCGGGCTCGCCCTTGACGTTCTGGAACAGCAGGGTGGTGGCACCGAGGGTGGCGCCGAAGCCGAGGCCGACCGAGGCCATCAGGTACCAGGGCGCGACCACGCTGCGCAGCTGGAGGCCCAGGATGATCATGATGAGCAGGGCCGCGATCGGGAAGACCAGCGTGTAGTCGTGCACCATCGCGGTGTTGATGTCCTTGTACACCGCGGTGATGCCGCCGACCAGGGCCTTGCTGCCGTCCGGGGCCGACGCGTGGGCGGTGTCCCGGACCTTCTCGATGGTGTCGATGGCCTTGTTGGAGGCCGGCGCGTCGTTGAGCAGGACGGTGAAGTCACCGGTGGTGCCGTCGGCGTTGACCGTCTTGGCCCCGGTGGACGGCGCGACGACGCTGGCCACCCCGGGGACGCCCTGGAGCTTCCCGGCGAAGTCCTTGATCGCCGAGTCGCTGAGCTTGGCGCCGTTGGTGCTGGTCAGGTAGACGTGGCTCGGGTCGGTGGCACCGGCCGAGAAGGCGGTCATCAGCTTGTCCTGGACGACCATCGACTCCTTGCCCTTGGGCATCGAGCTGCCGGCCAGGTCGTAGGTGCCGTTGTAGTTGATGCCGGCCAGGGCCAGCACCACCAGGACACCGCCCGAGGCCAGGGCGACCAGGCCGGGCTTCTTGCCGGTGATCCGGCCCAGCGCGGCGAAGCGGGCGTTCTTCGGCTCCTGCATCCACTTCTTGCCCGGCCAGAACACGCCCCTGGACGGGATGACGGCGAGCACGGCGGGAGCCAGGGTCAGCGAGACCAGAGCGGTCGCGACGACCGCGATGGCCAGCGCCGGGCCGAGCGCGGTGAACATGCCCAGGCTGGAGAGGACCAGCACGGCGAAGGCGACGGCGACGGCACCGGCGGCGGAGGCGATCGCCTCGCCGACCCGACCGACGGCGTTGGCCACGGCCGTCTTGCGGTCCTCGCCCAGGCGCAGCCGCTCGCGGTAGCGGAAGGCCAGGAAGAGGAAGTAGTCGGTGCCGACGCCGAGGACCACGATGATCAGGATCGCCGAGGTCATCGGGGAGGACTTCAGGTCGAATATGTCGATCGCGTGGGCGATCAGGCCGTTGGACACCGGCATGGCGATGGCCAGCGAGAGGATGACCGGCAGGATGCCGGCCAGGATGCTGCGGAAGATGACGCCGACGATCAGGATGACGAGCAGCAGGCTGCCGAGCATCACGATGGCGTCGGTGGCGCCAGAGGCGTCCTGCTGGTCCAGGCTGCTCGCGGCCTGGCCGCCGACCTGGAACTTCAGCCCGGAGCCGTCGGCGAGCTTGGAACCCTCGCTGCGGAGCTTCTTCGCGGCGTCGGTGAACTCCGTGGTCTGCATCTTGGTCTTGTCGATGCCGACCATGGACAGCGCGTACTTGCCGTCCTTGGACTTCGAGGCCTTGGGGTCGACGGGCAGGATCATCTCGACGGCGGGGATGTGCGCGTCGGTGAGGCCCTTGACGACCTTGTCCATCGTGGCCTGGTCGCCGTCGTTGAGCGCCTGGCCGTCGTTGCGCTCGAAGAGCAGCAGCGCGGAGGGGGTGAAGCTGGACGGGAAGGCCTGTCCCTGGAGCTGCGCCGCCTGGATGGACTCGTAGTGCTTGGGCAGGAACGCGGACTCGTCCGTCTGCGAGGTGACCTTCGGCGCCGACGCGACGATGGCGATCATCGCGACGACCCATGCGGCGATCACCCACCACGCACGGCGAACGACGAATTGTCCTAGTCGGTGGAACATGCTCGTGTGCCTCCTGGGCATGGTTCACCGCAGCCCTTGGGGGACGGGACGCTGGGCGACGGCAGGACCGGCGCGGGGAGTGCCGACGGCACTCCCTTGCCGGTCGGCAGGTAAGTAGGTTTGGGGCATCATCCTACGAGTACTTGCTTGCCGCCCGGCAAGGAGCCCCCGTGTGCTTCAACCCCCGTCGGGCCGCCCGAAGCGGCCCCGGCCCAGTCTCTCCCGGACGCACCCCTCCTGACCTCGTGCTCCGGGTGGAGTCATCTCCCCCTCAGGGTGGAGGAGCATCCCCTACCCCCCAGGAGGAGATCTCGGGGTCGGAGGGTAGGGAAAACCCCACCCGGGCCCCGAAGGAAGCACCAGGAAACGGCCACCCGCCAGCCGGATTACCCGTCAGGACCGGCTTCCCTACTGTCGATCGGGACGCCGGAGCGCAGCCGGCGCACCCCAGAGCGGCGGTCCCCCGACCCAGGGCCCCCGCCGCTCCCGTCCAGCGACGACCGCCGCTCTCCCAGGGGGGAAACCACCGTGAAGCCCGTGAAGTCCAGACTCGGCCTGGCGGCCGCGATGGGCGCCTGGAGCGCCCGGCACCGCAAGACCGCCGTGTTCGGCTGGCTGCTCTTCGTCGTCCTGGCCGCCGCGCTCGGCTCCGCCCACGGCAGCGTCAAGATAACCGACGCCGAGTCGGTCCCCGGACAGGTCTCCCGGGCCGCGCGGATCCTCGACGAGGCCGGGCTGAAGAGCCCGGCCGGCGAGACCGTCCTGGTCCAGAGCGCCACCCGCACCGCCGACGACCCGGAGTTCCGCACCGCCGTCGGCCAGGTGGTCGCCGCCGTGAACGGCACCGGCCGGGCCGCCGAGGTCCGCTCGCCGTACGACACCAAGGCGGTCTCCGCCGACGGCCACTCCGCACTGGTGACGCTGACCCTCAAGGGCGACCGCACCGAGGCCGCGGACCAGGTCCAGCCGGTGCTGGACGCGGTGGCCGGCGTGCAGAAGCAGCACCCGGACCTCACCGTCGTCCAGCTCGGCGACGCCAGCTCCGGCAAGTGGATGCGGGACCAGGTCGGGAACGACTTCGCGCGCGCCGAGTGGACGGCCGTGCCGCTCGCCCTCGGCATCCTGCTGGTCGCCTTCGGCGCGCTGGTCGCCGCCGTGCTGCCGGTGGTGCTCGCGCTCACCGCCTTCGTCGCGGCCGCCGGACTGGTCGCGCTCGGCAGCGGCTTCCTGCACACCAGCGGCGACGCCTCCTCGGTGATGCTGCTGGTCGGCCTCGCCGTCGGCGTCGACTACTGCCTCTTCTACCTGCGCCGCGAACGCGAGGAGCGGGCCGCCGGGCGCGACGCCGCCACCGCGCTGGCCGTGGCCGCCGCCACCAGCGGCCGGGCGGTGCTGGTCTCCGGCGTCACCGTGGTGGTCGCCATGGCCGGGATGTTCCTCACCGGGATCGCCACCTTCAAGGCGATGGCCTTCGCCACCATCCTGGTCGTGATCACCGCCGTGCTCGGCTCGCTCACCGTGCTGCCGGCGCTGCTGTCGATGCTCGGCGACCGGGTCGAGAAGGGCCGGGTGCCGTTCCTCGCCAAGCTGCGCCGCCCGGACGCCGCGCGGACCGGCGGACGGTTCTGGAACGCGGTGCTGACCCCGGTGCTGCGCCGCCCGCTGGCCGCCACCCTGCTCGCCGGCGCCTTCCTGCTGGCCCTGGCCGCGCCGCTGCTCACCATGCACACCGCCAAGCTGACCTTCCAGCAGCAGCTGCCCGCGGGCAACGCCCTGGTCGCCGCCTCGCAGAAGATCGAGGCCGCCTTCCCCGGCAGCCCCGCCCCCGCCACCGTCGTGATCAAGGCCGCCGACATCGACTCCCCCGCGATGACCGCCGCGATCGCCGACCTCAAGGCGAAGGCCCTGGCGAGCGGGCGGATGCACGGACCGGTGGAGGTCACGGTGCACGCCGACAGGAACGTCGCCACCGTCGACATCCCGCTCAACGGCACCGGCAACGACGCCACCAGCAACGACGCCCTGAGGGCCCTGCGCGAGGAGCTGGTGCCCGCCACCGTCCTCACGGTGCCCGGCACCGAGGCCCCGGTCACCGGCGACACCGCCGGGTCGTACGACTTCAACCGGAAGATGGGCGACTCGATGCCGCTGGTCTTCGGCTTCGTGGTCGTCCTCGCCTTCCTGCTGATGCTCACCACCTTCCGCTCCCCGGTCGTCGCGGCCACCGCCGTGGTGCTCAACCTGCTCTCGGTCGGCGCCGCGTACGGCGTGCTGACGCTGGTCTTCCAGCACGGCGTGGGCGCCTCGCTGCTGGGCACCGCCGGGGTCGGCGCGGTGGAGTCCTGGGTGCCGCTGTTCCTCTTCGTGATCCTCTTCGGGCTCTCGATGGACTACCACGTGTTCGTGGTCTCCCGGATCAAGGAGGGCCACGACCGCGGCCTGCCGACCCGGGCCGCGATCGCCGACGGCATCCGCTCCACGGCCGGGGTGGTCACCAGCGCCGCGGTGATCATGGTGGCGGTGTTCTCGGTCTTCGGCTCGCTGTCCATGCAGGTGATGAAGCAGATGGGCGTCGGCCTCGCGGTCGCGGTGCTGATCGACGCCACGGTGATCCGCGGGGTGCTGCTGCCCTCGGTGATGACCCTGCTGGGCGACCGCAACTGGTACCTGCCGCGCTGGCTGAACTGGCTGCCGGACCTCTCGCACGGCGAGCCCGTCCAGCCGGCCGGCGCCGACCGGGGCCTGCCCGCCCAGTCGGCCGGGCCGGCGGAGGGGGCCCGCCACCGCCGGGCCGGGGTCTGAGCCTCCCCGGCCTCCCCGACCCGTTCGACCTGTCCGACCTGTCCGACCCGTTCGACCTGTCCGACCCGTCCGGCTTGTCCCACCCGCCCGACGCGTCCGGTGCCGGGCCCCGCAGCGCGCGGGGCCCGGCGTCCGTGCGTCATGATGATCACCGTCCGGGGTCCCCCGGATGAACGTCGGCGGAATGGGAACCCCAGTCATGATCCCCTTCGACGAGGGCCGCGCCCGGCTGCTCCTCGCCCAGGCCTGCGAGTCGGCCGGGCTGGCCGCCCCCGACGGGGCCACACTGCTCGCGCTCGGCGAGAACGCCGTCTTCGACCTCGGCGACCCGGCCGTGGTCGCCAAGGTCGGCCGCGGTCCCGAGCTGTACGACCGGGCGCACCGGGAGCTGGCGCTCGCCCACTGGCTGGCCGGCCAGGACGTGCCGGTGGTCCGCCCGTACGACGCGGTGGCGCCCGAGCCGCAGCTGGCCGACGGCCACCCCGTCACCTTCTGGCACCGGCTCGCGCCCGCCGTCCGGCCCGCCCGCCCGGTCGACCTCGCCCCGCTGCTGCGCGCCCTGCACCAGCTGCCGCCGCCGCCCTTCACCCTCGGCCGGCGCGACCTGCTGGCCCCGGTCGAGCGCTGGCTGGCCTCCGCCGAGGGCCACGTCGACCCGGCGGACGTCGCCTTCCTGCGCCACCGCCGCAACGCCTTCGAGGCCGCCCTGCCCGACCTCGTCCCGCGGCTGCACCCCGGGGTGATCCACGGCGACGCGCTGCCGCGCAACATCCACGTCGGCCCGGACGGGCCGGTGCTGCTCGACCTGGAGTTCATGGCGAACGACCTGCGCGAGCACGACCTGGTGGTCCTCGCGCTCAGCCAGGACCGGTACGGCGTGCCCGCCGAGGAGTACCGCGCGTTCACCGAGGCGTACGGCTGGGACGTGCGCGAGTGGCCGGGCTTCACGGTGCTGCGCGGCGCCCGGGAGACGGCCAGTGCCTCCTGGGTGGCGCAGCAGGCGGCCAGCAACCCGGCCGCGCTGAAGGAGTTCCGGCGCCGGGTCGACTCGCTGCGGGACGGGGCCACCGAGGTGCGCTGGTACCCGTTCTGACGGGCGCCTCCGGTACCCGCGGCGGCGCGGGGCCGCCACCGGGGCGAGTGTGAGAAGACTCTTACGGCGGTTCGGTCCGGTCGGCAACCGGTGCACGTACGATCGGCGTCCTATCGGACAGTCATCCTGACCCGAGAGATCGGCACCGTACTCGCACCTCAGGAGCCGCCGCCATGCACCGGACCGCCCGCCGCCCCTCCGCCCCGAACCGACTGTCCCGATCCCGGCGCCGGCTGCTCGCGGGCTGTGCCGCGGTGGCCGCCGCCCTGGGGCTGGCCGCGTGCGGGACCGCCAGCGGGGCGCTCCAGCCGCCGAGCGCGGCGGCGACCACCGGGACGGCGTCCCCGGCCGACGCCCGGCCGAGCGGGACGGCGGCGACCGCCCTCACGCCGACCCCCGGCTCCGACGCCGTGCCGCCGGGCGCGGGCTCCCCGGCCGCCTCCCCCTCCTCCCCGTCGGCGCCGGCCAAGCCGCACCCGACCGCGGCCACCGGCACCCCCCTCTCCGCCACGCCCACCGCACCGGCCACCCCGACCGCACCGGCCGCCGACCCGTCCTCGCCCGCCGCGCCGCCCCCGCACACCGGGGCGGGCACCGTGATCGGCTCCACCGCCTCCGGTGGGCGCACCGTCGCGCTCACCTTCGACGACGGCCCCGGCCCGGCCACCGGCCAGATCCTCGACCTGCTGGCCCAGTACCACGCCAAGGCCACTTTCTGCCAGATCGGCCAGAACGCCGCCGCCAACCCCGCCATGGTCAAGCGGATCCTGGCCGCCGGGCACCGGCTCTGCGACCACAGCGTCCACCACCCGCAGCCCTTCGCCAAGCTCCCCCACGACAAGGCCGCGTACGAGATCACCGCCGCCCGGAACATGATCCTCCAGGCGGGCGGCCCCGGCACCGAGGTCGGCTGGTTCCGCGCCCCGGGCGGCGGCTTCAACGCCGACAACGAGCACATCACCGCGAGCCTCGGGATGTCCTCGCTCGGCTGGTCCGTCGACCCGCGCGACTGGGCCCGCCCGGGGACGCCGGCGATCGTCTCGGCCGTGCAGAAGCAGCTCAAGCCCGGCGGCGTGGTCCTGATGCACGACGGGGGCGGCGACCGCAGCCAGACCGTGGCCGCGCTCAAGCAGCTGCTGCCCTGGCTGGTCGCCCAGGGCTACACCTTCGACTTCCCTGCCGCGTAGGGCCGTCGGGGCCCGCCGCCGCGGAGTTTCCCCCTCGTTCACCGACCGGACGGCGGGCGCGCGTACCGCCCGCCCCGGCCGTCGCACTAGCCTCCGGGCATGACTGCCGGTCCCCCGTCGAGCAAGCAACTCCCTTACCTGGAACCGCGCCTGGGCTTCGGCCGGGCGGTCGCGGCGCTGCTCCTGCTGGCGCTGTGCGCGCTGGCCGGCCGGCTGTTCGCGGCCGGGGTGGTCGCCTACCGGGAGCCGGAGACCTGCACCCAGCAGCTCTGCCTCGGCTCGGCCGCCACCCAGGCGTACTGGGCCGGCGCCCTGTTCTGCTGGCTGACCGGCATGCTGGCGGCGGGCCGGGTCGGCCGCTCCCCCGGAGCCGGGGCCCCGAACCGGCTTCCCCCCGGCGGCGTGCTGTTCCTCGCCCTGCTGCTCGGGCCGCTCGGCGCGGCCTTCGGCCCCGGCGGACCGTACCGGCCCGCCCTGCCCGCCCTCGTGATCCTGGCAGCGCTCACCCTGCCGCTGGTCGTCCACTCCGAGTCCCGGCTCCGCGCGCAGCACCGCGCGTACCGCGCCGCCCGGACGGTCGCCGACCGGCTCGCCGCCCACGGGGTGAGCACCGCCGGCACCGTCACCGCCGTCCAACCCGGCGAGCCCAGCGGCTACGCCCAGCCCCAGTTCCGGCTCACCGTCGGCTACACGACCCCCGACGGCGTCCAGCGCAGCCTGGTCTGCGCGATCCGCATCCAGGCCTACCTCGCGCCGAGGGTCGGACAGCTGATGACCGTCCGCTACGACCCGCTCGCACCGGACACCGCCGAGGCCGCCATCGTGCCCCCGCCGGAGGGTGTCCGACCGCGGGCCTAGGTGTTCCGTCCCGTGAGGTCGGGGACGCGGCCGGCGGGCCTCACCGGGCGGGCCAGCGCGGGTCGACCACCGCCTGCGGGTCCTTGCCGCGGCGCAGCCAGGCCTGGAGGCCCTCGGCCCACTGCCGGTACCAGTCGATCTGCCGGCGGTGCAGTTCCGCGAGCGGCACCGCCCCCACCTCGGCCGGGTAGCGCCCGGCCAGCGCGACGGCGACCCGGACGGCGGCCAGCGCGTCGCTGCCCGCCTCGTGGGCGTCCGTCAGCTCCACCCCGTACAGCTCGCAGACCCGTTGCAGGGTGCGCGAGCCCTTGCGGTACTTGTCCACGGCCCGGTCGATCACCAGCGCGTCCAGCACCGGCCCGACCGGCCGCCCCAGGCGCTCGGCGAGCGTCGCCAGCCCGTGCCGGCGCAGCTCGGCGTCGAGCAGCGACAGGTCGAACGGCGCGTTGAACGCCACGACCGGCCGCCCGGCGGCGATCCGCTCGCACAGCGCGGCGGCTATCTCCTCCACCGCCTCCTTCGCCGGCCTGCCCTTGCTCCGCGCCACCTCGTCACCGATCCCGTGGATCGCCTCCGCCTCGGCGGGTATCGGCACCCCCGGGTCGATCAGCCAGTGCGCGGCGTCCACCCGGGCGGCCCCGACGGTGTCCACGAGCGCGGCCGTGACGATGCGGTCCACGGCCGGGTCGGTGCCCGTGGTCTCCAGGTCGAAGCCGACCAGTGGCTGCTGCCACCAGCTCATCAGGTGTGTCCTTCCGTCCTGCCTCTCGAAACAGCCCCTATCATCACCCGCCCCACCGACAACCCGTCCCGCGGGGAGCCGTGGGCGCGGCCCGCCGGGCGGCCCGCCGCGCCGGTCCGGGAGGCCTCCGGGAGGCTCCGGGAGGGGCAACCGCCCGACCCCGTAGGGCTGTTGGGCGGCGCGCTAGCGGGGCCGGGCGGGGAGGGCGAGGCGGGTGGGGAGGACGCTGGAGGCGACGGCGAGCAGCAGGCACAGGAGGGTGCTCGCGGCGAGCGGGGTCCAGGGCAGGCGGAGGGGGACGGCGGCCTGGCCGGCCAGGACGCGGTGGTCGAGCAGCGCGGTGGTGCCGTACTGGGTGAGCGCGGTGACGGCGAGGGCGAGCAGGGCGGCGGTGGCGACGACCAGGACGGCCTCCAGGGCGACCATCCACGTCACCTGGCGGCGCACCGTCCCGGCCAGCCGCAGGACGGCGAAGTCGCGGCGGCGGTCGGCGGTGCTCATCACCATGGTGTTGACGATGGCGATCAGCGCGTAGAGCAGGGCGGGCCCGAGGATCGTGGTGGTGGCGATCCAGGCGTAGTGGGCGCCGGGGTCGGGTCCGGGGTCGCGGGCGTCGGTGAGGGTGCCGCCGAGCCGGTCGGCCGGTTCGGCGTCGAGGTGGACGGCGGCGGGGCGGGCGTCGGCGAGGTGGCCGGCGGTGGCCTCGCCGCTGAGCAGGACCTCGTCCAGGCCGAGCTGGGTGCGGTAGACCAGGGCGAGCCGCAGGCTGGTGACGGTGCCGTCGGCGAGGCGCAGGTTGACCTGGTCGCCGAGCTTCCAGCCGTGGCCGCGGGCCTGGTCGGTGGAGGCGGCGAGGGTGGCGCCGTGCAGGTCGGCGGCGCTGCCGTCGACGGCGGGCAGGGTCCAGGCGGTGGCGAGGTCGCCGTCGACGACGGTGGCGGCGGAGGGCACGCTCGCGGGCGAGTCCTCGCCGTGGTCGTCGAAGTCGGCGGTGGCGGCGCCGAGGCCGGTGACCACGGTGGCGGTGGTGGCGGTGGCGTGCAGGTCGGGCCGGGCGGCGGTGAGCCGGCGGGCGGCGTCGGCGGGCAGCGGGGCGGCGGCGGGGCGCAGCACGTACCGGGCGGCGGTGGTGGCCCGGTTCTGGGCGGTCATGGCGTCGGCGAAGGCGGCGGTGGAGCCGATCACGGTGCCGGTGAGCGCGATGGTGAGGAAGGCCGGGGTGGCGGTGGAGACGGTGCGGCGCACGGCGGTGAGGGCGTTCTGCCGGGCGAGCAGCGGGGCGGCGGCGACGGCCCGGGTGAGCGGGGCGCTGAGCAGCCGCAGCAGCGGCGGTACGACGGCCGGTGCGAACAGGGCGAGCGCGGTGATGGCGAGCAGGTCGGCGCCGAGGACCCACTGGGAGGCGAGTTGCGGGTCGGCGGGCTGGTCGCCGGGGGCGGCGGGCAGGGTGGGCGCGGCCAGGTAGTAGCCGACGGTGGCGGCCAGGGCGGTCAGGCCGAGCAGCGCGCCGGTCCAGCGCAGCGGGGTCATGACCCGGCGGTCGGCGGCGGCGTCGCCGAGCGCCTCGACGGCGCGCACCCGGCCGGCCCGCAGGGCGGCGGTGACGGCGCCGAGCAGGGCGACGAGCAGGCCGACGGCGGCGGCGAGCAGCATCGGCCCGGCGGCGGGGCGCGCGGTGAACCCGTCGGGGGCGGCGCCGCGGGCGGCCAGCCAGGCGGCGAGGGCGGGGGCGCCGGGCAGCGAGAGCAGGCAGCCGCTGACGGCGGCGGCGAGGGCGACGACGGCGGCCTCGCCGGTGATCAGCTGGACGATCTGCCGCGGTGTGGCGCCGACGGCGCGCAGCATCGCGATCTC
Organism: Kitasatospora sp. SC0581; assembly: GCF_048159585.1. Lineage (NCBI taxonomy): Bacteria > Bacillati > Actinomycetota > Actinomycetes > Kitasatosporales > Streptomycetaceae > Kitasatospora > Kitasatospora sp. SC0581. The sequence continues at coordinate 580,316 of NZ_JBLRWA010000002.1, read as the reverse complement.
CTGGCGGCGCTGGGCGACGGCGAAGGCGAAGGTTCCGGCGACGACGAAGACCGCGACGAAGGCGGCCATCGCGGCGGTGAACTGGAGCACCTTGTGCAGGGAGGGCGCGCCGAGCGGGGAGTCGTCGCCGGCGGTCTCGTTCAGCAGGCTGCCGGTGGTGGCGACGAGCAGGACGCCGAGGGTGAGGGCGACGTAGGAGCCGGCGAAGGCGGCCTTGCGGCGGCGCAGGCTCGCGGCGGCGACGGGCAGCAGGGTGAGCGGTGAGGTCATGCCGCCGTCTCCAGGGCGGTCATCCGCTCGGCGACCTGCTGGGCGGTGGGGCGGGACAGGTCGTCGACGATCCGGCCGTCGGCGAGGAAGAGGACGCGGTCGGCGTAGCCGGCGGCGACGGGGTCGTGGGTGACCATGACGGTGCTCTGGCCCTCGCGGTCGACGAGGTCGCGCAGCAGGGCGAGGACGTCCCGGCTGCTGGCGGAGTCGAGGGCGCCGGTCGGCTCGTCGGCGAACAGCATCCGGGGCCGGGTGATCAGGGCGCGGGCGATGGCGACGCGCTGCTGCTGGCCGCCGGAGAGCTGGGAGGGCAGGTGTCCGGTGCGCTCGCCAAGGCCGACCTGGGCGAGGGCCCGGCGCACCTGCGCGGGGTCGGGTCGGCGGCCGGCCAGCCGCAGCGGCAGGCCGACGTTCTGTTCGGCGGTGAGCGAGCCGACCAGGTTGAAGGCCTGGAAGACGAAGCCGATCCGTTCGCGGCGCAGCACCGTCAGTTCGGTCTCGCCCATCCCGGAGAGGTCGGTCCCGTCCAGGGTGACCCGGCCGCTGTCGGGCCGGTCGAGGCCGGCGCAGCACTGCAGCAGGGTGCTCTTGCCGGAGCCGGAGGGGCCCATGACGGCGGTGAACCCGCCGCGGGCGAACTCGACGTCCACCCCTCTGAGTGCCCGTACGGCCTCCGGCCCGGTTCCGTAGGTGCGGTGTACGTCGTCGAGGCGCAGTACGGCCCCGCTCTCCCCCGTGATCTTCACGGGGGCTACACCTACCACGGGGGTCACGGCCCTGACCAGGGCGTTTGGGGGAATCGTTATGCCGCCAGTTACGCCGTCGGCTACGCCGCCAGTTACACCGTCAGCCGCCGTGCCCCGGCGTGGACTTCGGCGCGGGCTTCGGCTTCGCGGACTCCGGTCCCGCCGACGGGGCGGTGCAGGTGGACGTCGACCGGGTCCTCGTGGACGACGGTGAAGCCGTGGCGTTCGTACAGCCGCTGGGCGGCGCTGCCGCGGAGGACGACGAGGCGAAACGGTTCTCCGGCGGCGTCGGCCTCGGCGAGGAGGTGGCGCAGGACGGCGGTGCCCAGGCCCCGGCCCTGGAGGTGCGGGGCCAGGTAGAACAGCTCCAGGTGGCGTCCGCCCCGCTCGTCGGGGCGGACGGTGACGCAGCCCGCGAAGGCCCGGTCGACCAGGAGCACGGAGGTGTACCTGGTCGAGAAGGACGCCCGCACCCGCTCGCGGGAGCGGGCCGGGTCCCAGCGGCCGAGGCGTTCCAGGTCGGCGCGCATGACCCGGGCCTTGAGGTCCGTGACGGGTTCGAGGTCGTCGGGGGTGGCGGGGCGCAGGCTCCAGGCGGGGTCGCTGTTCACGGCCCGCAGTCTGGCAGCCGCGCCGCCGCCCCGACCAGCCGCCTCGGGCAAGGGCGCGGCCTAGGAGACGGACCGGGAGTCGGCCCAGATGCCCTCGAACTCCTCGCGGTAGACCTCCAGCAGTCCGGGCTCGGTGCCGCCGGGCTGCTGGCCGGCGCCGCCGCGCAGCACCAGGGCCGGGGACTCCATGCCGCGGGCGCGGCGCAGGTAGGGCTGGATGACGCCGAGGTCGCGGCCCTGGCGGCGGCCGCCCGCCTGGCCGGGCGTGCGGGGGCCCTCGACCAGGTAGGCGGTGAAGCGCGGGGTCTCGTCGAAGACCCGGATCTCGAAGCCGCCCTGGTCCCGCAGCCGGGCCCGGACCCGCCGTACGTGCATGATGTTCATCTCGATGGAGCGGGACAACTCGCTGCGCCCGAGGCCGAGTTCGCGTTCGCGGCGGCGGACGGCGCTGCTCGCCGGGTTGAGGAAGAGCAGCCGGACCCGGCAGCCTTCGCCGGCGAGGCGCACCAGGCGCTTGCCGGTGTAGTTCTGGCAGAGCATGCCGAGGCCGATGCCGAGCGCGTCCAGGCGCCGGGCGCCGTCCAGCAGGTCCTCGACGGGCAGGTCGCGCTGGAGCCGGACCCGGTCGGCGTGGACGGCGACGACGTCCGCGTACCGGCCGGCCACCAGGGACTCGACGACGTCGGCGGGCACCCCGCCGGCGCCGCCGTCCAGGACGGCCAGCAGCCGGGCGGCGGCGCGTTCGGTCTGGGCCAGCACGGTCTGGGTGAGCACCCGGTTGCGGGAGACCACGTGCCGGGCCACCTCCAGTTCGTCCAGCGCCAGTTCGATCTCGCGCCGGTCGGCGAGGTACGGCTCGAAGCAGGGCCAGTGCTGCACCATCAGTTCGCGCAGCTGGGGCAGGGTGAGGAAGACCAGCGGGTCGTCGTCGGCGGGGTCGAGCAGGTAGCCCTTGCGGCGGCTGACCTCGCGCACGGCGCCGGCCCGGTGCGCCCACTCCTCGCCGGCCGGGCCGGCGGCGGCGGTGACCCAGTCCTCGCCGTGGGCGGGGGCGTAGATCGGGTGCAGCACCTCGTCGACGAGGGCGCGCAGCCGCTGTTCGACCAGGTTGAGCCAGACGTAGGCGCGGCCGGACAGCCGGACCCGCTGGTAGGCGTCCTCCCACTCGGCGGCCGACCAGGCCAGGGCGGGTATCTCGACGGGGCCGCTCTGGGCGGGCACCAGGGCCCGGCCGGTCAGGGTGGGGCGCATGACCACCGTGGGCGCCTCGCTGCGGGCCGCGCCCCGGCCGGGCCCGTCGGGCCCGGTGCCGCGGCCGCCGGCGGGGAACACCATGCGCCACCTCATCTGGTCGCCGCACCGACCCCCGCGGGCGCGGGGACCGTTGACGGGCTGTCGGGAGTCGGCCCAGGCGGCCGGACGATCAAGGGTACTGCCCGTCGCGAGCCGCCCGCAGCCGGATGCCCGGGGGCTCTCCCGCACCACCGGGAGCACTCTTCACACGAATGCCCGACGGGCGCTCGTTCGGCCCAACCCGGGCCGGATCTCCCGGACGCCGGGGGAGGGCTCGGGGAGTATGCGCTGTGCCGCGCGTCACGGCGACTGTGCTGTGCGTCACGGCGCACGCTTGCGCACATGCCCGGCCGTCCGGCCGGGAAGAGAGCGTCCGGGTCCGGGCGGACGGCCGGGCCATTCATCGGACTACACGTCAGTTTCCGTCGGCAGCAAGGAAGTTGAGGAGTCATGCAGGTCTGGCCCGGTACTCCCTACCCGCTCGGCGCCACCTACGACGGGGCCGGCGTCAACTTCGCGGTGTTCTCCGAGAGCGCCGACCGGATCGAGCTGTGCCTGATCGCCGAGGACGGCTCCGAGACGGCCGTCGAGCTGCGCGAGACGGACGCCTTCGTCCGGCACGCCTACCTCCCGGGCATCCAGCCCGGCCAGCGCTACGGCTTCCGCGTGCACGGCCCGTACAACCCGGGCCTGGGCCAGCGGCACAACAGCGCCAAGCTGCTCCTGGACCCGTACGCCAAGGCGATGAGCGGGCACATCGACTGGGACGAGTCGGTCTACGGCTACCACTTCGGCGCCCCCGAGCGCCGCAACGACCTCGACTCCGCCCCGCACACCATGCACTCGGTGGTCATCAACCCGTACTTCGACTGGGGCACCGACCGCCCGCCGCGCACCGACTACCACCGCACCGTCATCTACGAGGCCCACGTCAAGGGCCTCACCCGGCTGCACCCGGGCATCCCCGAGGAGATCCGCGGGACGTACGCGGGCCTGGCCCACCCGGCGGTGATCGAGCACCTGGCCAAGCTCGGCGTCACCGCGATCGAGCTGATGCCGGTGCACCAGTTCGTCCGCGACCACCGGCTGCGGGACCTGGGCCTGGCCAACTACTGGGGCTACAACACCGTCGGCTTCTTCGCCCCGCACTCCTCCTACTCCTCCACCGGCGACCGCGGCCAGCAGGTGCAGGAGTTCAAGTCCATGGTCAAGGCGCTGCACGCGGCCGGGATCGAGGTGATCCTGGACGTCGTCTACAACCACACCGCCGAGGGCAACCACCTGGGGCCGACACTGTCGCTGCGCGGCCTGGACAACGTCTCCTACTACCGCCTCGCCCGGGACCAGCGCTTCTACGAGGACACCACCGGCACCGGCAACAGCCTGCTGATGCGCAGCCCGCACGTGCTCCAGCTGATCATGGACTCGCTGCGCTACTGGGTCACCGAGATGCACGTCGACGGCTTCCGCTTCGACCTCGCCGCCACCCTCGCCCGGCAGTTCCACGAGGTGGACCGGCTCTCCTCCTTCTTCGACCTGGTCCAGCAGGACCCGGTGGTCTCCCAGGCCAAGCTGATCGCCGAGCCCTGGGACCTCGGCGAGGGCGGCTACCAGGTGGGCAACTTCCCCCCGCTGTGGACGGAGTGGAACGGCATGTACCGGGACACCGTGCGGGACCTGTGGCGCGGCGAGACCGCCGCCCTCGCCGAGTTCGGCTCCCGGCTCACCGGCTCCTCCGACCTCTACCAGGACGACGGCCGCCGACCGATCGCCTCGATCAACTTCGTGACCTGCCACGACGGTTTCACCCTGCGCGACCTGGTCTCGTACAACGAGAAGCACAACCAGGCCAACGGCGAGGAGAACCGGGACGGCGAGTCCTTCAACCGCTCCTGGAACTGCGGCGTCGAGGGCCCCTCCGCCGACCCGGCCGTCGAGGAGCTGCGGGCGCGCCAGCAGCGCAACCTCATCGCCACCCTGATGCTCTCCCAGGGCGTGCCGATGCTCTCGCACGGCGACGAGCTCGGCCGCACCCAGCTGGGCAACAACAACGCCTACTGCCAGGACAACGAGCTCACCTGGGTGCACTGGCCGCAGGACGACGGGCCGCAGGCGCGGCTGCTGGAGTTCACCCAGGGGATGATCTGGCTGCGCCGCGACCACCCGGTGTTCCGGCGGCGGCGGTTCTTCCACGGCCGGCCGGTGTCCGGGCGGCCGGGGGCGGCCGGGCCCGCCTCCGCCGTACTGGGCCGGGGCGGGCACGGCCCCGGCGCGCAAGGCCCGGGCGGGCCGGCCGTCGGCGGGTTCGACGACCTCACCGACATCGCCTGGTTCACCCCGGCCGGCGAGGAGATGACCAAGCGCAACTGGGGCGCCAGCTACGCCAAGTCGCTGACCGTCTTCCTCAACGGCTACGCGATCTCCGAACCGGACCGGCGCGGCGGGCGGATCGTCGACGACTCCTTCCTGCTGCTGTTCAACGCCCACTTCGAGCCGCTGGAGTTCACCGTGCCCGCCGACCACGGGCAGGAGTGGCAGGTCGTGGTCGACACCGCCCGGTCCCGGCTGCCCGCCCCGGGGACGGGCGCCCGGGTCAAGGCCGGGGACTCCCTCTGGCTCACCGACCGCTCGCTGATGGTGCTGCAACGGCCCGCGTAGCACGGTGACGGCGGCCCCGGACCGGCTCGTACGGGGGCGCGTGAGGCCGTCGGACGGCCGGGGCGGTCACCTGTTCGGGTCAGCAGCGGGTCTTGGCGGCGGCCTCCCCCGGGTACCTATGGAGCTATGACCCCCGCCGCCGAGCCCGCGCAGCCCCGCCCGGCCGCCGCCGTCCCCTCGTCGTCGTACCGCCTCCAGCTCCAGCCCGGCTTCACCCTCCGCGACGCCACCGCCGCCGTCCCCTACCTGGCCGCCCTCGGCGTCTCCCACCTGCACCTCTCCCCGCTGCTGGAGGCCGTCCCCGGCTCCACCCACGGCTACGACACCGTCGACCACACCCGGATCAGCGAGCAGCTCGGCGGCGAACCGGCGCTGCGCGCGCTGGCCGCCGAGGCGCACCGCCACGGCCTGCGCCTGATCGCCGACGTGGTGCCCAACCACATGGCCGTGCCCGCCCCCGAACGGCTCAACCGGCCGCTGTGGCAGGTGCTGCGCGACGGGCCCGACTCGCCGTACGCGCACTGGTTCGACATCGACTGGACCGCCCAGCCGGGCCCCGCCGACGCCCCCGGGCGCGGACGGGTGCTGCTGCCGTTGCTCGGCGACCGGCTCGGCGCCGTGCTGGACCGGCTCACCGTGGACGGCGACACCCTGCGCTACCACGAGCACGAGCTGCCGCTGCGCCCCGGCACTTCCGGGCTCCCGCTGGAGGGGCTGCTCGCCCGCCAGTGGTACCGGCTCGCCTGGTGGCGCCTGGCCCGCACCGAGCTCAACTACCGGCGCTTCTTCACCGTCAACGAGCTGATCGCGCTGCGCGCCGAGGACCCGGAGGTGTTCGCCGCCACCCACGCCGTCCTGCTCGCCCTGCACGCCGACGGCGTCCTGGACGGCTTCCGGATCGACCACCCGGACGGGCTCGCCGACCCGCGCGGCTACCTGCGGCGTCTGGCCGACGCCACCGGCGGCGCGTACGTGGTGGTCGAGAAGATCCTCACCGGCGAGGAGCGGCTGCCCGAGGACTGGCCGGTGGCCGGCACCACCGGTTACGACGCGCTGCGCCGGATCGACGGCGTGCTCCTCGACCACGCGGGCGCCTGCCGGCTGGCCGGGGCGTACGAGTCCTTCCTGCACGGCGGCCCGGTCCGGGACCTCTGCGCGGACCCGCACCCCGCGGTCGCCGAGGCCCGGCGCGGGCGGGCCGACATGACCGGGCCGGACGGCGAACTCGCCGCCGAGGTCGAGCGGCTGGTCCGGATCGCGCTGCGGATCGGCGCCGCCGAGCCCGCGCACGCCGACCACGCGCCGGGGCAGCTGCGCGCGGCGCTCGGCCGGCTGCTCACCGGCTACCCGGCGTACCGGCCGTACGCCCGGCCCGGCGAGGCCGTCCCGGCCGCCTCGGCGCGGCAGCTGCGGGCCGCCCTGGACGACTCCGCCGACCCGACCGACCGGCTGGTGGCCGCGCTCGCGCTCGGGGAGCTGGGCCGCGGCGCGGACAAGGACGAGTTCTGCGCGCGCTTCGCCCAGACCGCCGCCGCAGTGGCCGCCAAGGGCGTCGAGGACACCGCCTTCTACCGCTGGAACGCCCTGCCCGGCCTCAACGAGGTCGGCGGCGAGCCGGCCCGGCCCGGACTGCACCCGGCGGAGTTCCACGACTGGTGCCGCGCCCAGGAGCGCACCTGGCCGCACGGCATGACGGTGCTCTCCACCCACGACACCAAGCGCAGCGCCGACGCCCGGGCCCGGCTCGCCGTGCTCGCCGAGCGGCCGGACGCCTGGGCCGCCGAGGTCGACGCCTGGTCCACCGCGGCGGGCCCCGCCGCGCCCGGCCTCGACCGGGACGCCGACTGGCTGCTCTGGCACACCCTGGTCGCCGCCTGGCCGATCGACCCGGACCGGCTGGCCGCCGCCCTGCTCAAGGCCGTCCGCGAGGCCAAGCTGCACACCTCCTGGACCACCCCCGCCCCCCGCTACGAGCGGGCCCTGGAGCAGCGCGCCCGCTCCGTCCACGGCAACCCCGGACTGCTCCCCCGGGTCGAGGGCGCCGTGCACGCCCTCGCCCCGTACGCCCGCGCCAACACCCTGGCCGCCGCGCTGCTGCACCTCACCGTGCCGGGCGTGCCGGACCTCTACCAGGGCGGCGAGGAGCCGCTGTACACCCTGGTGGACCCGGACAACCGGGGCGTGGTGGACCTCGGCGCGCTGGCCGTGCGGCTCACCGACGCGGCCGCGCCGCGCCCCGGCGACCTCGCCCGGGAGAAGCTGCACCTCACCGCCACCGCGCTGCACCTGCGCCGCTCCCGGCCGCTCGGCTCCTACCGCCCGCTGCCCGCCGCCGGCCCGGCCGCCGACCACCTGCTGGCCTTCGCCCGGGGCGCGGACGTGGTCACCGCCGTCACCCGGCTGCCGTACGGGCTGGAGCGGGCCGGCGGCTGGCGCGACACCGTGCTGGAGCTGCCGGCGGGCGGGCCGTGGACGGACGAGCTGACCGGGCGGGGCTTCCCGGCGGGCGCGGTGCCGGCCGCGGAGCTGCTGACGGCGCTGCCGGTGGCGCTGCTGACGAGGAGGGGCTGATGCCGGTCTACCAGGTGTGGGCGCCCCGCGCCGCCACCCGGGTACGGGTCGAAGTCGACGGCACGGCCCACGAGTTGGCCCGCCGCCCGGACCGGGACGGCTGGTGGTCCGGCGAGGCCCCGGCGGGCGACTACGCCTTCCGGCTGGACGACGGCCCGCCGCTGCCCGATCCGCGCTCGGCCCGGCAGCCGTACGGCCCGGACGGGCCCAGCCGCGCCGTGGACCACGCCGGGTTCCGCTGGTCGCGGACCGGCTGGCACGGCCGGGCACTGCCCGGCGCGGTGCTGTACGAGCTGCACGTGGGCACCTTCACCCCCCGCGGCACCTTCGAGGCCGCCGCCGAACACCTGGACCACCTGGTCGAGTTGGGCGTGGACTTCGTCGAGCTGATGCCGGTCTGCCCGTTCCCCGGCAAGCACGGCTGGGGCTACGACGGGGTCTCGCCCTGGGCCGTCCACGAGCCCTACGGCGGGCCCGAGGGGCTCAAGCGCTTCGTCGACGCCGCCCACCGCAAGGGCCTCGGGGTGGTGCTGGACGTCGTCCACAACCACCTCGGCCCGTCGGGCAACTACCTTCCCGCGTACGGGCCGTACTTCACCGACCGGCACCACACCCCGTGGGGCGCGGCGGTCAACCTGGACGCGCCCGGCTCGGACGAGGTGCGCGCCTACCTGATCGGCAGCGCGCTGGCCTGGCTGCGCGACTACCGGATCGACGGGCTGCGGCTGGACGCCGTGCACGCCCTCGCGGACGACCGGGCCGTCCACTTCCTGGAGGAACTCTCCACCGAGGTAGGGAAGTTGGCGGCTGCCACCAACCGGCCGCTGTTCCTGGTCGCCGAGTCCGACCGCAACAACCCGGCCACCACCACCCCGCGCGAGGCGGGCGGGCAGGGCCTCACCGCCCAGTGGAGCGACGACTTCCACCACGCCCTGCACTGCGCGCTCACCGGCGAATCCCACGGCTACTACCGGGACTTCGCCCGCGAGCCGCTCGCCGCCCTCGCCCGGACGCTCACCCGGGGGTTCTTCCACGACGGCACCTGGTCCTCCTTCCGCGGCCGTACCCACGGGCGCCCGTTCACCCCGCTCGACGCGGGCCACCGGCTGCTCGGCTACCTCCAGACCCACGACCAGGTCGGCAACCGGGCGCTCGGCGACCGCGTCTCGGCCGGCCTCTCCCCCGGCCGGCTCGCCTGCGGCGCGGCCCTGGTGCTCACCTCTCCGTTCACCCCGATGCTCTTCATGGGCGAGGAGTGGGGCGCCGCCACCCCCTGGCAGTACTTCACCGACCACACCGACCCGGACCTCGCCGAGGCCGTCCGACAGGGCCGGCGGCGGGAGTTCGCCGAGCACGGCTGGGCCGCCGAGGCCGTCCCCGACCCGCAGGAACCCGCCACCGTACTGCGCTCGGTCCTCGACTGGACCGAGCTCCGGCGCGCCCCGCACAGCGAACTCCTGGCCTGGTACCGGCAGTTGATCCGGCTGCGGCGCGAGCGGCCGGAACTGTCCGACCCCGACCTCGGCGCGGTGCGGGTGACGTACGACGAGGCGGCGGGCCTGCTCGTGGTGCACCGGGGGCCGTACCGGATCGCCGTCAACCTCGGGCCGCGGGAGGCCGCACTGCCGCTGGGGGCCGCCGGGCGCGAGGTGGTCGCGGCCTTCGGGGCGGCGGAACTGGAGGGGACGGCGGTGCGGGTGGCGGCGGACGCGGTGGCGATCGTGCTGACCTGAGCCGTCGGCCGACCCGACCGGCTCACCCGGCCGGCTACCAGAGGAAGGTGCCGATCCGCTCCCGCAGCGACGGGGCGTCCAGGCCGTAGGCGGCCAGGTGCTCCTCGATCGAGCCGTAGTGCCGGTGCTCCTCGCGCGGCACGCCCAGGCCCAGCACCCGGTGCGGGCGGTCGGCGAGCGCCGCGTGCGCCTCGTTGGCGGAGGTGCCCGCCAGGTACGGCTCGACCAGCACCACGTCCGCCCGGTCGCCGAGCGCCGCGCGCAGCCCGGCGGCATCGAAGGGGCGCACGGTCGCCGCGTACAGCACGGTGACGTCCAGGCCCCCGGTGGCCGCGAGCACCGCGTCGAGCATCGGCCCGACGGCGAGCACCACGCCGCGCGAGCCCGTCCGGACGGTGGCGAAGCGGCCCGGCTCGACCGGCACCGCGGCCGCGTTCTGGTGCCCCGAGAGCCGCACGTAGACGTTGCGGTCGCCGTCCGCGTAGGCGTGGCGCAGCAGCCGCTCGGCCTCGTCCGGGTGGCCGGGGACGTGGACCGTCCAGTCCGGCAGGGTGTCCAGCAGGGCGACGTCGCCCGGGGACATGTGGGTACGGCCGCCGGCCGGCCAGTCGTACGAGCCCGCCGCGCTCACCAGCACGGCGCCGACGCCCTGGTGGACGAGGTCCAGCTTGACCTGCTCGAAGGGCCGCTCGATCAGGAAGCTGGCGAAGGTGTGGGCGATCGGGCGCATCCCGGTGAGGGCCAGGCCGCCGGCCGCGCCGACCAGCAGCTGCTCGCGGATGCCGACGTTGACGACCCGGTCGGGGTGGCGCTCCTGGGCCGGGGCGAAGGCGGCCGCGGTGATGTCGGCGAGCACCACGGCCAGCCGGGGGTCCTCGTCCAGCAGGCGGGTGGTGACGTCCACGAAGCGGTCGCGCATGGTGTCCATCGGTGAAGTGCCTTTCGTTACTGGGGTGGTCGGCGGTCGGTGGTCGGGTCCGGCGGGGGCGGGCCGCCCGCTCAGGAGTCCTTGGGCTCGACCCGGGCGACCACCACGTGCGGGCGGCCCGGGTGCTCGGCGGTGTAGGCGCGGTGCAGCGCCTCGTGGTCGCGGCCGTCCACCGTCGCGGTCGACCAGCCCTCGGCCGCGAACCGCTGGGCAAGGCCGCCCTGCCAGCCGTGCGTGGCCGAGGAGTTGTCGATCACCACCACGTGCAGCCGGTCCAGTCCGTACGCCCCGGCGAAGGCCACCGCCTCGGCGTTGGAGCCCTCGTCGAACTCCGCGTCGCCGACCAGCACCCACACCGCCGGGTCGGTCAGGCCCTGCGCCCGCAGCCCGAGCGCGGTGCCGACGGCCAGCGGCAGGCCGTGCCCGAGCGAGCCGGAGGCGATCTCCACGCCGGGGACCAGCGTGCGGTCCGGGTGGTGGCCGAGCGGCGAGTCGTAGCCGCCGAAGCTCGGCAGCACCTCCGGGGAGATGAAGCCCTTGGCCGCCAGCACCGCGTAGTAGGCCATCGGGCCGTGGCCCTTGGAGAGCAGGAAGCGGTCCCGGTCCTGGGCCTCGGCGGTGGCGGGGGTGACCCGCAGCACCCGGTCGTACAGCACCCAGAGCGCGTCCAGGGTGGAGGTGGCGGCGGGGCCGTGCTTCTCGTCGCCGGTCATCAGGCCCATCAGGGCCGAAAGGTCCTCGAACCGGGCCCCGGTGGCGGTGCCCGCAGTCGCGTTCGTCGTCATGACCACGATGGTGCAACTTAAAGCCAGCTTGAGGTCAAGCGGTTACAGTGGGCTCCCATGACCGCCCATTCCGACGGCCGTCGGACCCCCGGCCCGCACCACACCGACCTGCTCACCATCGGCCAACTCGCCGACCGCAGCGGCCTCGCCCCCTCCGCGCTGCGCTACTACGAGAGCCTCGACCTGATCCAGGCCACCCGCACCACCGGCGGCCAGCGCCGCTACACCCGCGGCACGCTGCGCCGGATCGCCTTCATCCGCGCCGCCCAGCGGGTCGGCCTCTCCCTGGACGAGGCCCGGGTCGCCCTCGACCGCCTCCCCGAACGCCCGGCCCCCAGCGGCACCGAGTGGGACCGGGTCGCCGGGTCCTGGCAGAGCCGGATCGACGAGCAGATCGCCGAACTGGAGCGGCTGAAGGCCAAGCTCACCGGCTGCATCGGCTGCGGCTGCCTCTCGCTGACCCGCTGCGCCCTCTACAACGCCGCCGACCGCGCCGGCGAGGCCGGCCCCGGCGCCCGCTACCTGCTCACCCGCGACCCGGACACCGGGCCCGAGCCGGTCCCGCCGGCCGTCGAGACCTGCGGCACCCGCCGGAGCGGGCGCTGACCACGGGAGCGGGCGCTGACCGCCGGAGCCGGTGCTGACCGCCGGAGCGGGCGCTGAAAAGCCTTTGCGCTGCGGGCGCCCGCCTGCTTACGGTGCCGCCGTGCTGCCCTTGGTGCTGACGGACGAGGAGTGGGACGCGGTCGTCCTCGACGAGACGGTGATGCGCCCCGGCGCGGAGGCGCTCTGCGCCCGGCTGGGCCTCGCCGGCCTACCCCTGGAGCGGTTCCCGGAAGGCTCCGTCCCGGTGTACGCGGTCGGCGACGCGCTCGTACTCAAGCTGTTCCCGGCGGCCGGCGCCCGGGACGGCATCGTCGAGGAGCGCGTGCTCACCCAACTGGACGGCGCCCTGCCGATCCCCACCCCGACCCTCCACCAGGCCGGCGAGGACGCCAACGGCTGGCGCTACCTCCTGATGTCCCGGCTGCCCGGGCAGGGCCTCGCACTCGCCTGGCCGCGCATCCCGCGGCCCGACCGCGAACGGATCGCCCGCCGCTGCGGCGAGGCGCTCGCCGCCCTGCACGTCCTCGACCCCGAACCGCTCGCCGACACCCTCGGTCCCGGCGACTGGCCGGCCTTCCTCGCGCGCCAACGGGCGGGCGCGGTGGACCGCCAGCGCGAGCGCGGGCTGGCCGAGGAGTGGCTGGAGCAGATCCCGGACTTCCTCGCCGCCGCCCCGCTCCCCACCGCCCCCGGCCGCGCACTGCTGCACACCGAGTTCATGCGCGAGCACCTGCTCACCGACCCGGCCGACGACTGGCGCCTCACCGGCCTGCTCGACTTCGAGCCCGCGATGATCGGCGACCCGGCCTACGACCTGGTCGCCGTCGGCCTCTTCACCACCCGGGCCGACCCGCACCTGCTCGGCCACCTGCTGGACGCCTACGGCCGCGCCGTCGACCCGCGCCTGCTGATGGCGTACACGCTGCTCCACGTCTACAGCAACCTGCCGTGGTACCTCCGGGAGTTGAAGCCCTCGGCGCGGACGCTGGACGCCCTCGCCGAGGAGTGGTTCGGGGTTTCCTAGGGACGTTTTGCGACGCGGGTCAGGGACGCGGGTCGGTGCGCAGCAGGCTGTACCGGACGACGTCGCGCCACTCGCCGCCGCGGAAGGTCACCGCGCGCTGCACGCCCTCCCGGGTGAAGCCGAGCTTCTCCAGCACGCGCTGCTCCGCCAGGTTGCCCGCCTCGGTGTCCGCCTCCAGCCGCATCACCGGCGAGTGCGCGAACAGGTAGTCCACCAGCAGCCGTTGGGCCCGGGTACCGATCCCCCGCCCGCGCGCCCCCGGCACCAGCTGCACACCCAGGCTCCAGTACGGGGCGGACGGCCGCACCCCGCTGCGGTTGGCGGCGACGAAGCCGCCGAACCCGCCGTCGACGACGACCGCGAGCATCACCTGCTCGTCCTCCAGCAGCCCGCTCGCCGCCCAGCGACGACGGTGCCGCTGCGGGTCCCGCCAGCCGTACCACTGGAATTCACCCAGCGCCTGCGGATCGTTCACCAGCTCCTCGAGGGCGCCGAGGTCGGCCTCGACCATCGGGCGCAGGGTGACGCTTTCTTCGCTCATGTCGGCGTCAACGCAGGATCCGGTGGCACCGGTTCCTCATTCCGCCGGAAATTCCGCGCGCCTGCCCCGCGCCCATCCCATCGCCTCGCGATTCACCGCGCCGGGCACGACGTCGGCGCCGCCTTCACAGGACGATCGAGCGGGCGAGCCGGAATCCGACGTCGTCGATCCGCAGGGTCGGGTGGCTGCGGCGGCGGACGGAGGCGCGGCAGCTCCAGTGCTCGTCGAACCAGCCGCCGCCGCGCAGGACGCGGTAGTCGCCGTACACCTCGGGGTCGTAGCGCTCCCAGCACCACTCCCAGACGTTGCCGAGCAGGTCGTACAACCCGTAGGCGTTGGGGAGCAGTTCGCCCACCGGGTGCGGCCGCTCGTCCGAATTGCCGCGGTGCCAGGCGATCTCGTCCAGCGGGCCGTAGCGCGGGCCGTCCGTACCGGCGCGGCAGGCGTGCTCCCACTCGGCCTCGGTGGGCAGCCGGTAGCCGCCGGCGGCGCGGTCCCAGGAGACCTCCTCGCCGTCCACCCGGTAGGCGGGGGCGAGGCCTTCGCGCCGGGAGAGTTCGTTGCAGTAGTGGACGGCGTCGAACCAGGAGACGCTGTGCGCGGGCCGCCGGTCGCCGCCCACCCCCTCGTACTGCTCACGGGTCACCGGACAGGCCGCCAGCTCGTACGCGGCCACGTCGACGGCCCAACTGCGCTGGGTACGACGGTCGGAGAGGGTGACGCGGCCGGCCGGAACGGTGATCATCCACCGATCCTAGGCGGCGCCCCGCAGCAGGGCGATCGCGGACTGCTCGGCCAGCTCCTCCGCATGCGGCGGCAGCGGCGCACCCGCGTGCAGGGGGCCACGGACGACGGCGAGCGGCAGGCCGGTGACGGCCAGGGTGACCCGGTCGAGGTCCAGCGGCGTGGCGGCGCCGAGCCGCCCGGCCAGCCCGGCCAGGGCCTCCCGCACCCGGAGGCCGCCCTGCCGGTCGCGCAGCCGCTGCTCCTCGGACCACTCCGCCCGACCGAAGGCATCCGGGCCGTGCAGCAGGACGACGGCCCGCTCCCGGTGGGCCCGGCACCAGGCGACGACCTGCCGGGCGACCGCGCCCGCCGCGAGGTGCGGCTCCTCGTGCGCGTCGATGGCGGGCAGGCAGCCGTCCTGGAACTCCTCGACCGTCCGAAGCCACAACTCGGCCAGCAGCGCGGCGCGTTGGGGGAAGCGGTGGTAGACGGACCCGTTGGGCGCGCCGCTCTCCCGGGCGACGGCGGACATGGTGACGGCGGCCGGTCCACCGGCGGCCGCGAGCCGTACGGCGGCGTCGAGGAGGGCGGATTCGTCATGGCGGGGTGGCCTGGGCATGTAGTAGAGAGTACTCTCCAATTCAATTGGAGGGGATCATCCAAAACCAGGAGGGGAGCCCCGGCATGGCCGTGCTCAACATCCACGAACGCACCGTCCCGGCACCGGCGGAGACCGTCGGCGCCCTCATCGACAGCCTCGCGAGCCCGGACGACCGGCTCTGGCCGGGCCCGCGCTGGCCCCGGATGCGGTTCGACCGCCCGCTCGCCCCCGGCGCCACCGGCGGCCACGGCCCGGTCCGCTACACCGTCTCCGACTACGCACCGGGCCAGTGGGTGCGCTTCCGCTTCGACGGCCCGCGCGGCTTCGACGGCCACCACGAGTTCACCGTCCACCCGGCGGGCGACACCACCGTCCTCCGCCACACCATCGCCATGCGCCTGCACGGCCCGGCCCTGCTCGCCTGGCCCCTCGCCTTCCGCTGGCTGCACGACGCCCTCCTGGAGGACTGCCTCGACCGGGCGGTACGTGCAGTCGGCGGCACCGTCCCCCACCCCGCCCACTGGAGCCCGTACGTCCGCCTCCTGCACCGCCTGATCCCCCACTGACCGGCGCCTGCCCGACCGAGGCCCGAAGCCGGAGGCGGCCCTGGCTTCCCCTGCCTGCCCGCGCACGTGAACGCGTGCGCGGGCACGGTTTCCCACCGCCCAGTGCCCCGTCTCCTCAAGCAGCCCCGCGCCCAACGCGGGGCTGCCCACCTCGGTCCAACCGCCAACCGCACCGTGGGCTCAACGCCCGGCCACGAGGCGGGTTGTGTCTTGGGTTGCGAATTTCAAGCAGGTATCCGACCGTCAGTTTTCGGGTGGCCTCGTACCGAACACGAGGCCACCCTCACTTGACGTCTGTAGCGGTGTCACGACACGGTGTTACCCACACGGACTTGCAGCCAACTTCGCGGAAGGGGCAGTCATGACACTTCGCTTCATCGGGATCGACCCGGACTCGCCGAACGGTGGCTCTCCGACAGTCTGGCTCGAAGACGAAGCCGCGGAGATCGTCGTACAGGGGCTGCTCCCCTCCACGGACACGCTCCGCACCATCAGCGAGACCGAGTGGGTTCCTGATCACCCCGTCGGCATCCCGGACCACGAGGGCGTCGTCCGTATCCCTGTTCGGATGATTCCGGCTTTGCGGAAGGTGTGCGATGACGCAGAACGTGCCGGACTTTGGCGCCCTGCTGCGGAGCGCTGAGCGCTCGGCAGTCCACCTGGAGATGCGGGACTCCTATGCGGACGACCCGGTCTTCGCCGACTGGCGCGCGGGGCTACCGGTCGACCGCCCCAACGCCTACGAGCTTCCCGAGGAGTACCAGGCCTGGGCTGAGCTGGTGAAGGAGACCGTGGCCCGGGGCGTGATCATGCGTCGTGCCCGGATCGTCTCCGAACCCGTCACCGACTACATCCGTTGGGAACACGCCATCACAGAACGGCACAACATCGCCCTCGGCGAGCACGTGCGCTGGCTCCCCCGCCGCCTGGCGTCCGATCTCTCACTGCCTGGAAATGATCTTTGGCTGATCGATGACCGCCTGGTCCTCTTCCACTGGTTCACCGGCGACGGCGACTGGGCCGGCCACGAGTTCACCGAAGACCCGGCCACGGTGAAGCAGGTCACCGCCGCGTTCGAAGCGGTGTGGGATCGCGCTACGCCACACGCGCGGTATCCCGTCTGACTCACCATCGGCACCGGGCAGTCCATCACATGTCGTCGTCCCCGTCGTCCAGTGTCGTCGAGGCCCGCAAAGCCCTCGCCAATCGACTGACCGAGATCCGCAAGGACGCCGGGCTCACCGGCGACGAGCTCTCTGCCCGGTGCGGGTGGCACCCTGCCAAGACCAGTCGTATCCAGAGCGGCAAGTCCGCACCCTCCGAGGACGATCTCCGCGCCTGGTGCACTGCATGCGATGCCGAGGAGCAGCTCCCTGACGTCATCGCCACCGCCCGCGCCGTCGAATCGATGTACACCGAGTGGCGTCGGATGGAGCACGCCGGGCTGCGGGCCGCGCAGGAGTCCGTCGGCACGCTCTACCAGCGCACCGAGGTCTTCCGTGTGTACGCGAGCCGGGTCATTCCCGGCATGGTGCAGACAACCGACTACACCGCTGCCGTACTGCGCTCGATCCAACGCGACCGAGTGCCCGTCGATGACGTCGAGGAGGCCGTGGCGGCGCGGCTGGACCGCCAGCGCATGCTGTTCTCCGGCCGGCATCGATTCGGGCTGCTGGTCGAAGAGTACGTGCTCCGCGCCGCAGTGTGCGACGCCAGGACGATGGCGGACCAACTCGACCACCTCATCACTGCGTCCGCCAGCCCCTTCGTCAGCCTGGGCATCATCCCCACCGGTTGCCACCGATCCCAACTTCCGGTCGAGGACTTCTACATGTTCGACGAGGCCGAGGTCGCCGTCGAACTGACCTCCGGGTATCTGCGCATCACACGACCTCGCGAGATCGCCGATTACCTGCGCACCTACACCGCACTGGCAGGAATGGCCGTCTACAGCACGAAGGCTCGGCAGGTCATCACCTCGGCGATCGACGCACTCGGGTGAATCGGCGCAAGATGGCGCAACTTCTTTGAAAGAGCGATCTGTTGCTCCGTAGCGTCATGAGTGCTCCGCCATGCGGAGCGTCCACGAGCGCAAGGAGAGGCCTTGTCACTCCTACGAGCTGAGCGGAGCAGTGCCTTGCAGGTCACCGACCCACCGCAGCCGAACCCGAAGTCCGAGCCCAGGCCGACGACACCGCGTCCGCCGGACCGGTACCGGCCCACCGGGCCGCACACCCGCAGCAGCAGCCATCAAGGACCCGCGATCGGGATGGCCGGGAAGCACGCGGGCGACCAGGACCCGGGCAAGGACAAGCCGTCGAAGGACACCTCGCGCCCGGCGCCCGCCCCGAAGCACGAGAAGAAGGACAAGTGACGGAGAGCCTCCACCCGCAGCAGGCCGCCTCGCGCGGCCTGCTGCGGGCCATCAGCGAAGAGCTCGGTCGTCCCGTCCCGTCGGAGTGGAAGGACGCCATCACGGCGGTCCCGCGCCACCGCTTCCTCCCGGAGCGGATCTGGCTCTCCGACGACAGCGGCGACCTCGAACCGTGCGACATCCGCTCCGAGCCCGACCGCTGGTTCGCGGCCGCCTACGACAACGCTCCGGTCGTCACCCAGGTCAATGACGGCGAGGAGCCGACCGACGGCTCCGACGCCTGGCCGTCGTCCTCAGCGTCCTCACCAGCGATGGTCGTGCGAATGCTCGAAGCACTCGATGTCCGCCCCGGCCAGACCGTCCTGGAGGTCGGCACCGGCACCGGCTGGAACGCGGCTCTGCTCGCGCACCGGGCCGGTCCCGGCCGTGTCGTCTCGATCGAGATCGACCCCGCGGTCACCTGGCGGGCCCACTCGTCCCTGAACGCGGCGGGCGTGGACGTGGAGGTCGCCTGCGGGGACGGAGCCCTTGGTTGGGCCCGGCGGCAGCCGTACGACCGGGTCGTCTCCACCTGCTCGGTCAGCCGGGTGCCGACGGCGTGGATCGAGCAGACCCGCCCCGGCGGCACCATCGTGACGCCGTGGGAGAGCCCGATGCTCTCCTGGGGACTGCTCACCCTCACCGTCGAAGGCGGGCGCGCGACCGGGAGGTTCAGCCCGGACGCCTCGTTCATGCTGATGCGCGGCCAGCGGATCGACCTGCGCATCTTCCGGGACGTGGTCCGCGACAACCACGAACCCGAGGAGTCCACCACCCGGCTCTCACCGTGGCAGGTGAGCGGCGAGGACCTGGACGCGCGGTTCGCCCTCGGGCTGAAGCTCGGCGACGTGTGGACGGCCTGGCAGCACGAGCCTGATGCCGAAGGAGTGGCCTCCCGGCTCTGGGTGGCCACGACGGACGCGCGCTCGTGGGCCGCCGTCGACCACGACGACCGGCAGGAGGACCGCTTCGCCGTCCGGCAGTACGGCCCGCGCCGCCTCTGGACCGAGATCGAGGACGCCCACGCCTGGTGGGAGAAGCAGAACCGGCCGGGACCGGACCGGTTCGGGCTCCGCATCACCGGCGAGGAACAGCTCGTCTTCCTCGACGAGTCGACCGCGGTCATCGGCCACGTGCCGTAGCGCGCGACCGAGCCGGGGCGGCCGACAAACCGCCCCGGCTGGTCGGGTGGCTACTCCCAGCGCCAGCCGTTGTTGTCCCGGCAGGTGAGAGCACGGCCGTTGGCGTCGCTGCCGGTGTCGCCGTGGGCGCTGTTGGGGCAGATGCGACCCCGGACTATGCAGTTGCCCTTGGAATCCGTGGTGCAGGCTGACGCCTGGTGCTCCGAGGGTGCGGCGGGCTGCGGCGCCGGCGGGGCGTGCGTCGGGGCCGGGGCGGGCGGGGCGGCAGGAGCGGGGGCAGCAGGGGCGGCAGGAGCTGGGGCCACAGGGGCGGCCGGGGCGGGGGCCGCCGGAGGGGCGCTCGGCGCCGCCGGATCGGCCGGTGCGGTCGCGGTCGGGGAGGCCGGGGCCGGGGCAGGGGCGGGGTCCGCCGGGGCGGGCGCGGCGCCTCCCGGGCAGTCCTCCTCGTTCTTCACCACGGACAGCGTCACCGTCGTGTCCTTCGCCGAGGGTTCCCCGGCGGCCGGCTGCTGGGAGCAGACCTTCCAGTGGCTGGGCATGAGGACCGACCGCGTGTGGGACTCGCCCGCGTGGACGTCCTGGAACGTCACGGTCTTGGCGGCCCGGGCGTCCGGCTGCTGGAGGGTGTCCTTGGCCTTGTCCCCGTGCATTCCGACCACACTCGGGATCGGAATCGGCGTCGCCGCCGACGACGTTTCGTCGGCCGAGGCCTTGCACCCGGCCGCGAGGAGGGTGGCGGCCAGCGCCGCGGCGGCGAGGGCGGTCGCCCGCCTCCGGCCGGAGGGGCGGGTCGGTCGGGCTTCGTGGGTCTGGGCGGTCGTCGGCTGTATCACAGCAGGCACTTGGTCTTCCGGGTGAGCGGCGGGCATGGCGGACGGAACTTCGAGCGGGCAAAACTTTTCGTACGTACACCACCTCACTGGCGGAAGCCTGGGAATCCCTGCCGGGAATCCTTGATCGAAGCGTGATGTCGGCCCCCTCCCCGGGGCCTCTCCCCGCCCGCCGGAAACGGCCCGTCCCGGCCTCCGGCGACAGCGACGCCGCCCTCCTCCACGCCCCCGAGGCACCCGTCCACACCAGAGCCAGAGTGCCCCCAACAGCCCACCACCCAGCGGCTTTTGCCGCGATCGCGCCCACCCTCCGAGCGTCCTACGCTCGGCCGTATGAACCGTACGATCCGCACCACCGAAGACGTCCTCGCCCTCCTCGACGGCTTCTTCCGGCCGGCCGAACCGTTCTGGGACCGGTTCTACGAGGACCGGTCCGCCGAGCGCCCGTTCTTCGCGCCGAAGCCGGACGAGAACCTGGTCTCCTACCTGGACCGCGGCCTGCTGCCGCCGGCCCCCGGCCGGGTGCTCGACCTGGGCTGCGGCACCGGCCGCAACGCGATCCACCTGGCCTCGCTCGGCTTCGAGGTGGACGCCGTCGACCTCTCCGCCACCGCCCTCGCCTGGGCCGAGGAGCGCGCCCGCGAGGCCGGCCCCGGAGCCCGCCCGCGCTTCCACCGGGCGAGCATCTTCGAGGTCCAACTCCCTTGCGAATCCTACGACCTGGTCTACGACTCCGGCTGCCTGCACCACCTGCCGCCGCATCGCCGGGTCGGCTACCTGGCCCTCCTGGACCGCGCCCTCGCCCCGGGCGGGCACTTCGCCGTCACCGCCTTCGCGGCCGGGGCGATGGGCTCCGAGCGGCCCGACGAGGAGCTCTACCGGCTCGGCTCGCTGGAGGGCGGGCTGGCCTACTCGCCGGCCGAACTGCGCTCGCTGTTCCGCGAGTTCGAGCCGCTGGAGATCCGCCCGATGGCGGCGCACGGCCCGGTTTCCGAGGCCTTCGGCGTCCCCTTCCTCCTCACAGCACTCTTCCAGCGAACTGCCAGCCTCTAACCAGCCTCTCATCCTCCGCCCCTAGCCTCCGGCCCTATGAACGTCTCCCTGCTCGACGGCTGGTTCCCGTGGACGGTCCAGGCCGCGGCCCTCGCGCTGCTCCTGGCCACCGCCGCCCGACGGGAGCGGGCGTGGCTGCGGAGGCGGGGGCCGGTCGCGCTCGGGACGGCGCTGGCGCTCACCGCGGCCGGCGCCGTCGCCGTGCTGACGCTGGGCGGGATCACCGACCCGGTCCCGTTCGGGGTCTGGCTGTGGAGCGGGGTGGCGGTCGCGGCGCTGTGCGTGCTCGGCTTCGGCTGGCGCGGCGCGCGGTGGTGGCGCCGGGCGCTGGTGGCACCGACCGTGCTGCTGGCGCTGTTCTGCGCGGCGAACAGCGTGAACATCGCCACCGGCTACTACCCGACGCTGGACGACGCGATCGGCGAGCTCGGCGGGCAGCCGCTGCCGGAGCAGATCACCCTGGACGAGCTGAAGTCGATCCACGGCCGGACGGGCACGGGCCGCATCGTCCAGGTCGACATACCGGACACCGCCAGCGGCTTCGCCCACCGCCAGGAGCTGGTCTACCTGCCGCCCGCCTGGTTCCGCAGCCAGACCCGGCCCAAGTTGCCCGTCCTGGAGATGATCGGCGGCGAGTTCGCGGCGCCCGACAACTGGATCCGCTCGGGCAACGCCGTGAAGACCGCCGACGCCTTCGCCGCCCGGCACAACGGCTTCGCCCCGATCCTGGTGTTCGTGGACGCCACCGGCGGCTTCCGGGTGGACACCGAGTGCGTGGACGGCCCGCACGGCCAGGCCGAGAGCCATCTGCTCAAGGACGTCCCGCCGTTCGTCCAGAAGACCTTCAACGCCGCCACCGACCCGCACAAGTGGGGCGTGGCCGGCTGGTCGATGGGCGGCACCTGCGCCGTCGACCTCACCGTCGAGCATCCGAACGTCTTCACCCACTTCGGCGACTTCTCCGGTGACAAGGGCCCGTCCACCGGCGACAAGGACCACACCGTCCAGGAGCTGTACGGGGGCGACGCCGCGGCCTGGGCCGCCCACGACCCGCTGACCGTGCTCGCCCACCACCCCAAGTACCAGGGCGTCTCCGGCTACTTCGCCCAGGGCGACGAGGAGCACGGCCAGATCGACTCCGCCAAGGCCCTGGAGGCGGCGGCCCGGAAGGACGGCATCCGCACCGTGAACGTGGTCGGCTCCGGCAGGCACACCTGGCAGACCGGCGCCGCGTCCTTCGCCCAGGCCCTCCCCTGGCTCGCCCAGCAGCTCGGCGTCCCGGGCACCCATGCGTAACGGCACCCACGCGTAACGGCTCACCCGCACTACGGCGCGCTCCCTCCTCCCCGTTCGACGGCCGCCGCCCGTCGCGCGGTTCAGCTCCGGGTGCTGACGTCGCGCACCCCTCCGCCGCCGGTCGCCGGTCCCGGCACACCCGCCCCCACCAGCCCGGATGCGCCGCACCCGGCCCGCGCGCGGTGCCGGTCGCGCGCCCCTGGGATCCCCCGCACGCCGTCCGCCACCCGACCCCACCCGCCCCGCAGGACCCACCAACCCCAAAGGGAATCCGGGCCTCCGGCCGGAACCCGGCTTTGCGAGCGGCCGTTCGGTGGCATAGGTTTCGACCGCCGCCGATGCGCCGCCACGACCCTGACCGCCCCTCATCTCCGAGGCGGGCGGCGGGCCGAGGAGCCGACGGCCCTAACGCACAGGGGGAGGCCCGCCATGCCGAGTGCCCGCGACCGCGCGTCGCGCGGGCGGCGAGGACGGACGGCCGGCGCCGCGCACCAGCGGCCCGCGGCCGACCCCGCCCTTCGCCCCCAACGGCAGGGCGGTGCGCGGCCGACCCCGTTCCACGCCACCGGACACCCGAGGAACAGTCAGTTGCGCACCACCAGAGTCGTCACCGCCACCGCCGCCGCCCTCGTCTGCCTGGGCGCGCTCAGCGCCTGCGGGCCCGACAGCGGGGACGGCGGCCAGACCGCCCTCCCCGCCGCGGCCCCCACGCCCAGCACCAACCCCACCAAGCCCGCCGGCTCCGACAAGGGCATCCCGGACAAGGCCTGGATGGACACCAAGAACATCCCGATGGACGAGAGTTACCACTACACGCCGCTGGCGGCCAACGCCAAGCAGGTCTCCGGGCCGGTCCAGTTCAAGGGCCTGGAGCTGTGCCGCGCCGCGATCGCCAAGGACGACGAGCCGCTGTTCACGGGCACCGCCGCCGCGAAGTCCGAGGTCGGCTTCGGCGGGGACCGCTGGGCGGCCCAGCAGACCCTGCTGTTCCACGGCGACCCGGTCCACAGCAGCGCCGCCAAGCAGTCCACCAACATGGCCGAGGCCCGCCTGGCGGAGGCGCTCAAGTCCTGTGCCAAGACCGCGCCCGGCGCCACCGTGAAGGTCGAAAGCGCCCCGGACGCGCCGTACTTCGCCGCCGTCCTGACCGTCCCGCAGGCCGACGGCGGCACCGTCACCCTGCACGAGTACGTGGTCGGCGACGGCGGTACGGTCAGCGAGCTGGCCGTCTGGGCCACCACCAAGGCCGGTGCCCAGCCCAAGGACGCCTGGAAGGCCCCCGAGGACAAGGCCGTCGGCACCGGCATGACGGCGGCGATGTGCGAGGCGCTCCCCGGCTGCGACGGGCGCTGACGTCCGGCGCGCGCCCGGTCCGCCCGACCCCTCCCGAGGACGGGAACGGGGCGGACGGACCGGGCGGCCCGATCAGATCAGGCCCGGGCTCACAGCCCCAGGACGCTGAGCGCGGTGGTCCAGTCCTTCGCGATCGCGGCGCGCGCGTCGTCGAGGCCGGCCCGGCCGCCGCAGACCGCGTTCTTGAGCTTGGTCTCGACGGAGTCCTTGCTCTGCGCCGGCTGGCTGCCGTAGCGCGGCTCGGGCCACAGGTTGGCCGGGTCGCGCGGGGCGCCGCCGAGCTCCAGCGGGACGAGGTGGTCCTCCTCGTAGTCCGCCGTGCTGGTGTCCGCGTAGCCGTAGGCCGCGATCTGCTGCACCTTCAGCGCGTTGGTGTAGCTGCTCGGCGGGCGGACGGTGGCGGTCCAGCCGGAGACGCAGATGGTCTGGCCGATGGTCGCCTGGGTGACGTCCGGGTTGTACGCACCGGGGGTGCAGGACGGGTCGGGCAGCGGCAGGTACGCCTGCGAACAACTCGCCGCGAGCGTACGGGCCTTCTGGGCGGTGCCGTGGGCCGGGGCGGCGGCCTGCGCGGTGCCGGCGGCGAGCCCGGCGGCGGCGAGGGCGGCCGCCGAGGCGGTGACGGTGAGACGGTGACGGAGCATCATGGGGGAAGCACTCCTGGTCCGGCCCGGCCTCTCGCCGGGCGACTGTGCTCATGACAGCACCACCCGGCCGACCACCGTCAGATCCGTGACGTGAACGCCTGGTGACCGCGTCTCCACAACCGCGCCCCGACGAGCGCCCCGCGCGAAGACCCCGCGCGAGCGCCCCGCCCCCGTCTCCCCGCCCCCGTCTCCCGGCCCCCGTCTCCCGGCCGTGCGGTCAGCCCCGCAGGACCGCCAGCTCGACCTCCCGGCCGGCCAGGCCGCCGGGCGCCGGCAGCGTCACCCCGGAGGGCTCGAAGCCGGCCTTCCGGTACATCGCCTCGGCCCGGGGGTTGTCCTCGTGGACGAACAGCCGCACCCGCTCGATCCTGGGCCCGGTGAGCGACCACGCCCACTCCTGGAGGGTCCGGATCAGGTCGAGCGCCAGCCCGGTGCCCCGCGCCTCCGCGCGGACGAACACCCCGACCACGTGCACCTGGTCGACCTCGACGACGTCGCCCTCCAGGGCGCCGTTCCCGCCGGCCGGCTCGACCACCCCGGTCATGCTGCCGAGCCAGCGCCCGTCCTCGGCCTCCGCGATGAACTGCGCCGCGTGCGGGTCCGTCGCCGCCCGGGTCGTGCGGTCCTGCCAGAACTCGTCGGGCTTGGTGACGGCCTGCTCGTAGACCTCCAGGAAGGCCACGGCCGCGACCGGGTCCCGCAGCGCGTCGAGGCGGAGGTCCCGGGCCCGCTGCCAGTCCTCGACCCGTACCTGTCTGATGATGATTCCGGTGCTCATCGCCTGATCATTCCATCGGCACCATTGGCCCGCGCAACCGATTTCCAAGGCCGCAGACCTCTAGCCCCGGGACGACTCCAGCAGCCGCGCCAGCAGCGCCGCCGGCCCCTCCGGCAGGCTGCCGTGGACGAGTTCGGTGCGGTGCACCAGCCGGGGCGCGGCGATCGGCGCGTACCCGACCCCGGGCGCCGCCGCGAGCACCGGCTCGGGCAGCAGGGTGAGCCCGTGCCCGGCCGCCACCAGCGCGAGCAGTCCGTGCAGGTCGGTGCCCTGGTAGCGGGTGGCCGGCCGGAAGCCGTCGACGCCCGCGGCCGCGCGCAGCCGGGCCGCGGGCGGGGTGAGGTCGGGGGCGTCCAGCCAGCGGGCGGCGGAGAGGTCGGCGAGCGCGAGGCCGGCGCGCCCGGCCAGCGGGTGGCCGACGGGCAGCGCGACGGCGACCGGCCGCTCGGCCACCGCGACGGTGCGCAGCGGGCCGACGTCGGGCAGCGGCAGCGGGTCGCTGGGTGCGGCCAGTCCGTCGACCAGGGCGAGGTCGACCTCGCCGGTGGCGACCTGGGCGGGCAGCACGTCCTGGGCGAGGACCCGGACCACCGGTTCCACCCGCGGGTACGCGCGGCGCACCTCGCCGAGCGCGCGCCCCAGTGCCGCACCGACCGCCAGCGCGGTGGCCCCGAGCACCAGCCGGGTGTTCGGCGCGCCCGCCAGGCGTGCGACGTCGGCGCGCGCCGCCTCCAGCCGGACCAGCAGCGGTGCGGCGTGCTCCAGCAGCCGCTGCCCGGCCCCGGTCGGGCCGACCGGGCGGCGGAGCAGCAGCGCGGTCCCGAGGTCCGCCTCCAGCGCGGCGATCTGCTGGGAGACCGCGGACTGGGTGTAGCCGAGCTCCCGGGCCGCTTCCGAGAAGGAGGCGAGGCGGGCGACGGTGACGAAGGTGCGCAGCTGCTGCGGGTCCACGGTGGACATCAACCATTCTGATCGAAGCTTAAGGAATCATCGTTGGCGCTGATCTCGGGTGCGGGGTCAGGATAGCCGCATGACGCATCAGACCCCGCGGGTCGCCCTCGTCGGCGACCGCTCCCCCGCCGTCCGCTCGCACGCCCGGATCCCCGGCCTGCTGGACGCCCTCGCCGAGCACGACCACCTCGTCCTGGACGCCTACTGGATCCCGACCGGGGACGCCGCCGCGCCCGGCGCCCTGGACGGCTTCGACGCGGTCTGGCTGCTGCCCGGCAGCCCGTACCGCAGCGAGGCCGGCGCGCTGGCCGCCGTCCGGACCGCCCGCGAGCGCGGCATCCCCTTCCTCGGCACCTGCGCCGGGTTCCAGCACGCGGTGCTGGAGTACGCCCGGAACGTCTGCGGCCTGGCCGGGGCCGTGAACGGCGAGGACCACCCGGACGCGGAGCAGCAGGTGATCGTCCCGCTGGCCTGTTCGCTGGTCGGCCACGAGGGGGCCGTCACCGTCACCCCGGGGAGCCTCGCCGAGCGGGTCCTCGGCGCCACCCGCACCCTGGAGCGCTACCACTGCGCGTACGGACTCAACGGCGCCTACCTGGAGCGGCTGGCCGCGCACGGCCTGCGGTTCAGCGGCGCGGACGAGTCGGGCGAGGTGCGCGTCCTGGAGCTGCCCGGCCACCCGTTCTTCCTGGCCTCGCTCTTCCAGCCCGAGCTGTCCGGCGACGGCACCCGGGCGCACCCCATGGTCCGTGCCCTGGCCGGCGCCGCCGTGGCGCACGCGGACGCGGACGCGGGCACCCCGGCCGCGACGGTCACAACGGCCTGATCAAGCCCCGCACCTGAGCGCGCCTCATGCGCGAGCGCGTCTCACATCGGCAGCGACCGCAGGCGCACCGGCCCCTCCGGCCACCCGGCCCCGACGGCCAGCGGCGCCCACATGGTGCGCAGCGGCATCTCCGCCAGCCGCCCCTCCGGCTGCTCCACCGTCACGCCCTCGGCCACCTCCCGGAAGCCGAGCCCCCGGTAGAACGCGGCCAGCGGCGGGCGGCAGAACAGCAGCGCGTACCGGTGGCCGAGCGTGCGCGCGTGGTCGAGGGCGGCCCCGACCACGGCCTGCGCGAGGCCTCCGTGGCGCCGGTCGGGCGCGACGCAGACCCCGCCGACGCCCATCACGGCGAGGTCGGTGCCGCCCACGGTGAGCGGCAGCGGCACCAGTCCGGTGTGGGCGACGAGCCGGCCGTCCGCGGCCCGGATGCCGAAATGGATCTCCTTGGGGCGGAAGGTCAGCCCCGTGTACGCGACGCCGTACGGGTCGTCCCCGGGGCCGAGGATCTCAGCCTGCTCGGCGCGGCCGTACTGCGCGAGCCGTTCGACCACGGGCGCTCCGACGAGCGGCTGTTCGGCGGGAGACTGTCCGGCGGGAGGCTGTCCGGCGAGCGGCGGCGCGGGCGAGAAACGATCATCCATCCCGCCATGCTCCCCTCCCCCCGGAGCCTTCCACCAGTCCCTTCCCGGCCACTCGGTCCGACGACTGCTCGGGCCGACGGCCGCCGGCCGCCCCGATCGGCCGCCGGGGGCCGACCCGGCGTCAGGCCGCCGCGCGCCGCACCAGCTCCGCCCAGACCTCGGCCACCCGCGCCTCCAGCTCCGCCAGGCCGCCGCCGTTGTCGATCACCAGGTCCGCGATCGCCAGCCGCCCGTCCCGGGAAGCCTGCGCGGCCATCCGGGCCCGGGCCTCCTCCTCGGCCATCCCGCGCAGCCGCACCAGCCGGTCCAGCCGCACGTCGTCGGCCGCGTCCACCACCACGACCAGGTCGAACAGCGGCGCCAGGCCGTTCTCGGCCAGCAGCGGCACGTCGTGCACCACGACCGCGTCCGG
Source organism: Kitasatospora sp. SC0581 (assembly GCF_048159585.1). NCBI lineage: Bacteria > Bacillati > Actinomycetota > Actinomycetes > Kitasatosporales > Streptomycetaceae > Kitasatospora > Kitasatospora sp. SC0581. The sequence goes on along the minus strand of NZ_JBLRWA010000002.1, from coordinate 552,315 downwards.
CGCGGCCGCCGCCTCCAGCTCGGCGGATCGGGTCCGCACCAGCGGGTGGACGATCGCGTTCAGCGCCTTCAGCCGCTCCGGGTCGGCGAACACGACCGCGCCGAGCGCCGGACGGTCCAGCGAGCCGTCCTCCCGCAGCACCCCCGGTCCGAACTCGGCGACCACGGCCGCCAGACCGTCCGTTCCGGGGGCGACCACCTCGCGGGCGATCACGTCGGAGTCCACGATCACCGCGCCATGCGCGGCGAACAGCCGGGACACCTCGCTCTTGCCCGCACCGATGCCGCCCGTCAGTCCGATCTTCAGCATGGCGTCAGGCTACCGGTGCCCCCTCGAACCCGTCAGCAGAGGCCCGGCCGGCCCAGGCCCGGTCGGCCCGGCTCCGACCCGAACAGGCCCGGCTCCGATCCGAACAGGCCCGGCGAAGCCCGGATCCGGTCGAGCACAGGCCCGGTCAGCCCAGCTCCAGGCTCTCGCCCTCCCCCAGCACCAACAGCTCCGCACCCGTCCCCGGCCCGTCCGGCCCGACCAGCCGGGTCTGCACGGCGAGCCCGATCGGGCTGAGCACCGCCTCGTGCACCGGCACCGCACGGCGCGGCGAGGCTTCCCGGACGTAGTCGACCACCTCGGAGGCCTTGCTCCACGGGGCCGCGATCGGCAGCAGCAGGGTCTCCACGGCGTGCGGCGGCACGGTGAACGCGTCGCCGGGGTGGAACAGCCGGCCGTCGAAGAGGAAGCCGATGTTCCGCACCGGCGGGAGGTCCCGGTGGATCTCCGCGTGCCACTCGCCGTGCACCGAGACGCCGAGCCCGCCGATCTCGAAGGCGTCGCCCTCGCCGACCACGCCGACCCGCTGCGCCACGCCGTCCAGCTGGTCGGCGACGGCCCGGTTGGTCCACACCCGCAGCGCCGGGTCGGCCTCCAGCGCGGCGCGCAGCCGGGACTCCTCGAAGTGGTCCATGTGCTCGTGGGTGATCAGGACGGCGTCCGCCCCGGCCAGGGCGGCGGGGTCGGTGAAGCTCCCGGGGTCGACGACGACCGTGCTGCCGCCGTGCTCGACGCGTACGCAGGCATGTCCGAACTTGGTGATTCGCATGCTCGAAACCCTACAGCAAGGCTGTACAGCAGTGCTGGACATTTTGCCGATAGACTTCCCCCATGACCAGCGAAGCCCCGCACCCGGACACCCTGGAACTCGCCGCCGACCTGCGCGCCGCCCTCGGCAGCCTGGTCCGCTCCCTGCGCGACAGCGACGAACTGCCGCAGAACCAGGCCGCCGTCCTCGGCCTGCTGGTCCGCGACGAACGCTCCTGCACGGTCGCCGAACTCGCCGCCCTCCAGCGGGTCCGCCACCAGTCGATGGCCCGCACCGTCGCGCTGATGACCGAGGCCGGACTGGTCGTCCAGCAGCCCCACCCCACCGACGGCCGCAAGCTGCTCGTCACCGCCACCGGAGCCGGCCGCACCGCCCTGCTCGACCAGCGCGCCCGCCGCGAACACCGGATCGCCACCGCCATCGAGTCCCGCCTCGACCCCGCCGAACGGGAGCGGCTCCGCGCCGCGGTCGACCTGCTACGCCGGCTGGGCTGAGCCCACCAGGCCGTCGCGGGCCGCCGCCTCCCCGTCGGCCGGCCGCGGCGCCGGGACCACCGCCGCCCCGATCTCCGGCACCGACCCGCTCTCCGCCGCCGGCACCACCGGCCGCGGCACCGGGACATCCGCCGCCCCGATCTCCGGCAGGTCGACGTGCTCGCTCAGCCCGAACCGCCGGTGCAGCCGCCGCAGCGGGGCGGGCGCCCACCAGTTGAACTCGCCGAACAGGCTCATCGCGGCGGGCACCAGCAGGCACCGCACCAGGGTGGCGTCCACCGCGACGGCGACGGCCAGCGCGATGCCCATCTGCTTGACCATCAGCATGTCCCCGAGCGCGAACCCGGCGAAGACGATCACCATCAGCAGCGCCGCCGAGGTGATGATCCGACCGCTGCGCTGCACGCCCAGCTCCACCGCCCGGACGCAGTCGTGCCCGCGCAGGGTCAGCTCCCTGATCCGGGCGAGCAGGAACACCTCGTAGTCCATCGACAGCCCGAAGGCGAAGGCGAAGACCAGCACCGGTATGAAGGTCTCCAGCCCGCCGGTCGGGCTGAACCCGAGCAGCCCGCTGAACCAGCCGTCCTGGAACACCAGGGTGAGCGCGCCGAGCGAGGCGCCCAGCGAGAGCAGGTTCATCAGCAGCGCCTTGACCGGCATCACCACCGAGCCGGTCATCAGGAAGAGCAGCACCAGCGTCCCGGCCGCGACCAGGCCCAGCGCCCACGGTCCGCGCGAGAGCAGCTCGTCCTGGAAGTCCACCACCGAGGCCGCGCCGCCGGTGACGTAGGTGGTCAGCCCGCCGCGGTCGGCCCGCAGCTCCTCGACCACCTGCCTGGCCTGCCCGCCCTGCGGGTCCCCGGGCACGAGGACGTCGATCGTGGAGACCGCGTCGCCCACCGGCGACACGGCCCGCACCCCGCTCACCCCGGGCAGCTTGGCGACCACCTCGTCCGCGTACGCCTGCGCCACCGGCGCCCCGCCCTCGACCACCACGGTGATCGGCGCGGCCGAGGCCTGCGGGAAGCGCTGGTCGATCGTCTCGGCGACCTGCCGTCCGGCCGAGGAGGCGGGCAGGACGGCGGCGCCGGAGCTGCGCATCTCGGCGTGGAGGAACGGCGCCCCGGCCGCCAGCAGCAGCGCCACCGAGGCGAGCGTGACCAGGACCGCCCGCTTGCGCACCCGGCGCACGGTCCGGCTGAAGAACCCCTCGTCGGCCACGGGCGCCGCGGGCGCCTTGATCCGCGCGCCGGCGAAGCCGAGCAGGGCGGGGATCAGGGTCAGCGCGGCGGCGACGGCGATCACCACCACGCTCACCCCGGCCGCGGCCACCGCGCCGAGCACCGGGCTGGTGAAGACGAACAGGCCGGAGAGGGCGACGGCGACGGTCAGTCCGGAGAAGGCCACGGTGCGTCCGGCGGTCGCCGCGGTCCGTTCGACGGCGGCGGCGATGTCCGCGCCGTGGCCGCGTTCCTCGCGGAAACGATTCACCATGAGCAGCGCGTAGTCGATCGAGAGGCCGAGCCCCAGCACCGTGGCGATCGGCAGCACGCTGGTGTCGATGTCCATGATCCGGCTGAACCCGAACATCGCCAGCAGCGCGCCGCCCACCGAGGCGACCGCCCCGATCGCCGGCAGCGCGGCCGCCGCCAGCCCGCCGAAGACCAGCACCATGACGATCAGCGTGAGCGGCAGCGTCACCAGCTCGCCGAACCGGGTGTCCTTCTCGGTCTGCTTCTTGACCTCCTGCTGGAGCACCAGGTCCCCGCCGACCGTGACGTGGGCGCCGCCCTCCCCGTTCAGCGCGGCGAGCCGCTGGGTGACGGCGTCGGTCTGGGCGGTGCTCGCGGTGTCGGCCATCCGTACGGTGACCAGGCTCGCCGTCCCGTCGGCGGAGCGCAGCGCGGCCGGCGCCGGTCCGGTGCCGTACGCGTCGAGGGCGGAGGAGACCCCGGGCAGGGCGGCGATCTCGGCGATGGCCCGCTCGACGGCGGCCCTCACCTGCGGATCGTCCACCGGCCGGCCGTCCACCACGGCGGTGACGGTGCCCTTGGCCGGGTCGGCCGCGGCGACCACCGCACCGCCCCGGTCGGCCTCGGCGCTGGCGGAGGAGGCCCCGGCCACCGAGCCCTCGAAGACCCGGCCCCCGATCAGGACGCCGACCACCAGGACGACGGCCCACAGGCCGAGCACCCAGCGGCGGTGGCGGAAGCAGAACCGGCCGACGGCCGCGAGCCTGCCGCCGACCACGGCGGTGGGGGCGGCGGGAGAGGGAGTGCGCATGAGGAGCCTTTCGGGCGGCTCCCCTCAATCTAGGGGCAACCCGAACTACGGCCTATAGATGGGCAATGAGCCCCATCTCACACTTTCCTTCACATAAACCACACATAAGTCAGGGCGTGATAAGTCATGGCGAAAAGCAAATGACGGAAAGCGCATGGGGAAAAACAAATGGGCCCCACCCGGAAATCCGGGTGGGGCCCACCGTCTAGCTATCGGCTAGCGGGAAGCGAGAGCCTCAGCTCTGGCCGCCGGCCAGCTTCTCGCGCAGAGCGGCCAGGGCCTCGTCGGAGGCCAGGGCGCCCGAGCCCTCGTCGCTGCTGGACGAGTAGGAACCACCGGCGGCAGCGGCGACGGCGTCGCCACCCTCCTCGGCGGCCTGGGCGTCGGCCTCGCGGCTCTTGATGACCTGCGCCTGGTGCTGCTCGAAGCGCGACTGCGCCTCGGCGTACTGGCGCTCCCACTCCTCGCGCTGCTTCTCGAAGCCGGGCAGCCAGTCGTTCGCCTCGGGGTCGAAGCCCTCCGGGTAGATGTAGTTGCCCTGGTCGTCGTACGAGGCGGCCATGCCGTACAGGGTCGGGTCGAACTCGACCTCGGCCGGGTTGGCACCCAGGGCCTCGTTGGCCTGCTTGAGCGACAGGCTGATGCGGCGACGCTCGAGGTCGATGTCGATGACCTTGACGAAGATCTCGTCGCCGACCTGGACGACCTGCTCCGGGATCTCGACGTGGCGCTCGGCCAGCTCGGAGATGTGGACCAGACCCTCGATGCCCTCGTCCACGCGGACGAACGCACCGAACGGAACCAGCTTGGTGACCTTACCCGGAACGACCTGGCCGATCTGGTGGGTACGGGCGAACTGCTGCCACGGGTCCTCCTGGGTCGCCTTCAGCGACAGGGAGACGCGCTCGCGGTCCATGTCAACGTCGAGAACCTCGACGGTGACCTCCTGGCCGACCTCGACAACCTCGGACGGGTGGTCGATGTGCTTCCAGGACAGCTCGGAGACGTGCACCAGGCCGTCGACGCCACCCAGGTCCACGAAGGCACCGAAGTTGACGATCGAGGAGACGACGCCGGAGCGCACCTGGCCCTTCTGCAGGGTGGTGAGGAAGGTCTGGCGGACCTCGCTCTGGGTCTGCTCCAGCCAGGCACGGCGGGACAGGACCACGTTGTTGCGGTTCTTGTCCAGCTCGATGATCTTGGCCTCGAGCTCCTTGCCCACGTAGGGCTGGAGGTCGCGGACGCGGCGCATCTCGACGAGCGAGGCCGGAAGGAAGCCACGGAGGCCGATGTCGAGGATGAGACCACCCTTGACGACCTCGATGACGGTACCGGTGACGATGCCGTCCTCTTCCTTGATCTTCTCGATCGTGCCCCAGGCACGCTCGTACTGAGCGCGCTTCTTGGACAGGATGAGACGACCCTCCTTGTCCTCCTTCTGGAGAACCAGGGCCTCGATGTTGTCACCGACGGCGACGACCTCGTGCGGGTCAACGTCGTGCTTGATCGAGAGCTCGCGGGACGGGATGACGCCCTCGGTCTTGTAACCGATGTCGAGGAGGACCTCGTCACGGTCGACCTTCACGATGACGCCCTCGACGATGTCGCCATCGTTGAAGTACTTGATGGTCTCGTCGATGGCGGCGAGGAAGGCCTCCGCGTCGCCGATGTCGTTGACCGCGACCTGCGGGGTGGTGCTGAGGGAGGAGTCGGTGGGGCTCGTCATTAGGAAAAGGGCTCCGGTACGGACATGAAAGTCGTAGGTAATGCCACGCGGAGGGCCCGTATCGCTCCCACCGAAAGCCGGACAGCCAAGAACACGGCACACCGGTGGTCCCGTAACAACGAGAACCGGCGTCCGTCTTGCGACCGTGGGGTCTTCGACAGATGCGAGCGCGACCTGCTCCGTCCGAGGCGCGCAGGCCCGCAGCGCAACTTGTAGCATACGGGGACGGCCAGGCACGGTCAATGCCGAAGGACGGCAAGACGGTGGAGCCCGGTACGGATCAGGCCATATCCTCCGAATGCGCGCCTCGCGGCGGCGCCCGAAGGGGCCACGTCCCCGGATGCCACCGCCAGGATCCGGACCCTGACGGGCCGGTTCGCGGCAGCGGCGCTTCCGCACTCCATACCCTACGCGATGGGCATTGTCACCGTGGCCACCACCCCCCAAGCAGACCTGCACGATCTTGACACCTCCGCCGCGCGGGTCGAGGAAGAGGGCGACGACGCGGTGCGCCGCGCGGCCGGCACCGGGGAGAGCAGCCGGGCCAGCCGGCACTGGTGGGACCGCAACGCCGACGAGTACCAGGACGAGCACGGCGAGTTCCTCGGCGACGACCGCTTCACCTGGTGCCCCGAGGGCCTGGACGAGGCCGACGCCCGCCTGCTCGGCGACGTCGCCGGCCGCGACGTGCTGGAGATCGGCGCCGGCGCCGCCCAGTGCTCCCGCTGGCTGGCCGCCCGGGACGCCCGGCCGGTCGCCCTCGACATCTCCTACCGCCAGCTCCAGCACTCCCGCCGGATCGACCTCGGCCGCGGCACCACGCCCGTCGCCGTCGTCCAGGCCGACGCCGCCGTCCTCCCCTTCGCCGACGCCTCCTTCGACCTCGCCTGCTCCGCCTACGGCGCCGTCCCGTTCAGCGCCGACACCGCCGCCCTGATGCGCGAGGTCCACCGGGTCCTGCGGCCCGGCGGGCGCTGGGTGTTCTCGGTGACCCACCCGATCCGCTGGGCCTTCCCGGACGAGCCCGGCGTCGAGGGCCTCACCGCGGCCTCCTCCTACTTCGACCGCACCCCCTACGTCGAGCAGGACGAACAGGGCCGGGCCACCTACGTCGAGCACCACCGCACCGTCGGCGACCGGGTCCGCGAACTCGTCGCCGCCGGCTTCCGGCTGGTCGACCTGGTCGAGCCCGAGTGGCCGGCCGGCCTGGAGCAGGAGTGGGGCGGCTGGTCCCCGCTGCGCGGGCGGCTGATCCCCGGGACCGCGATCTTCGTCGCCGAACGGGGCTGATGTCTTGCTGAACCCGGCCTGGCGCGAACTGCCCGTCCGCACCGCCCTGCCCGCCCTGCACGACGCGCTGGACGGGACCGGCACCGCCGTCCTCGCCGCGCCGCCCGGCACCGGCAAGACCACCCTGGTGCCGCTCGCCCTGGCCGGACTGCTCGCCGACGGCCGGCCCGCACGGCGGGTGCTCGTCGCCGAACCGCGCCGGCTCGCCGTACGGGCCGCCGCCCGGCGGATGGCCTGGCTGCTCGGCTCGTCCGTGGGCCGCGAGGTCGGGTACACGGTGCGCGGCGAGCGCCGCACCGGGCCGGACACGGTCGTCGAGGTGGTCACCACCGGCGTCCTGCTGCAACGCCTCCAGCGGGACCAGGAGTTGCCCGGTGTGGACGTCGTCGTCCTGGACGAGTGCCACGAACGGCACCTCGACGCCGACACCGCGCTCGCCTTCCTGCTGGACGTCCGGGCGGCGCTGCGGCCCGAACTGCGCCTGGTCTGCGCCTCCGCCACCTCCGACACCGAGGCCTGGGCCGAACTCCTCGGCGGCGCCCCGGTGGTGGAGGCGCACGGGACCTCCCACCCGGTCGAGGTGGTCTGGGCACCGCCGCCGCGCGCCGTCCGGCCCGCCCACGGCACCCGGGTCGACCCGGCGCTGCTCGACCACGTCGCGGCGGTGGTGCGGCGAGCGCTGAGCGAGCGGGACGGGGACGTGCTCTGCTTCCTGCCCGGCGTCGGCGAGATCTCCCGGGTCGCCGGGCAGCTGGGCGGCCTGCCTTCCGTTGATGTCCTCCAGCTGCACGGCCGCGCCCCGCAGGCCGTCCAGGACGCCGCGCTCACCCCGTCCCCTTCACGGCGGGTCGTGCTCACCACCGCCGTCGCCGAGTCCTCGCTCACCGTGCCCGGCGTCCGGGTCGTCGTGGACGCCGGACTGGCCCGCGAACCCCGCACCGACCACGCCCGCGGTCTGGCCGGACTGGTCACCGTCCGCGCCTCGCTCGCCGCCGCCCGCCAACGCGCCGGCCGCGCCGGGCGCGAAGCCCCCGGCACCGTCTACCGCTGCTGGAACGAAGCCGAGGACGCCCTCGCCGCCCGCTTCCCCACCCCCGAGATCGCGCTCGCCGACCTCACCCCCTTCGCCCTCCAGGCCGCCTGCTGGGGCGACCCGGACGCCACCGGCCTCGCCCTGCCCGACGCCCCGCCCGCCGGGGCGATGGCCGCCGCCCGACAGACCCTCACCGCCCTCGGCGCGGTCTCCCCGGACGGACGGGCCACACCGCGCGGCGTCCGGCTCGCCCGCACCGGACTGCACCCCCGACTGGGGCGCGCCCTCGTCGACGGGGCGGCGGCGGTCGGAGCGCGGCGGGCAGCCGAGGTCGTCGCGCTGCTCTCCGAGGAGCCACCGCGGGCCCTGGGCGACGACCTCGGCGCGGTCTGGCGGACCGTCCGGTCCGCGAAGGACCCGTACGCCGGCCGCTGGCGCGACGAAGTCCGCCGCCTGCTCCGCGCCACCTCCGACGAACCCGCCACCGACCTGCCCGACGCGGCCGCCGCCGGACTCGTCGTCGCCCTCGCCTTCCCGGAGCGGATCGCCCGCGCCCGCGTCGAACGGCCCGCCCCCGGCGAACGCAGCCCGTACCTGATGGCCTCCGGCACGGCCGCCGAACTCGCCCCCGGCACCGTGCTCGGCGCCCTGCCCTGGCTCGCCGTCGCCGTCGCCGACCGCCCGGCGGGGTCGCACTCGGCGCGCATCCTGCACGCGGCGGCGCTCGACGAGGCCACCGCCCTGGCCGCCGGGGCGGCGCTGGTCAGCAACCGTGCGGAGGTCCACTGGGACACCCGGCGGGGCGAGGTCGTCTCCCGCCGGGTGGAATCGCTGGGCGCCATCGAGCTGGCCGAGAAGCCGCTCGACCGCCCCGACCCTTTGCTCGTCCGGTCTGCCCTCCTCGAAGGCCTCGCCCGCGAGGGAGTGAGCACCCTGCTGACGTTCCGGTCGAACCTGCGTGAGCGCCTCGCCTTCCTCCACAGTGCCATCGGCGCCCCCTGGCCGGACGTCAGCGACGAGGCCCTCCTCGACCGTGCCGACGAGTGGCTGGAGCCCGAACTCTCCCGCGCCCGCCGCCGCACCGACCTCGCGAGGATCGACACGACCGCTGCCCTCCAGCGCCTCCTCCCCTGGGCCACCGGTGAAGCCGGCCGCCTGGACGAGCTGGCCCCCGAGCGCATCACGGTGCCCAGCGGATCGAAGATAAGAGTCGACTACACGACCGAACGCCCAGTGCTGGCCGCCAAGTTGCAAGAACTCTTCGGCTGGACCAAGACCCCCACCCTGGCCGCTGGCCGTGTGCCCCTCACCATCCACCTCCTCTCCCCCGCCGGCCGCCCCGCCGCCGTCACCGGCGACCTGGAGTCCTTCTGGCGCGAGGGCTACCGCGCCGTCCGCGCCGACCTCAGGGGCCGCTACCCCCGCCACCCCTGGCCCGAAGACCCCACCACCGCCGAACCCACCCGCCGCCTCAACGCCCGGAAGTGACAGACACCCAGCGGGTTCCTACCGGAAGGCCTCTCCCAGCAGAGCCTCCCGGTGCTGCCAGGCAAGCCGCAGAAGGGCCGCACCGGCGGGCTGCATCGGTTCGGTGCCCGTGAGGCGGTCCACCTGCTCGGCAACGAACGGAATCCCGACCGAGCACCCGGTCGCGTCCTCCGGTCCGACCCGATGGCCTTCGTCGTTGGTCGAGACGATCCGCTGGAACGTCTCATCGAACAGGTCGGCGTCGAACACGGCCACGGTCAGCATGTCGGTGACGAACGTCAGCGGATCCATGCCCAGGCCCAGCCAGAAGACCCGCAGTCTCCCGTGTTCGCGAGCAGTGGTGAGCGTCTTGTTGAGCGGCCAGGCCGCGTAGTCGATGGGCGCCCGGTCGCTTCCGTAGTCCTCGGTGTCACCGAGCAGTTCCTCGCTCAGCTCCCTGAGGATCGCCCGCCAGAGATCGAAGTCGTTCCCCTCGTTCCATGGTGCGTCGTGGGACGCCTGGAACATCCCGACCGGCATGACCTGGTAGAGGCCTCCACCGCTGGCGACCTTCTCGGGGTCGCGCCAGTGCAGCACGAACTCGGCCTCGCCGGCTGCCCGATCGTTCCGGATGGTGAGCGTGCTCGTTGCCGCCATGACGGGCCGATGCAGGAGGTCGGTCGGATCGGCGATGGACGCGCGGAAGGGCGTTGCCACAGGATCCACCGGCGTGTCCGGGCTCGCCAGGGCTGCCGCGGCGTATTCGTGCGCGGCAGCCTCGCAGATGTTGATCACGTCGAAGTACCGGCCCCGACCGAAGGTCAGCCTCGGACCCGTGGTTGATCCCTCGACGTCGAGCAGGCGATAGCAGTTTCGGTTCTCGAAGAGCCTCGGCTTGGCGAGATCCCGGACCGCGTCCGCGTACGTACGGTAGAGGGTCCCGTCCTCCCGGTGCGGTCTGATGTGATCGAGCTCGGGCTCACCGCCGTCCAACGGTGCCGCGGGCGCGTCCGGCTTCCAGCTCAGCCGGACGTGCTCCAGCGGCACCGGCTGTTCCGGAATCCAGTGCTGTCGGGCCAGAAGGGGTGTCCCCGGGATGAGACTCCCGGGCGTGCTCTCTACCAGCAGCCGCCCGGTCAACGCGTGACGCTGGTCGTTCAGGAAGCCGCGCACCCGTCGCCACTGCTCGACACTGGAGGATGGGGCGGGCTGGTCATCTGCCACGGGCGCGCTGGGCACGATGCTCCTTCGGTACTTCCAGGCAGGAGCCAAGCGTGCCGCACCCAGCGGCACCATGGGCTCTGTTCCGATGAACTGTAGGACACCCCTGCTCGGTGAACGGGATACCGGCGGAGGCATCCTGACCGTTCCGCTCCGGCTGCCTGTCCGACAGCCGGATACAGTGCCATCCCCCTGCCTGGCGGCGGGTACGGTCCCGAGGAGGCCACTCACCCGGAGGACGACACCCAGATGGCACTGACCGCCCCGACCGCCACCCGTCCCGGCGAGGCCGGACTCCCCTTCGCAGCTCTGATCCTGGACTTCGTCGGCGTACTGACCGCCAACGCCGGCCCCGCACACGGCGAGTGGTGCCTCGCCCAGGGCCTCGACGCCGGGGCGTGGCGGCAGACGCTCGGTTACGAGCCGGAAGCCAGCCGCCTGTACACCGAGCTCGAAGCCGGACGGCTGAGCCAGGCGGAGTGGAACCGGCGGGTGGCTCCCATCCTCGGCGTGCCGGAGCACGAGAACCTGATGGGCCGGGCATGGTCGGGCGTCCGGCCCGCCGACGACATGATCACGCTCGCCCGCTCGGCACGGCGGGCCGGCCTCAAGGTCGCGCTGCTCTCCAACTCCTTCGGCCTCGATCCGTACGACCCGTACGAGGCCCTGGGCGTGTGGGAGTTGTTCGACGTGACGGTGATCTCCGAGCGGGAGGGTGTGGCCAAGCCCGATCCGGCGATCTACCGGCTCACCCTGGACCGACTCGAACTGCCCGGCGAGGCCTGCCTGTTCGTGGACGACCACCCGAGGAACCTGCCCCCGGCCGAGGAACTCGGCATCACCACCGTCCTCGCCGACGGGCAGCCTGGCACTCCCGCCCGGATCGCAGCTCTGCTGGGATTCCCTGCCGAGCTCTGAGCCTTCACAGCGCGTTGGACCTGCGGCCGAACAACGAACAGTGGCTGGCGCACCACGAGAATCGCCCCGGAGCGCCAGTCAGCCAACCGCTTCCGGATGTCGGGACGACCATGGAAGCGGCCAAAACCAGTGAGTCCGCCGCGGAGCGTCCGGGGCACCCTCCTAGACACGCCTGGACATGGCCCACCACCTCCGCCGCCTGGCCTGTCACAGCAGGTGACGACCGTCATGAGCCCGGACACTTGGCGCAGCGTCGCCCCGAAGCCCGTCCAGGACACGTACGGCATAGACCTCGGCCATGCGTTCGGAGACCTCGGCCGGCGAGAGCCAAGCGACCTCGACCGACTCCTCCGAGAGCCGCATCGCCTCGCTCTCCGGTCGGCAGCGAAGGACGAGGGCGACGATCCCTCGGCTCACGTTCTTGTAGACGCCGGTCAGCCGCTCCACGCCGACCTTGATCCCGGTCTCCTCGTAGATCTCGCGGCGCACGCCGTCCTCGATGGTCTCGCCCAGTTCCAGCACGCCACCCGGGGGTTCCCAAGTTCCGTTGTCAGCCCGACGAATCGCCAGCACGCAGCCGTCCTCGCGCACCACCACTCCGGCGACGGACACCGAGTGGAGTGGCATTGACCGGGCCTTCCCTGCACTGTTACTCATGTGCAGGAGAATAGGAGCCCTGAAGGACTATGGCGAGTGGTGAGGTGGCCTCGTCGGCCACAGCGAAGTACCTACAGATAGCGGCCGACCTCGCCGCACAGATCAAGTCGGGTGCCCTGCCTCCCGGCGCGATCGTGCCGAGCGAGGCCGAACTCATGCAGCGATACGGAGTCGCGTCCGGGACAGCACGCAAGGCTGTCGCCGAACTCCGAACAGCTCAACTCATCGAGACGCACCACGGTCGAGGCTCGTTCGTCCGGTCCCGCCCGCCGGTACAGCGGAAGTCCGCAGACCGATTCCGCCGCGCCCATCGCAAGGCCGGCAAGGCCGCGTACCTCGCCGAGGCTGAGACCTCTGGCGGCATCCCATCCGTGACCGTGCTGTTCGTGGGCCCGACAGAAGCGCCTCCTGAGATCGCCGATCGATTGGGCCTTCCCACCGGCACCCAGGTACTGGCTCGCAAGCGCCGGTACTTCCGCGATGGGACACCAACCGAGGAAGCCACGTCGTACCTGCCGTGGGATGTGGCCAAGGACATCCCTGAAGTCTTCGCCGAGAACCCTGGCGGCGGCGGCATCTACGCCCGTCTCGAAGAGCACGGCTACTCTCTGGCCGAGTTCACCGAGTCCGTTCGGGCCCGGCTCGCGACCAAGCCCGAGACCAGAGCGCTCACCCTGAGCCCCGGCGCGCCAGTGATCCATCTCGTTCGCGATGCCATCACTACAGATGGCCGGGTAGTGGAGGTATGCGACACCGTCATGGCCGCCGACCAGTTCGTTCTCGACTACCGGTTCCCCGCGCATGACTGACTAGCCATCAACTCCCTCAACCCGTCGCGAGATTCTTCTCGCGACGGGTTGACTCATGCACAGGAGTAGGGCACTCTTCTATTCGCTACTCATGTACATAAGTGCATGGTGTGGTCTCATTTACAGGAGATGGCCGAGTCGTGCCACCCGGCCGCTGGATGGCGTCGCAGCAGGAACGTGAGGCACGACGAGTCTCTCCATCCGCACACACTGGTTCCCTTGGGGTACTTCGCCATGGTCAAAACCTGCTATCGCCCCCGCCGACGCCCACACGAGCTCCTGGGTCGGCTGTCAGAACACCGGCGGCCGACCCAACTTCGCCATCCGCCACACCGTGCTCCACCGCATCGGCCGTCGTGGCGGACAGGGCGTGCGCACGCCCTCGAAGAAGCCGGACCACCACGCCTTGAGACCGGACAGCGGCGGCCGGCGGACCACCGTGTAGGCCGCCCAGGAGGTGAGGTAGACCGGCACCAGGATGGCCGGCAGGTGGCGCTTGGCCAGCCAGACCCGGTTGCGGGCCGTCAGCCGGTAGTAGGTGGCGTGCCTGGCCGGGTCAGTGCGGGGGTGCTGGAGCACCATGTCGGCGCGGTAGTCAATGTGCCAGCCCGCGTCCAGGGCGCGCCAGGCGAAGTCGGTCTCCTCGTGGGCGTAGAAGAACGCGCCGGGGAACAGCCCGACCTGGTCGATCACGCTCATCCGGATGGCGTGGCCGCCGCCCAGGAACGTGGTCACCGGCCCGGACCGCATCGGGTCACTGGCACCGAGGCGGGGAACGTGCCGGCGCTGGGTGAACCCGGTCTCGTCCGCGATGCGGAAGGACACGATCCCGAGCTGCGGGTCCTGCTCGAAGGCTTCCCGGACCAACCGGAAGGTGTCGGTGCGGGGCAACAGGCCGTCGTCGTCCAGGACGACCAGCACGTCCGTATCGCCCAGTTCGCGCAGCCGCTCGACGCCGGCGTTGCGGCCGCCGGGGATGCCGAGGTTCTCCGGCAGTTCCACGGGGTCCACCCAGTCCGGCAGTTCGGGCAGCTCCACGCCCTGCCCGAGCAGCACGGTCCGCACGCCGTCGCTGCCGCCATCCTGGGCCCGCACCGAGTCCAGCAAAGCCGTCAGCTCCGCCGGCCGGTTTCCCATCGTCAGCACCACCACGCCCAGCGTGACGCCCATAACACCGACCCCAACATGAGAGACCCTTGCCGATCTTGCCGGCGCCGTTCCTCGGGGGCGCGTCGGTGCGCGTGGCAGCCGAGACGGACCGGCTCCCGGGCCACCGGCCCGGATATCCCGGTCACCCTCCCACAGCCCCCGCTCCCACTGGCGCCCAAAAGCCTCTGATTCGCCCGTAGGGAGGGTGCCGACTTCATTCATGGCATCGCTCCCGGCATCAGAGCGAGGTCACCTCAAGCGCGCCCAATCCACGGTGCTCCCCCATTCGCACGCCCCTTCCGAGGTATCCCCATGCCCACGTCCCGCCGCCCCCGCGCGTTCGCCGCCCGGCTCGACTCCCGCACCGAATCCACGCCCCTGGCACGGTACTTGCTCCGGGCATACCTCTCCGGGCTGCCCTCGGGAGACCGCTACCGCGACACCGCCGAACTGCTCCTCGGCGAACTCTTCGCCAACGCCGTCCAGCACTCCGACGCCCCCGACGACCGTCACATCGAGATCCGCTTCGCTCTGATCGACTCCCGCCTCCGGCTGGAGGTCCACGACGCCGGCAGCGGCCACCCCACCCTCCGAGCTGCCGCGCCCTCCGACGAGCACGGGCGCGGGCTCTTCCTCGTCAACGAACTCGCCGAACGCTGGGGCTGCACCCCGCGCCCCTGCGGCATCGGCAAGTTCATCTGGGCCCACATCGCCCCCGCCACCACCATCTGAAAGCCCGCCCCCATGCACCTCACGACCCTGGCCCGCCACGCCCTCTCCCGCGGCCGCACCCCCGCCGACACCTACGCCCTCCTCGCCCGCCGCACCCGCAAGCCCCTCCCCTCCGCCCGCGCCGTCTGCCTCGCCCTCACCATCCCCCACGCCGAAACCACCCGCCGCCTGAACGACTGCTACGACGCCCTCCTCGCGAACCCCACCCCCGGCACCGAAACCGACACCGGCGAACTCCTCGAAGCCCTCGGCGTCTTCGACATCCCCAAGTCCCTCACCGACACCGAACTCGCCATCGTCGACCACCTCCTCACCGCCATCGACGCCCACGGCAGCCTCCGCCCCGGCCACCACCACGGCCTCACCCGCTGGTTCACCACCGGCAACCTCACCACCGCCTACCTCTCCCTCACCACCACTCACCCCATGCCCCGCACCGGCAACCCCACCCTCTACTGGACCGCCCTCACCACCGCCGGCGAACTCCTCACCACCACCCACCACTCCGAGACCCGCATCAAGTACGCCCTCACCCACTGCCGCACCCAAGCCGCCCGCACCTGACCCCCCACCGTGCACAGGAAGTCGGCCGGTCCGACTTCCTACGCAACAGCCCAGCCCCGGAATCACGCAGAACGGAGAGGGCCAACTGTGAACCCCGCGACAGTCCCGCAGGAGACCGCCCTGCTGCGCCGCTACCGACACCGGATCCACGGCGTTCCCCGAAACCTGGTGATCCAGCCGACCGGCTTCTGCAATCTGGACTGCACGTACTGCTACCTGCCCGACCGCGATGCCAAGGCACCCATGCCGACAGCGGTCGCCGAAGCCGTCGCACGGTCGGAGAGCGAGCTGGTGGGCGAGTTGATGGGCGGCCACTCCCGAAAGCCCCTCGGGCTGATCTGGCACGCCGGAGAGCCGCTGGCACTCGGGCGGCGGCGGTTCACGGAACTGCTCCGGCCGTTCGAGGAACTACGCCGCAAGGGCCTGCTGGAGCACGCCGTCCAGAGGAACGCCACCCTGCTCAACGACGAGTGGTGCGACCTCCTGACCGAGTACGGGTTCCGGGTCGGTGTCAGCGTCGACGGCCCTGCGGACCTGACGGCGCGACGCATCGACCGCAAGGGCCGCCCGGCGTTCGACCGGATCATGAAGGGAATCGAGCGACTGCGGCGCCACGGTGTCCCCTTCTCGTTGATCGCCGTCGTCAGCCGGGAGACCATCACCCATCCCGATCGGCTCCTCGACTTCCTCGCCGCACTCCGGCCGGTCAGTATCGGCCTCAACATCGAGGAGTCGGAGGGCGTCAACACCGAGCGGCACCCGCCCACCCGCGAACAGGCCGTCGAGTTCTGGCGCAAGGTCCTTGCCTGGTCGCGCCGTCAGCCGGGCGGCACCGCCCCGGTACGGGAACTGGAACGCCTCGGCCGGTACCTGCGGATGAGCCGCGCCCAGCGGCCCGACCGTACGCACCTGAGCCGCGCGGACCCGCTGCCGACCATCGCCAAGAACGGCGACGTGTTCCTGCTGTCACCCGAACTGGCGGGTGTCACCGCACCCGCCTACAACGACTTCCGGGCCGGGAACATCCTCGAACAGTCGATCGGCGCCATCCTGGGCCAGGCACACCGACTGACCTACGTGGGCGAGTTCCTGACCGGCCTGGAGGAGTGCGAGTCCACCTGCGAGTTCTTCGACTACTGCCGGGGCTCACAGGCCGGGAACCGCTACTTCGAGCACCAGACCTTCGCCGTCGCCGAGACCGACTACTGCCGCGTCACCGAGCAGGCCCCGGTCCTGGCACTGGCCGACACCGTACGCGAGGAGCAAGCCACGCGACCGTTCTGGAACAGCTCGCCGCCGACGACGCCCCCGCCGTCGCGGATCTGATCGCCGCCGTCATTACGTCGGACGGGACGCCCACGATCGAGTGGGGCAACCAGCCGACCTGGGACAACAGCGGCGGAGGCCCCTGGGACAACGCCCCGTCCTGGGACAACTGGCAGAGCGCCCCTTGGGACAACTGGAACAACGGGCCGTCCTGGTCCGACTGGTCCAACCGCTGACAGTACCGGCAGCACAATGGGGCCCTCCTCCCACCCCGTCGGCCCGCCGCCTCCCGGGGCAGCGGGTCGGCGCCCGATCATCGACCGGAGAACCGCGTGCCCACCCGCCACTACGGCCGTACCACCATCACCCTCCCGGACTTGGACGACGACCCCTACCTGGGCGTCATCGCCTCCCCGCCCAGGCCCGGCAGCACCGTCACCGAGTTCCGCTACACGGATCAGGACATCCGGGACCTCGACCTCACCGAGGCCGATCTGCGCAACGGCATCCTGCACAACGTCTCCACCCAGCGCACCACCATCGAGAACGTCCGCTTCAGCTCCGTACAGATCACCGCCTGCGACCTCGGCGCGCTCCACCTGAGCGGCAGCAAGGCTTCCCGCACCCTGTTCCGCGGCTGCCGGCTCATGGGCTCAGCCATCACGGGCGCCGTCCTGGACAACGTCCTGTTCGAGAACTGCCGCCTCGACTACGCCACCTTCGACCGGATCCGCGCGAGCGGCCCGCTGGTCTTCGACCGGTGCGTGCTCACCGAGGCCGCCTTCACCGGCTGCGACCTCACCGACGTGGTGCTGCGCGACTGCACGCTGCTCGCCACCGCGTTCGGGACCGGCACGTACAAGGGCCTCGACCTCAGCGGCAGCGACCTGTCCGCCGTTCGCGGCGTCGGCAACCTGCGGGAAGCCGTCGTCAGCCGCGCCCAGCAGCTCCAGATCACCGACGCCCTCCTCGCCGAACTGAACGTCACCTACAGCGAGGACCTGCCGCAGAGCCGCTGACCACCACGCGAAGGGAGAGCCCATGTGAGGCCGTTCATCGTCTTCACCGACTACGCCGAGCTCCGCGACCGCTGCGAGATCGCCACCGTGGCGGTCGCGTACGGCCGTCCGGCCCACGAGGAGGGGGCTGTGGTCCCGGCCGGCCCGTGGACACCCATCGGCCCCACCGAGGCCGAACTCCTGCGCGCACCACGCAACGCCCCGGAAGCCCAGGCCGTAGAACTCGTCGCCTTCCCCGCCCCGCGCCCGCCGGAGACCACGGACGCCCCCTGGTGGACGGTCCGCCCGCCATTCACCCCCACACCGCGCACCCGCTACGCCAACCACGCCACCAGCCCCGCAGGCGACCTCACCGTCACGGTGAACCCCGCGAACGGAAAGCGGCTCGGCATCCACCTCGACAACTGGGACCGGCTCCCGTACGCCCGACGCCGGTTGTCCCGCCGCAGACTGTGCTTCAACGCGGGCCCGGGCTCCCGCTACCTCCTCATCGGCAACACCGACGTGTCGGCCATCTGCCGGCGCCTCGGCAGGGACGACCCGGCGCACCACCCGCACACCGACGACATCCGCGCCTACGTGCGCGCCGGGCATCCGCTCCGCTGCCTGCGACTGCGGATCGACCCCGGCGAGGGGTACCTCGCCCCCACCGAACTACTGCCCCACGACGGCTCCACAACGGACCTCCCCGAGCCCTCCACCGCCGCGTTCTGGCTCGACCACTGGCCGATCGGGGCGTTCCCCTCCCTGATCTGACCGACCGGACACGAGGCCGGCTGCGACGGGTGACACCGCGGACCGCCGCCGTCGGCGGGAGCACACGTGCGCAGGAAGTCGGCGGGGCCGACTTCCTGCGCACGTGTTGGGGCGGTCCGGACGGCGAAGGGCGGCCACCGCACCACGGGGATCGCCCCGGAGCGCCGGTCGGCCTAGCCACCCGCTGTCACGGGGTGCGCTGCGGCCCCTGGGTGGACGCGCTGCCCGCGGTGACGAGGACGGGGCCGGCGGCGGTCCGCGGCGCCGGGGCTCCGGTGCCAGGGCGGCCGGGCGCGGCGGGCGCAGCGGGCCGCAGGAGGACGGCGCAGGCGAGGGCCGCCAGCAGGGCGAGCGAGGCCGACACGACCAGACAGAGCTGGAGGCCGTCGAGGAAGGAGCCGCTGAGCGCGCTCAGGGCCGGCCTGGTGGCGGGGCCGAGGTCGAGCCCGGCGACGGCGCCGAGGCCCTGTTCCCGGGCGACGGCGAGGACGTGGCCGCCGGTCTCCGTGGGCACGCCGGCGTCGGTGAGGCGGCCGGGCAGGGCGTCGAGGGCGCGGGTGGTGAGGAGGGTGCCGAGGACGGCGGGGCCGAGGGCGCCGCCGAGCTGGCGGAAGGCGTTGTTGCCCGCCGCGGCCATGCCGGCCAGGTGGTGCGGTACGGAGGAGACGGCGGAGGCCGTCATCGGGGTGAGGACGGCGCCGATGCCGAGGCCGAGCAGGACCAGGCGCCAGGTGAGCGACCCG
Organism: Kitasatospora sp. SC0581; assembly: GCF_048159585.1. NCBI lineage: Bacteria > Bacillati > Actinomycetota > Actinomycetes > Kitasatosporales > Streptomycetaceae > Kitasatospora > Kitasatospora sp. SC0581. The sequence continues at coordinate 533,092 of NZ_JBLRWA010000002.1, read as the reverse complement.
TACGAGGTGCCCGCGTCGACGCCGGTCAGCGACAGCAGCGAGCCCGCCATCACCACCAGACCGGTGGTGATCATGACTCGGGGGGACACCCGGTGCATCAGCCGTCCGACGGGGACGCCCGCGACCAGGGACGTCCCGGACACCAGGACCATCCGCAGTCCGGCCTCCCACGTGCTCAGGTGCTGCACCAGGCCGAAGTACAGGCTCAGGACGAAGAAGAAGCCGATCAGCCCCAGGAAGCTGATCATGGCGACCAGTGACGTGGCGGCGAAGGCGGGGCTGCGGAACAGGGCCAGGTCGAGCATCGGGCTGTCGCTGCGGCGCTCCACGAGGACGAACGCGACGGCGCTCACGGCACCGATCACCAGGGCCGCCACCACGGAGGGCGTGCCGAAGCCGTCGGCGCCGCCCTCGATCACGCCGTAGACGACGGCGGTGACCGTGACGGCCGCGCTGATCTGCCCGGGCCAGTCGAGCCGCCGGCCGTGCGGCGCCCGGGAGTCGGGCAGCAGGAAGGCCGCGACGACCAGTACGACCAGGGACACCGGGATCGGCAGGAGGAAGATCCAGCGCACCGCGACGTGCTGCTGCAGCAGCCCGGCGATCAGCGGTCCCATGGCCAGCGAGGCCAGCATGGACATCGCCCACAGGCCGATGAACCTCCCGCGCTCCCGGTGGTCGGGGACGGCGTGGCTGATCAGGGCCAGCGTGGTGGGCAGCAGGGCAGCCGCACCCAGTCCGGAGGCCGCCTGCCCGACCCACAGCAGCTGCACCGAGTCCGCGGTCAGCGAGACGGCCGCGCCCAGGGCGCAGAAGGCCATGCCCGCCTGGAACACCCGCTTGCGGCCGTGGACGTCGCCCCACACCCCGGTGGTCAGGATCAGCGCGGCCATCGGCAGCACGAACGCGTCCGAGACCCAGGACAGTTGGGAGGTCGAGGCGCCCAGCACCCGCTGGAGCGCCGGCAGGCTCACGGACACGGTGGTCACGGGAAGGTAGGCGACGAAGACGCCCAGGCAGGCCATGACGAGCGTGACGCCTCGTCCGGCCACGGGGCGCTGCACCGTTGCGGAGTTCACGGGGTGGTTCCTTCGACTGCGGGATGCCGCGCGGGCACCGGTTGCTGGGGCACCGCAAAGCTTCGGCCCCACGGGCGGGGAATCCCCAAGCGATCCCGGCAGACGTACCGGAACCTCCGTTCCGGCCCGCGCCTGTGTCAGGATTCCTCCGTGCCTGACGATCTGGACCGCAAAATCATCCACGGGCTCTACAGCGCCCCCCGGGTCTCGTTCCGCCGCCTCGGCGAGGTCGTGGGGGTGTCCGAACAGACCGTGGCCCGCCGCTACAACGCGCTGCGGCGCGGCGGGATCCTGCGCGTCATCGGGCAGCGGAGCCCGTCCGCCCACGGGCAGGCGGAGTGGGTCGCGCGGCTGCGCTGCCGCCCGGAGGCCGTGGGGCCCGTCGCCGACTCCCTGGCCCGCAGGCCCGAGGTCGGCTACGCCAGCATCGCCTCCGGCGGGTCGGAGATCATCTGCACCATCCGCTCGGCCGCCGGCACCGGGCGCGACGACGTCCTGCTGCGGCAGCTCCCGCGCGCCGCCTCGGTCCTCGACATGAGCGTCGACCTCCTCCTGCACGCGTTCGGCGCCCCGGACGCGGTCGGCTGGGCCGGCGGGGAGCGCTCCCTGACCGACGAGCAGGTGCGACTGCTGACGGCGGAGCGCCCCGTGGCCGCCGGGCCGCCGCTCGCCCCGGCCGACGAGGACCTCCCGCTCTTCGAGGCCCTGGCGGAGGACGGCCGCGCCTCCCACACCCGCCTGGCGGAGGTCACCGGCTGGTCCACGCCCCGGGTCGCCCGCCGGCTGGAGGCCCTGGAGGCCTCCGGCTCCCTCGCCTACGGCATCGACATCCTGCCGGAGCGCCTCGGCTACGAGCTCAACGCCGTCCTCTGGCTCCAGGTCGACCTGCCCGGACTCGACCGGATCGGCGAGGAGCTCGGCCGGCACGAGGAATGCGCCTTCGTCGCGGCGACCAGTGGCAGGCACAACCTCATGGCCGTCGTCATCTGCCGGGACACCCCCGACTTCTACCGCTACCTCAGCGGCCGCCTGGCCCGCATCGAGGGCATCAGGGGCTACGAGATCAGCATCCGCGTCCGCCGCCTCAAGCAGTCCGTGTCCCTGATCCACCACGGACGGCTGATCCACCCCCCGCTGGGCTGACGCGGGCGCACCGAGGAACGGGCCCGGACGCCTCGCGCGCCCGGACCCGCCCGAAGGCCACCCGTCAGTGCGCGGCGGCCTCCCAGTTCGGGCCGACGCCGACCGAGACGTCCAGCGGGGCGCGCAGCGGGTAGGCGCCCGCCATCTGCTCGCGGACGACGGCCTCGACCCGCTCGCGCTCGCCGGGGGCCAGCTCCAGCACGATTTCGTCGTGCACCTGGAGCAGCATCCGGGAGGTGAGGCCGGCCGCGCGCAGCGCCTCGTCGACCCGGAGCATGGCGATCTTGACGATGTCGGCGGCCGAGCCCTGGATCGGGGCGTTGAGGGCCATCCGCTCGGCCATCTCGCGGCGCTGGCGGTTGTCGCTGTTGAGGTCCGGCAGGTAGCGGCGGCGGCCGAGGAGGGTCTCGGTGTAGCCGGTGGCCCGGGCCTCGTCGACGACCCGGCGCAGGTAGTCCCGGACGCCGCCGAAGCGCTCGAAGTAGGTGTCCATCAGGCCCTGGGCCTCGGTCGGCTTGATGCCGAGCTGCTGCGAGAGCCCGTACGCGGACAGCCCGTACGCCAGGCCGTAGGACATCGCCTTGATCTTGCGGCGCATCTCGGCGTCCACCGCCGCGCCCGGCACCTCGAAGACCTGGGAGGCGACGGTGGTGTGCAGGTCCTCGCCGGAGGCGAAGGCCTCCAGCAGCGCCTCGTCCTCGGACAGGTGCGCCATGATCCGCAGTTCGATCTGCGAGTAGTCGGCGGTGAGCAGCGACTCGTAGCCCTCGCCGACGATGAAGGCGCGGCGGATCGCCCGGCCCTCCTCGGTGCGGACCGGGATGTTCTGCAGGTTCGGGTCCTGCGAGGAGAGCCGGCCGGTGGCGGCGACCATCTGGTTGAAGGTGGTGTGGATCCGGCCCTTGGGCGAGACGGTCTTGAGCAGGCCCTCGACGGTGGTGCGCAGCTTGGCCTGGTCGCGGTGGCGCAGCAGGATGACCGGCAGTTCGTTGTCGGTCTGGGTGGCCAGCCAGGTGAGCGCGTCGGCGTCGGTGGTGTAGCCGGTCTTGATCTTCTTGGTCTTGGGGAGCGCGAGCTCGCCGAAGAGGATCTCCTGGAGCTGCTTGGGCGAGCCGAGGTTGAACTCGCGGCCGGCGGCGGCGTGCGCCTCCTCCACCACGCGCTGGATCTCGGCGGCGAACTGCGCCTCCAGCCGGGTGAGCCACTCGCGGTCGGCGGCGATGCCGTAGCGCTCCATGCGGGCGAGCAGGGCGGCGATGGGCAGTTCCATGTCGCGCGTCAGCTCGACGGCGCCGACCTCGGCGAGGCGGGTGTCGAAGAGCGCGGCGAGGTCGAGCACGGCGCGGGCCTGGAGCATCAGCGACCGGGCGGCGGCCGTCTCGTCCTCCTCCGGTGCGTCGAAGGAGAGTTGGCCGCTCTCGGTGGCGGGGGCCGGGGTGAGCGAGCGGCCCAGGTACTCCTCGGCGAGCACCTCCAGGGTGAAGGTGCGGCGGCCGGGCTTGATCAGGTAGGCGGCGAGCGCGGTGTCGGCGACGACGCCGTCGATCGTCCAGCCGCGCTCGGCGAAGGCGCGCATGACCTGCTTGGCGATGTGCAGGGCCTTGGGGGCGGCGGCGTCGGCGAGCCAGCCGGCGAAGGCCCGCTCGTCCTCCTCGGCGAGCAGCGCCGGGTCGAACCAGGCGGCCGTCTCCCCCGCGGCGAGGGCGACTTCGGTGACCTCGCCGGTGCCGAGCGCCCACTGGTAGACGGCGGCGAGGGCGACGGTGGTCTTGCCGTCGGAGGCGTGCTCGGCCAGCCAGGCGGCCAGGGTGCCCGGGTCGGTGAGGAGTTCGCCGTCCACCTCGACGCCGGGGGCGAGTTCGGCCTCGGCGGTGTCCGAGCTGGTGGACGGGTCGATGCCGAAGACGCGGTCGCGGAAGTTGGCGTTGCGGAACTCCAGCGACTCCATCAGGGTGCCGACGGCGTCCTTGTCGAACGGCTTGCGGTCCAGGTCGGTGACGCCGAGCGGGAGTTCGACGTCGCGGACCAGCTCGGTGAGCACCCGGTTGCGCTTGACCGAGTCGAGGTGGTCGCGCAGCTTCTCGCCGATCTTGCCCTTGACCTCGTCGGCGCGGGCGACGAGTTCGTCGAAGGAGCCGAACTGGTTGACCCACTTGGCGGCCGTCTTCTCGCCGACGCCGGGGATGCCGGGCAGGTTGTCGGACGGGTCGCCGCGCAGGGCGGCGAGGTCCGGGTACTGGCGCGGGGTGACGCCGTACTTCTCGGCGACCTTCTCCGGGGTGTAACGGGTGAGCTCGGAGACGCCCTTGGTCGGGTAGAGCACGGTGACGTGGTCGGTGACCAGCTGGAGCGAGTCGCGGTCCCCGGTGACGATGTCGACGTCGTAGCCGGCCGCCTCGGCGGCGGTGGCCAGGGTGGCGATGATGTCGTCGGCCTCGAAGCCCTCGGCCGTCAGCCGGGGGACGTGCATGGCGTCGAGCAGTTCGCCGATCAGGCCGACCTGGCTCTTGAACTCGTCCGGCGTCTTGGCGCGGTTGGCCTTGTAGTCGGGGAACTCGACGGAGCGGAACGTCTGCCGGGAGAGGTCGAAGGCGACGGCGAGGTGGGTGGGCTGCTCGTCCCGGACGGTGTTGGCGAGCATCGAGGCGAAGCCGTAGACCGCGTTGGTGGGCTGGCCGGTGGAGGTGTTGAAGTTCTCCACGGGCAGGGCGTAGAAGGCCCGGTAGGCCATCGAGTGCCCGTCGAGCAGCATCAGCCGGGGCCGCGGGCCGGCCCCGCCGCCACCCGTCGCGCCCTTGTCCGTACTCTGCGTAGCCACGTCAACGTCCGTTCCTGCCGATTCCACTACCGGCCACCGATCCTATGGCCCGGCACCGACAAAAAGGACGCCGCGCCGGTCCGGCCACCGCTGCTACCTATGAGTAGGACGGTCGTACGATCACAGGCGGCACACCCCCGAGCGGCAGGAGTTCCCCCATGACCGACGCGGTCCCCGACACCGCCCCCGAGACCGTCCCCGGCACCGCCCCCGACAGCGCGCACGACGGCACGCCCGTCCTGAACGTCCCGCAGGACGTGCTGGACCACTTCGCCAAGCTCGGCGTGAACGCGCAGACCTTCTCCGGCGGCCACCTCGGCGAGAAGCTCGGCATCCGGATCGTCGAGGCCTCCGGCGACCGCGTGGTCGGCACCATGCCGGTGGAGGGCAACCAGCAGCCGTACGGGCTGCTGCACGGCGGCGCGTCGGCGGCGCTGGCCGAGACGCTGGGCTCGATCGGGGCGATGCTGCACGCCGGCCCCGGCCGCTACGCGGTCGGCGTGGACCTCAACGCCACCCACCACCGCTCGGCCACCTCCGGGCTGGTGACCGGGGTGGCGACGGCCGTGTTCAAGGGCCGCACCGCCGCCACCTACGAGATCGTGATCACCGACGACACCGGCCGGCGGATCACCAGCTGCCGGCTGACCTGCATGCTGCGCGACCTCTGACCGAACTCCGAGGCGTGACAACGTCCGCACAGCGGACCGGAGTTCACTCCGGACAACATCAAGTCCCTTTTCCGCCCCCTTGTTTGACCTTCCGCCACCTTGGGCAGGCGTTGGTCTGGACAAGGGGGCGTTCACATGTCCGGGCGCGGTCGGCACACATCCCGCGCTCGTAACGCTGCGTAACAAGTAGGAAATCCGATCAATTGCCGGTTCCGAGGCCTTCAGGCGCCCCGGGACCACTCGGCCGCGCCCCCGTTGTCCGCAATGCGGACGCTCAAGGTCGGAAGCAGGGCATCGGACACGAGCGTCCGATAATCGGCGCTGCCAGCTGCAACCCCCATTTCTGGGCCTTACATCGCCCTACCAGCGCGTAAACGCCCGCCATCTCGGGATCGATCGAACCGGAACGACCACATGGTGAGACAAATACTCCGTGTGCTCATAACAAGAGAATCACAGCCTGCGCCCAGTACTGCCCGAGTCGCCCAAGGGCATCTAGAGTCACGGCCAGTCACCGCGCCATTCGATTGGGCCAGGCCCTCCGCGCACTCCGGCTCCCGCCACTCCGGCGCGGGCGCCTCCTGAACCGAAGGGGACCCTCGTGCGTCACCGTTCAGCAGTTGTCGTGAGCATTGCCGTTATCGGTGCCCTCAGCCTCAGCGCCTGCGGCTCCCGCGGAGAGAAGAAGGCCGACGGCGGCAACTCCAACTCCGGCTCCACCACCGTCGTCATCGGCGTCGACTCCCCGCTCACCGGCGACCTCTCCGCCCTCGGCCTCGGCATCCGCAACTCCGCCGACCTCGCGATCAAGAAGGCCAACGAGACCAACGAGGTCCCCGGCGTCAAGTTCGAGATCAAGGCCCTCGACGACACCGGCAAGCCCGCCCCCGGCCAGCAGAACGCCACCCAGCTGGTCGGCGACCCCAAGGTCCTCGGCGTCGTCGGCCCGCTCAACTCCAGTGTGTCGCAGTCGATGCAGCAGATCTTCGACGACGCCAGCCTGGTCCAGGTCTCCCCCGCCAACACCGGCGTCGCCCTCAGCCAGGGCGAGAAGTGGGCCAGCGGCGAGAAGAAGCGCCCGTTCACGTCCTACTTCCGCACCGCCACCACCGATGCCGTCCAGGGCCCGTTCGCCGCCCAGTTCCTCTACAACGACGCCAAGAAGACCAAGGTCTTCCTGATCGACGACCAGAAGACCTACGGCGCGGGCCTGGCCGGCACCTTCAAGGGCGAGTTCACCAAGCTCGGCGGCCAGCTCGTCGGCGAGGAGCACGTCAACCCCGACGACCGCGACTTCGCCGCCATCGTCACCAAAGTCAAGAGCTCCGGCGCCGAAGCCGTCTACTACGGCGGCGAGTACCCCGCGGCCGGCCCGCTCTCCCTCCAGCTCAAGGAGGCCAACGTCAACATCCCGCTGATGGGCGGCGACGGCATCCAGAGCGGCGACTTCATCAAGCTCAACCCCAAGAGCCAGGGCGACTACGCCACCGCCGTCGGCCTGCCGGTCGAGAGCCTGGACACCGCCAAGAAGTTCATCGCCGACTACAAGGCGGCCGGCTACAAGGACGCCTACGAGACCTACGGCGGCTACTCGTACGACAGCGCCTGGGCCATCATCCAGGGCGTCAAGCAGGCCGTGAAGGACAACAACGGCAAGGTCCCCGACCGCAAGGCCGTCCGCGACGCCGTCCAGAAGGTCAGCTTCGCCGGCGTGACCGGCACCGTCTCCTTCGACGAGTTCGGCGACACCACCAACAAGCAGCTCACCGTCTACACCGTCAAGGACGGCAAGTGGGCCGTGGAGAAGTCCGGCACCTTCAAGGGCTGATCCAGGGCCGGTTCAGGGACTGGCCGAAGAACCGCCCTACCGACTGACGCCCAGTCACCACCGGCACCGCCGGCGCCACTTCACCACCACCACGCGCGGGGGCGCCACGAGTGCCCCCGCGCGCACCCACATCCACCACCCACGCGGACACCCCGAACGCACTACGGAGGCCCAGCGGTGCACGACCTACCGCAGCAGCTGGCCAACGGCCTGATCCTCGGAGCCCTCTACGGGCTCGTCGCGATCGGCTACACGATGGTCTACGGCATCGTCCAGCTCATCAACTTCGCCCACGGCGAGATCGTCATGGTCGGCGGCTTCGGCGCCCTGACCGCCTACCTCGCCCTCCCCGGCGGCACCACCCTGTGGCTGGCCCTGCCGCTCATGCTGATCGCCGGCATCCTGGTCTCCACCCTCACCGCCGTCGCCGCCGAGCGCTTCGCCTACCGCCCGCTGCGCAACGCCCCACGGCTCGCCCCGCTGATCACCGCGATCGGGCTGTCCATCCTGCTCCAGCAGCTCGTCTTCTCCTTCTACCCGGACGCCAAGAAGGCCCGGGTCTTCCCCAAGATCCCCGGCGACCCGTTCAGCCTCGGCTCCGTCACCATCCAGCGCAGCGACCTCTTCCTGATCATCGCCGCCCCGCTGTGCATGCTCGCCCTCGGCTGGTTCGTCACCCGCACCCGCTCCGGGCGCGCCATGCAGGCCACCAGCCAGGACCCGGACACCGCCAAGCTGATGGGCATCGACACCGACCGCATCATCGTCATGGCCTTCGCCATCGGCGCCGCGTTCGCCGCCGTCGCCGCCGTCGCGTACGGGCTGCGCAGCGGCCAGGTCGACTTCCGGATGGGCTTCATCCTCGGCCTCAAGGCCTTCACCGCCGCCGTCCTCGGCGGCATCGGCAACATCTACGGCGCCATGCTCGGCGGCCTCGCCCTCGGCCTCGCCGAAGCCCTCGCCACCGGCTACATCCAGCACCTGCCCGGCATGCACCTCTTCGGGGGCGGCGCCTGGAAGGACGTCTGGGCCTTCGTTCTCCTCATCCTCGTCCTCCTGATCCGGCCCCAGGGCCTGCTCGGCGAGCGCGTCGCGGACAGGGCGTGACCACCATGACCACCACCCACACCGAGACGACCCCGGTCATCCCGCTGCCGGCCCGCGCCGCCGCCGCCGTCACCGGACTCGGCGCCCTCGCCACCGCCGCCTCCGCCGCCATGTCCTGGACCTGGACCTCCGACTTCCCCGGCGACCTCACCTACTACGGCTCCCCGGCCGGCCTCCAGTGGCTCGCCCTCGCCGCCGGCCTGCTCACCCTGGTCCTGCTGCTCGCCGCCCAGGGCGTCCCCGGCCTGCGCTGGGCCGCCCCCACCCGCAGCAACAACGCCGTCCTGTACGCCGCCACCGGCGCCCTCACCGTCGCCGTCTACGCGGTCGCCGCCATCTCCTCCGAGCTCGGCGGCACCACCAACCTCGAACCCGGCGGCTGGGTGCTCGCCGCGGGCGGCCTGCTCGCCGTCCTCGGCGCCCTCGGCCTGCCCCTCGACCGCCGCACCGCCGTCCCGCTGCGGATCCTCGACAGGCGCCTCTTCCTGCTCGTCCCGGTCGCCCCCGCCGCCTGGTTCGGCGCCCACGCCATCCCCGGCGACAAGCCGGTGGCCCCGGTCATGACCGCCCTGTCCGGCGGCCTCGCCATCGCGGCCGCCGTCGTCCTGCTGCTCCAGCTCGGCCACCTCGCCAACAGCGGGCTGCGGCTGGGCCGGATCGACCGCCCGCTGGCCGCGCCGCGGGCCCTCCCCTCCTGGGTCGAGGTGCTGCTGATCGTCCTCGCCTTCGGGACCGGACTGTTCGCGATCACCTTCGGCATCGACACCGAGTACGGCGAACTCTTCACCGGCTACCTGCTGTTCGTCGCCCTCGCCGTCCCCGCCCTGACCAGGTCCGGCCTGCTCGCCCGGCTGCGCGCGCTGACCGTCAAGCACCGCCCGGTCACCACCGGCGCCGCCTTCGCCGCCGCCGCCGGCTTCCCGTTCACCCAGACCAGCGACCAGTACACCTCGGTCGCCACCAACATCCTGATCTTCGCCACCGTCGCCCTCGGCCTCAACATCGTCGTCGGCCTGGCCGGCCTGCTCGACCTCGGGTACGTCGCCTTCCTCGGCGTCGGCGCCTACGCCGCCGCCCTGGTCTCCGGCTCCCCCGCCTCGCCCATCCACGTCCAGTTCCCGTTCTGGGCCGCGATGCTCACCGGCGCCGTCGTCTCGATGGTCTTCGGCGTCCTGATCGGCGCCCCCACCCTGCGGCTGCGCGGCGACTACCTCGCCATCGTCACCCTCGGGTTCGGCGAGATCTTCCGCATCACCATGCTCAACCTCAACGGCACCACCGGCCCCAAGGTCACCAACGGCTCCAACGGCATCCCGCGCATCCCGGACCTGCAGATCCTCGGCTTCGACCTCGGCAAACCGCACACCGTGGCCGGCGTCGAACTCGGCCGCTTCTCAAACTACTACCTGCTGATGCTGCTGGTCACCGCCCTGGTCGTGCTGGTCTTCGCCCGGGTCGGCAACTCCCGCATCGGCCGCGCCTGGGTCGCCATCCGCGAGGACGAGACCGCCGCCGAGGCCATGGGCATCAACGGCTTCCGGCTCAAGCTGCTCGCCTTCGCCCTCGGCGCCCTGCTGGCCGGCCTGGCCGGCACCGTCCAGGCCCACGTCAGCTACACCGTCACCCCCGACCAGTACACCTTCGCCGAGGCCCTCCCGCCGAACTCCGCCTTCCTGCTCGCCGCCGTCATCCTCGGCGGCATGGGCACCATCAGCGGCCCGCTGGCCGGCGCCACCCTGCTCTTCCTCATCCCGAAGAAGCTCGAGTTCCTCGCCGACTACCAGCTCCTCGCCTTCGGTGCCGCCCTCATCGTCCTGATGCGGGTCCGCCCCGAGGGCCTCATCCCCAACCGGCGCCGCCAGCTGGAGTTCCACGAGGCCGCCGTCCCGGCCCAGGCCGCCGGCGAGCCGACCGCACTCACCAAGTCAGGGGCGTGACCGACCCGATGACCACCACCACCGCCGCACCCCTGCTCGAAGTCACCGGCGTCACCATGCGCTTCGGCGGCCTCACCGCGGTCAACGACGTCTCCCTGACCGTCGGAGAGGGCGAGATCATCGGTCTGATCGGCCCCAACGGCGCCGGCAAGACCACCTTCTTCAACTGCCTCACCGGCCTGTACGTCCCCACCGAGGGCGCCGTCCGCTACCGCGACACCCTGCTGCCGCCCAAGCCCCACCTCGTCACCCAGGCCGGCATCGCCCGCACCTTCCAGAACATCCGGCTGTTCGCCAACATGACCGTCCTGGAGAACGTCCTGGTCGGCCGGCACACCCGCACCAAGGAGGGCATCTTCTCCGCCATCCTGCGCGGCCCCGGCTACCATCGCGCCGAGGCCGAGAGCCGCGAGAAGGCCATGGAACTCCTGATGTTCACCGGCCTCGCCGAGAAGGCCGACCACCTCGCCCGCAACCTCCCGTACGGCGAGCAGCGCAAGCTGGAGATCGCCCGCGCCCTCGCCTCCGAACCCGGCCTGCTGCTGCTCGACGAACCCACCGCCGGCATGAACCCCCAGGAGACCCGGGCCGCCGAGGAACTCGTCTTCGCGATCCGCGACAAGGGGATCTCCGTCCTCGTCATCGAGCACGACATGCGCTTCATCTTCAACCTCTGCGACCGCACCGCGGTGCTCGTCCAGGGCCAGAAGATCGTCGAGGGCGACCGCGAGACCGTCCAGAACGACGAACGCGTCATCACCGCCTACCTGGGCGCCCCGCTCGAAGGCACCACCCCCGCCGTTACGGAGTCCGACCAGTGACCGCACTTCTCGAGGTCGAGGACCTCCGCGTCGCCTACGGCAAGATCGAAGCCGTCAAGGGCATCAGCTTCACCGTCGAACAGGGCGAGGTCACCACCCTCATCGGCACCAACGGCGCCGGCAAGACCACCACCCTGCGCACCCTGTCCGGCCTGCTCAAGCCCACCGCCGGACGGATCACGTTCGACGGCCAGGACCTCTCGGCCGTCCCCGCCCACAGGATCGTCGCCCTCGGCCTCGCCCACTCCCCCGAGGGACGGCACATATTCCCCCGGATGACCATCGAGGAGAACCTCCTCCTCGGCGCCTTCCTGCGCACCGACGCGGCCGGCATCACCGCGGACGTCGAACGGGCCTACACCCTGTTCCCGATCCTCGGCGAACGCCGCCGCCAGGCCGCCGGCACGCTCTCCGGCGGCGAGCAGCAGATGCTCGCGATGGGGCGGGCCCTGATGTCCCGGCCCAAGCTGCTCATGCTGGACGAGCCCTCCATGGGGCTCTCCCCGCTGATGATGCAGAAGATCATGTCCACCATCGTGGAACTGAAGTCCTCCGGTACGACCATCCTCCTGGTCGAGCAGAACGCCCAGGCAGCCCTCTCCCTCTCCGACCGCGGCTACGTCATGGAGACCGGCCGCATCGTCCTCTCCGGGACGGGCGCCGACCTCCTGCACGACGAGTCCGTCCGCAAGGCCTACCTCGGCGAGGACTGAGCCCCTGCACGCGAAAGGGCCCGGCAGAAACGTTCTTCTGCCGGGCCCTTCCCGCACGCCTACTCGGGCTTGGCCTCTTCCGCCTTCTTGCGGTCCTGGGCCTCGCCCTCCTCGATGACCGCCTCGGCCACCGCCGCCATCGTCATCCGACGGTCCATCGACGTCTTCTGGATCCACCGGAAGGCCGCCGGCTCGTTCAGCCCGAACTTGGTCTGCAGCACGCCCTTCGCCCGGTCCACCAGCTTCCGGGTCTCCAACCGCTGGCTGAGATCCCCGATCTCCTTCTCCAGCGCCCGCATCTCGGCGTACCGGGACACCGCCATCTCGATCGCCGGCACCAGGTCCGACTTCGAGAACGGCTTGACGATGTACGCCATCGCCCCCGCGTCCCGCGCCCGGTCCACCAGCTCCCGCTGCGAGAACGCCGTCAGCATCAGCACCGGCGCCAGGTGCTTGTCGTGGATCTGCTCGGCCGCGGACAACCCGTCCAGCACCGGCATCTTCACGTCGAAGATCGCCAGATCCGGCTTCAGCTCCTCCACGAGGCGCACCGCCGTCTCCCCGTCGCCGGCCTCACCGACGACGGTGTACCCCTCCTCCTCCAGCATCTCCTTCAGATCGAGACGGATCAGCGCCTCGTCCTCGGCGATCACAATCCGGGTGATCTGGGGCGTATCGGTCTCAAGCGGCTGCGCCTGCTCGTCGGCGGTGCTCACGGGGCTCCTAGTTCCGGCGGGGTACTGCATGCACGAGGGTACCTAGACACGGTATGTTTGAACCCAGCAGGGTCGGGGGGCAACCTTCGAATCTGTGGATGCCCCGGTAGCCCAGAGGTGAGAGGCACGGCGCTCAAACCGCCGACAGCGTGGGTTCGAATCCCACCCGGGGTACTTTTCCTTCGATTCGCAAGCCACTTAGGCCAGCCTAATCATTTGTGATCTTCATTCATTCGAGTGGAATCCATCGCGTTCCCCTGCATGTTCAGCACATGGTGCCCAAGATCACCCGTATGGCCGTTCGATCCACACGTGCGGAAGCCGTTCTCCTGCTCCGCCAAGGTGTCCGCAACTCCGAGGTATCTCGCCGTCTCGGCGTCCCGACAGGCACGGTCTCGTGGTGGAAGCACCAAGACCTCGCCAAGCGCAACAACCTCCCCGGCCGCAAGCGATCCGCGTGTATGCATTGCTATGGCGATCAGCTCAACCGCCCCGCATATGCCTACCTGCTGGGCCTCTACCTCGGCGACGGCCACATCCTTCTCCCAAACGAGTACCGAAGGACCCAGAGCCTCCAGATCACCTGCGACGACAAGTGGCCCGGCATCATGGAATCCGTCGAACAGGCCATGCACCAGGTCCTTCCCAACAACAAGCCTTGCCGGATACGACGCACCGGATGCCATGACGTCAAGGTCTATTCGAATCACCTGACCTGTCACTTCCCCCAGCACGGCCCCGGCAAGAAGCACGAACGCACCATAGCCTTGGAGCCCTGGCAGCAGGAGATCGTCGATGCCCACCCCTGGGAGTTCCTGCGCGGCCTGATCTACTCCGACGGGTGCCGCATCACCAACTGGGCCACCCGCACCAAGAACGGCGTCGCCAGCCGCTACGAGTACCCCCGCTACTTTTTCACCAACACCTCGACCGACATCATCGGCCTCTTCACCGCCACCCTCGACACCGTCGGCGTCCAGTGGAAGGCCTCGATCCCCCGCCCCACCGGCCAGGTCAACATCTCCGTCGCCCGCCGGGACTCCGTCGCCCTGATGGACGCCCACATCGGCCCCAAGCACTGACGGCGACATGTACGACCTCGCCACGCGGCAGCGCGCGCTCGACCTCCACGCGTCCGGGCTGACCTTCAGCCAGGTCAGCCGAGCGACCGGCATATCCCGGTCCTCGATCCGCGAGTGGGCCTCCGGCGCCGTACCCAGCCCGCGCATGACCGCCGAGTGCCCGCTCCGAGACGGCCGGCTCGGCCCCTCTCACCCGCCCTCGAACTACGCCTACCTGCTCGGTCTCTACCTCGGCGACGGCTGCATCAGCGCGGGCCGCCGCGAGGTCTACGCCCTCCGCATCGCCTGCTGCGACGGGTGGCCCGGCCTCATCGACGAGTGCGAGCGAGCCGTCTCGGCCGTCATGCCGCACAACAAGGTCAACCGTGTCCGTGCCCCCGGCTGCACCAGCGTCGTCAGCACCAGCAAGCACTGGCCCTGCCTCTTCCCCCAACACGGCCCAGGGCCGAAGCATCTGCGGCGCATCTCCCTCGCGCCCTGGCAGCAGGAGATCGTGGACGCCCACCCCTGGGAGTTCTTGCGCGGCCTGATCCATTCCGACGGCTGCCGCATCACCAATTGGGCAACCCGAACGGTCGGCGGCGTCAAGAAGCGCTACGAGTACCCTCGTTACTTCTTCACGAACACCTCAGCCGACATTATCGGCCTCTTCACCGCCACCCTCGACGCCGTCGGCGTCCGCTGGAAGCCCGGTTCCCGGTCCAACGGAGGATTCAACGTCTCCGTCGCCCGCAGGGACTCCGTCGCCCTCATGGACGCCCGCATCGGCCCCAAGCACTGACGGCGGCGCGGCCCCCCGGGGCCGCGCCCCCGCGGGGCCGCCGGCGGCCCACCTCCCCACCGGGGGGCCGCGGCGGCGGGGGGTGGAGGCGGCCCCGGCGGGGGGTGGGGCCGGGGGGGCGGCGCGGCCCCGCGGGGCCGCGCCGCCGAGGGGCCTCAGGCGTCCAACGTCCCCACGTGGTGGACGCGGACGAGGTTGGTGGAGCCGGCCAGGCCGGGGGGTGAGCCGGCGGTGATGACGACGATGTCGCCCTTCTGGCAGCGGCCGAGGGAGAGGAGGGCCGCGTCGACCTGTTCGACCATCTGGTCGGTGGTCGGGGCGAACGGGCCGAGGAAGGTCTCCACGCCCCAGGTGAGGGCGAGTTGGCTGCGTACGGCCGGTTCGTAGGTGAAGGCGAGGACGGGGATGGGCGAGCGGTAGCGGGTGAGCCGGCGGGCGGTGTCGCCGGACTGGGTGAAGGCGATCAGGTACTTGGCGTGCAGGAAGTCGCCGATCTCGGCGGCCGCGCGGGCGACGGCGCCGCCCTGGGTGCGCGGCTTGTTGCCGGTGGTGAGCGGCGGGAGGCCGGCGGCCAGGATGTCGTTCTCGGCGGCCTCGACGATCCGGGCCATGGTCTTGACCGTCTCGACGGGGTACTTGCCGACGGAGGTCTCGCCGGAGAGCATCACCGCGTCCGTCCCGTCGAGGACGGCGTTGGCGACGTCGGAGGCCTCGGCGCGGGTCGGCCGGGAGGTGTTGATCATCGAGTCGAGCATCTGGGTCGCGACGATGACCGGCTTGGCGTTGCGGCGGGCGAGTTTGATGGCGCGCTTCTGGACCAGCGGGACCTGTTCGAGGGGCATCTCCACGCCCAGGTCGCCGCGGGCCACCATGATCCCGTCGAAGGCGTCGACGACGGACTCCAGGTTGTCCACCGCCTGCGGCTTCTCGATCTTGGCGATGACCGGGACGTGCCGCCCCTCCTCCGCCATGATCCGGTGGACGTCCTCGATGTCCCGTCCGCTGCGGACGAACGAGAGCGCGATGAGGTCGGCCCCGGTCCGCAGTGCCCACCGCAGGTCGGCGACGTCCTTGTCGCTGAGTGCGGGGACGGAGACGGAGACGCCGGGGAGGTTGAGGCCCTTGTGGTCGGAGACCAGGCCGCCCTCGATGACGAGGCACCGTACGTGCGGCCCGTCGACGGCGACGACCTCCAGGGTGACCCGGCCGTCGTCGACCAGGATGCGCTCCCCGCGGCCGACGTCCCCGGCGAGCCCGGAGTAGGTGGTTCCGCAGCGGTCCTTGTCCCCCACGACGTCCTTGTCGGTGGAGATGGTGAACTCGTCGCCGCGTTCGAGAAGTACCGGCCCGTGGGCGAAGGTGTCGAGCCGGATCTTCGGGCCTTGAAGGTCGACGAGGACGCCGACGCTGCGGCCGGTCTCGTCGGCGGCCTTGCGGACGCGGCGGTAGCGTTCCTCGTGCTCGGCGTGCAGGCCGTGGCTGAGGTTCAGTCGGGCGATGTCCATCCCGGCGTCGACCAGGGATTTGATCTGGTCGTACGAGTCGGTGGCGGGCCCGAGGGTACAGACGATTTTTGCTCGGCGCATAGTGCTGAGACTAGGCATTACCGACGCGTAACCTCGACGCGGGTCCGGACTGCGGGATGACCGTTGCCGTAAGGCGAGTTGAACAATCTGACACATCCTCGGACCGCTGTGCGAACACCCTTCCCCACGCCCCTCCCGCGCTCCCTCCGCACGCCTCCCGCGCCGCCCGCCGCCGCGATGTCGATGCGATTCCGTGAAGGCCTGTTCACCCCTGGTTCATCGCCGCTTCCGCCCCCGCTCCCCGCCCGGCGGGACGCTCGTCACCCCCGGGTCGCGGCCCGGGCGTCCGGGCCACCACCCGGACGAAGGAGCGGGCGAGGGGGAGGCGTTCGGTATGCGACGCGCACTGGGGGTGGTCGCGGCCCTGGTCCTGCTGGGCGGGGTCGGCTACGCGCTGATCGACCACAACGGACCGGACACCAAGACGGTCACCGTCACCGGCCTGATCGGCTCGGAGAAGCGCGCCTTCTTCGAGAACGACGAGGTCAAGGCCGAGTTGGCGAAGCAGGGCCTGCTGGTCCGGGCGGACTCGACCGGCTCCTGGACGATGAGCGACCAGGCGGCCAAGACCCCGGGGCTGGACTTCGCCTTCCCGGCGAGCGCGGCACCGGCCCGGGAGATCCAGCGCATCTGGAAGCTGCAGGACTCCCCGCTGGTGCCGTTCTACTCGCCGCTGGTGATCGTGGCCCACCCGTCGGTGGCCGAGGTCCTGCAGGACAACAAGCTGGCCGAGCTGGACCCCGTCAGCGGCGTCTGGACCTTCCGGATGGACGAGTACGTCAACGCCCTGAAGGGCGGCCGCAGATGGGAGGGCCTGTCCGGCGCCGACAAGCACCCCGAGCTGTCCGGCCAGCTCTTCGTGACCACCACCGACCCGGAGAGTTCGTCCTCCGGCGCGATGTACCTCGCGCTGCTCTCCTACGTCGCCAACAACCACCAGGTGGTGTCGGACGACGCCGGCGTCGCCGCCGTCAAGGACGTCCTGCACACGGCGAACGCCCTGCAGGGCATCCAGAAGAGCAGCAGCGACGAGCCGTTCCGGGACTTCGGCGCGGGGATCGGCAACCCGCTGATCTTCGCGTACGAGTCGCAGGCCGCCACCCTGGCGCTGCAGAACAAGCCGACCGGGGACATGGTGGTGCTGTACCCGGACACCACGGTCTACTCGGACCACACCCTCGTGGCCCACACCGACAGCGGCCGCAAGCTCGCCGACGTCCTCCAGAACGACGAGGTGCTGCGCAACCTGGAGGCCCGGTTCGGCCTGCGGCCGCAGGCCAAGCCGGAGGCCTTCGCGAACCTGATGCGGGAGAAGAAACCGACCTTCGCACCCGATCTGACCGCCGCCAGGATCAAGCAGGCGACCCTGCCCTCGCTGGACAACCTGCAGAAGCTGACCGCCGCGGCGAAGGGGACCAAGTGACCAACCCGACGAAACGCCGCGGCTGGCTCACGGCCGCGCTGGCCGCCGTGCTCGCCGCGGCCACCGCCTGCACCTCCACCGGCGGCGGCGACCCCGCCCCGAAGCCCACCGACCCGCCCGCCGAGACGGCCCGCCCCGGGGTACTGCGCGTCCTGGCCGGCAGTGAACTCCAGGACCTGGCACCGGTCCTGGAGGACGCCCGGAAGGCCACCGGGGTGACCGTGCAGTTCTCCTGGACGGGCACCCTGGACGGCGCGGACACCGTCGCCTCGGGCCGGGCCGACGGCAAGTACGACGCCGTGTGGTTCCCGTCCAACCAGTACCTGCGGCTCGATCCGGCCGGGAAGTCCAAGCTGGTCTCGGAGACCCCGGTGATGGTGTCGCCGGTGGCGATCGGGGTGCGCTCCTCGGCGCTCGGCGAACTCGGCTGGGGCGACGGCTCGAAGGTCACCTGGGCGCAGGTCGGCGCCGCGGCCTCGGCCGGCAAGCTGCCGTACGGGATGGCCGACCCGTCCCGCTCCAACTCGGGCTTCTCCACCCTCGTCGCGGTGGCTTCGGCCTTCTCCGGCGCGGGCGCGGCGCTGACCGACGCGGACGTGCAGAAGGCCGCCCCGCAGCTGAAGGAGTTCTTCAAGGGCCAGAAGCTGACCTCCGGTTCGTCCGGCTGGCTGGCGCAGGCGTACACCCGGGCCGAGTCGGGCGTGGTGGGCGCGCTGGTGAACTACGAGTCGGTGCTGCTGTCGCTGAACCGGACGCTGTCGCCGCAGCAGCAGCTGACCGTGGTGCGGCCGGTGGACGGCGTGGTGTCGGCGGACTACCCGCTCTCGCTGATGTCCTCCGCCGCGCAGGAGCAGCGCGACTCCTTCCAGCGGCTGACCACGTACCTGCTCAAGGAGGACGTGCAGAAGCGCATCTCCGAGCTGACGCTGCGCCGCCCGGTGACGGCGGGCGCGGCCCCGGCCGCCGGGCTGCCCGCGGACCGCCGCCGGGAGCTGCCGTTCCCGGGCACCAGGGCGGTCGCGGACGGCCTGCTGGCCTCGTACCAGAACGAGCTGCGCCGCCCGTCCCGGACGGTGTACGTGCTGGACACCTCGGGCTCGATGGAGGGCTCGCGGATCGCCGCGCTGAAGAGCGCGCTGGGCCGGCTGACCGGGTCGGACGACACCCGCGGGGTGCGCCGCTTCCGGGACCGCGAGGAGATCACGCTGCTCTCCTTCGCCTCCGCGGTGAAGTGGACCAGGACCCACGTGGTGCCGGCCACCGGCGGGACTCCGGGCCCGGAGGCGGAGCTGGCCTCGATCGACGCGGACGTGCAGTCGCTGGCCGCCTCCGGCGGGACGGCGGTGTACTCCTCGCTGGAGGAGGCGTACCGGGTGATCGAGCGCCAGCAGGCCGCGGCCGGCGACGACCGGTTCACCTCGATCGTGCTGATGACCGACGGGGAGAGCAACGCCGGTGCGACGGACGGCGACTTCAAGCGCTTCCACGACGCGCTGCCGGCCGGGGAGAAGGCGATCCCGGTGTTCCCGATCAGGTTCGGGGAGGCGGCGGTGAACCAGCTCCAGGGGATCGCGGACCTGAGCGGCGGCAAGCTGTTCGACGGGACGGGCTCGCTGGACGGGGTGTTCGAGGAGATCCGTGGCTACCAGTAACGGGTTCGGCCCCCGGGCGCTGCGCTACCTGGAGTCGGCCCGCAACCTGGTCGGCTGCGCGGGCGGCGCGGTCGGCCTGGGGCTGCACTTCGCCGGGCTGGGCGGGGTCTGGTGGCCGGGGGTCGTGGCGGGGCTGTACGGGGTGGGCGCGCTGCTGACGCCCGCCCCGAAGCCCCGGCCGCCGCTCCCGCCGCGGCCGGAGCCGCAGCCGCCCGAGGTCTCCGCTCCTCCGGCCCCCAAGCCGGAGCCGGTCCCCGCACCGGAGCCCGCCCCCGCGCCCGACCCGGAGCTGGTGGCGCTGGCCGCCTACCTGGACACCGTGCCGCTGCCGCCCTCCGCCGGGGTGGACGGCCTGCTGGCGGCGCTGCGCGCGGCCGGCCCGGGCCCGGTGGCGGAGCGGATCGTCCGGGACCGGCTGCCGGTCGCGGTGGCCGGCTACCTGCGGGCGCGGACCTGGCAGCCCTGGGCGGGGCCGGACGATCCGGACCCGGCGGTCCAACTGGGCCGCGAGGTCGACCGGTTGGCGGGCGAGCTGGCCTGACCGGGCGTCGGCCGGCCCGCGCCGGCCACCCCGCACCTCCGCACCTCAGACCTCCGCGCCTCCGTACCACCCCACGTCTCCCCCACGCCCGTCACGAACGAGTCGCCAAGATCTCACCTCCTGGACAGGTCAGGGGGCTATTCAGCACCCCGGCTCGCACGGCACACTTCTACGCGCGTCCCTCTACGCGCGTCGACGCGTGCACGCACACTTTTGTTCACGAACACCAGTTGACGGTCCATCCGCCGTCGTCCCACTCGGGAGAGTCGTCCATGACCCTGAACCGCCGTGACTTCGTCACCCGGTCCGCCGCCACCGCCGCCGGCGCAGCCCTGGCCGGCGGCGCCGCCCTGGCCGCCGCCCCCTCCGCCGCGGCCGCCCAGCCGGACGCGGCGGCCGCCAAGGGCCAGCAGCGCAAGCCGCGCACGCAGGCCTTCACCGTCATGGGCACCACCGACCTGCACGGCCGGGTGCTCAACTGGGACTACTTCACCGACGCCGAGTACACCGACAAGGCCCACAACGCGGTCGGCCTCGCCAAGATCTCCACGCTGGCCAACCAGGTGCGCGAGGAGAAGGGCTGGGACCGCTGCCTGCTGATCGACTCCGGCGACACCATCCAGGGCACCCAGCTGTCCTACTACTACGCCCGGATCGAGTCGATCGACACCGAGGCCAACACCGTGCCGGACCACCCGATGGCTGTCGCCATGAACCTCATGGAGTACGACGCCGCCGCGCTCGGCAACCACGAGTTCAACTACGGCATCCCGCTCCTGAAGGCCTACGAGGAGCAGCTGGAGTTCCCGCTGCTGGGCGCCAACGCGCTGAACGCGAAGAACGAGAAGCCGGCCTTCAAGCCGTACGTGATCAAGGAGCTGCGCCTGGGCGGCGGCCGTCCGGTGCGGGTCGGCATCCTCGGCCTGACCAACCCGGGCATCGCGATCTGGGACAAGGCCAACGTCAGCGGCAAGATGGTCTTCCCGGGCATCGTGGAGACCGCCGCCACCTGGGTGCCGAAGATGAAGGCCGCGGGCGCGGACGTCATCGTGGTCTCGGCGCACTCCGGCTGCGACGAGGCGACCACCTGGGGCGACCAGCTGCCGTGGGCCGAGAACGTCTCGGTCGCGCTGGCGGAGACCGTCCCGGACATCGACGCGGTGCTGGTGGGCCACGCCCACAAGGAGGTCCCGCAGCGCCTGGTCGTCAACAAGAAGACCGGCCGCACGGTCGTCCTCTCCGAGCCGCTCTGCTACGGCCAGCGGCTGACCTGCTTCGACTTCGAGGTCGAGTTCACCGGCGGCGCCTGGAAGGTCGCCTCGGTCTCCTCCCGGCTGCTGAACTCCAACACCGTGCCGGAGAACCCGGAGATCACCGACGCGATCGCCGGGCAGCACAAGAAGGTCGTCGCGTACGTCAACCAGAACATCGGCACCAGCAAGATCGCGCTGTCGATCGCCGACGCCCCCTTCAAGGCCACCCCGATCATCGACCTGATCGGCCGGGTCCAGGCCGACGCCGTCAAGGCCGCGCTGGCGGGCGGGCAGTACGCCAACCTCCCGGTGCTGGCCCAGGCCGCCCCGTTCAACCGCACCGCCCTGATCCCGTCCGGCCAGGTGAAGCTGCGCGACGCCGCGGGCCTCTACATCTACGAGAACACCCTGGAGGCCCGCATCCTGACGGGCGCCCAGCTCAAGGACTACCTGGAGTACTCGGTCAAGTACTACAACCAGCTCGCCCCGGGCGCCCCGGTCGACAAGGACAAGCTGACCGGCGCCGAGGCCACCCCGGACTACAACTACGACTCGCTCTACGGCCTGAGCTACGACATCGACATCGCCCAGCCGAAGGGCTCGCGGATCGTCAACCTGTCCTTCCAGGGCAAGCCGATCGACCCGGCCGCGGAGTTCGTCCTGGCCGTCAACAACTACCGTGCCAACGGCGGCGGCAACTTCCCGCACGTCGCCAAGGCCAAGATGGTCTGGTCGAACTCCGACGAGATCCGCAACACCATGATCGCCTGGGTGAAGGCCAAGGGCGTCATCGACCCCGCCGACTTCTTCACCGACTCCTGGCGCCTGGTCCGCGCCGGCCAGCCGGTCTTCTGATCCGCACTCCCCGAGCGAAAGGCCGTCGCCCCGTCCGGCGACGGCCTTTCGGCCTGTCCGGTGGAAGAATGGCGCCATGAGCGAGTTCCAGATCCCCGAGCGCCACGCGAGGCTGCTGGCCTACGCGGAGAGCCTGACGCCTCCGACCGGGTGGAAGATCGAGATCTCCGGCGACGAGATCATCATGATGGCCGGCCCCTCGGTGATCCACCAGCGCAACCTGCTGCTCGTCCGCGAGCAGTTCGACGCCCACCGCCCCGCCGAAACGATGCCGAGCGAGAACACCGACCTCGCCTCCCCGAACGTCGGCAAGCTCCGCAACCCCGACCTGACCTACATCCCCCTCTCGGCGCTGGAGGAGGGCGGGAACCAGGTCCCCGCCGAGCAGGCGGCCATCGCGGTGGAGATCGTCTCCCCGTCGAACCCGGAGAACGACCTGGTCGGCAAGGTCCGCGACTACCCACTGATGGCCATCCCGCTGTACCTGCTGATCGACCCGCGCGAGGGCGACCTGACGCTCTACGCCGAGCCGTCCGGCAGCGGCTACCGCTGGCGCTGGAACGGCAAGTTCGGCGACCCGGTCCCGGTCCCGGCCCCCTTCGGCTTCGAGCTCGCCACCGACGCCCTGCTCCGCTACCCCGCCTGACACCACGGGCCTCCCGGCGGCAGCCGCCGGGAGGCCCTCGCGTCCGAACCCCCGGTCAGAAGGGGAAGACCGCGCGCTCGTGCTGGACGGAGATCCACTTCAGGGTGGTGAAGGCGTCCACCGTGGACTCGCCGTTGAGGCGGCCGACGCCGGAGTTCTTCTCGCCGCCGAAGGGCACGCCCGGCTCGTCGGCTATGGTGCCGCCGTTGACGTGGATCATGCCGGTCTCGATCCGCTGGGCGAGCTTCACGCCGCGCTCGGTGTTCCCGGTGTGCACCGCGCCGCTGAGGCCGAAGGGCGTGGCGTTGGCGAGCCGGACGGCCTCGTCCTCGCCGTCGAAGGGCACCAGCAGGACGACCGGGCCGAAGAGTTCGGTCCGCAGGATCGGCGCGTCCTCGGCGAGGCCGGTGAGGACCACCGGCTCCATCAGGCTGCCGACCGTGTCGCCGCGCAGCAGCGCGGTGGCGCCGGCCGCGACGGCCTGGTCGACCTGGGCGCGCAGGCCGTCGGCCTGGACGGGGTTGATCAGCGGGCCGATGTGGGTGGCCGGGTCCCGCGGGTCGCCGACGGTGAGCGAGGCGACCTTGGCGACGAACTTCTCGGTGAACTCGGCCTCGACGGACCGGTCCACCAGCACCCGGTTGGCGGCCATGCAGACCTGTCCCTGGTGGACGAAGCGGCTGAACACCGCGGCGTCGACGGCGTGGTCCACGTCGGCGTCGTCCAGGACGATCAGCGCGCTGTTGCCGCCGAGTTCCAGGACGGTGCGCTTGAAGTGCCCGGCGGCGACGGTGGCGACGTGCCGGCCGACCTTGTCGGAGCCGGTGAAGGAGATCACCTTGGGCACCGGGTGCTCCAGGAAGCTGTCGCCGATCTCGGCGATGTCGGTGATCACCACGTTCAGCAGGCCGGGCGGGAGCCCCGCGTCCTCGAAGAGCTTGGCGATCAGCCCGCCGCCGACCACCGGGGTCTCCTGGTGCGGCTTGAGGACGACGCCGTTGCCGAGCGCGAGCGCCGGGGCGACGGCCTTGAGCGCCAGGAACAGCGGGAAGTTGAACGGGCTGATCACGCCGACCACGCCGACCGGCAGCCGGTAGAGGCGGTTCTCCCGGCCCTGGGCGGGCGAGGTCAGCAGCCGACCCTCGGGGGCCACCGACTGGTGCAGGCACTCCCGCAGGACGTCCTTGACCAGCGACAGTTCGAAGCCCGCCTTCAGCGCGGTGCCGCCGAGTTCCGCCATGATCGCCTGGACGATCTCCGGCTCCCACTCCTCCAGCAGCCGCAGCGCGCGCTCGAAGACCGTCCGCCGCTGGTAGGGGTTGGTGGCGGCCCACTGCTTCTGGGCGCGCTCGGCGGCGCGGTAGGCCAGGTCGACCTCGGCGACGGTGGCGACGGTGATGGTGGCGAGCTTGTCACCGGTGTAGGGGTCGACGTCGACGATGTCCCAGGAGCCGCTGCCGCTGCGCCACTCACCATCGATGTACTGCAGGGCCAACTCGGAGAAGTACGACATCTGATCCCTCTCATGCACCCGACCTGATGGGGAATCATCGTACTGACGTATTACAGTTCCTGGCGCACGGAATGGAGCAGGTCACGGGTCATTGCCGGGCTCAGGCTGTCGGCGACCAGGTCGTCCATCGCGTGCCGGTACTCGGCCACCTCGGCGGGCTTGTCCAGGTAGAGCGCGGTGGTGAACTGCTCCAGGTACACCACGTCCGACAGCTCGGCCTCGGCGAAGCCCAGGACGGTGAACGCCCCGCTCTCGGCGCTCAGCCCGGCGTTGCCCAGCGGCAGCACCTGGAGCCGGACATTGGGCAGTTCGCTCAGCTCCAGCAGCCGGTCCAGCTGGCCGCGCATCAGCTCCGCGCCGCCCCAGGGCCGGCGCAGCGCGGCCTCGTCCAGTACCGCGACCAGCCGCGGCGCCCGCTCGCCGGTCAGCACCGCCTGCCGCTTGAGCCGTACGTCGACCCGGCGCTCGATCTCCTCCGGCCCGGTGGCGTGGCAGCCGGCGGTGACCACGGCCCGGGCGTAGTCGGCGGTCTGGAGCAGCCCGTGGACGAACTGGACCTCGTAGCTGCGGATCTCGGCCGCGGCCTCCTCCAGTCCCAGGTAGTTCTGGAACCAGCCGGGCAGGACGTCCCCGTACTCGTGCCACCAGGAGCTGGCGTTGGCGTCGCGCAGCAGTCCGAGGACGGTGGCCCGCTCCTGTTCGACCTCGACCCCGTACAGGGTGAGCAGGTCGGCGACGTCGCGCTCCTTGAAGCCGACCCGGCCGAGCTCCATGCGGCTGATCTTGGACTCGGAGGCCCGGATCGAGTACCCGGCCTCCTCCCGGCTGACGCCTCTGGCCTCGCGGAGCTTGCGCAGCTGGGTACCGAGCAGCAGGCGCCGTACCGTGGCGCCCCCGCCTGCCTGAGTCGTGCCCATCGACGTCATCCTCCGCGCTCGCCCAGCCCCCCGGCCGTCGGCCGCAGTCTGCCACCTGGCACCGACGAACAACAGCCCACTGTCCCGGAACCCGCCGGGCGCCGAACAACTCCGGCCGTTTGTCCGAGAGTTGCCGCGGCCCGGGGAGGGGTCAGGGGCCGCCGCGGGGGTACGCGACGGCGCCCGCCCTCCAACTGGTCGGGGAAGAGGGCAGGCGCCAGGAGACCGCGTTGGCCCGGCGACTCTGACGGGGGCAGCGGGTTGAGCTCCCGGCGATGCGGCGCCGGGGGTTCGGGGTGGGCCGGTCGGAGCGTCCGGGGCCCGTCAGACCACCAGGGGGCGGTCGGTGGGCCGGATCGGCGCGGGAAGCGGGGTCTTGCCGCCGAGGTACTTGTCCACCGCCGCGGCGGCCGAGCGGCCTTCCGCGATGGCCCAGACGATCAGCGACTGGCCACGGCCGGCGTCTCCGCAGACGTACACGCCATCGACATTGGTGGCGAACCGGCCATCGCGGGCAATGTTACCGCGCGCGTCGAGGTCCGCTCCCAGCTGCTCGACCAGCCCGTTGCGCACGTCCGTCCCGGTGAAGCCCATGGCCAGGGTGACCAGCTGGGCCGGGATGGCCCGCTCGGTGCCGGGGACCTGCTCGAAGCGGCCGTCCCTGAACTCGACCTCGACGAGGTGCAGCTCCTGGACGTTGCCGTCCTCGTCGCCGCTGAAGTGGGTGGTGCTGACCGAGTAGATCCGCTCACCGCCCTCCTCGTGCGCGGAGGTGACCTTGTACGTCATCGGCATGGTCGGCCACGGCTGGTGCCCGGGCCGGTCCTCGCCGGGCCGCGGCATGATCTCCAGCTGGGTGACGGAGGCCGCCCCCTGCCGGTGGGCGGTGCCGACGCAGTCCGCGCCGGTGTCGCCGCCGCCGATCACGACCACGTGCTTGCCCTTGGCGCTGATCGGGGACTCCACGAAGTCGCCCTCCTGCACCTTGTTGGCCAGCGGCAGGTACTCCATGGCCTGGTGGACGCCCTTGAGCTCGCGCCCGGGCACCGGCAGGTCGCGGGCGGTGGTGGCGCCGGCCGCGACGACCACGGCGTCGAAGCGCTCGCGCAGCTGCTGCCCGGTGATGTCCTCGCCGACGTGCACGCCGGTGCGGAACCGGGTGCCCTCCGCCCGCATCTGCTCGATGCGGCGGTTGATGTGGCGCTTCTCCATCTTGAACTCGGGGATGCCGTAGCGCAGCAGTCCGCCGATCCGGTCGGCCCGCTCGTACACGACGACGGTGTGCCCGGCGCGGGTGAGCTGCTGGGCGGCGGCGAGGCCGGCCGGGCCGGAGCCGACGACGGCGACGGTCTTGCCGGAGAGCCGCTCCGGGACCTGCGGGGTGACCCCGCCGCGGTCCCAGGCCTTGTCGATGATGGTGACCTCGACGTTCTTGATGGTCACCGCGTCCTGGTTGATGCCGAGGACGCACGCGGACTCGCACGGGGCCGGGCACAGGCGGCCGGTGAACTCCGGGAAGTTGTTGGTGGCGTGCAGCCGCTCGATCGCGCCGACGAAGTCGTCCCGGTAGGCCAGGTCGTTCCACTCGGGGATGAGGTTCCCGAGCGGGCAGCCGTTGTGGCAGAACGGGATGCCGCAGTCCATGCAGCGGCCGGCCTGCTTGGTGATGATCGGCAGGAGGCTGCGCTCGACGTAGACCTCGTTCCAGTCCCGCAGACGGACGTCCACGGGGCGGCGCTCGGCCAGCTGCTTGGGCGTGGTCAGGAAGCCCTTGGGGTCAGCCATTAGCCGCCTCCATCATCTTGCGAGTGGTCTCGGCCTCGGAGAGGCCATCGCGCTCAGCGGCGTCCTTGGCGGCGAGCACTGCCTTGTAGTCGGTCGGCATGATCTTGGAGAAGCGGGAGACCCCGCTGCCCCAGTCCGCCAGGAGCTCGGCGGCGACGGTGGAGCCGGTCTCCTCGTAGTGCTGCTGCACGGTCTCGCGCAGCCAGTCGCGGTCGGCGGCGGTGGGGGCCTCGATGCCCACCATGCCGTCGTTGACGTTCGCGGGGCGCAGGTCCAGGACGTACGCGATGCCGCCGGACATGCCCGCCGCGAGGTTGCGCCCGGTCTCGCCGAGGACGACGACCCGGCCGCCGGTCATGTACTCCAGGCCGTGGTCGCCGACGCCCTCGACCACCAGGGTGGCCCCGGAGTTGCGGACGGCGAAGCGCTCGCCGGCCTTGCCGCGCAGGTGGACGCGGCCCGCGGTGGCACCGTAGCCGATGGTGTTGCCGGCGATGACGTGGTTCTGCGCGTCGTTGCCGATGGCGGCCGCCTCGCGGGCCGGGCGGACGATCACCACGCCGCCGGAGAGGCCCTTGCCGACGTAGTCGTTGGCGTCGCCCTCCAGCCGCAGGGTCACGCCGCGCGGCAGGAACGCGCCGAAGGACTGCCCGGCGGAGCCGGTGAAGGTGACGTCGATGGTCCCCTCCGGCAGGCCCTCGCCCCGGTACCGCTTGGTCACCTCGTGGCCGAGCATGGTGCCGACGGTGCGGTTGACGTTGCGGATCGGCAGCTGGATCCGGACGGTCTCGCCGCGCTCCAGCGCGTCCTCGGCGAGGGCGATCAGCTGGTTGTCCAGGGCCTTGTCCAGCGCGTGGTCCTGGGTGGTGGTGCGGTGGCGGGCGGCCCCCTCGGGCAGCGCCGGCACGTGGAACAGCGGGGCGAGGTCCAGCCCGGCGGCCTTCCAGTGGTCGATCGCGGCCCGGGCGTCGATGTGCTCGGCGCGGCCGACGGCCTCCTCGATCGAGCGGAAGCCCAGCGAGGCCAGGATCTCCCGGACCTCCTCGGCGATGAACTCGAAGAAGTTGACCACGAACTCGGGCTTGCCGGAGAACCGCTCGCGCAGCACCGGGTTCTGGGTGGCGACGCCGACCGGGCAGGTGTCCAGGTGGCAGACCCGCATCATGATGCAGCCGGAGACCACCAGCGGGGCGGTCGCGAAGCCGAACTCCTCGGCGCCGAGCAGCGCGGCGATGACCACGTCGCGGCCGGTCTTCAGCTGTCCGTCGGTCTGGACGACGATGCGGTCGCGCAGCCCGTTCAGCAGCAGGGTCTGCTGGGTCTCGGCGAGGCCGAGCTCCCAGGGGCCGCCCGCGTGCTTCAGCGAGGTGAGCGGCGAGGCGCCCGTCCCGCCGTCGTGTCCGGAGACCAGGACGACGTCGGCGTGCGCCTTGGAGACGCCGGCCGCGACCGTGCCGACGCCGACCTCGGAGACCAGCTTCACGTGGATGCGGGCCGCCGGGTTGGCGTTCTTGAGGTCGTGGATCAGCTGCGCCAGGTCCTCGATCGAGTAGATGTCGTGGTGCGGCGGCGGCGAGATCAGGCCGACGCCCGGGGTGGAGTGCCGGGTCCTGGCGACCCACGGGTAGACCTTGTGGCCGGGCAGCTGGCCGCCCTCGCCGGGCTTGGCGCCCTGGGCCATCTTGATCTGGATGTCGTCGGCGTTGACGAGGTACTCGGAGGTGACGCCGAACCGGCCGGAGGCGACCTGCTTGATCGCCGAGCGGCGCTCCGGGTCGTACAGGCGGTCCGGGTCCTCGCCGCCCTCGCCGGTGTTGGACTTGCCGCCGAGGCGGTTCATCGCGATGGCCAGGGTCTCGTGCGCCTCGCGGGAGATCGAGCCGTACGACATGGCGCCGGTGGAGAAGCGCCGGACGATCGCGGAGACCGGCTCGACCTCCTCGACCGGGATCGGCTCCCGCTCCAGGCCGTTCAGCCGGAACAGGCCGCGCAGCGTCATCAGCCGCTCGGACTGCTCGTTCACCCGGTCCGTGTACTGCTTGAAGATGTCGTACCGGCGGTTGCGGGTGGCGTGCTGGAGGCGGAAGACGGTGTCCGGGTCGAACAGGTGCGGCTCGCCCTCGCGGCGCCACTGGTACTCGCCGCCGATCTCCAGCGCGCGGTGCGCGGCCGGGATGCCGGAGGCCGGGTACGCCTTGGCGTGCCGGGCGGCGGTCTCGCGGGCGATCTCCTCCAGGCCGATGCCGCCGAGCTTGGTGGTGGTGCCGGAGAAGTAGCCGTCGACGAGGCCCTGGGAGAGGCCGATGGCCTCGAAGACCTGGGCGCCGCGGTAGGAGGCGACGGTCGAGATGCCCATCTTGGACATGACCTTGAGCACGCCCTTGCCGAGCGCCTTGATCAGGTTGCGGATCGCCTTCTCGGGCTCGACGCCCTCGATGAACACGCCCTGGGCGACCAGGTCCTCGACGGACTCCATCGCCAGGTACGGGTTGACCGCCCCGGCGCCGTAGCCGATCAGCAGCGCGACGTGGTGCACCTCGCGGACGTCGCCCGCCTCGACCAGCAGCGACACCCGGGTGCGCTGCTTGGTGCGGATCAGGTGGTGGTGCACGGCCGAGGTGAGCAGCAGCGAGGGGATCGGCGCGTGCTCGGCGTCGGAGTGCCGGTCGGAGAGCACGACGATCCGGGCGCCGTCGGCGATCGCCGCGTCGGCCTCGGCGGCGATCTCGGCGAGCCGGGAGGCCAGGCCCTCGCCGCCGGAGGCGACCTTGTAGAGGCCGGAGAGCGTGACGGCCTTCAGGCCGGGCTGATCGCCGTCGGCGTTGATGTGGACGAGCTTGGCGAGCTCGTCGTTGTCGATCACGGGGAAGGTGATCCCGACCGAGCGGCAGGACGCGGCCTCGGCGGCCAGCAGGTTGCCCTCCGGGCCGAGGTTGGACAGCAGCGAGGTGACGAGCTCCTCGCGGATGGCGTCCAGCGGCGGGTTGGTGACCTGCGCGAAGAGCTGCACGAAGTAGTCGAACAGCAGGCGCGGCTTCTCGCTCAGCGCGGCGATCGGCGAGTCGGTGCCCATCGAGCCGAGCGCCTCGGCGCCGGTGCGCGCCATCGGCGCGAGGATGACCCGCAGCTCCTCCTCGGTGTAGCCGAAGGTCTGCTGGCGGCGGGTGACGGAGGCGTGGGTGTGGAAGATGTGCTCGCGCTCGGGCAGCTTGGCGAGCTGGATCTGCCCGCCGTCGACCCACTCCTGGTAGGGGTGCTCGGCGGCGAGGGCGGACTTGACCTCCTCGTCCGGGACGATCCGGCCCTCGGCGGTGTCCACCAGGAACATCCGGCCGGGCTGGAGGCGGCCCTTCCGGACGACCTTCTCCTGCTCGATGTCGAGGACGCCGACCTCGGAGGAGAGGACGACCAGGCCGTCCTCGGTGATCCAGTACCGGGCCGGGCGCAGGCCGTTGCGGTCGAGGACGGCGCCGATCTGGTTGCCGTCGGTGAAGGTGACGCAGGCCGGGCCGTCCCAGGGCTCCATCAGGTTGGAGTGGTACTGGTAGAAGGCGCGGCGGTCCGGGCTCATGGTGGCGTGGTTCTCCCACGCCTCCGGGATCATCATCAGTACCGAGTGCGGCAGCGAGCGGCCGCCGAGGTGGAGCAGCTCCAGGACCTCGTCGAAGGAGGCGGAGTCGGAGTGCTCCGGCGTGCAGATCGGGAAGATCCGCTCCAGGCCCTGGCCCTTGCTGTTGGCGGGGATGAGGTCGGTCGCGAGCTGCGACTCCCGGGCGTGCATCCAGTTGCGGTTGCCCTTGACCGTGTTGATCTCGCCGTTGTGCGCGACGAAGCGGTACGGGTGGGCGAGCGGCCAGCTCGGGAAGGTGTTGGTGGAGAACCGCGAGTGCACCAGGCCGATCGCGGACGCGTAGCCGCGGTCCGACAGGTCGGGGAAGAAGGGCTCCAGCTGGCCGGTGGTCAGCATGCCCTTGTAGACGATGGTGCGCGCGGACAGCGACGGGAAGTACACCCCGGCCTCGCGCTCGGCCCGCTTGCGGACCACGAAGGCGGTCCGGTCGAGCTCGATGCCGGCCGTTCCGTCCTTCGCCAGGAAGAGCTGCCGGAACCGCGGCATCACGCTGCGCGCGGTGGCGCCGAGCAGGTCCGGGGTGACGGGGACGTCGCGCCAGCCGAGGACGGTCGTGCCCTCCTCGGCGGCGATGGCCTCGATCCGCGCGACGGCGGCGGCGTCCTTCTCGTCGTCCTCGGGGAGGAAGGCGATGCCGACGGCGTAGGAGCCGGCCGCCGGGAGCTCGAAGGGGACCTTCCCGCGCAGGAAGGCGTCCGGGACCTGGGTCAGGATGCCGGCGCCGTCGCCGGAGTCCGGCTCGGCGCCGGTGGCGCCGCGGTGCTCCAGGTTGCGCAGGACGTTCAGCGCCTGCTCGACGATGGTGTGGTCGGCGATGCCCGTCAGCGTGGCGACGAAACCGACGCCACAGGCGTCGTGCTCGTTCCGCGGGTCGTACAGGCCCTGGGCAGCAGGTCGCGCATCCGGCACGAGCGCGTACGGCTGGCGGGCGGCGCCGGCCTGGGGCTCGTTGGCGGAGTGCATGGATGCAGACAGCATCGGCTCTCCCGTCGTCGTCTTTCGGCAAGGTGGTGCAAGGAGGGACGACGTTGGCCCTGATGCGATGGTGCGGTGTCGTGCGAGTTACATGATGCCCACGATCCCGAGAAGCGGAATATCCCGTCCACATGGCGGGACGGCGCGCAGGTCAGGGGGCGTGTGAGAGGACGTGCCACAGTGCACGTCCCGACGATTGTGCCCAACCGTCCACCGCCTGAAACAGGGGCGAAACCGGGCCGCCACAGAAGCCGATCATGGACGCCTGGGAATCCATCCCGGGAACCCGTCCGCGGATGCGAATCCGCGGCTCGGAGGCCCGGATACTGAGACACTGCCAGGCGCCGTCCGAGGCCCATGTGTGAAACGTCACCCACTCACCAGCATAACCATGCACTCCATGGTCACCCCAGATGGCCGCCGATCAGCCACCCGAGCAGGTAGGTCACCCCGGCCGCCGCACCGCCCAGCACCAGCTGCCGCAGCCCGCTGAACCACCAGCTGCGCGCCGTCACCCGGGCCACCACCGCGCCGCACAGGAACAGCCCGGCCCCCGCCAGCAGCATCGCCGGCAGCAGCGCGGTCGCCCCCAGCAGGTACGGCAGCAGCGGCAGCAGCGCACCGAGCGCGAAGCACAGGAACGACGAGCCGGCCGCCACCAGCGGCGAGGGCAGGTCGGTCGGGTCGACGCCCAGCTCCTCGCGGGCGTGCACCTCCAGGGCCAGCTCCGGGTCCGCGGACAGCTGCCGGGCCACCTCGTGGGCCAGCTCCGGGTCCACCCCGCGCGAGACGTACAGCTGGGCCAGCTCGGCCAGCTCCCCGTGCGGGTTGCGGCTCAGCTCCAGCCGCTCGGCCTCGATCTCGGCCTGCACCAGCTCCCGCTGCGAGGCCACCGAGGTGTACTCCCCCGCCGCCATCGAGCAGGCGCCGGCCGCCAGGCCCGCCAGCCCGGTCAGGATCACCGTCCCGTTGGACGCCGCCCCGCCGACCACGCCGGTCATCAGCGCGAAGTTGGACACCAGCCCGTCCACCGCGCCGAACACGGCCGGCCGCAGCCAGCCGCCGTTGACGTCCCGGTGGTGGTCCGCCGCGGGTATCCGGGGCTGGTGCCCGGCGTCGGCCTCCATCATGGTCGCACTCATCGTCGTTCCCCTCCGTCGTCGTTCGTCAGCCCTGAACGTAGCCCGTCTGACCTGGGCATTTCCAGCAAAGTAAGGCTGTCCGAACACCACTGAGGCCACCCTTCGCGAGCCTCGCGAAGGGTGGCCTCAGCCGGGGGAACTCCCAGGTCAGATCGGGTTCTTGACGTCCTCGCCGGCCGTCTCGGCGGCCGGCTTCCCGTCCACGGGCCCGGCCGGCTTCCGCAGAACCGGCTTCCCGTCGGCCTTTTCCTCGGCCTTGCCGTCGGCCTTCTCCTCGGCCTTCCCAGCCTTCTCGTCGGACTTCCCGGCCTTCTTGCCGCCCTTGCCCTCGCCCCGGGCGGCCTCCGTCGCGGCACCGCCCGTCGCGGCGGCCTCCGCCGCGGCGTCCCGCTCCTCCTGCGCGGCCGGATCGATGCTCGCCGGGTCCTCCCGCCCGGGCCGCTTCCTGCCCACGATCACGAAGTACGCCACCGCGCCCACGAACACCGCGATGGACACCCAGTCGTTCAGCCGCAGGCCGAAGTAGACGTGCGCGTCGTCGATCCGCAGCCACTCGATCCAGAACCGGCCCACCGTGTACGCGGCCACGTACAGCGCGAACGCCCGGCCGTGGCCCAGCGTGAAGCGGCGGTCCGCCCAGATCACCAGCAGCGCGACACCGACGCACCACAGCGACTCGTACAGGAAGGTCGGCTGGTAGACGCCCTTCACGACCTCGCCGTTGGGCAGCGTCTTGTCGATCTCCAGGCCCCACGGCAGGGTGGTCGACCGGCCGTACAGCTCCTGGTTGAAGTAGTTGCCCCAGCGGCCCAGCGCCTGCGCGAGGGCGATGCCCGGCGCGATGGCGTCGGCGTACGCGGGCAGCGGCACGCCCCGGCGGCGGGCGCCGATCCAGGCGCCGACCGCGCCCAGCGCGACCGCGCCCCAGATGCCGAGGCCGCCCTCCCAGATCTTGAGGGCGTCCCAGGGGTTCTTCCCCTCGGCGAAGTACAGGCGGCCGCCGTCGGTGATCACGTGGTAGAGGCGGCCGCCGACCAGGCCGAACGGCACGGCCCACACGGCGATGTCGCCGACGGTGTGCTTGGCACCGCCCCGGGCGACCCAGCGCTTGCTGCCGAGCCAGACGGCCACGACGACACCGAGGATGATGCAGAAGGCGTAGGCGCGCAGCGGGATCGGTCCGAGGTACAGGACGCCCCGCGACGGGCTGGGAATGTAGGCGATATCCATGGCAGTTCCGACGCTACAGGGTCCGAAGGCCCGCTCGGACACCCTTGGGGTCACAGAAACCGAACAACGGGCCGCGCCGCCGCCTCCGGACGGGGAGGGGCGGCGCGGCCCGGCGGGCTCAGCCGGCCGTCGGCGACGGGTTGTTGGCCTCCGAGGCGGTGCTGGTCGGCGCCGGGGTCTGCCCGTGCGAACCCGCCGTGCCCAGCTGCTTGCCCTGGTTCGCGGCGTCCACCCACTTCGCCAGGTTCGCCGGGGTGATCTCCTCGCTGCCGTTCTTCGGGTAGACCGGCTGGCCGTTGAGCAGCACCGTCGGCGTGGACTTGAAGCTGGACTTGTCGAAGTCCTGCTGCACCGCGGACACCCAGCCGCCGAACCTGCTGTCCTTGACGCAGGACTGGAACGCGGGCGTGTCCAGGCCGTTGACCTGCTTGGCCAGGCCGAGCAGCACGGCCTTGTCGCCGAAGGCGTCGTTGGTCTCGTCCGGCTGGTTGCGGTACAGCACGTCGTGGAAGTCCCGGAAGTGCCCGGCGTCCTGGGCGCAGCCCAGCGCGTTGGCGCCGTTCCGGGAGCCCTTGCCCGCCACGGCCCGGTCGATGAACGACACGATGTGGTAGTTCGTGTAGATCTTCCCGGCGTCCTCCAGCTGGTCGATGGTCGACGAGAACTCGCGCTCGAAGGTGCCGCAGGCGGGGCAGCGCGGGTCCTCGTAGACGGTGAGGACGGAGGGCGCGTTGTCGGCGCCGACCGGGATGACCAGGTTCTTGTCGCCGATCGTCCCGGCCGGGGCGGCGACCGGCGTCTCCGGCTTGGAGCGCTGGTTCTGCACCACGACGCCGACGATCACCGCGGCGGCGATCACCGCGAGCACGGAGCCGCCCACGATCAGCTTCTTCTTGCGCCGGGAGGAGGCCTCGTCGGCCGCCCGCTGCTCCAGCATCCGCTCACGGGCGGTGCGCTTGCCTTCTCGGTTCTTCTCGCTCATTGCGTTGACATCCACGGTCGGGGCCTTCGTCGGGGTGCAGGGATGTGGGGGTCAGCTCGCCAGCCAGCCGTCCGCCGACAGCCGGGTGCGGGGCCGCCACAGCAGCCACCCGGCCAGCAGCAGGAACCCGGTGTCGCGCAGGATCTCCTGGAGGTACTCCGTCTGGGACGCGTCGACGTGCCCGCCGCCGCCGAAGCAGCCGCAGTCGATCGAGATGCCGCGCGCCCAGGCGGAGGCGATCCCGGCGATGAAGGCCAGCAGCAGGAGCGCGGAGACCCCGGCCACCAGCCGGACGCCGAGGCCCACCACCAGCAGCAGGGCCAGCGCCAGCTCCAGGAACGGCAGGCCGTAGCCGATCGGCTTGACCAGGCCCTCGGGGAGGATCTCGTAGGCCCGGACGGCCTGCGCGGCCTCCGCCGGGTCGGAGATCTTCGCCAGCCCGGCCCACCCCCAGACCACCGCGAGGCCGAGCCGGACGACCGTGCCGAGCCACTCGCTCCAGGCCGGCACCGGCCGCCCCGCCGTCGGCGTGGGCGCGGAGCCACCGGGCTGCGCGGTCATCAGGGAACCCCCCTCGGGAAACTCGTTCACTCCCTGAGGAACCGTCGGGGGCGGAGGGGGGTTTCTCCGCGGTCGGGAATGACGCCGGATGAGTGACGTTCCGTCCGAACAGTCCGAACACCCGTGCGTCAGCGGCACCCCGCCAACCACCCCGCCTCGAACAGGTCGGGGTGCCGGGCCGCCTCCGCGCACGCCACCGCCTCCCGCTCCGCCCGCTCGGCGCCCCGCTTCGCCAACGCGTGGCCCACCTCCACGTGCACCCCGACCGCGCCGACGAGCACCACCACGGCCGCCGCCGCCCGCAGCAGGACGGCCCGCTGGACACTCCGCACCGGCTCACCCCTTCCCGCTCGCCCCGGCAACCGTTCGTGCACTCCTCCCTCCACTCAACGTCCGCCAACCCCGCCTGATGCGTGTCCCCACCCCTTGTTCACCCGTTCGGGTCCGCACTCCGGTCGGCGCGCACGGCAAATGCCGCGCGCCCGGGGCCGCGCCCCTCAGGAGCGCGGCCCCGGAAACACACCCACGAAAAGACCCGCGGCCCCCCACTCCCGAGGAGTGGAGGGCCGCCGGCCTGATGGTCCTACCGCGCGTCAGCTCCGCCGCACGCCCGAGGCCAGTTCCCCGGCCAGGGCCCGCACCGCGTCCAGCGCCGCTTCCTCGTCCTCGCCCGCGGCCAGGATCCGCTTCACGAACGCCGACCCCACGATGACCCCGTCCGCGAACCGGGCGACCTCCGCCGCCTGCACCGCGTCCGAGACCCCGAGCCCGACGCAGACCGGCAGGTCGGTGGTGGCCCGGGTCCGGGCGACCAGGTCCTCGGCCATCGAGCCGACGGCCGACCGCGTCCCGGTCACGCCCATCACCGCGGCCGCGTACACGAACCCGCTGCCCGCCGCCGTGACCTCCGCCAGCCGCGCGTCCTTGCTGCTGGGGGCGACCACGAACACGGTGTCCAGACCGTGCTCGTCCGCCGCCTTGCGCCACTCCTCGGACTCCTCCACCGGCAGGTCCGGCAGGATGCAGCCGGCCCCGCCCGCGGCCGCCAGGTCGGCGGCGAACCGCGCCACCCCGTAGCGGTCGACCGGGTTCCAGTACGTCATCACCAGCACCGCCGCCGCGGGGTGCGCGGAGGCGACCTCCTGGACGGTGCGCAGCACGTCCTTGATCCGCACGCCGCCCCGCAGCGCGATGTCGTCGGCGGTCTGGATGACGGCGCCGTCCAGCACCGGGTCGGAGTGCGGCAGCCCGACCTCGACCACGTCGCAGCCGCCCTCGATCAGCGCGTTGACCGCCCGGATGCCGCCGTCCACGGTCGGGAACCCGGCCGGCAGGTAGCCGATCAGCGCGGCCCGGTCCTCGGCCTTGGCCGCGGCCAGGATGTCGCTCAGCTTGGAAGCCATGATCACTTACCCCCCTCGGCGGAGTCGGCCGGCCCGGCGGACCCGGCCCCCGGCTCGTCGTACAGCCCGAAGTACTCGGCCGCGGTGTGCATGTCCTTGTCCCCGCGTCCCGACAGCGAGACCAGGATGGTCGCCTCCGGCCCGAGCTCGCGCCCCAGCTCCAGCGCCCCGGCGAGCGCGTGGGCGCTCTCGATGGCCGGGATGATCCCCTCGGTGCGGGACAGCAGCCGCAGCGCCTGCATCGCGGCGTCGTCGGTGACCGGACGGTACTCGGCGCGCCCGGTGTCCTTCAGCCAGGCGTGCTCCGGCCCGACGCCCGGGTAGTCCAGCCCGGCCGAAATCGAGTGCGACTCGATGGTCTGCCCGTCCTCGTCCTGGAGGACGTACGTCCGGGAGCCGTGCAGCACGCCCGGGTCCCCCTTGGTGAGGGTGGCCGCGTGCCGGGGCGTCTCGGCGCCCTCGCCGGCCGCCTCGCAGCCGATCAGCCGCACCCCGGCGTCCGGGATGAACTCGTGGAAGATCCCCATCGCGTTGGAGCCGCCGCCGACGCAGGCCACGACGGCGTCGGGCAGCCGGCCGGTCCGGTCGAGCACCTGTTGCCGCGCCTCGACGCCGATGACCCGGTGGAAGTCCCGGACCATCATCGGGAAGGGGTGCGGCCCGGCGACGGTGCCGAACAGGTAGTGGGTGGAGTCGACGTTGGCGACCCAGTCCCGGAACGCCTCGTTGATGGCGTCCTTGAGCGTCCGGCTGCCGGACTTGACGGCCACCACCTCGGCGCCGAGCATCCGCATCCGGGCGACGTTGAGCGCCTGGCGCTGGGTGTCGACCTCGCCCATGTAGATGGTGCAGTCGAAGCCGAACAGGGCGCAGGCGGTCGCGGTGGCCACGCCGTGCTGGCCGGCGCCGGTCTCGGCGATGATCCGGGTCTTGCCCATCCGCTTGGTGAGCAGCGCCTGGCCCAGCACGTTGTTGATCTTGTGCGAGCCGGTGTGGTTGAGGTCCTCGCGCTTGAGCAGGATGCGCGCGCCGCCCGCCTCGGCGGAGAAGCGGTGCACGTCGGTCAGCGGGCTCGGGCGCCCGGTGTAGTCCTTGAGCAGCGCGTCGAGCTCGGCGGTGAAGGCCGGGTCGGTCTTGGCCTTCTCGTACTCCTCGGCGACCTGCTCGACCGCGGCGACCAGCGCCTCGGGGATGAAGCGGCCGCCGTACGCGCCGAAGTAGCCGCGCGCGTCCGGCACCTGGGCGCCGGGCAGGTAGTCCTTTTCGGACATGGTGGTTTCCCTTGAACGGAGATGGACGACAACGACGTCTTCCCGGCTGGGCTTCAGCCGGACGTCACGCACCATCGCCGTCCCGGCACCTGCCCGGGCTCGCACCCGATGACGTACCGCACCCGACGCCCCAGCACCCGGCGTGCGGGCGCGCGGCAGCCGCGCGGGCGGCAACCGGGGGCGAGTCGGGCGGCGATCTTCATGGGGTGGGGGTCAGTCCTTGTGCCGGACGGCGGGGTGGGCCCCGGCGGCGACCAGGTCGGCGACCGCGGCGCGCGGGTCCTTGCCGGTCACCAGGGACTCGCCGACCAGCACCGCGTCGGCGCCGAGGTTGGCGTAGTTGATCACGTCCAGCGGGCCGCGCACACCGGACTCGGCGATCTTGACGATGCCGTCCGGGATGGCGTGGGCGACGTTCTCGAAGGTGTTGCGGTCCACCTCGAGCGTCTTCAGGTTGCGGGCGTTGACGCCGATGATCCGGGCCCCGGCGTCCACCGCGCGCTTGATCTCCTCCTCGTCGTGCACCTCGACCAGCGGGGTGAGGCCGATCGACTCGGCGCGCTCGATCAGCGACACCAGGGCCGGCTGGTCGAGGGCCGCGACGATCAGCAGCGCGAGGTCGGCGCCGTG
The DNA here is from genome assembly GCF_048159585.1 of Kitasatospora sp. SC0581. NCBI lineage: Bacteria > Bacillati > Actinomycetota > Actinomycetes > Kitasatosporales > Streptomycetaceae > Kitasatospora > Kitasatospora sp. SC0581. Next base: position 494,400 of record NZ_JBLRWA010000002.1, on the reverse strand, counting down.
CGCACGGGCCTCCCACAGCTGGTAGGCGGTGACGATGAAGTCCTTGCGCAGCAGCGGGGTGTCCACCGCGGCGCGGACGGCGTCCAGGTCGGCCAGCGAACCGCCGAAGCGGCGCTGCTCGGTCAGCACGCTGATCGCGGCGGCACCGCCGGCCGCGTAGTCCACCGCCAGGGCGGCCGGATCGGCGATCGAGGCCAGGGCGCCCTTGGACGGGCTGGAGCGCTTCACCTCGCAGATCACCCGGACCCCGTCGCCCCGGAGGGCGGCGACGCCGTCCTTGGCCTCCGGAGCCTTGGCGGCCAGCGCCTTGAGCTCGTCCAGGGAGACCAGGGCCTGCCGCTCGGCGAGGTCCTCGCGGACCCCTTCGATGATCGAGTCGAGCACACTCACTCAGGAGCCCCCATCTTTTCTGCCAGTTGGCCGGCGTGAGCCGGCGGGCGACAGCCCACCGACTCTTCGATGGTATCGGCACCCGGGGGCGGGGGGCGCACCGGTTCGAACCGCGTCTCGCGGACCGGACTCCCGCTCCGGCGGTCCCCAGCTGCGGCTTCACCGGGCGTGCACCGGTTTTCGGACGGTCTTCGCACCGGTTTTCGGACGCTCTCCGAGCCGGCCTCGACCGGTGGCCGGGACGTGGCGTCACGGCGTACGGGAAGCGGCGGCCGCGCGGTCGAGGACCACGGTCAGGGGCCGCGGTACGGCAGCCGGGACGCGGCGGTCGCGCGGCCCGGTCAGACCAGCGGCGGCGCCAGCCCGGCACCGACCCCCGAGTTGCGCACCACTGTGAACACCAGCACCAGCAGGGCGATCAGCGCCCACCGCCGGCCCCCGACGGTGATCCTGGGCGGCGGCCCGCCGGTCAGCGCGGCCCAGCCCCAGCGCAGCCACAGCACCGCCAGCACGCCGAACAGCAGGACCACGACGGCGTTGTCGTGCAGGGCGCCGGTGAGGTCCCCGTGGCTCAGCGCGTGGACGCAGCGCAGCCCCCCGCAGCCGGGGCACCACCAGCCGGTGGCGGTCAGGAACGGGCACTCGGGGTAGTGCCCGGGGGTGTTCGGGTCCACCACGGCGACGTACGCGGCGGGGACGGCCACCGCCGCCAGCGCGGTCAGCGGCGGGCTCAGCCGGCGCCGCACGGGCGGCGGGGCGGAGGCGGTGGAAGCGGTGGGGGCGGCGTTCACGCCCCGATTCTGCCCGGGTCGGGCCCGGACACGACGAAACGGCGGGCGTGGCGCGCCCGCCGTTCCGATGTACGACAAACGTGTGGTCGTGTGGTGCGACGAGCCCGTCGTCAGGCGGCGACGGCGGCGCGGGCCTCACGGGCCGCGAGCTGCTCCTCGGCCGACTTGTAGACGTTGGCGCTGGGCTGCTTGCCCATGCCCGCGAGGGACATGGCCTTGCCGACCACGCCGCCGGCCAGGATGACCGCCAGGCCGACCCAGACGAGCAGAACCGACGGCAGGATCATGGCGACGCCCGCGACGCCGAAGCCGACGAAGGAGATGACGACGCCGGTCCAGGCGGCGGTGGTGTGGCCGTGTGCTGCTGCTGCCATCTGAGTGGTGCTCCTTGGCTCTCGGGGCCCGGCCGGGCCTGCGGGGCCGCCGGCGGGTTGACGGGTTCCATTGTGCCGGGCCACACACCGACGGCCCAAAGCGGGTGGCGGGTCTATCGCGTCACATGCGCGCGGGCCGCGTCACATGCGCGCGGCTCACACCGCGGTCGGGTCCTCGCCCCGGTCCAGGGCCTTCCACAGGTCGCCCGGCGTCTCGGTCCGCGCCGGGGCCTTGCGGGTCGGCGCCTCGTAGCGGCTGCCCATGGCCGGCCAGCCCCGGCCGTAGCGCAGGGTGAGCAGTCCGGCCAGGGCCAGCAGGACCCCGCCGACCAGCGCGACCCAGGGCCAGGCGGTGTGCGAGACCTCGGTGGCCGCCGAACCGGTCAGCGCCAGCTTGCGGGCGGCCTCGGCGTCCAGCGCGGCGGTGTCGCCCGCCCCGGCCACCGAGGCGGCGGCCGCGCCGAGCCCGGCCAGCAGGGTCAGCGCGCCGACCGCCAGCCGGCCGGCGCCGCGCACCGCGAACACCGCGACGGCCGCGGCGAGGCCCACCAGGGCCAGCCCGCCGGGCAGTTCGGAGATCCTGCCGCCGGTGACGGACACGTCCAGGGTGCCGGCCCGGCCCTCGGCCCAGGTCCGCCCGACCGCGGTCAGCACCAGCACGGCGCTCAGCACGGTCAGCAGCAGCATGATGCCGAGGGTGCGGCGGCTGGGGGCGGCGGGGGCGGGGGTCTGCTCAGCGGTCACCCGTCCACTATCCCCCGACCGACGCCGGGGTCCGTACCCGGGGTGGGGAACGGGCCGTCGGGCGAGCCGTCGGGCGGGGTGGCGGGCGGGGCGGCGGGCGGGGTGGGTCACGGCGTGGGGAACCCGTCCGTCCGCAGCACCACCGTGCGGCCGCCGAGCGGCAGGAACAGGTCGTTGCCGAACGGCACCCGCTCCGCCTCCCGGTACACCCCCTCGGGGGACGGCGCGGTGTGCACGGTGCAGACCGCCGCCGCCGGATCGACCACCACGTACAGCGGCACGCCGCTCTCCGCGCAGGCCCGCGCGAAGACGTGGTCACGGCCCGGGTGCGCCACCTCCAGCACCGCCTCGGCGTCCGCGGCCCCGTACCGGCCCCGGGCGGTGCGGGCGGCGCCGGGAGCGACCACCACCAGGTCCGGGGCGAGCGGGCCGTGCGCGGCCGGGAAGTCGATCAGGACCCCGGACAGCACCCGCCCCGCCCCCGCGAGCCCTTCCCGGATCTGGGAGGCCGTCCCGAAAACGGCCTCCCAGCTCAGCTCGTCGTACGGCGCCTCGGGCATCCCGGCCGCCTCCTCACACGTCAGGACAGTTCCGGCGTCCGCAGCGTATTGGCGGTGGCGACCGCCCGCAGCACGGCGGCCGCCTTGTTGCGGCACTCGGTGTCCTCGCCGTGCGGGTCGGAGTCGGCGACCACGCCCGCGCCGGCCTGCACGTACGCGGTGCCGTCGCGCAGCACCGCGGTGCGGATCGCGATCGCGGTGTCCGAGTCCCCGGCGAAGTCCAGGTAGCCGACGCAGCCGCCGTACAGGCCGCGGCGGGTGGGCTCCAGCTCCTCGATGATCCGCATCGCCCGCGGCTTGGGCGCGCCGGAGAGGGTGCCGGCCGGGAAGCAGGCGGTCAGCACGTCGAAGGCGGTCCGCCCCGGGGCGACCGTGCCGGTCACCGTCGACACGATGTGCATCACGTGGCTGTAGCGCTCGATGTGCATGAAGTCGACCACCTCGACGCTGCCCGGCTCGCAGACCCGGCCGAGGTCGTTGCGGCCGAGGTCCACCAGCATCAGGTGCTCGGCCCGCTCCTTGGGGTCGGCGAGCAGCTCGGCGGCCAGCTCCGCGTCCTCCTGCGGGGTGTCGCCGCGGTGCCGGGTGCCGGCGATCGGGTGCAGCATCGCCTCGCCGTCGGTGACCTTGACCAGCGCCTCCGGGCTGGAGCCGACCACGTCGAAGCCGCCCTCGGCCCCGCCGTCCGGCCCGGGGAAGCGGAACAGGTACATGTACGGGCTGGGGTTGGTGGTGCGCAGCACCCGGTAGACGTCCAGCGCGGAGGCCGGGCAGGGCGCCTCGAAGCGCTGCGAGGGCACCACCTGGAAGGCCTCGCCGGCCCGGATCCGCTCCTTGATCGTCTCCACCGCGGCCCGGTACGGCTCGCCACCGAACGGCGAGTGCACCTCGCCCGGGCCGGCCGGGGTGAAGGTGGCCAGGCCCGGGTCGACCGGCTTGGACAGCTCGGCCTCCATCGCGTCCAGCCGGGCCACCGCGTCCGCCCAGGCCTCGTCCGCGCCGCTGGCCAGGTCGTTGTGGTTGACGGCGTTGGCGATCAGCAGCACCGTGCCGTCGACGTGGTCGAGCACCGCGAGGTCGGTGGCGAGCAGCATGGTCAGCTCGGGCAGGCCCAGGTCGTCCGGGTTGAGGTCGGGCAGCTTCTCCAACCGGCGGACGATGTCGTAGCCGAGGTAGCCGACCAGGCCGCCGGTGAGCGGGGGCAGGCCGTCGTCCTCCAGCCGCGGGGTGTGCAGCGCCTGGAGGGTGGCGCGCAGCACCTCCAGCGGGTCGCCGGCGGTGGGGATGCCGACCGGCGGGGTGCCGAGCCAGCGGGCCCCGCCGTCCGGGCCGACGGTCAGCGCGGCGGCGCTGCGCACCCCGACGAAGGAGTAGCGCGACCAGCTGCGGCCCTGCTCGGCGGACTCCAGCAGGAAGGTGCCGGGCCGCTCCTCGGCGAGGGTGCGGTAGAGGCCGATCGGGGTGAGACCGTCCGCGAGGAGCCTGCGGGTGACCGGGATGACCCGGGTGTCGACGGCGAGCTTGCGGAAGGCTTCGAGATCCATGACGGGCGGCACCTTCTTGAGTTCTTCGAGTGGACTGGGGTCAGGAGAGCGGGAGCACGTCGGCGTCGAAGCAGGTGCGGTCGCCGGTGTGGCAGGCCGCGCCACTCTGGTCGACCCTGACCAGCAGGGTGTCGCCGTCGCAGTCCAGGGCCACCGACTTGACCGCCTGGACGTGGCCCGAGGTGTCGCCCTTCACCCAGTACTCACGGCGGCTGCGGCTCCAGTAGGTGCAGCGGCCCGTGGTCAGGGTGCGGTGCAGCGCCTCGTCGTCCATCCACCCGAGCATCAGCACCTCGCCGGTGTCGTACTGCTGGGCGATGGCCGGGACCAGCCCGTCCTCGGAGCGCTTGAGCCGCGCGGCGATCTCGGGGGCGAGGGCGGTGCTGCCGGGAGCGGCGGGTGTGGTGGACATGCACCCCATTGTGTCAGCCCGCCCCGCCGCGCCCGCCTCGCTCCCCCGCGGGAGCCGCTACGGGCGCAACTGCCCGGTGAGCTTGGGGCCGCCCTGCTTGTTGCTGGCGGCCAGGGTGCAGGTGTAGTCACGCCAGCCCTGCTGGTAGTTGGCCATCGCCGGGCCGAACTGGCGGCCGTAGTAGGTCTTTCCGTCGCCCTGGCGGGCCTTGGCGGCGGCTTCGACCTCCTTGCAGCCGTCGCGCATGGCAAGCGCCAGCGGGATGTCGCCGGTGATCCCGTCCGCGAGCTTGAGGTCGGCGATCACCTCGCCGTCGTGGTCGCCGACGCAGGGGCGTTCCTCCGGCTTGGTGATCACCGGGCTCAGCTGCGGGTGGTCGAAGCAGGCGCCGACCGGGAAGAACGCGTACGGCGGCTGCGGCGTGGGCGTGGGGGTGGGTGTCGGCGTCTGGGTGGCCGTGGGAGTCGGCGTGGGCGGCGGCGGCGCGGCGGCCGGCTTCTTGTCGTCCGGCCACAGCACCGCGGTGGCCACCACCGCGAGCAGGACGACCAGCACGGCGGCAACGGTGAGGACCAGGCCGCGGGACGGGCGGGAGCCGACTGCGGACGGCGGCTGCTCGGAGGTCATGGCCACGAGGATGGCCCACCCGGCCCCCACCTGGCAGCCGCTTCGCCAAACTCGCCCCGTACGGGCGGCCCGCCGGGACCTGAAGGTCGGTAGACCCGCCATCCGAGACCGGCTCACCAACCGGCTGCACCCTGAGGTGACGCCGCAGGAAACCTATCCTGGATAGAGAAAATTCAAATAAAAGAAAATTGTTTCTTCCGACCCCTTCCCACACAGGGGAAGGGGTCGGAAGAAACAAAGAATCCCCGAGAGAAAAGCTTCCCGCGCCTCGCTGCCTCGCCCGGACGGCGAGGCAGCGAGGCCCTTGCCCCACGCGGCCGGATGGAGGGCGAACCCGATGGACGCGGCCTGTTGTGGCTCGGTGGCCAGCCGCGCGTAGCCGATCAGCCGGTGTTCACCGCGCCGGGTGACGGCGAGGCAGTACTCGGTGCGCGGGTGGCGCGCGCGGAGTCGATGGAGCGGGCGGTGATCGCTTCGACCTGTTCACGGGTGCGGGGTTCGAAGCTGAGGTGCCGGGTGGCCCCAGGTTGGGGGCAACCCCTCACGAGTTCGAATCTCGTATCCTCCGCCTTCACGAAGGCCCCGACCGGTTCGCCGGCCGGGGCCTTCGTCGTTCCGCGATTGCCGTGCCGGGGCCCGGGGTCACGCCTCCGCGACGGCTTCGAGCGGTTTCAGGGCGGCTGCCCGGCGGGCCGGTACGACGGCGGCGAGAGCGCCGACCGCGAGGGACAGCAGGCAGACGAGGAGCAGGGTCCCCCAGGGCAGCGCCAGGGAGTACTGCCTCACCGCGCCGTTGGCCAACGCTCCGACGGCCCAAGCGCCGAACAGGCCGCCGGCCAGGCCGAGCAGGGTGCCGAAGCCCGCGACGGTCACCGCTTCCAGGCGGATCATCCGCCGGACGCCCGCGCGGTCCATGCCGATGGCGCGCAGTACACCAATCTCGCGGGTTCGTTCGGCGACCGAGATGGCCAGGGTGTTCACGATGCCGAGCCCCGCGATCACGACGCCGATGGCGAGCAGCCCGTACATCAGGGTCAGCAGGTTGCCCATGGTGCCCGCGGCCTCGCGGACGAGTGCGGGCCGGTCCTGCACCTTCAGCAGCGGGTTGTTGCCGACGGCGGCACGCAGCCGGTCCTCGGTGGCGGGGGAGACCGAGCCGGGGTCGGTGCGGACCAGGATCCGCTGGACGGAGTCCGGCAGGAAGCCGTCCTGCTGCACCTCGGCGCGGGCGCCGAGGGCGTCGTGGGCGGTGGGATTGTCCTGGTAGACGCCCACGACGGTGTACTTGGCGAAGGTCCGGCTCCGGCCGATGGTGGCGTCGACCTGGCTGCCGGTGCTCAGGCCGCTCTCCCGGGCGATGGTGCTGGAGACGGCGATCCGGCCGGGCCCGAGGTCCTTCGCGGAGCCGCTGAGGAAGTCGAGCCTCATGACGTCGTCCACGGAGTCGGGATCGACGCCGGAGATGTCACGGACCCGGCCGCCGATGAACAGGACGGAGTCCGCGACGGCGCTCGCGGCCCGCACCCCGGCGGTGTGGGCGACTCGCTGGACGGCGGCCGGGTCGACGCCGGTCGTGGTGGTGCGGGTGCTGATCACGTATTCGGCGCCGAGGCCAGCCGCGGCCTGACGGTCGAGCGCCTGCCCGGTGGAGTTGCCGATGACGGCGAGGCCGGTCACCAGCGCGGTGCTGACCAGCAGGGTGGCGGCGGTGGCGGCGGTGCGCCGCGGGTCGCGCAGCGCGTTCTGCTGTGCGAGGTGACCGGTGATCCCGGAACGGCCGGTCAGGCGGCCGATCAGCCGGATCGCCGGGACCACGAGTAGCGGCGCCAGCACGATCAGGGCGAGGACGAGGACGCCGCAGCCGAGCATCGCGCCGCGCAGGTTCCCCTCCGAGGCGTCCTTCGCGCCGGTGAGCGGGACGAGCAGGCCGACGCCCAGGGCGAGGAGGGCGAGCCCCGCGACGGCGCGGACGCGGAACCGGCCGGCGGGCGGCTGCTGCGCCGTACGCAACGCCTCGACGGGCGCGACGCGTGCGGCCTTGCGAGCAGGCAGCCAGGCGGCGAGCACGGTGACCCCCACCCCGACGCCGAGCGCCGCCAGGACGGGGCGCGGGCCGATGACCAGCGGGCCGTCGGGCAGCAGGTCCCCGCCGGTGCTCAGCAGGCCGGGCAGGACGGCGGCGATGCCGAGGCCGAGGACGAACCCGGCCGCCGAGGCGGCGAGCCCGACCAGGACGGCCTCCACGAGGACGGACCGGACCACCTGACGGCGTGAGGCTCCGATCGCCCGGAGCAGCGCGATCTCCCGGGTGCGCCGGGTGACGAGCATGGTGAAGGTATTGATGACCAGGAAGGACCCGATGAACAGCGCGATTCCGGCGAAGACCGTCGGCATCTTCTGGTAGCCCCGCATCAGGGTGCCGACGTAGACCGCCTGCTGGGCGGCCCGGGCGGCGGCGGTGGTGACCTCGGCCCTGTCGGGCGGGAGCACGGTGGCGACCCGCCGGGCGAGTTCGGACTGGCCGGTGCCGGCCGCGGCGGACAGGTCGATCGCGGTGTAGTGGCCCGAAGTGGCGAACAGCCGCTGAGCGGTCGCCCGGTCGAACAGGACGAGGGTGCCGCCCGCGAGCACCCGGGTGTCCGTGGTGGTGACGATGCCGACGAGCCGCATGGTCATGGCCGGGCCGTCGGTGGCCAGCGTGACCGAGTCACCGATGTGCAGGTGCCCGGCGGCAGCGGTGCCGCTGTCCACGGCGATCTCGTCGCCGCCCGCCGGGGCACGGCCTGCGGCGAGGGGGTGGCGGCGGTCCTCGCCGTCGGGGCCGGGTACGTAGGCGGCGGCCGGGTTCGCGCCCGGCCTGACCCGCAACGGGGTACCGTCCGCCGCGTTCAGGGCGGCCCGGCCGTCGACGGACGGCCGCACGGCGGCGACACCGGGGACGGCGGCCAGTCGCCGGGCGAGCGCGTCGTCGAGGACGCTGTCCGGCTGGTCCGCGGCGGCCCCGGCCGGGGCCTGTCGTGCGGTGACGGTGACCGCGATGTCGGCGAAGTTCCTCGACGCGGCGGCGCGGTAGGCGGCCGCGGCCGAGTCCGCGAAGACGAGGGTGCCGCTGGCGAATGCGACACCCAGGCAGACCGCGAGGACGGTCATGGCCAGTCGGGCCTTGTGCGCCAGGACGTTGCGCACGGCTGTTCTCAGCATGGGTTCGGCTTCCGGGGGCGTGGGATGGACGGGGCATGGGAGCGACGGGGATGTGCGGGCGCGGGTCAGCTGGTGCGGGCGCGGGTGTCGAAGCGCTTCATGACGTCGAGGACCCGGTCCGGGGTGGGGCGGGTCATCTCGTCGACAAGCCGTCCGTCGGAGAGGAACACCACGCGGTCGGCGTAGCCGGCGGCGACGGGGTCGTGGGTGACCATGACCACGGTCTGGCCGAGTTCGCGCACCGAGTCGCGCAGGAAGCCGAGGACCTCGGCGCCGGAGCGGGAGTCGAGGTTGCCGGTGGGCTCGTCGCCGAAGACGATCGCGGGCCGCGAAGCGAGGGCGCGGGCGACCGCGACGCGCTGCTGCTGACCGCCGGACAGCTGCGCGGGCCGGTGGTCGAGGCGCTCGGAGAGGCCGACCATGGAGACCACGCGGTCCAGCCACTGCCGGTCGGGGTGGCGGCCGGCGATGCTCAGCGGCAGCGTGATGTTCTCCAGCGCGGTCAGCGTCGGCAGCAGGTTGAACGCCTGGAAGACGAAGCCGATCCGGTCGCGGCGCAGCCGGGTCAGCGGCCGGTCGCGCAAGGAGCCCAGCTCGGTGGTGCCGATGCGGACGCCGCCGGAGGTGGGGGTGTCGAGCCCGGCGGCGCAGTGCATCAGAGTGGACTTGCCGCAGCCGGAGGGGCCCATGATCGCGGTGAACTCGCTCTCCCGGAAGCCGATGCTGACCCGGTCCAGGGCCACGACCCGGGTGTCGCCGCTGCCGTAGACCTTCGTCAGGTCGGTGGTGGCGGCCGCGATCCCGGGGGCCGGGTTCGGCGGGTACGGGGTGAGGGGGACGGTGGTCACGGGGACTCCTCTTCGGTGCGGACGGTGCACTTCGAAGGGTGTCCGGGCGACGTATCGGGACCCGCGCCGGCGTGTATCGGCGTCCGCTCCGCTTCGTAGCGGTTCCGCGGAGCCGGGCGGTCAGGCCGGCAGGCGCAGAGTGGCGACGGCCCCACCGTCCGGGGCGTTGTCCAGGTGAAGCTCGGCACCGAGCAGCCGAGCCTGTCCGAGGGCAATGGTCAGGCCCAGGCCGTGGCCCGAACCGCGCCCGGCGGCGCCGCTGTGGAAGCGACGCGGGCCGTGGAGCAGCAGGTCCGCCGGGAAGCCGAGGCCGTGGTCGCGCACCACGACGGTGCGGCCCTCGACGGTGACCCGCACCGGGGCCCGTCCGTGGCGGTGGGCGTTGACGACGAGGTTGCTGACGATCCGTTCCAGGCGGCGCGGGTCGGTCTCCACGGTCGTGGCGTCCTCCGAGCGGTGCGCGTCCTCCGGGCCGTGCGCGGCGGCCGGGCCGTGCGCGGCGGCGACGGTGACCTCGGCGTCGAGGCCGGTGCGCGCCACGGCATCGGCGACGACCTCGCCGAGCGGAACCCGGGCGCGGACCGGCTGCTCGGCCCCGGCGTCCAGGCGGGAGATCTCGAGGAGGTCCTCGACCAGGGCGCGCAGGTCGCGCACCCTGGCGCGGAGCAGGTCCTCGGTCTCGCCGGGCGGCAGCAGGTCGACGGTGGCCAGCAGGCCGCCGACGGGTGTGCGCAGCTCGTGAGCCACGTCCGCGGTGAACTGGCGCTCGGTGCGCAGCCGCCGGCCGAGGCTGTCGGCCATGAGGTCGACGGTGGCCGCGATGTCGGCGACCTCGTCGTTGCCCCCGGTGGGCCCGGTCCGGGCATCGAGGTCACCGGCGGAGATCCGGACCGCGGTTTCGGAGACCTGCCGCAGCCGACGGGCGACCAGCCCGGCGCCGTAGACGGCCAGAGGCGTGGCCGCCGCGAGCGCGACCAGCGACGCGACGGTCATGGTCAGGTCGAGCCGGTGCAGTCCGTAGAGTTGCGGGCCCGTGTTGACCCGGACGGCGAGGACCGGGCTGCCGGGGCCGGCGGTTCGCTGGGCGGCCCAGACGCTCGGCCCGAGGGGTCCGTCGACCCGCCCGTCGTAGACCGTGTGCCGGGCGTCGTCGGCCGGGTGGCGCAGCTCGGCGGGCAGCTCGGCCGGGTCGAGTTCGGCTCCGTCCGCCAGAGTTCCGGTGCGTCGGTAGACGTCCATGGCCGAGTACACGGCGTTGAAGGCCTGCGCCTCGGCCCGGCTCCGGATGTCGCGGGCGGTCCACAGGTGCACGAGCACGCCCACCGCCGCCACGACCAGGCAGGCCGTGGCCGCCGCCAGCGCGGCGATCTTCCACCGCAGGGACGCCCGGGCCGGCCGCGGCCGGCGGAACCCGCGCACCGGGCTCAGCGCCTGAACTTGTAGCCGAAGCCGCGGACCGTCTCGATCCGCTCCCGCCCCAGCTTCCTGCGCAGCCGCTGCACGCACAGGTCCACGACCCGGCTGTCGCCGTCCCAGCCGTAGTCCCAGACGTTGCGCAGCAGGGTGTGCCGCTCCAGAACCACGCCCGGGTGTGCGGCGAACTCCAGGAGCAGCTTCAGCTCGGTCGGGGTGAGCGCCACCGGTTCTCCGGCGACGGCCACCTCCAGTCCTGCGGTGTCGAGGCGCAGGTCCCCGAACACCAGCACCTCCCCGTCGACGGGCGGCGCCCCGGCAGTGACGCGCTCGGGCTGAGAGGCGGCGGACGGCGTGTAGGTGGCCCGCCGCAGCAACGAGCGGATGCGTGCGACCAGCACGTAGGTGTCCACGGGCTTGACCACGTAGTCGTCCGCCCCGGCCTCCAGGCCGGCGACGACGTCGAGCCCGTCGCCACGGGCGGACATCATCAGGACGGGTACCAGGCTGGTCTCCCGGACTCTCCTGCACAGGCCGATCCCGTCCAGCCCAGGCAGCATCACGTCGAGGATCAGCAGGTCGAAACTCCCGTCACGGAAGATCTCCAGCCCGCTCAGACCGTCGGCGGCGGCCGCCATCTCGTAGCCGTAACGTTCCAGCGCGACCGTGAAGGACCGGCGCATCAGATCGTCGTCCTCCACCAGCAGCACGCGGACCGGGCGCGAGGAAGCCCCAGCCGGGGCGGAAGATGACACGGGCGGATGCTCCTGTTCGAACGGTCCGGTGACCAGCCGACTGCCCACGGGACGGCAGCCACAAGGGGACGATACGGCAGGCACCGAACACGCCCCCGGCGCGCGGCAGGACCTGCGACGCCATTCCCACACCCCCTCTCCTACGCGAAACCCCAGGTCATCCCAGGTGCGATCGGCCCGACCACCGAGGGGGGCCGCCGTACTCCCGCACCCTGTCCGCCCCTTCGCACGGACCGGCGCGCCCATTCGATGGACAACCAAGCGCTCCCTGATACCCACCCGATACAGAACCCCCGTCGGCCCCGGCGACACCCTCCCGACCACGACCCGGGAGGAGTCGGCCGGCTGCCCGACCGACGGCTCCGTGGTCTCGGTTCGGGCTTCCGTCCCGTCAGGGCTTTGATCCGCCCCAATCGCGCGGGGCGGCCGTACGCGTGGTGTCGGGCCCGTCGCGGTTGCGGGGCCGGGCCCGGGGTGCCTCAATGGCCCCGGCGGCGACCGCCGCCTGCGGGCGAGGAGGGCGGACATGCCACGGGTCGCGGTGAACGGGGTCGAGCTCTTCTACGAGGTGGGCGGGGACGGCGAGCCGCTGGCCCTGGTGCACGGCTCGTGGGGCGACCACGGCAGCTGGGGGCCCGTCCTGCCCGCCCTCGCGCCGAGGTTCCGGGTCCTCGCGGGCGGGGCCGGCGGTACCAGGAGTACAGCGAGACCTGTTCCAAGCGGTATTCGGAGGGCCCGCATCCGAACGGGTCGGCGCTGCGCCGCAACCGACCGGGCCCGGTGGGCAGATGAGCCCATAGGCTTCCACCATGTCGAACCATGCCCTCGCCGAACGCCACCGGCTCGCCCAACTCCTCACCGCTGCCGGGCCGGACGCCCCCACCCTCTGTGAGGGGTGGACGACCCGGGATCTGGCCGCGCACCTGGTGGTCCGGGAGCGGCGGCCCGATGCGGCGGCGGGGATCCGGGTCGGGGCGCTGGCCGGGTGGACGCGGCGGGTGCAGGACGGGTACGCCGAGCGGCCGTACGAGGAGTTGGTGCGGCTGTTCCGGGCCGGGCCTCCGGTCTACTCGCCGTTCGCCCTGCCCGGCGCGGACGAGGCGGCGAACACCGTCGAGTACTTCGTCCACGCCGAGGACGTGCTGCGCGCGGCCGACGACTGGACGCCGCAGCCCGTCCCGCCTGGCCGGGCCGAGGCCCTCTGGCGGCGCCTCCCCATGATCGCCCGCCTGGAGGCCGGCCGCCGCTCCCCCGTCCGGCTGGCGCTCGTCCACCCCGACGGCCGCTCCCTCACCGTCGGCCCCGCCGGCTCCCCCACCGTCCGCCTCACCGGCGAACCCGCCGAACTCGTGCTCTTCACCTACGGCCGCGGCGCCCGGACCACCCTCACCGTCGACGGCGACCCCGACGCCCTCGAAGCCCTCCGCCACGTCCTGCCGCTGCCCCCGAAGTAGCAGAGCAGCGGAAGCCGGTGTGGCCTCTCGGCATGCCGAGGGGCGACGCTCGCGGGCGGGACCGCGGGCGCGGGCGGTCAGCTTCCGGGGCGGCCCTTGGAGATGAAGAGCTGGACGGGGGTGTCCGTCGCCGTGGTGTGCCCGGGCAGGGGCGCGGAGTTGATGACCGAGCCGGCGGGCAGCTTCCAGTCGGTGAGTTCGTGGACCTCGTAGTGCAGTCCGGCCGCGTCGAGCAGCTGGGTGGCGGCGTCCCGGGTCAGGCCGGCGACCGGGGGGACGGTCACGGTCGTGGCGCCGGGTGCGGGCGGGGCGACGGGGGACGGGGTGCCTTTGGTCGCGGAAAGGGAGGAAGGGGAGGCGGAGGGGGACGGGGGCGCGGAGTGGACGGCCGGGGCCGGCGCGGTCCCGGCCGGGCGGTCGCCGCCGCTCGGCGATCCGGGCAGGAGCAGGGCCGCGCCCGTGGCGATGGCGGCCACCGCCGCCACGGCCGCGGCCCCGGTGAGGGCGGTGCGCCGGCGGACCGTGCGCCGGATTCCGGCGGCGTCGATCACGGGGGTGGCGGTGGTGTCGGCGAACGCGGTCATGGCGGCGAGGAGTTCCTTGTCGAAGTCGGGGTCGGGGCCTGGGGTGGGGACGGGGTCCTGGGGCGGGAAGCGGATCATCACGCACCTTCACGCGGGGTCGACGACGCGGACGGGGCGTCCTGCCTGGGCAGCGCGGCCCGCAGTTTCGCGAGCCCGCGGGAGAGTTGCGAGCGCACGGCGCCCGGGGAGATGTCGAGGGTCTGCGCGATCTCCCGGTCCCCCAGGTCGTGGAGGTAGTACAGGACGACCACGGTGCGCATCCCCATCGGCAGGGTGTGCAGCGCCGCGACGAGTTCGGCGCGCAGTTCCACCGACCGGTAGGCGTCGCGGGGGTCGGGGTGTTCGACGGCGGGCTCCGGCGCGGGGCGCTCGCCCGAGCGGTGCAGGCGCCGCCAGCGGTCGTTGGCCAGGTTCACGAGGATCCGGCGCACGTACGCCTCGGGCACCTCGGCGCGCGCGACCCGCCGCCAGTGCCGGCAGGCCCGTTCCAGGGCCTCCTGGACGAGGTCCTCCGCGGTGTGGGCGTCGCCGGTAAGCACGTACGCCGTGCGGAACAGCGCGCCCGAACGCTGTTCCACGAACTCGACGAAGTCGATCCCGGGACTGCCCCTGCGCAGCCTCACCCGTGGCCTCACTCTCTGCCGCCGTCTTTTCCACCCTCTTGACGGCGCCCGCCCGCCGGCTGCTGCACGGCGGGCTGGGAAGTGACGCGGCTCACAGCGGGCCCCGGCGGCCTCCCCCGGCTGCGGATGTCAGACCCCGGGTGCAGACTCGCAGGTGGCCGGGGTCCGACCCGGGCACGCCCGGCCGTCCCTCCGTCGAAGGGCACCCCGCACATGCTCACCACCGACTTCCCCATCGGCTCGCCCTGCTGGATCGACCTGGGCAGCCCGGACATCCCCGCCACCGCCGGGTTCTACAACCAGGTGTTCGGCTGGACGTTCCTGGAGATCCCCGGGACCGGCGGCTACGGGTTCGTCCAGCTGGACGGCAGGACCGTCGGCGCCATCGGTCACCTCGACCAGGGCGCGCGGTCCGCGTGGACGACGTACTTCCGCACCGCCGACGCGGACGCCACCGCCAAGGCGGCCGAGCAGGCCGGCGCCGGCGTCCGGGTGCCGCCGTCGGACGTCATGCAGGAGGGTCGGTTCGCCGCGCTCACCGACCCGCAGGGCGCCGATTTCGCCGTCTGGCAGGCGGGGAGCACCAAGGGGCTGGACGCGGTGTCCGAGGAGGGCGCCCTGGTCTGGGCCGAGCTGCACACCTCCGCCCCGGACGTCGCCTTCGCCTTCTACGAGAAGCTGTTCGGCTGGCGGGTGGAGAACTTCGAGCCGTCGCCGGGGATGAGCTACCGGGTGGTCTCCACCGCCGAGGGCGACCAGCAGGCGACCAGCTTCGGCGGCATCGCGCCGACCATGGCCCCGGCGCAGCCGTCCGCCTGGACGCCGTACTTCGCGACCGCGGACGTGGACGCGCGGGTGGCCAAGGCGACGGCGGCGGGCGGCTCGGTGCTGATGGGGCCCGAGAACGTGAAGAACGTCGGCCGGATCGCGTGGGTCGCGGACCCGAACGGCGCCCCCTTCGCGCTGATCAAGGGCGACCCGAACCAGGCCTGAGCGAAGGAACAACGGACACGGTGCCTGTTCGCGTTCGCAAAACGCGCTCGCGAACAAGCACCGCGAAAAACTCACCGCACCGGGTGCCCGGCCTCCCGCAGCGCGCCCTTGACCTCGCCGATCCGCAGGTCCCCGAAGTGGAACACGCTGGCGGCCAGCACCGCGTCCGCGCCCGCGTCGACGGCCGGCGCGAAGTCCGCGAGCTTGCCCGCGCCGCCGGAGGCGATCACCGGCACCGAGACGCTCTTGCGCACGGCCCGGATCAGCTCCAGGTCGTAGCCGTCCTTGGTGCCGTCCGCGTCCATCGAGTTGAGCAGGATCTCGCCGGCGCCCAGTTCGGCGGCGCGGCCCGCCCAGGCGACGGCGTCGAGCCCGGTGCCCTGCCGCCCGCCGTGGGTGGTGACCTCGAAGCCGGACTCGGTCTCCGTCCCGGGCGGGCAGCGCCGGGCGTCCACCGAGAGCACCAGGACCTGCCGCCCGAACCGCTGGGCGATCTCGCGGACCAGCTCCGGCCGGGCGATGGCCGCGGTGTTGACGCCGACCTTGTCGGCGCCGGCCCGCAGCAGCTTGTCGACGTCCTCGACGGCACGGATGCCGCCGCCCACCGTGAGCGGGATGAAGACCTGTTCGGCGGTGCGGCGGACCACGTCGTAGGTGGTCTCCCGGTCGCCGGAGGAGGCGGTGATGTCGAGGAAGGTCAGCTCGTCGGCGCCTTCGGCGTCGTAGAGCTTGGCCATCTCGACCGGGTCGCCGGCGTCGCGCAGGTTCTGGAAGTTGACGCCCTTGACCACCCGCCCGGCGTCCACGTCCAGGCAGGGGATGACACGTACTGCGAGGGTCACGGCTGTTCGCCTTCCACAACTTCCGGGGCTTCCGAGGCTTCCGGGACGTCCGCAACTTCCGGGGCGTCCGGGGTTTCCGGGGCTTCCAGGGTCTTTGCCAGTCCGGACCGGTACGCGTCGAGTTCGACCTCGACCAGCATCCGGGAGTCGATCAGCCCGTCGACCACCACCATGGTGGCCACCGGGCGTGCGGCGTCGAAGAGTTCGCGGTGGGCGCGGCCCACCTCCTCGGCGTCGCGGACGTGGGTGATGTACATCCGGGTGCGGACCACGTCGTCGGTGGTCAGACCGTACGCGGCCAGGGCGGTGAGCCCGACGCCGAACGCGGCGAGGGTCTGCCGGTACGGGTCGCCCTCGTGCTCGATCCGGCCGTCCACCCAGGCGGTGGAACCGGCCACGTGCACGTGGTCGCCCGCGGCGACGGCCCGGGAGTAGCCGAACTCGTCCTCCCAGGGGGAGAATCCGCCGACCCGACCGGCCACGACCCGACCGGCCACGACCTGCCCGGCCTCGCCCCGACCGGCTACGACCTGCCCGCGTACGATCCGACCGTCCGTCATCCTGAAACCGCCTCCAGGGCCTCTTCGAGGGTGAACTTCTGCTCGTAGAGTGCCTTGCCCACGATGGCGCCCTCGACACCCTCGCCCACGAGCGAGGCGATGGCGCGCAGGTCGTCGAGCGAGGAGACGCCGCCGGAGGCGACCACGGGCCGGTCGGTCGCGGCGCAGACGTCGCGCAGCAGCTGGAGGTTGGGGCCGGTCAGGGTGCCGTCCCGGTTGACGTCGGTGACGACGTAGCGGGCGCAGCCCTCCGCGTTCAGCCGGGCCAGCACGTCGAAGAGCTGGCCGCCGTCGCGGGTCCAGCCGCGGCCGCGCAGGGTGGTGCCGACCACGTCCAGGCCGACGGCGATCTTGTCGCCGTGCTCGGCGATGGCCTTGGCGACCCACTCCGGGGCCTCCAGGGCGGCGGTGCCGAGGTTGACCCGGGTGCAGCCGGTGGCGAGCGCGCGGGCGAGCGACTCGTCGTCGCGGATGCCGCCGGACAGCTCGACCTTGACGTCCAGCTGTCCGGTGACCTCGCGCAGCAGCTCGTAGTTGCTGCCGGTGCCGAAGGCGGCGTCGAGGTCGACCAGGTGCAGCCACTCGGCGCCGGCGTTCTGCCAGGCGAGGGCGGCGGCGAGCGGCTCGCCGAAGGAGGTCTCGGTGCCGGAGGCGCCCTTGACCAGGCGGACGGCCTGGCCGTCACGGACGTCGACGGCGGGCAGCAGTTCGAGGCTCATCAGAGATCCAACTCTCAGAAAGTCAGAGGGTGTTGACCCAGTTGGTCAGCAGGGCGGCGCCGGCGTCGCCGGACTTCTCGGGGTGGAACTGGGTGGCCCACAGCGGGCCGTTCTCGACGGCCGCGACGAACGGCTGCCCGTGGGTGGCCCAGGTGACCAGCGGCGGGTTGATCCGCGCGCTGTGGGTCTCCAGCTCCCAGTGCCGCACCCCGTAGGAGTGCACGAAGTAGAAGCGGGTCTCCGGGTCGAGGCCGGCGAACATCCGGCTGCCCTCGGGGACGTCCACGGTGTTCCAGCCCATGTGCGGGACGACGGGGGCCTCCAGCGGCTCGACGACGCCCGGCCACTCGTCGCAGCCGGCCGTCTCCACGCCGTGCTCGACCCCCTTCTCGAAGAGGATCTGCATGCCGACGCAGATGCCCATGACCGGTCGGCCCCCGGCGAGCCGGCGGCCGATGATCCAGTCCCCGCGGACGGACTTGAGCCCGCGCATGCAGGCCTCGTAGGCGCCCACGCCGGGGACGAGCAGGCCGTCCGCGGCCATCGCGGTGTCGTAGTCGGAGCTGACCGTGACGTCCGCCCCGGTCCGCTCCAGGGCGCGCTGCGCGGAGCGGAGGTTGCCGGAGCCGTAGTCGAGGACGACGACGTTCTTGCCCATGTTCAGGTGTCCAGTCTCTCTACGGCGGGTGTTACAGGCGCATGAGGCCGGAGGCCAGGCACATCACGGCGCCGAAGGCCAGCACCAGGATGACGCTCTTCGACTGCTTCTGCTTCCAGAAGGAGATGACTCCGCCGGCCAGGAAGAGGCCGACGAAGATGAGGATCATCGCAGTATTGCTCACAGCGCACCCTTGGTGGACGGGAGGATTCCGGCCGCGCGCGGGTCGCGCTCGGCGGCGTAGCGCAGCGCCCGGGCCAGCGCCTTGAACTGGCACTCCACGATGTGGTGCGCGTTGCGCCCGTACGGCACGTGGACGTGCAGCGCGATCTGCGCCTGGGCCACGAAGGACTCCAGGATGTGCCGGGTCATCGTGGTGTCGTACGAGCCGATCATCGGGGCGATGCCCTCGGGCTCGGTGTGCACCAGGTACGGCCGGCCGGAGAGGTCCACGGTGACCTGGGCGAGCGACTCGTCCAGCGGCACCGTGCAGTTGCCGAAGCGGTAGATGCCCACCTTGTCGCCGAGCGCCTGCTTGAAGGCGGCGCCGAGCGCGAGGGCGGTGTCCTCGATGGTGTGGTGGGTGTCGATGTGCAGGTCGCCGTCGGTCTTGACGGTGAGGTCGAACAGGCCGTGCCGGCCGAGCTGGTCGAGCATGTGGTCGTAGAAGCCGACGCCGGTGGAGATGTCGGTCCTCCCGGTGCCGTCGAGGTCTATCTCGACCAGGACCGAGGTCTCCTTGGTGGTGCGCTCGACGCGTCCGATGCGGGACATGGGGTTAGAGCTCCTTGATCACAGAACGGACGGCGTCCAGGAAGGCGTCGTTCTCGGCGGGCGTGCCGGCGGTGACGCGCAGCCACCCGGGGACGCCGTTGTCGCGGACCAGGACGCCCTGGTCGAGGATGGCCTGCCACACCGCGTGGGTGTCGGCGAAGCGGCCGAACTGGACGAAGTTGGCGTCCGAGTCGGTGACGTCCAGGCCCATCCCCCGCAGCGCGTCGACCAGCCGGTCGCGCTCCTCCTTGAGCCGCCCGACGTACCCGAGCAGGGTGTCGGTGTGCTCCAGGCAGGCCAGCGCGGTGGCCTGGGTGACGGCCGACAGGTGGTACGGCAGGCGCACCAGCTGGACGGCGTCCACCACGGCCGGGTCGGCGGCCAGGTAGCCCAGGCGCAGTCCGGCCGCGCCGAAGGCCTTGGACATGGTGCGGCTGACCACCAGGTTGGGGCGGCCCTCGATCAGCGGCAGCAGCGAGGCGCGGTGCGAGAACTCGACGTACGCCTCGTCCACCACCACCAGGCTGGGCCGGGCGGCCTGCGCGGCCTCGTACAGCCGCAGCACGGTGTCGGCGTCCACGGCGGTGCCGGTCGGGTTGTTGGGCGAGCAGATGAACACCACGTTCGGCCGGTGCTCCGCGATGGCGGTGACGGCGGCGTCCACGTCGATGGTGAAGTCGTCGTTGCGCGGGCCGGAGATCCAGGCGGTGCCGGTGCCCCGGGAGATCAGCGCGTGCATCGAGTACGAGGGCTCGAAGCCGAGCGCGCTGCGGCCGGGGCCGCCGAAGGTCTGCAGCAACTGCTGGAGCACCTCGTTGGAGCCGTTGGCGGCCCACACCTGCTCCCGGGCGACCGGGAAGCCGGTGGTCTTCCCGAGGTACGCGGCGAGGCCCTCGCGCAGCTCGACCGCGTCCCGGTCGGGGTAGCGGTTCAGCCCGCGGGCGGCCTCGGCGACGCGCTCGGCGATCCGGGCGACCAGCTCCTCGGGCAGCGGGTACGGGTTCTCGTTGGTGTTCAGCTGGACGGGCACGTCCAGCTGCGGCGCGCCGTACGGGGACTGGCCGCGCAGCTCGTCCCGGATCGGGAGGTCGTCGATACGAGTCATGGCGGTCACGCTCCCGGCACCGTCCAATCGCTGTGCCAGTTCTGTTCGTCTCCGACAAAACGTGCCTTGATGGCGTCCCCGTGCCCCGGCAGGTCCTCGGCGTTCGCCAGGTTGACCACGTGCGCGGCGACGTCCGCCAGCGCCTCCCGGTCGTACTCGACGACCTGGACGCCGCGCAGGAAGGTCTGCACCGACAGCCCGGAGGAGTGGCAGGCGCAGCCGCCGGTCGGCAGCACGTGGTTGGAGCCGGCCGCGTAGTCGCCCAGCGAGACCGGGGTCCAGCGGCCGATGAAGATCGCGCCGGCGTTGACCACCCGGGCGGCCACCGCGTGGGCGTCGCGGGTCTGGATCTCCAGGTGCTCGGCCGCGTACGCGTTGACCACGGCGAGGCCCTGCTCCAGGTCGTCGACCAGGATGATGCCGGACTGCCGGCCGCCGAGCGCCTCGGCCACCCGCTCGCCGTGCTTGGTCCGCGCGACCTGCACGGCCAGCTCGGCCTCGACCGCGTCGGCGAGCGCCGGGGAGTCGGTGACCAGCACCGAGCCGGAGGTCGGGCCGTGCTCGGCCTGGCTGATCAGGTCGGCGGCGACGTCGGACGGCAGCGCGCTGTCGTCGGCGAGGACGGCGATCTCGGTCGGGCCGGCCTCGGAGTCGATGCCGATCCGGCCGGCGAAGTAGCGCTTGGCGGCGGCGACGTAGATGTTGCCGGGGCCGGTGACCACGTTCACCGGCGCGCACTCCTCGGTGCCGAGGGCGAACATCGCGACCGCCTGGGCGCCGCCGACGGAGTAGACCTCGTCCACGCCGAGCAGCGCGCAGGCCGCCAGGATGGCCGGGTGGACGCTCCCCCCGAACTCCTTCTGCGGCGGCGAGGTGACGGCGATGCCCCGGACGCCCGCCTCCTGGGCCGGCACCACGTTCATCACCACGGAGGACGGGTAGACCGCCAGCCCGCCCGGCACGTAGAGGCCGACCCGCTCGACCGGCACCCAGCGCTGGGTGACCGTGCCGCCCGGCACCACCTGGGTGGTGTGCCCGGTGCGGCGCTGGTCGGCGTGCACGGCGCGGGCCCGGCGGATCGACTCCTCCAGGGCGGCCCGCACCTTCGGGTCCAGCGTCTCCAGGGCCTCGGTCAGCTGCTCGGCCGGGACCCGGGTCGACTCCAGCCGGACGCCGTCGAAGCGTTCGGTGATCTCGATCAGCGCCGCGACCCCGCGATGGCGTACGTCCTCGGCGATCGGCCGCACCTTCTCCAGGGCGGCCGCGACGTCGAACTCGGCACGGGGCAGCAGGTCACGCGGGTCGTCCAGCGAGCCGCGGAGGTCGATTCGAGAGATCACGCCACCCAGTGTAAGGAGTGGCCGGAACCGCTGGTCCCGCATTTCAGTCCGTGATACGAAAGGCGAGACGACCGGGGGGACGGGGAAAACCATGGCGGAGCGCGCTCCAGAGGGCTGGACGGACACGGAACGCGCGCTCTGGGAGGCCTACCGCCAGGGCGAGATCCTGGACCGCCGCAGTGGCGAAGCCAACACCGACGACCCCTTCGGCGACGCCCCCTGGGGCCCCGACCGCACCGTCCGCGCCGAGGTGCTCGCCCATCTGCTGCTGGTAGGACCGGAGCCCGCCCCCGGGCGGGTCGCCTCGCTGCGGTTCAGCGGCGTCCTGGTCACCGGCGCGCTCAACCTGGCCGGGGGCGCCATCGACGACTACGTCGAGCTGCACGACTGCCGCTTCGCGCACAAGATCCTCATCTCCGAGGCGGCGGCCTCCACGCTGCGCTTCGTGAACTGCCTGATCCCCCGGCTGGAGGCCTCCCGGCTCTCCACCACCGGCGACCTCCACCTCGCCCGCTGCCGCGTCCCCGACGGCATCCGGCTCACCGACGCCCGGATCGGCACCGACCTGCTGCTCAACCAGACCGTCGTCGGCGGCGACCGCCACGGCCGCGCCGTCTCCGCCGACGGGATCACCGTCAACCAGGACTTCGAGGCCGAACGTCTGGAGACCCGGGGCGAGCTGAGCGTGCGCACCGCCCGGATAGGCGGCCGGCTCTCGCTGCGCGGCGCCCAGCTGCGCGCCGACCGGCGGCACAACCCCACCTGCCTCAACGCCGTGCGGGTCACCGTCGGCCACACCCTCTACCTGACCGGCTCCGCCGACCTCGGCTGGGTCGGCTCCCGCGGCTACTACGGCTCCGGCTACGGCGAGAACCCGCCGCCCGACGGGCCCGTCACCCCGTTCCGCGCCTTCGGCCGGGTACGGCTGTCCGACAGCCGCTTCGACGGCGCCTGCCTGGTCTCCGGCGAGTTCCACCTGGAGGGCGAGGACGAGCTCTCGCTGCGCCGCATCCACACCCCGGAGCTGCGCTTCACCTGCAAGGTCCGCCCGACCGGCACCGTCTCGCTCTCCCGGGCCCGGGTCGGCAACCTGGTCGACACCCCGGAGGCCTGGCCGCTCGGCAAGCACCTGGGCCTCACCGGCTTCGTCTACGAGAACCTGCGCCCGGTCGGCGCCTTCCCCGTCCAGCAGCGGATCGCCTGGCTGGAGGGCTCCTCGGTGGACTTCCAGCCCGAGTCCTACGAGCAGCTCGCGGCCGCCCTGCGCCGCGACGGCGCCGACGACGACGCCCGCGAGGTGCTGTACGCCAAGCAGCGCCGGCGCCGCCGCACCCTGCCGCTGCCGGCCCGGGTCTGGGGCGCCGTCCAGGACGCGACCGTCGGCTACGGCTACCGCCCGGGCCGGGCGGGCCTGTGGCTGCTGCTCGCCTGGGTCCTCGGCAGCCTCTGGTTCGCCACCCACCCGCTGGATCCGCTCAAGGCCGACGAGCGCCCGCACTGGAACCCGGTGCTGTACACCCTCAACCAGCTGCTGCCGATCGTGGACCTCAACCAGGGCGGCTGGAACCCCGGCGGCCTCACCCAGTGGATCTCCGCCGGGCTGGTCGTGGTCGGCTGGCTGCTCGCCTCCACGGTCGTGGCCGGCGCCACGCGGATGCTCCAGCGCGGTTGAGCCCTCCGGTTGACGGGCCCGGCGAGCGGCCGGGCCCGTCAACCGTGCGACAAGGCCCCCGTCCGGGGAACTACGCTGTCCGCCGTGACAGAACGGCTGCCGCTCTTCCCGCTGAACACCGTGCTCTACCCGGGCCTGGTGCTGCCCCTGAACGTCTTCGAGGAGCGCTACCGCCGTCTCGTCGCCGATCTGCTCGAACAGCCCGAGGACACCCCCCGGCGGTTCGGCGTGCTCGCGATCAGGGACGGCCGGGAGGTCGCCCGGGTCAGGCCCGAGGAGGGCCCGGCCGGTCCGCTGGACGGCCTCGGCACCGTCACCGGGGACCCGCTGGAGGCGGTCTTCCAGGTCGGCTGCGTCGCCGACATCGCCTCCGTCCAGCACCAGCCGGACGGCCGCTACGAGCTGCTGGTCACCGGCACCACCCGGTTCCGGCTGCGCTCGGTGGACGTCTCCGGCCCGTACCTGACCGGGGAGACGGAGCTGATCGAGGAGCGCCCGGGCGAGGGCTCCGGCGCGCTGGCCTCCGAGGTCGAGCGGGCGTTCCGGGTCTACCAGAAGCGCCTGGCCGGCGCCCGCGAGGCGAGCACCGTCGGCCACCAGGAGCTCCCGGACGACCCCCAGGTGCTCTCCTACCTGGTCGCCGCCGCCTCGGTGTTCGAGACCCCGGTCAAGCAGCAGCTGCTCGCCTGCCCGGACACCGCCCAACGGCTGCGCGCCGAGCTCGACCTGCTGCGCCGCGAGTCGGCCGTCCTCAGCTGGCTGCCGTCGCTGCCCGCGGTCGACCTCACCCGCCAGTCCTTCAGCCCGAACTGACCGAGGACCCCAAGGACCTCAAGGACCCCGAGGACCCCGCATGGCCAAGAAGACCAGGAAGGGCGGCCAGGGCACACCCGCCACCGTCGCCCTGGAAGCCGCCGCCGTCCCGTTCACGGTGCACGCCTACGACCACGACCCGGCCGCCGCCTCGTACGGCGGCGAGGCCGCCGAGGTCCTCGGCATCGCCCCCGAGCGGGTCTTCAAGACCCTCGTCGCCGACGTGGACGGCGCCCTCACCGTCGGCGTGGTCCCGGTCGCCGGCCAGCTCGACCTCAAGGCCCTGGCGGCGGCCGTCGGCGGCAAGCGCGCCGCCATGGCCGACCCGGCCGCCGCCGAGCGCAGCAGCGGCTACGTCCTCGGCGGCATCTCCCCGCTGGGCCAGCGCCGGCCGCTGCGCACCGTCGTCGACGTCAGCGCGCTCGGCCACCCCACCGTCTACGTCTCGGCGGGCCGCCGCGGCCTCGAAGTCGAACTGGCCCCCACCGACCTCGTCGCCCTCACGAGGGCTGACACCGCCCCCATCGCCCGCTGAAGCACCGTCCCCGGGGGAATGCCCCTCCCCGGGGGAAAAGCGAGGGCGCGGGGCCGGTGCGGGACGACCCGCACCACCCCGCGCCCGACCACGCTCAGCGCTCCGTACCGCTCCCCGGACCGTTTCCGGCGCCGCTGCCCGCACCCGGCCCGGCCCACGGCCCGGCCGGCGCCTCCGCGGAGGGCCCCGCCGAGGGCCCCGTCGGGGGCATCACCGGGGGCCCCGCCAGCGGAGCCTGCGCCACCGGTGCCCAGTACGGCGGCGGGTCCTCCTCCCGCTTCCCGAACGCGGCCGAGAGCAGGAGCAGCACCACCATCGCCGTCATCGGCCAGACCAGCAGCGCCCCCAGCGCCCCCAGGTCGATGCCCGCGTCGAAGTGCCCGCCGTTGCCGACCCGCCGGGCCTCGCCGATCAGGTCGCCGCTCGGCCCGAGCCACCGCCCGATCCGCCAGGCCCCGATCGATCCGAGCAGCCCGCCGACGGCCAGTCCCAGCGCGACCGCGATGCCGCCGCCGCGCCGCCGGGTCACCAGGAAGGCGCCGAGCGCGGTCAGGATCCCGGCCCCCAGGCCGATCAGCACGAACACCGCGTCGGCCCCGGCCCGCTGCTCGCCCTCGGGGTCGGCGTAGAGGATGCGGTCGCCGTCCACCAGCAGCGGCACCTTCGGCGCCAGCCAGGCCCACAGCCCGGCCATCACCAGACCGGCCACCAGGCAGGCGACCACGACGCCCGCCCCGACCCGGACCTCCGGCAGCAGCCGCCGCCCCAGCGGGATCGTCCCGTGCCCGAGGGCGGTGGCCCCGTACGGCGGCGCGAACGGGTCGGGCGCTGCGTCCGGCACCGCCTGCACATCGGCGGGCGCGGGATCCGGAGGTGTGTTCGGTACGGTCACGCGCCCCATCGTTTCACGACGGCCACCCGGACGACCCACCCGTACCCGCCACCGTGCCCACCGGTCGTGGGCCCGCTACGCGACGCCCGGCCGCGGGACGCCCTACCGCGAGACCGCCCGCCGGTACGCCCAGGTGGCGACGGCCAGCGACACCACGCCCACCCCCGCGCAGACCGCCAGGTCCACGAGCACCATCGCCCAGTCCGGGTCCGGCGCGAAGGTCCGCGCGAAGGCGTCCACCCCGTACGTGGACGGCAGCAGGTCCCGCAGCCACTGCACCGGCTGCGGCAGGTGGTCCACCGGCAGCACGCCCAGCAGCAGGGCGGCCGACATCCCGAGCTGCCCGAGCATCGTCGCGAGCTCCTGGCGCGGCGCCAGCAGCCCGCAGGCCGCCCCCAGCCCCGACAGCGCGGCCCCGGCCAGCGGCACGACCGCCAGCAGCACCCACAGCTGCCCGAGCGGCAGCCCGAACATCACCGCCCCGAACGCCGCCGTGGCGAGCGTCCCGGGCAGCGTGAAGGAGGCGTACGCGGCGGCCGTCCCCAGCACCACCGAGGCGGCCGGCACCGGCAGCGTCGCATAGTGGTCGAGCCCGCCGGTGGCCCGCAGCTTCCCGAAGTACTGGGCGAGCAGGTTCAGCGCGACGAACGCCACCACCAGCACGCTCGACCCGGCGACCACCGACCGCGCCGCCGAGGACTGCCCGGCGTCCACCACGCCCCGCATCATCACCAGGATGCCGACGGACTGGAAGGTGGCCACGAACAGCAGCGGGATGCGCGCCACCCGCGCCCGGGCGAGCTGCGCCCGGTACACGGCCGCGAGCGCCGGCAGCAGCCTGGCCGCGGGGGCGAGCGGGGCGGGGGCGGCCGTGGACCGGTCGGTCCGCGGCGGCACCGAGAGCAGCGTCACTTGGCCAGTCCTCCGTGGCGGCCGCCCAGCTTGAGGTAGGCGTCCTCAAGGCTCGGGGTGGCGAGGGTGAAGTCGTCGAGCGCGGCGAAGGCCGGGCCGGTGGTGACGGCGGCGACCAGTTCGCGGGCCTGCTCGGGGGTGGTGCGGACGGTCCAGCGGCGCCCGGTGCACTCGGCCCGTTCGCGCAGCGCGGCGACGGCGGGCACGCCGAGCGGCGCCTCGTCCCGCCAGACCAGGTCGAGCCGGACGTCGCCGTCCACCAGCGCCTTGAGCCCACCGGGCGTGTCGCAGGCGATCACCCGGCCGTCGTCGACCACGGCGACCCGGTCGAGCACCGTCTCGGCCTCGATCACGTTGTGGGTGACGAGCAGCACCGTCGTCCCGTGCTCGGCGCGCCGCCGGTCCACGGCGCTCCACACGGCCCGCCGGGCTACGGGGTCCATGCCGGTGGTGGGCTCGTCCAGGACGAGCAGCGGCCGCTCCCCCACCAGGGTGGCCGCGAAGCATGCGAGCCGCCGCTGTCCGCCGGACAGCTTGGCGAGCGGCCGGGCGGCGATCGGCTCCAGCCCGAGTTCGGTCAGCACGTCGGCGGCCGCGCCGCGGGCCTGCGCCCGGGTGAGTCCGCGCAGCCGTCCGGTGGTCTCGGCGGCGAGCGCGACCGTCAGCTCGTCCAGCGCGGTGGATTCCTGCCCGAGGTAGCCGAGCAGCCGGGCGGCCCGCTCGGGGTGCCGCACGATGTCGTGGCCGAGGAGTTCGACGGAGCCCGAGTCGGGGCGCAGCAGTCCGGTGAGCTGGCGCACCAGCGTCGACTTGCCGGCTCCGTTCGGCCCGAGCAGCCCGAAGACCTCGCCCTGGCGGACGGTGAGGCTGATCCCGTCGTTGGCCCGGATCTCGGTGGCGGCCGCGCCGCGTCCGCTGCGGTAGGTCCTGACCAGGTCGCGCACGGCCACGCACGGCAGGGGTTCCTCGGGTGCTCGCCCCGCCGTCTCGCTCACGACCGAAGACTCTACGCGCTCATACGGGCGAACCGGACAACGGGGCCCCGCCCGCGCCCGGGCCGCCGACCTGGCGGGTCGTCCGCCGGGCCGCCGCGGCCCTCGGACCCCCTCGGTCGTCGCGCCGCCCCGGCCGTCGGGCCCGCTCCGTCCGCCGCCCGGCTCAGTCGTCGACGACCATCGACCCGCCCGGCACCCGCGCCGCCAGTTCCTTCCAGAACCCGGCCCGGATGGCGTAGCGGTCGTGCTCGTCGATCTGGTCGTCCTTGTGCGCCAGCAGCCCGAAGCGGGCGGCGTAGCGCAGCAGCTCGCCGTCCACCCGGTGCGGGATGCGCGGGTAGTCGGGCCAGAGCATGGTCAGTCTTTCCGCGTCGCCGACGCGTTCGCTCCAGCGGCGGGCGAAGACCTGCCCGACCTCGTGGGCGTCGCCGCCGATGGAGGTGATGTCCTCCTCGCGGTCGGCCCAGCGCTGCTCGGCGGTGGTGAGCTGGGCGAGGGTGGGCAGGCTGTCGCCGGCGGTGACGGCGGGCTCCGGGACGGGCCGGTCCACCCAGCCGCGGTCGGAGGACCAGCGCAGCACCGGCCCGGTCTGCGCGACGGCCCCGTTCCCGTTCACGCCGTGGCCGTTGCTGCCGTTCGCCACCGGGGTGAGCGCGGTGACCGGGGTGACGGAGGAGGCCCGCCCGGCCAGGTCCTTCGGTGTCGGTACGACCTTGAGCGCGGCCGCGGCCGGCTGCGGCTGTCCGTCGGTGGCGGGGGCGTCCGCCGGGGCCGCGGCCGTGGCCGCCGGGCGGACCACCGGCGGCACCACGGTGGGCAGCGGGGCGGCCGGCGGGGCGGCGAGGATCTTGGCGATCTCCTGCCGGGCCCCCGGGGCCGGGAACATGCTGGAGTGCTCCCGCAGGGAGAAGGACCCCTCGATCCACTCCCGGTCGAGCACCCGCCGCTCGTCCGCCTCGCCGACCAGGTCCTCGGACTGGTTGAAGTCGCCGTCGGCGGCCTGGAGGGCCCACAGGTGGACGGCCACCCCGTGCTCCTTGGCGGTCATCATGCCGGGCAGCAGGTCCCCGTCGCCGGTGATCAGCACGACGTCGGCGCAGGCCCGGTTGCGGGCGAGTTCGGAGAGTTCGGCGTGCATCGCGGCGTCCACGCCCTTCTGCACCCAGCGCCCCTCGGCCCGGGTGAGGGCGCCGAGCCGTACGGTGACCCGGGGCAGTACCCGCAGCCGCCGGTGCTCGGGCATCGGGCGCCGGTCGGGCGCGGCGTCGAACCAGTAGATCCGCAGCAGCGGCAGGCCTGTCTCGGCCTCGGCGCGTTCGCGCAGTGCGGCGATCAGGGCCGTGTGGTTCACGGTGACCTTGGAGCGGGACGGATCCCCCGCGAGCAGGCTGGCGGCGGCGCCCAGCAGATATCCGGCGTCCACCAGGACGACACAGCGGTCCATCGCGCACCTCTTTTCGCTCGCCCTCGGAATCAGTCGGGTGGGTCGATTCGGGAATGGGCGGTCCGCCCGCCGTCCGGGCGTGCCGAGGTGAGGGGCCCCCGTCGTCGCCCGATCGTTGGGTCACCTTTTACCCGCGGTTCGCCTGCCGAACCTCGCCGGTTGTCCCGGTAGCGCAACGGCCGTCCCAACGAGGAGCAAACAAAAGCGAAGGCGGGCCCCGTACAACGACGGGGCCCGCCCGAGGTCACGCGGCGGTGGTCCGGCCAATGTCCCGGCCGGTGGTTCACCCCGGTGGCGCTCAGCCGATGGGGTTCACCCGGAGGCGCTCAGCCCTTGAGCTCAGGGGCGCTCAGCCCTTGAGCTCGGCGGCGACCAGCTCGGCCAGCTGGACGGCGTTCAGCGCGGCGCCCTTGCGCAGGTTGTCGTTCGAGACGAACAGCGACAGGCCGTTGTCCACCGTCTCGTCGACCCGGATGCGGCCGACGTAGCTCGGGTCCTGGCCGGCGGCCTGGAGCGGGGTGGGGATGTCGGACAGCTCGACGCCGGGGGCGCCGGTGAGCAGCTCGACGGCCCGCTCGGGGCTGATCGGGCGCTCGAAGCGGGCGTTGATCTGCAGCGAGTGGCCGGAGAAGACCGGGACGCGCACGCAGGTGCCGGCGACCTTCAGCTCCGGGATGCCGAGGATCTTGCGGCTCTCGTGGCGGAGCTTCTGCTCCTCGTCGGTCTCGTTGGAGCCGTCGTCCACGAGGGAGCCGGCCAGCGGCACCACGTTGAAGGCGATCGGCCGCTGGTAGACCTTGGGCTCCGGGAACTCGACGGCGGCGCCGTCGTGGGCGAGCGCGGCGGCGCCGAGCTCCACGACCTTGGCGGCCTGGTCCTGGAGCTCCGCGACGCCGGCCACACCGCTGCCGGAGACGGCCTGGTAGGTGGAGACGACGAGCGCGGCCAGGCCGGCCTCCTCGTGCAGCGGGCGCAGCACGGGCATGGCGGCCATGGTGGTGCAGTTCGGGTTGGCGATGATGCCCTTGGGGCGGTCCGCGATGGCCTCCGGGTTGACCTCGGAGACGACCAGCGGGACCTCGGGGTCGCGGCGCCAGGCGGAGGAGTTGTCGATCACGACGGCACCGGCCGCGGCGACCTTGGGGGCCAGGGCCTTGGAGGTCGAGCCGCCCGCCGAGAAGATCACGATGTCCAGGCCGGTGTAGTCGGCCGTGGCCGCGTCCTCGACGGTGACCTCGGTGCCCTGCCAGGGCAGCGTGCGCCCGGCCGAGCGGGCCGAGGCGAACAGCCGCAGCTGCTCCACCGGAACGTTGCGCTCCGCCAGGATCTCGCGGACCACGCCGCCGACCTGGCCGGTGGCACCGACAATGCCGATCTTCATCTCCGACTACTCCTCTGAAAGGTGCTGTTCACAGCCGCACTCCGCCCATCATGCCTTGTCACGGGCGTCGTACGACCTGGCGTTCCACGACGTGAGAGTGCGCTAGTGGTCCAGACCACTGGCGAGGGCCAGTGCCGCCTCCACCTCGGCCCGCCCCGCCGGCAGCAGCGGCAGCCGCACGTCCGGGGTCGGGATCCGGCCCTGGGCGTGCAGCACGCCCTTGGTCACCGTCGGGTTCGGCGCCGTGAAGGCGGACAGCGCCAGCCCGGTCAGCCGGTGCCCGAGCGCCCGGGCCCGCGCCACGTCCCCGGCCTGCCAGGCCTCCGTCAGCTCGACGAACCGGGCGGTCGCCAGGTGCGCGGAGGCGAGGATGCCGCCGGCCGCGCCGAGCGCCAGCATCGGCGAGAGGAAGGCGTCCTCGCCGGTCAGGAAGGCGAACCCCTCGGGGGCGTCGGCGAGCAGCTCGGCGGCCGTCTGGTCCAGCCCGCCGGTCGCGTACTTGACGCCCACCACGCCCTCGATCGCGGCGAGTTCGCGCAGCGCGGCGGTGGAGAGCTGCTGCCCGGTGCGGTACGGGATGTGGTAGACGACCAGCGGCAGCGGGCTGCTCGCGGCCAGCGTCCGGAAGTGCGCGACCGTCCCGGCCTCGCCGGCCCGGACGAAGGACGGCGTGGTGACCAGCGCCGCCGCCCCCGGCACCCGCGCGCCGAGCGCGGCCAACGCCTCGCCGACGGTCCGGGTGTCGCCGCCGGAGGCGCCGACGGTCAGCTGGGCCCCCCGCGCGGCGCAGGCGGCCGCGGCGACGTCGACCACCGCGTCCCGCTCCCCCGCGGTCAGCGCGGCCGGCTCGCCGGTGGTGCCGAGGGCGACCAGCCCGGCCGCCCCGGCGTCCAGGACCTCGTGCGCGAGCTTCTCCAGCGCGTCGAGGGCGACGGAGCCGTCGGCGGCGAACGGGGTGATCAGGGGGACGTGGATGCCCTTGAGTTCCATGCCCACGATCCTGCGGCCCGCTGATCGCCCAGGTCCAGTTCACATTTCCGACGCTTCTCGTAAGCTCAGCCGATGCTCGGCTAGCCTGGACGGATGCTGGACGTCCGACGCCTGCGCCTGCTGCGCGAACTCGCCCACCTCGGCACCATCGCGGCCGTCGCCGAGGCGCTCTCCTTCAGCCCCTCGGCGGTGTCCCAGCAGCTGTCCGTCCTGGAGAAGGAGGCGGGCGTCCCGCTGCTGGAGCGCACCGGGCGGCGGGTCACCCTCACCCCGGCGGGGCGCAACCTCGTCCGGCACGCCGAGGCGGTGCTCGCCCTGCTGGAGCAGGCCGGTGCCGAACTCGCCCACGCCAAGCGGGGGTTGGCCGGTCCGCTGCGGATCGGCACCTACCCCTCGGCGGCCCGGGCGATCATCCCGGCGGTGCTCGCGGAGCTGGCCGGCTGGCACCCGGGGCTGGAGCCGATGGTCACCGAGGTGGACCCGGCGGCCGTCGGCGCGGCGCTGCGGGCGGGCGAGCTGGACGTGGCGCTGGTGCACGAGTACGACCTCGTCCCGACCGACCCGGAGCCGGGCCTCGCGGTGACCCGCCCGGTCTTCACCGAGCCCATGTACCTGGCCGCCCGCGTCCCGGGCACCGTCGCCGAGCAGCGCGGCGCGCCGTGGATCATGTCCTCGCCCGGCACGCTCTGCCACACCATGGCCGTCCGCGCCTGCGAGGCGGCGGGCTTCGCACCCCGCATCCGGCACCAGATCGACGACTTCACCACCGTGCTGGCCCTGGTGGCGGCCGGCCAGGGCGTCGCCCTGGTCCCCCAGCTGGGCACGGCCGGACTCCCGCCCGGCGTCGTCCTCACCCGCCTGCCGATGTACCGCCGCACCCGGGCCGCGTTCCGCGCCGGCGCCGGCTCCCACCCGGCCATCTCCGCCTTCGTCTCGGCGCTGCACACGGCCGTCCCCCCGGGCCTCGGCGGCGGCACCTGAGACGGGCCCCTCCCCCGTACGCGAAAGGCCCGGGTGTCCGCCGCAGCGAACGCCCCGGGCCTTCCGTCTCCGTCCTAGCCCGCCAGGCAGCTCGGCCCGAGCAGCTGCTTCAGGTCCCCGAACAGCGCCGGGTCGGACTTCACCCGGTGCCGGTCGAGCCGCAGCACCGTGGTCTTGTCGCGGCCCTCCAGCCGCACCCGCACCTCGGTGGTGCCCCGGTGGCTCCCGAGCACCTCGCCGAGCCGGGCCACCAGCGGCGGGGTGACCTTCGCGCTCGGGATGAGGATGGTGATCGGCGCCTCGGCGTGCGCGTTCGACAGGTCGGGGACGGACAGCTCCATCCCCATCAGCCGCGGCACGTCCTCCCGCTTGTCCAGCTTGCCGCGCACGAAGACGACGGCGTCCTCGGCCAGCTGCGAGGAGACCAGCTGGTAGCTGGCCGGGAAGAACATGCAGTCGATGGAGCCGGCCAGGTCCTCGACGGTCGCGATCGCCCAGGCGTTGCCCTGCTTGGTCATCTTCCGCTGGAGGCCCGAGATGATGCCGCCGATGGTGACGATCGTCCCGTCCGGCCGCTCCGCGAGGTCGGCCACCGCGCAGTCCGCCTTGTCGGCGAGCACGTGCTCGATGCCGTGCAGCGGGTGCGAGGAGACGTACAGGCCGAGCATCTCCCGCTCCTGGGTGAGCAGGAAGGACTTCTCCCACTCCTCCTCGGAGAAGACGACGTCCAGTCCGAAGCTCGGCTCCTCGGAGGCGGTGTCGCCGCCGAAGAGGTCGTACTGCCCGACCGCCTGCTTGCGCTTCACGTCGACGACGTTGTCGATCATCGGCTCGAACTGGGCGCTCAGGCCCTTGCGGGTGTGGCCGAGCGAGTCGAAGGCGCCGGCCTTGATCAGCGATTCGACGGTCCGCTTGTTGCAGACCACCGACTCCACCTTGTCCAGGAAGTCGGGGAAGGACGCGAACTTCCCCTTCGCCTTCCGGGTCCGGATCATCGAGTCGACGACCGGCCCGCCGACGTTGCGGATGGCGGTCAGGCCGAACCGGACCAGGGTGTCACCGTGCGGGGTGAAGTCCGAGTCCGACTCGTTGACGTCCGGCGGCAGCACCTGGATGCCCATCTTGCGGCACTCGTTGAGGTAGACCGCGGACTTGTCCTTGTCGTCCTTGACGGAGGTGAGCAGCCCGGACATGTACTCGGCCGGGTAGTTGGCCTTGAGGTAGGCGGTCCAGTACGAGACCAGCCCGTAGCCGGCGGTGTGCGCTTTGTTGAACGCGTAGCCGGAGAAGGGGACGAGGACGTCCCACACGGCCTGGATGGCCGCGTCGGAGTAGCCGCGCTCGCGGCAGCCCTTCTGGAAGGGGACGAACTCCGCCTCCAGGATCTCCTTCTTCTTCTTGCCCATGGCGCGGCGCAGCAGGTCGGCCTGGCCGAGCGAGTAGCCGGCCAGGATCTGCGCGGCCTTCTGCACCTGCTCCTGGTAGACGATCAGGCCGTACGTCGGCCGGAGCACCTCCTCCAGGGGCTTCTCCAGCTCCGGGTGAATCGGGGTGATCTCCTGCTGGCCGTTCTTGCGCAGCGCGTAGTTGGTGTGGGAGTTGACGCCCATCGGGCCGGGCCGGTACAGCGCCAGGACGGCGGAGATGTCCTCGAAGTTGTCGGGCTTCATCAGGCGCAGCAGCGAGCGCATGGGGCCGCCGTCGAGCTGGAAGACGCCGAGCGTGTCGCCGCGGGCGAGGAGTTCGTAGGTCGGCTTGTCGTCCAGGGGCAGATCAAGCAGGTTGATCTTGACGCCCTTGTTCTTCTCGATCGCCTTGACGGCGTCGTCCATGATCGTCAGGTTGCGCAGGCCGAGGAAGTCCATCTTGAGGAGGCCGAGGCCCTCACAAGTCGGATAGTCGAACTGCGTGATGGTGACGCCGTCGGTGTGCCGGGTCCAGACCGGGATGTGGTCGGTCAGCGGCTCGGCGGACATGATGACGCCGGCGGCGTGCACGCCGGGCTGACGGATCAGGCCCTCGATGCCGCGCGCGGTGTCGATGACCTTCCGGACGTCCGGGTCGTTCTCGTACAGCCCGCGGATCTCGCCGGCCTCGCTGTAGCGGGGGTGCGAGGAGTCGGTGATGCCCGAGAGCGGGATGCCCTTGCCCATCACGTCCGGCGGCATCGCCTTGGTGATCCGGTCGCCCATCGCGTACGGGTAGCCGAGGACCCGCGAGGAGTCCTTGATGGCGGCCTTCGCCTTGATGGTGCCGTAGGTGACGATCATGGCGACCTTGTCGGATCCCCACTTCTCGGTCACGTAGCGGATCACGTCACCGCGCCGGCGCTCGTCGAAGTCGATGTCGACATCGGGCATCGAGATGCGCTCGGGGTTGAGGAAGCGCTCGAAGATCAGGCCGTGCGGGATGGGGTCGAGGTCGGTGATGCCCATCGCGTACGCGACCAGCGAACCGGCCGCCGAACCACGGCCCGGGCCCACCGCGATGCCCTGGCTCTTGGCCCACATGATGAAGTCGGCGACCACGAGGAAGTACGCCGGGAACCCCATCTGGATGATGGTGTCCATCTCGTACTCGGCGAGCTTCTTGTGCTCCTCGTCGTACCCGTTCGGGAAGCGCCAGTCCATGCCCTTCCACACCTGGGACTTGAAGAAGTCCGCCTCGGACTCGAAGCCCTCCGGGATCGGGAAGCGCGGCATGAGGTTCTTGAACTTGAACATGCCCTCGGTGTCGACCCGGGAGGCGACGAGGAGTTGGCTGTTGCGGCAGCCCTCCTGCCAGGCGTCCGAGGAGTCGAGGGCGTACATCTCGGCGGCCGACTTGATGTAGTAGCCGGTGCCGTCGAAGCGGAAGCGGTCCGGGTCCGAGAGGTTCTTGCCGGTCTGGACGCAGAGCAGCAGGTCGTGCGCCCCGGCGTCGGCCTCGGTGGTGTAGTGCGAGTCGTTGGTGACGACCGGCGGGATGTCCAGCTTCCTGCTGATCTCCAGCAGCCCGTCGCGGACCCGCTTCTCGATGTCGAGGCCGTGGTCCATCAGCTCCAGGAAGTAGTTCTCCTTGCCGAAGATGTCCCGGTAGTCGGCGGCGGACTTCAGCGCCTCGTCGAACTGGCCCAGGCGCAGCCGGGTCTGCACCTCGCCGGAGGGGCAGCCGGTGGTGGCCATCAGGCCGCCGGACAGCTCGGCGATCAGCTCCTTGTCCATCCGGGGCCACTTCACCAGCCAGCCCTCGGAGTACGAGCGCGAGGTCAGCTTGAAGAGGTTGTGCAGGCCCTCCTTGTTCCGGGCCCAGATGGTCTTGTGGGTGTACGCGCCGGACGCCGAGACGTCGTCCCGCTTCTGGTGCGGCTGGCCCCACAGGATGCGCTTGGTGTTCGAGCGGGACTCCGGGGCGACGTACGCCTCGATGCCGATGACGGGGGTGATGCCCGCGTCGGTCGCCTGCCGGTGGAACTCGGCGGCGCCGTACATGTTGCCGTGGTCGGTCATGGCCACATGGGTCTGACCGAGGCGCTCGACCTCCTTGAACATCTGCTTCAGCCGGGCGGCACCGTCCAGCATCGAGTACTCGGTGTGGACGTGCAGATGCGCGAACGGCTGGTCGCTCAAGGCGGGGCCTCCGGAGGCTCTGGTGCTGATCTGGCTGGCCGGCGAACGCGCAGGTCACAGGGGGTTCCCCTGGAAATGGATGTGGCCCGGAGCGCCTCGCGGGGCCCGGGCCATCACTCACACGTTCACGCGTCCACTCTAGCCCTCTTCGAACGGCTTCCCGGTCTCTGGCGAAGGTGCCTAGGCCGGCCCGGCGAGTCGCGCCCCGGCGGCCTCGCGGACCTCCGGCTCCTCCATCGGATCGTCCCGCAGACGGGCGAGACGGTCGCGCACCTCGGGCCGGTCGGGGGCGTACTCGACGGCGAGGAGCCGGGCTCGCGCCTCGCAGTCCCACAGCGACTCGGTGTACGCCTCGGCCATGCCGGCGGCCCCCATCGCCGCCAGCGCCTCCAGGTAGTCGGCACGCTCGTACGAGTGCGGGGTCCAGAGCCAGAAACGGCGCAGCAGCGAGACCGCGTCGGCGGCCTCCGGCCCGAAGCGGGCGAGACCGCGCGCGAGATCGTCCGGGCCGCACCAGGACCGGTCCACCCACCGCCGCTCCAGTTCGGCGATCAAGCTCGGCACGTCATTCTCGTCACCGTGGGCGGCCAGCACGCCGAAGCCGATCTCGGCGAGCCACGCCCGCTCCGAAGCCGCCCACTCCCGGGCCGCCGGCACGGCCTGCCCGGCCAGCCGGTCGACGGCCTTGCCCAGCAGCGGCAGCGGTCGGATGCCGTCGGCGGCAGCGAGGGCGGGGACCAGCGGGATCAGCTCGGGCTCTGGCGGCCGGAGCGACAGCGCGAGGAGAGCGGTCGTCTTGGCACCGTCGGCGACTCCCGGGTCGCGCAGCAGGGCGAGTAGAGCCGCGTTGTCCCGGTCCGGGTACGGGTCCACGCGTTTCGCGGGGTGGCGCGGGGCCGGACCGTCCCCCTCGGAGATACGGTCCGGCAGCGCCCGCCGGGCTTCCTCCGAACCGCCGAGTGCCAGCAGCTCCAGCACGCCGGTGGCCCGGTCCCGGGTGTCCTCGTCACCGGACAGGAAGTCCACCACCGGGGCGACCGGGAGCTCCAGGTCCAGGATCAGCCGGGCCAGGTAGAGGTGTCGGTCGTCCACCTGCCGGTCCCAGCGCCAGTCCCAGCGGATGCAGCCGTGGACGAGTTCGGCGACCGCCGCCGGATCCTCGGCGGCTATTCGCGCGCCCTGGCCCCGGCCGCGCTGGAGGAGGCCGAGGAGGGTGGTCGGCGGCGCGTAGTGGTCGCTGTGCATGGGGTCCATCGTGCCGCAGCCCCCGGCGCGTGGGCGGCGGGGGCTGGCGGGTCAGATGTCCTGGTCGGGCGGCGGGGCCGCGCGGAGGGTGGTGACGACGCCCAAGGCGACGATGGCGGTCGCGAGGGCGAGGAGGACGGCGAAGGCCGTCCCGATCAGGTATCGCACGCGGTCCTGCGCTCGGCGTCGAGGAGCAGGGTGAGGAGGTTGAGGAGAGTCGACGCCGGCGCCGTGTTGAAGCGGACGAGGACGCGGCCGTCCATGGTCCGGTCGGTGCCGATCGAGGGGAAGATCAGGCCGAACTCCCGCCCCCGCTCGACGACTTCCTCCAGGAGGGCACTGATGTGGTCCTCGGTGTAGTAGCGGATCCGGGGGTCGGTCGGCAGCATCGGGTGACGGCCGGGACGGTAGATCATCAGACGGCGCCCTTCCGCAGCTCGAACCAGACGGATTTGGCACGCTCGTGGGGGTCGACGCCCCAGCCGTGGGTGAGGGCGGCGACGAGCTGGAGGCCCCGGCCGGACTCGGCGAGCAGGGACAGCGGCGGGGCGGAGGGCAGGACGGGGCTCTCGTCCGTGACGGAGACCCGGAGGACGTCGCCCTCGGAGATGATCTCGACCAGCGGCGCGGGGGTTTCGGTGTGGCGCCAGGCGTTGACGAGGAGCTCGCAGAGCGCGAGCTGCGCGTCGAAGATCGGGGAGGCGGGCCAGCCGACGCGGGTCATGGTGTTGCGGAGCGTCTGCCGCGCGACCGCGATGGTGGGGGTGTTGATCTGACGCATGGGAGTTCTCCCGAGGCGTGAGTGAGGGGGAACCGGCGGAACATGTGTCGCCGTGAGCCAGGCCGTGGAGAAGGACATGGCTGCTCTGCGGTGCTTGCTAGCAGGCGTTACTGACGATCCGTCGGATCGATGCGAGATCAACCATAGCGCGCATCGACCTAAGATTAGGTCGATGTGTCAAAGTTCCCTCTCTAGGGGGACAGATGGCCCCATCGACTGGCGGCGCGGCACACTGGGCCCACATGATCTGAGAGGACTCCATGCCTGGTCGCCAGAACCCAACACTCCGTCAGCGCCGCATCGGCGCCGAGCTTCGGAGGATGCGCGAGCAAGCCGGCCTCGGCGGCAATCAACTTGCCCACATGCTCGGAGTAAGCGCTCCCCAGATCACGCAGATGGAGAACGGAAAGACCAGTGCCAGCGCTGACCGAATCCAGAGCATCGCCGAAGCCTGCAAGTGCGAGAACTTGCCACTCATCAACGCCCTTGGTGGCCTCATCACTTCACGCAGAAAGTCCTGGTGGGATCAGTATCGCGATCACCTTCCTGAAGCTCTGCTCAAATCCGCCGAACACGAAGACTTTGCTTCAGGCGTCATCCGGTCGTGGACATCTGCCATCATCCCGGGCCCCTTGCAGACAGAGGACTACGCACGAGGAGTGTTCAGTCGGCGAACCCCTCCCCTTTCCACTGATGAAATCAACCTGCGCACCGAGTTTCGCTTGGAGCGCAGGAGGAAGATCCTTCAGCACCCAAGAAAGACCCAGGAGGTCTATCTCCACGAGTCCAGCCTCGTCACACGCTTCGGGGGCACCGATGTGCTGCGGAAGCAGCTTCACTCCCTGATAGATGACTCCCTCAGAGATGATGTGAGCATCCGCGTCGTTCCTTTCACCACTCACACCTACCCAGGCCCGCTCGAGAACCTCGTCTACTCGTTCGGGGAGGTCCCCGAGCTTGACACGGTAGAGGTGGAGTTGTCGCGCAACCCGATCTACCTCGATGACCCGGCTGAGCTCGCGTCCTATCGCCAGGTCTTCGACCACATCGCGCAGGCCGCCCTCAGCGATGAGGACTCCCAGGACCTAATCCGGCAGACGCTCAAGAACTTGAAAGGCTGATATGTCTCAGAATCAATGGCAGAAGTCGTCCTTCAGTAGCTCCGGCGAGCTGTGCGTGGAAGTCCGTACGGCCAACGGGGCAGTCGAACTCCGCGAGTCCGACGAGGGCCACCTCACCCTCCGCACCACCCCCACCGCCTTCGCCGCCCTCCTCCAAGCCACCCGGGCCGGCGAATTCGACCACCACGCCTGACATTCCACACCATCCGCGCCCCCTCGCCCGCCCCGGGAGAGGGGGCGTAGCTCGTTCAGGTGACGGCACGTCGAGGCCCCTCCCCCGTCTTCCTCCGAGCACGTACAACTGTCCTGCACCTCGCCCGCATCGCGAAGGAATGACAGCCATGGCCCAGCTGGAGTCCGGCCTCTACACCATCCAGAGCGGCGACGCCCGGATCGGCCGCGCCCGTCACGAAGCCCTGGACCTCTCCCCCAAAGCCGTCTTCGCCAACACCGACGACCAGGACGCCGTCTGGCTCGTCGAGGCCTACCCCAACAACCACTACCGGCTCTACGCCAAGGGCGCCCCGACCGCCGTGGAGGACCTCCAGCCCGCCGGCCCGCTGGTCTCCCTCCTCCTCGACCAGGGCGACGCCCCGGAGTGGGAGCTGATCCCCGTCGACGGCGTCCCGGACACGTACCGGATCAAGTCCCCCCAGGGCTCCTCGTGGACCGTCCTCGAACCCGGCCGGCAGAGCCGGATCGAGGTCATCCCCGTCCTCGAAGGCTCCACCGCCTTCACCTTCGCCCGCATCGGCCGCTGACTCCTAAGCGACGTGACGCCCCCTCGCTCTCCCCAGGCGCGGGGCGTACCATCAGCAGCCCAACCCAGGAGGCCGACATGCCCAACTGTGACTGGCAGAAGTCCTCTTTCAGCGGCAATGCCGAGTACTGCGTCGAGGTCCGCACGACCAACGGCTCGGTCGAACTCCGCGAGTCCGACGAGGGCCACCTCACCCTCCACACCACCCCCACCACCTTCGCCGCCTTCCTCCGAGCCGCCCAGGCCGGCGAGTTCGACCACCACGCCTGACCCGCTCCAGCACAGGAAGTCGGCCCGCCCGACTTCCTGTGCACCGGCCCCAACACCCCCACCACGCCCGGTACATGCCCGGCGCCTCGCGTACGATCCCTGGTGATCGTCAACGGGGGCACGAAAGGTGGCGCACAGGTGCGCAAGTGGGGGATTCCGGCAGCGGCCCTGGTTCTGGGCGTGCTGGTCGCAGGGTGTGGGTCGAACGAGGGGAACGGCGGCAAGCCGGCCTCGGCGCCGAAGGCGGAGCAGCTCGGGCCCGACACCGGGACGCGGTACTCGCGGGTCGTCGTCCCCCAACTGGACGGACTGACCTGCTCCGAGGGCAAGGGCGGCTTCAAGTTCGGCAGCGACCTGGACATGCTCGTCGCCGGGGTAGACGACCTCCCTGCCCTCAAGGATGGCGGGGACGAGGTCAAAGGCACGGCGTCGTGCTTCGGGAACCCCCGGATCACGCTGAGCAAGGGGTCGCGCAGCACGACGGCGCCTCACTTCACGGCGAGGACCAGCCTCTTCACCACGGTCGACGACCCCCAGGGCGCGCTCGACAAGTCCTTCGAGCACACCATGAAGCTGATTCAGGACTACGGCCGCTCGCCCGTCGGCGAGCCGAAGGCGTACTCCTCGAAGACCATGGTGATGAAGTGCCGGCAGGACGTCGCCGACGGCTTCCCGATGACGACCTGCTTCTGGGCGAACTACAGCGCGGTCGGCGAGGTCGACTTCTACCCGCCGAACAACCAGCACGTCCCCCTGGACCAGGCCGCGGAACGAACCCGCTCCTTCGCTACCGCCGCCCTCTCCACCCAGTCCGCCACCGGCTCCCCGTAACGCCTGCGCCCGATCGCTCACCGCCCAGGTGCCGACAAGCACCACAAGCACGTTGACCGTCGACGCACGAGAAGTCGGCCCGCCCGACTTCCTGCGCTCCGCGCCCCTCGCCGCCGGCCCCGGGCGCGGGCGCGGGGGCATCACGTCACCCCGGGCCGGCTTCGCGCCCGGGTGAGCCAGCGGTACGCGAGGTGGACCGCGAGGCCCACCAGGACCATGACCACCGACGCGACCAGCGCGACCACGTCGAGCGCGTTCCGGACCAGTGAGTCCCAGAAGCCGATGCTCGAAGCGAGGGCGGCGGTGTCGGTGTGCCGGGGGTCGTACACCACCGTCACGGTGTCACGGGCCTTGACGGTGCCGGTGACGTAGGCGAGTCGGGTCTCGACCGACGCACCCTCGGCCGTCGTGAACCGCACCCGGCACTCGGAGTTGCCCGCCGGGTTGTCCTGCGGCCCGCTCACCTCCACGCACTCGGTGACGACCGCGGGGACGTGGACGCCGCGACTGCGCAGATCCGACGTCACCCCCATGTCGTGCGGTATCAGGTAGACCAGGCTGAGGACGAACAGCAGGACCCCCAGGCCGATCATCGCCAGCGAACCGTTCCGCACGGTCCGGCCGTGGTCCGGCGCGTTCTCCATCGATCCCCCCG
Organism: Kitasatospora sp. SC0581; assembly: GCF_048159585.1. Lineage (NCBI taxonomy): Bacteria > Bacillati > Actinomycetota > Actinomycetes > Kitasatosporales > Streptomycetaceae > Kitasatospora > Kitasatospora sp. SC0581. The sequence continues at coordinate 453,203 of NZ_JBLRWA010000002.1, read as the reverse complement.
GTGTCAGCCCAGCTGCCCACGCGCGCCCACGCCAGCCCCGTACTTCACAGGTCACTGATCCAGTTCGGGCGGATGCCGCCCAGTACCTGACCGCCGCCGACTGACGCGGCGCCAGCTCAGCTCAGTGCGGCCTCGCCCGAGTGGACGGCGCGGATGGCGCGTTCGACGGTCTCTTGGTTCTCACCGACCGGGGCGACGTAGCCGATGACGTCGCGCGCGGCGTCTTCCCCGAGCACTCGGGTGATGACCCAGGTGGCGAGGTACTGGGATGCCAGGCAGCCGCCCGCCGTGGCGATGTTCCCCTCGGCGTGAAACGGTGCGTCCAGCACGGTGACGTCGCAGGCTTCGACGAAAGGGCGGCTCTTGATGTCCGTGCAAGCGGGCATGTCCTTCAGGAGCCCGAGCCGGGCGAGCACCAGCGCGCCCGAGCACTGCGAGCCGATCAGCTGTCGCGACGGGTCGAGCCGCAGCCTGGAGATCAGCTGGTCGTCTGCGACCACGTCTTGTGTCTTCACTCCGCTGCCGATCAGCACGACGTCGGCCTCGGTCACGAACTCCATCGGGCGCTGCCCGGTCACCTTGACGCCGTTCATGGACGTGACCACCGGCGTCGGCGTTGTGATGAAGGCCTCCAGCCCGTCCTTGCGGCACCGGTTGATCAACGCGGAGGCGATGAAGCTGTCGAGTTCGTTGAAACCGTCGAAGGTGACCACGGCTACCTGCATCACAACTCCTTCAGGACGAGGTGTCCCAGTCTCTCCTGGCGCGCCGTTCCGCGTCGAGATCCTTTCAGCGGCGGGTGGATCGTGCCGGCCTTCGTCACTCATCGACTGGCTCCATGTTCTCGCACGTCGCTGGTTCAGGTCTGTGGCCGGCGGGTTTGTCCGATGTCGACGTCGAGGAGGTCGGGGAGGCAGAGTTGGACGCCGCGGTGATCCGGATGGTCGGCGGGTCGGTGATGTGACCGATGCGGAGGGCGAGTGTCCTCCAGGACGCGGTAGACCTCCCGCTCGTGCGGGTTCGAGGAAACGGCCCTACACCCGGACCCTCCGGCGCACCAGTTCCTTGATCTCCTCCGGGAGCGCCTCCGCCGCCAACAGGCCCGGCAGCAGCTCCGGTTCGGTCGTCACCGCGCGGAACGACCGGGCCACCGTGACGTCGTGGTCCGGGCGGTACACCACCTCCACCGCGTCCCCCGCGCGCAGTTCGCCCGGTTCGATCACCCGCAGGTAGGCGCCGGGCAGGGCCGCCTCGGTGAAGCGCCGGATCCAGCCCTTCCTCGCCAGCCAGCCCTGGAAGGTCCCGCAGGGGATGCGCGAGCAGGACACCTCCAGGACGACGTCCGGGCCGATCCGCCAGCGCTCCCCGATCAGAGCGCCGCTCACGTCCAGGCCGGTGGTGGTCAGGTTCTCACCGAAGGAGCCGTTGGCCAGGTCCCGGCCGAGCTCCGTCTGCCAGCCGTCCAGGTCCTCCCGGGCGTAGGCGTACACCGCCTGGTCGTCGCCGCCGTGGTTCTTCACGTCGTAGACCCGGTCCCCGGCCAGGGCGACGGCGCCCGTCCCCTTGGGGCCCGGCGCGGCCACCGCGACCGGGCCGTCCACCGGGCGCTTGTCGATGCCGGTGAGACCGAGCTCTTCCTTCCACGGGTTAGGCCGGGGCCTGCCGACGTTGACCGAGAGCAGTCGCGCACGTACGTCCATACGTCGACCGTACGCCGAACGGGCCGCCCGAGGGGCCGCTCCGGCCTCTTCCCCCCGACACAGGAGGCCCACCCGACCTCCCGCACAGCGAGGCCCCTCGCGCCCGAACCGGCGCGAGGGGCCGCACCCCCTCCGTTCCCGCACCCCGCCCCCACGACGGGTCGGACCGGAAGGGCCGGACGGTGTGGCTACGGGGTGACGATCGGGAACTTCGGGTCCGGGAGCGTCAGGGTGTCGAAGACGGCGTCGGCCGACTCCTGGGCCTGCTCGCCCGCCAGCGTGATCGTCCCGTCCTGCACCGCCTGGTCGAAGTTGCGCCGGAAGCCCGGCTTCATGGCCAGCTCGTTGAGCGTCGGACGGCTGAGCGTGATGGTGGCGTCCGGCACGTCGACGAGGCGGTCGCCGCCGGGCACGAAGACCAGCACCCCGTTGCGCAGGGTGGTGGTGCACTTCTCGCCGGTGTCCGTGAACACCCAGTCGAGCACGATCGGGATCCGGTGCTGCTCGGCGGCCGTCGGCCCGTCCACGCTCCGCGCGAGGGCGGAGAAGTACTGGTCGAGGGTGGTGCTGCGGATCAGGTCGGCGGAGCTCTGGCTGGTGATCAGCGGCTGCGGGCCGTTGACGACCTCCTGCGCGCCGGTGAGGTAGGCGTTGCGCCAGGTGCCGTTCTCGGCGCCGTAGCCGAGCTGGGTGAAGACCTCGGCCTGGAGCTGCTTGGCCTCGGTCAGCGACGCCTCGGTGATCGGGCTGCCCTCGGCGGCGGCGCCGAAGACGACGTGGTCGAGGAGCTGGGCCGCCCAGCGGAAGCCGTCGGGGGTGTCGGTCTCGTACGCGGTCCGGGCCGCGCCGATCACGGCCTCGGCGCCGCCCATCGCGGCCACGTAGCCCGCGCCCGCCTGGACGGGCGGCAGCTCCCAGAGGTGGGCCGGGTTGCCGTCGTACCAGCCCATGTACCGCTGGTAGACGGCCTTGAGGTTGTGGCTCACGGAGCCGTAGTAACCCTGGTTGTACCAGTGGTCGTTGAGGCCGGTCGGGAGGGTCTGCAGCTCCTCGGCGATCTCGATGCCGGTGCGGCCGTCGTTGATCAGCCGCAGCGACTGGTCGTTGAGGTAGCCGTACATGTCGCGCTGCTTGTTGAGGAATTCGAGGATGCGCGCGTTGGTCACCTGCTCGCCCGAGCCGTCCGTCTCGGCCCACATCGGCCAGTGGTGGGAGGCGAACAGGACGTCGGTCTCCTTGCCGAAGGTCTGGATCGCCTCGGTGAGGTACTTCGACCACGCGTGCGCGTCCCGGACCTGCGCGCCGCGCAGGCTGAGGATGTTGTGCATGGTGTGGGTGGCGTTCTCGGCGATGCACAGCGTCCGGGCGTCCGGCAGGTAGATGTTCATCTCCGCCGGGGCCTCGGTGCCCGGGGTGAGCTGGAACAGCATCTGCACGCCGGCCAGCTTGTACTGGTACAGCCCCGGGCGCCACGGGATGACGTACGCGCCCTGCCAGTCCTTTTCGGGGACGGCCGGGTGCTCCGGTCCGCCGATGTAGACGGTCGGCGGGACGAGGGTGACCTCGCCGGTGGAGATGGTCAGCCCGAGGCCCGAACCGACCTGCCCCGTCGGGCCCTTGTCCAGCTGCGCCGCGTACATGTACTGGGCGCGCCGGGCCATCGCGGGGCCCGCGTAGATGTTCTCGCTGACGGCGTGCTCCAGGAAGCCCTCCGGCGCGACGACGGGGACGCCCGGCTCCAGCGGGTCGCCGAGCTCGTGGAACAGGCCGCGGGCGCCGCCGAAGTGGTCGACGTGGCAGTGGGTGTAGACGACGCCCTTGACCGGCCGCAGCTCCTTGCTGAGCTCGGTCTTGTCGCGGAACAGCCGGAGCGCGGCCTGCGCGGTCTCGTAGCAGGCCAGCGGGTCGATGACGACGAGGCCCTCGTCGGACTCGATGATCGTCATGTTGGACAGGTCGTAGCCGCGCACCTGGTAGACCCGGTACTCACGACAGCTGGTGACCTGGAACAGCCCGGCGATGGCGGTCAGTTCGCCCTGCCGGTGGAGGCTGCCGTTGACGGTCGGCATCTCGGAGCGCAGGTCGGGCTCCAGGAAGTCGTACGCGGTGAAGTCCCAGACCACCTGCTCCGGGTTCTTGCGGGACATGATGACCGGGACGTCCGGCGGGGAGATCAGGAACCGGCTGGCGTCCGCGAAGTCCCGGCCGTCCTTCTCGTCGGCGATCCGGGACTCCTCGGCGGCCTTCCGGTTCGCCGCGGCGACGGCGGGCGTGGGCTCGATGGGCTCGGCGTAGTCGAAGTTTTCGGGCATGGCGAAGCCACCTCTCTCATCGGGCTGGCAGGAACCGCGATGCGGCAGGCCGTCACGCTATGCGTCCGATCAACTACCCACAAGGGTCGCTTTCAAGCCACCGTCCGCTCTCCGACCACCCCCGCCGGACGCACCGTGGCCCCTCGCGCCCACCGGCGCGAGGGGCCACGTCAACGGCCGACCGCCGTCCGCGAGTTGCTCAGTCCTCGTCGACCACGCCGGCGGGCTGCCCGGGCGGGCTCGGGTAGGTCGCGTCCTTGCCGACCGGCTTGGCGCCGGACGGGCAGACCTTGGGCGCCTTGGCCTTCAGGCCCAGCAGCCGGAAGTAGTTCTGGCCGAGCGCGATGTCCCGGAAGGCCTCGTCCCCGAGCGCGCGGTTGATCCGGCTGGTGACCTCCAACTCCTGCTCGTACACCGCGTAGTCCTTGTTCCGCGCCGCCACGAAGTCCGTCCCCGTGATCGCCCGGGTCGGGTGGCGGTCGAGGAAGGACGCGTACTTCTGCCGTACGCCGGGCAGGCTGAAGTACTGGTCCTCCAGCACCCGCCAGCTCAGGTCCACGGTCAGGTTGGGGTGCTGGTCGAGCAGCCGCTCCAGGATGCGGATGTGCTCGTCCGGGTCCATGTGGGAGAGCTCCTTCGAGAGGCCCATGTGCGCCCAGACGATCTTGTTGTCGGGGTACTGCGCGAGGATCTCCTCCATCAGGTGCAGGTACTTCGTCGGCTCGACGTCGTTGCCGAGGTCGGAGTGGAAGGTGACGGGGAGCCCCCGCTCGCGGAACACCTTCATGAACGGCGCCCAGTTCGGGATGTCCTCGCTGGTGGCCGGCTCGGCGAGGTTCGGGAACAGCGCCTGCTTGACGACGTTGACCTCGCCGGCCCAGCGGAACATCCCCGGGTACTCGCGGTCCAGCAGCTCGATCCCGGGCGGGACGGTCTCGGGGTGGTGCAGGTCCATGAACGTCATGGAGAGCGTGAGGTCCGGGTCGGTCGGCCGGAACTCGCGCAGGCTCTCGGCGTTGGCGAAGTCGTTGCGCATCCTCGGCCGTACGGGCGTGCCGGGACAGTCGAGGTAGTACACGCAGTCGGAGTCGGCGGGCAGCACCTGCCCGATGCCGAACATGTTCGCGTAGCGGACCCCGCTCTTGCGCAGGTAGTCGGTCATCTCCTCGAAGGGGATCGCCGGTCCGCCGAAGGGCCGGAAGTGCAGGTGGCTGTCGACCACCGAGGTGTACGGCTCGACGGACCGCTCGAAGCAGGCCCGGGCCGCGAAGGCCTCTCCCGCCCCGGCCGGGGAGAGGACGACCGCCGTCGCGGTCGCGCCGACGACGGCGGCGGTGAACCGTCGACTGGTCCAGTGGCTCTTTCTCAAGGGGTTGCCTCCGGTGGCGAGCGGCCGGCGCCCGACGCGCCGGCACAGGGGCTGGTGGTGCCACACAGAAGCGTCAGTGCTCGAACCATCGGCCGGTGCCGCCGCACACGGTGTCGACCCGACCGCCGCTCGAACGGGCGCACCGGTACGGCCATCGGGGTCGACCCCGCCCGGGCCGCCGCCCGGGCCCTCACCCCTGCCCTCGCCCGGGGCCTCGACCGAGCCGGCGGCCGGGGCGGTGTCTCGAGTGGCGAACCACGGTGCACGAGGAGATGGTGACCGGCAGGGACCCCTCACCAGAAAGGGCGATCATGCCCGAAGTCACCACCCCGTACGCGACCGGCACCCCGTGTTGGGTCGACCTGATGGCCAAGGACCAGCAGGCCGCACTGGACTTCTACCGCGACCTCCTCGGCTGGCAGGGGCAGGCCGGCCCGGCCGAGTTCGGCGGCTACGCCGTCTGCACGCTCGACGGCAAGGCCGCGGCCGGCATCGGCCCGGCGTCGGCCCCCGAGGGGATGCCGGAGCCGCCCACCGTCTGGACCAGCTACCTGGCCAGCACCGACGCCCAGGCCACCCAGGACGCGATCGTCGCCGCCGGCGGCACCCTGCTCGTCCCGGTCATGGACGTCGGCGACCTGGGCCGGATGCTGATCGCCGCCGACCCGCAGGGCGCGGTATTCGGCGTCTGGCAGCCGGGCGAGTTCTTCGGCGCCCAGGTCGTCAACGAGCCCGGCGCGCTGACCTGGAACGAACTGCACACCAGCGACATCCCGGCCGCCACCGGCTTCTACGGCGAGGCGTTCGGCATCGAGATCGAGCCGATGCCGGGCGTGGACTCGTACTGGGTGCTACAGGTCGGCGGCAAGGCGGTGGGCGGCGCCACCCTGCTCGCCAACGACCCGCCCGGCACCCCGGCCCACTGGCTGACCTACTTCGCGGTCGACGACGTCGACTCCACCGTGGACGCCCTGGTCAAGCGCAACGGCACCGTCCTCGCCCCGCCCTTCGACATGATGGCCGGCCGGATGACCGTCGTCGCCGACCCGCAGGGCGCCCCCTTCGCCATGATCAAGCCCACGCCGGCCTGACGTCGCCCGCCTCCGCCCCGCCCGCCCGGATCCCGTCCGGGCGGGCGGTTCCGTGCTCCGCCCCTCCGTCGGCCGTCAGCCGTCAGCCGTCCAGCTCCGCGAGGAAGTCCAGCGACGCCGCCCAGGCCCGCTCGGCCGCGTCCTCGTCGTAGTCCGGCAGCGACGGGTCGGTGAACAGGTGCCCGGCGCCCCGGTAGCGGTGCACCTCCACCTCCGCCCCGGCCCGGCGCATCCGCAGGTACCAGGCGTTCAGCCAGTCCTCCGGCTCGAACGGGTCCGGCTCCGCGATGTGCAGCTGCACCGGGATCTCGGTGACCGCGTCCTCCCGCAGGTCCGAGGTGCCGTGCAGGAGCAGCAGCCCGCGCGCCTTCTCGTCGGCCAGCGCCAGGTTCTGCGCCACCGCGCCGCCGAGCGAGAAGCCGGCGTACACCAGCCCGCCCTCGGACACCGGCGCGGCCGCCGTCACCGCCCGGCGCAGCAGCTCGTCGCGGCCGCCGAGCTCCTCCTGGAACTCCTGCGCCTCCTCGACGGACTCGAAGGTCCGCCCGTCGAACAGGTCCGGCGTGTGCACGGTGTGCCCGGCGGCGCGCAGCCGCTCGGCGGCGGCGTGCACGGCGGGGCGCAGCCCGTAGGCGGAGTGGAAGAGGACGATCTGGGCCACGGTTCGGGTCCTTCACCAGGGAGGTCAGCTACCCACCCATGATCCCGCATCCCCCGCCGAACCCCGCGCCCCCGCCTCCGGCCCCACATCCGCCCCCACCTCCGGCCCCACGTCCGCCCCCGCCTCCGGCCCCAGCCCCACGCCCGGCTACGACACCACGTCCTTGCGCGCGAACCCCCGGAACGCCAGCGCCAGCAGCACCACCGCGTACGAGAGCGACAGCGAGACGCCCTGCACCATGCCGCCCCACTCCAGCTGCGGCTGCAGGGCGTCCGCCCAGGAGTACTGCCAGTGCGCCGGCAGCCACTCCCGCAGGTCGCCGAGCGCGGTGACGGCGTCCAGCACCCCGGTGATGATCGAGGCGAACACCGCGCCGCCGACGGCGCCCAGCGGCGCGTCCGTCGCCGTGGAGAGCCAGAACGCCAGCGCCGCGATCACGATCTCGCTGAGGAACACGAAGGCCACCGCGATGGCGATCCTGGGCAGCGCCTGCCCGGCCGGCAGGCTGACCCCGGCGGGCAGCTTGAGGTCCCCCCAGCCGTACGCCGCGGTGCCGACGACCAGCCCGATCGCGGGCAGCATCACCACCGCCACCGCCGAGAACCCCAGCCCGACGGCGAACTTGCGGGCCAGCAGCCGGGCCCGGGGCACCGGCGCGGCCAGCAGGTAGCGCAGCGAGGACCAGCTGGCCTCGGAGGCGACGGTGTCCCCGCAGAACAGCGCGACCGGGATGACCAGCATGAAGCCGGTGCCGACGAACAGCATGGTGACGGCGAAGTTGGCCCCCGAGGCGGTGGCCAACTCGATGAAGGTGGTCCGGTCCGGCCGGCCCGGGGTGCCGCCGAGCTGGAACGCGGCCAGGATGACGAACGGCATGGCGGCCAGCACCCCGCCGATCACCATCGTGCGGCGCCGGCGAAGCTGCCGCACCGCCTCCACCCGCAGCGGCAGCGTCCGGCCCGCCCGGTACCCCTCGGCGTGGTCCATCGACCCGACGCGGCCCTCCGGCTCCGTGTGGTCCTTCGTCACGGCACTCACGCTCCACCTCCGATCAACGACAGGAACGCGTCCTCCAGCCGCCGCTGCGGCCCGGCGCTCTCCACCGGCACCTCCAGCCGCACCAGTTCGGCCATCAGCTCGCTGGCCGCCAGTCCGTCCAGCCGCACCAGCAGTCCGCCCTCGACGGCCTCCGCCGAGCCGACCCCGGCCAGCGCGGCCACCTTGTCGGCCACCGAGGCCGGGTCGTACGGCTCGGCGATGCCGATCATCAGCAGCTCGCCGGCGCCCACGATGTCCGCGACCGGGCCGGCCGTGACCAGCCGCCCGCGGTCCATCACCACCAGGTCCGTGCAGCTCTGCTCGACCTCGGACAGCAGGTGGCTCGACACGATCACGGTCCGCCCGCCGGCCGCGTACCGGATCATCACCTCGCGCATCTCCCGGATCTGCGGCGGGTCCAGCCCGTTGGTCGGCTCGTCCAGGATCAGCAGGTCCGGCATCCCGAGCATCGCCTGCGCGATCGCCAGCCGCTGCCGCATGCCCTGCGAGTACGTCCGCACCGCGCGGTCCAGCGCCTCGCCGAGCCCGGCGATGGCCAGCGCCTCGTCGAAGCGCGCGTCGGCCTCCGGCCGTCCGGTCGCCTGCCAGTACAGCCGCAGGTTGGCCCGCCCGGTGAGGTGCGGCAGGAAGCCCGCGCCCTCCACGAACGCCCCGACCCGCGACAGCACCGGCGCGCCGGGCCGCACCAGGTGCCCGAAGATCCTGATCTCCCCGGCGTCCGGCCGGATCAGTCCCATCAGCATCCGCAGCGTGGTGGTCTTGCCCGCGCCGTTCGGCCCGAGCAGTCCGAGCACCTGCCCCCGCTCCACCCGGAAGCCCAGCTCCCGTACGGCGTAGCGGTCCTGGGCGCCCTTGTAGCGCTTGCTCAGCCCGCTGATCAGCAGCGGCACGTCGGCCAGCTCCGGGTCGAAGCCGGGCCCGGCGGCGGCCCGCCGGCGCCGCAGCCGCGGTGCCAGCAGCAGGGCCGCGGCCGCCAGGACGGCGATCACCGGCAGCAGCCAGGTCCGCGCGGGCAGCGGCGCCGCCTCGGTGACCAGCTCCTCGACGGTGGGCACGGTGAGCGCCCCGGCCGGCGCCACCCGATAGGTGGCCGGCTCGACCGGCGAGGCGTACGCGAGGTCGGTGCTCGCCAGCACCAGCCGCACCCGGTGCCCGGCCGGGAAGGTGTGGTCCACGGTCGGCAGCGCCACCGTGACGGTCTGCCCGGCGTCCGCGCCGGTGACCCGCAGCGGGGCGGCCAGCTGCTGCGGCAGCACCGCCTTGCCGTCCGGGCCGACGTCGTACAGCTTCGCGAACAGCACCGCGTCCGGCCGGTCGGCCGTCACCCGCACCGGGACGGTCGGCTGCCCGGTCAGGTGCAGCGGCGAGTCCAGCGGCGCCGAGTCGAAGGCGGCGTTCTGCCCGGGGAAGTCCAGGGAGAGCCCGGCGCCCAGCGAGGCGGCCTGGCTGAGCGCGCCGACGCCGGGCAGTGTCGAGATGCCCGGCGGCGCGCCGCCGGGCGGGTTGGCGAGGGTCTGCTCGCCGCCGGCCAGTTCGACGGTCCGCGAGCCGGTCCCACCCAGGCCCGGGTACCGGTCGGCGGTGGCCCCGCGCAGCACGGCCTGGAAGCCGGTCGAGTCGACCCCGCCGGTGCGGGTAACCCGGAAGTCGGCGCCGGTGTCGTTGCCGCGGCCCTTCAAGTAGTGGTCGAACCAGGCGGTGACCCGGTCGTCGACCCGGGCGCTGGTGTCCGTCCCGCCGTCGTGGCCGCCGGCGAACCAGTCGACCGCCACGGGTGCGCCGTTGGCGGCCACCGCCTTGGCGATCCGGTCGCCCTGGTCCAGCGGGAACAGCGAGTCCTGCTGCCCCTGCACCACCAGCGTCGGCGCCTTGAGCTGCGCCGCCACCGAGGACGGGCTGGAGCGGTCCAGCAGCGCGACGGCGTCCGGGTCGGCGTGCCCGGCGGTGGCGACCCGGTCGTACATCTGGCAGAGCGACTCCAGGAACCGCCCGCAGCCGACCGGCCCGTCCGTCTGCGGCCCAGGGCCGCCGCTCTCCCGCGGCGCCTCCCCGGAGGGCCCGAGGTCCCCGGCCGAGCCGGTGGTGAAGAAGATCCCGGCCCACAGCTTCTTGAACACGCCGTCCGCCGCGCCCGAGCCCTGCACGCCCTGCGGGAACAGCGCGTCGGCCAGGTTCCACCAGGTGATCTGGGTGGCCACGGCGTCGATCCGGTGGTCGTACGCGGAGGCCAGCAGCGAGACCGCACCGCCGTACGAGGCGCCGGTGATGCCGACCTTCGGGTCGCCGGGCCCGTCCAGCTGCACCTCGGGCCGCTGGGCCAGCCAGTCCACCAGGTGCTTGACGTCCTCGACCTCGCGGTCGGGCGCGTTCAGGCCGATCTTCCCGCCCGAGTGCCCGAAGCCGCGCGCCGACCAGGTCAGCACCGCGTACCCCTGCCGGGCCAGCTGCTCGGCGCGCTGCCGCTCGCCCTCCTTGGAGCCGCCGAAGCCGTGGGCGAGCAGCACCGCCGGGCGCGGACCGCCGCCGGTGGTGAAGAAGGAGGTGTCCAGCTGGACCTGCTGGGCGCTGCCGGGCGTCTCCGGCATGCTGAGGAAACGGTCCTCCTGACGGACCGCCTGCTCACCGCCGGACGCCACCGTCGCGGTGCCGGCCGCGGCCACGGCCGCCAGGGCCACCGCCCCGGCCAGCAGCCTGTGTCTGACCGTTGTTCCCCGGGCGCGCCAGCGACGCCATGCCCCACCGAACTCCATGGCCGCTGATCGTATCCGCCGTCCGGGTAGGCGTCCGATAAAGGCACCCCCTGGAAGCACCGCCCGGGGTGTCACCCGAGCCCCGCGCCGTTACGTCCGCTTCGCCCCACTGTGCCCGGGTATCGTACGGCGCATGCTCCGGCCGCTGCTCTCGCTGCTCGCCACCGTCGCCGCCACCCTGGCGATCGGCTGGATCGTCGACCAGGCCCTCCAGCGGATCGCCGTCCGCCAACCGTCGGCACCGGTCTGGCCGCTCCTGCGCCGCTGCCGGATCCCGCTCCAGCTCGCCGTCGTGTCGGCCCTGCTGCTCGCCGCCAAGCCGCTCCAGCGGATCTTCCACCTGAAGCACGACGACGGCGCCCAGCACCTGCTCCTGCTGTTCCTGCTCGCCTCGCTGGGCTGGCTCACCGTCCGCGTGGTGGCCGCCGTCCTGGAGGCCCTGCTCAGCCGGTACGAGAGCCGCGTCGACGACCCGGCCCGGGTCCAGCGGGTGCGCACCCAGATCAGCATGCTGCGCCGGGCGGCCGACGCGCTGATCGTCGTGGTCACGGTGGCCGTGATGCTGCTGACCTTCTCCGCCATGCGCACCATCGGCGCCAGCCTGCTCGCCTCGGCGGGCATCATCGGCATCGTGGCCGGCATCGCCGCCCAGAGCACCCTGGGCAACTTCTTCGCCGGCCTCCAGATCGCCTTCGGCGACACCGTCCGGATCGGCGACACCGTCGTGGTGGACGGCCAGCAGGGCACCGTCGAGGAGATCACCCTCAGCTACCTGGTGGTCCGGCTCTGGGACTACCGCCGGCTGATCGTCCCGGTCTCGTACTTCGTCAACAAGCCCTTCGAGAACTGGACCCGCCGCGACCCCGGCCTGCTCGCCGCCGTCCTGCTCCACCTCGACCACACCACCCGGGTGGACGAGCTGCGCACCACCCTGCGCGCCCGCCTCGACCGGCACCCGCTCTGGGACGGCGGCGAGTGGGCCCTCGACGTCACCGACACCACCCCCAGCACCATCGTCGTCCGCGCCACCATGACCGCCCGCACCCCCGACGACGCCGCCCGGCTCCGCTTCGACATCCGCGAGCAGCTCATCGCCCACCTGCGCGACGAGCACCCCCACGCGCTCCCCCGCCTCCGCACCACCGACACCTGACCGGCGCCCGGCCCCGCCGGCGAAGCCCCGAAAAGCGGAGTTCCCCGCGCCCCGGACAGGGGCGCGGGGAACCGCGCGATCAGAGCGGGTCCTACAGCACCCGTGTCATCGTCCGGTGCGGTATCCCGGCGTCGTCGTACACCGGCCCCTCGGCCACGTACCCCAGCCGCTCGTAGAACCCGAGCGCCTGCACCTGCGCGTGCAGCTCGACCTCCACGCCCCCGCGCGCGGCCCCCGCGGCCTCGACGGCCCGGACGAGCTCCGCGCCCAGCCCCGTCCCCCGGGCCGCCGCGACGACCGCGAGCCGCCCGAGCAGCACGCGCCCCTCGACACCCCCGGTGAGCCCGCGCGCCTGCTCGCCGAAGATCAGCCGCGCCGTCCCCAGCGCGGCCCCGTCGGCCCCGACGGCCAGCAGGTGCACCGAGGTCGCGTCGTACTCGTCGTACTCCAGCTCCTCGGGCACGTTCTGCTCGACGACGAAGACCTCGCGCCGGACGGCCCGCGCCAGCTCCAGGTCCGTCTCCCCGTCGACGACCCGGACGGTGACGGCCGGCACCTCGGCGGCCGTCATCTCAGCTCTCCGCCGCGATGATGTCCAGCGCCTTCTTCAGGTCCTCCGGGTACTCGCTGGAGAACTCGACCCACTGCCCGTCCGCCGGGTGCTCGAAGCCGAGCGACACCGCGTGCAGCCACTGCCGGGTCAGCCCCAGACGCTTGGCCAGCGTGGGGTCGGCGCCGTACGTGAGGTCGCCCACGCAGGGGTGCCGCAGCGCGGACATGTGGACGCGGATCTGGTGGGTGCGCCCGGTCTCCAGCTTGATCGCCAGCAGCGACGCGGCCCGGTACGCCTCGATCAGGTCGTAGTGGGTGATCGACGCCTTGCCGTCGCGGGTGACGGCCCACTTCCAGTCCGAGCTGGGGTGCCGCCCGATCGGCGCGTCCACCGTCCCGCTCATCGGGTCCGGGTGGCCCTGCACCAGCGTGTGGTAGCGCTTCTCGGTGATCCGGTCGTGGAACTGCCGCTTGAGGTCGGTGTACGCGCGCTCGGACTTGGCGACGACCATCAGCCCGGAGGTGCCGACGTCCAGCCGGTGCACGATGCCCTGGCGCTCGGCGGCGCCCGAGGTGGAGATCCGGTACCCGGCCGCGGCCAGTCCGCCGATCACGGTGGGGCCGGTCCAGCCCGGGCTGGGGTGCGCGGCGACGCCGACCGGCTTGTCGATCAGGACGATGTCCTCGTCGTCGTGCACGATGCGCATGCCCTCGACGGGCTCGGCGACGATCCGCACCGGCGCGGCCGGGGCGGGGATCTCGACCTCCAGCCAGGAGCCGGCGGTCACCCGGTCCGACTTGCCGGCCACGGCGCCGTCGATCATCACCTTGCCGTCGGCGGCCAGCTCGGCGGCCTTGGTCCGGGAGAAGCCGAACATCCGGGCCAGGGCGGCGTCGAGGCGCTCGCCCTCCAGGCCGTCGGGAACGGGGAGGCTGCGGATCTGCGCTGCGGTACTCACCCGTACGAGTATGCCGGAACCGCGGCCCTCCCCCGCCCGCCGGCGGTCCGGCGCTACTTCTCGCCCTGCTCCGGCTTCTCGGCCTTCCCGGCCTTCTCGACCTCCTGGTGGACGGTCCCGTCCGGGTTGCTGCCCCGGAAGGAGAGCAGGACCACCAGGATTCCGCCGCAGACGATCGCCGAGTCCGCGAGGTTGAAGACCGCGAAGTACTGGACGGAGACGAAGTCCACCACGTGCCCGCGGAAGACCCCGGGCGCGCGGAACAGCCGGTCGGTGAGGTTGCCGAGCGCCCCGCCGAGCAGCAGCCCGAGCGCGATCGCCCAGGGCAGGCTGTACAGCTTCCGGGCGATCCGCCAGATCACCACGATGACGGAGGAGGCGATCACCGTGAAGACGACGGTCAGCGCCTGCCCCATCCCGAAGGCCGCGCCCGAGTTCCGGATCACCTGGAGGGTGAGCACGTCCCCGATCACCTTGATCGCCGCGTGGTTCTCCAGCCGGGCGACCACCAGCAGCTTGCTGCCGAGGTCGATCAGGAGGGCGAGCACCGCGACGACCAGCAGCACGCCGATCCGCCGCGGACCCTTGGGCTTCCCGTCCGTCGTGGTGTCCGCGGACGCCCCGGTCGGCTCGGCCACGGGCACCTCCACGGCATCGGCGGGGGTCGGGACGGCGTCGTCCCGGGTCTGGGGGGAACCTTGCGTGCTGATGATCCGCTCCGCTGCCGGTGGAGCTCCCCCGGTCCGCAGGAGGGGGAGGGTGGTGGGCCGGTGATGGCCTGCCCGCGTTCACGAACGCGTCAGGCGGCATCCTTCAGGCGACGTTACGGGGTCGAGCGTACGGCAAGCCCGACCCCTCGCGTCCCTCCGGCCGCCCTGGTCAGCGGCGTTCCTGCTTGGCCTTGCACTGCACACAGAGCGTCGCCCGGGGGAAGGCCTGCATCCGGGCCTTGCCGATGGCCTGCCCGCAGGACTCGCAGGTGCCGAAGCCGACGCCCTCCAGCCGCTCCAGCGCGCGCTCGGTCTGCGCCAGGCTGTCGCGCGCGTTGTTGGCCAGCGCCAGTTCGCTCTCCCGCGAGATGTTCTTCGTACCGGCGTCCACCTGGTCGTCGCCGGCCCCGTCGTTGGAGTCGCGCATCAGGCCGGAGATGGCCGCCTCGGCGGCGTCGATCTCGCTGCGGAGCCGGTCCAGCTCGCTGATCAGCTCGTCGTGCAGCTCGTGGACCTCCTCGGTGGTCCACGGGTCCTCGCCCGGCCGGACCGGCAGCGTGGCCGGGTCCACGGACTCGGCGCCGCGCGGCGCGGTGACGGTGTCGGTGCCGTTCTTCGGTGCGGTAGTGGTCACGGTCCCCTCCCCTGGGTCGACCGCCACGGCCTTGCGTGCCCGCTTGGTGGCGGTACCCGCGCCGGTTCCCTTCTCAGCCATGGCTTTCGACCCCATCTACGAACGAATCGAGCCGCCGGTTCCCGGCGGCTTCCAGTGCCGGAACGATAATCCCGATCAAAACCGGTCACAACATGACATACCGACGCCTCATAACGTTCCCACCCAGGCAGCCGCCCCAACCGTCACGCCCCGTGCGCTCATGGATTTGTGCCCAGATCGACTCCGGCTAACCTCCGCCGCCGCACGCCCCCGGAGTGCTCCCGAAGCGCTCCCGGAGCATGGCCGGAGCACTCCCGGGGCGCCCGCCGGCGCGCCCGCGGACCGCCCGCCGGGAAACGCTTTGGACAAACCGACTCGCCCGGCCGATACACTGGGCCTGCAAGGCGCAGATGGGACGAGTACCGACGTACGCAGCCACCAGCGACCCGGGGACGGTGCGAGCCCGGGGGTGTGCACGGCGGGAAGATCACCCCGGAGCCGCCGGAAGAACGGCCGCCGCGATGCCGCGGCGGCCCACTAGACCCGGCAGCAAGCCCAAACAAGAGGGCCGCGAACAGCAGTACCGCGGCCAAGGAGGGTGGTACCGCGGGGCGGCCTGGTCCGTCTCGTCCCTCCGGAGGATCCAGTCCCAGCATCCGCCGGAGGTAGACGCCGCGATGGCCAGCACCTACAACCCCGTCCCCGCGCAGGTGGATCTGCCTGCCCTGGAGCACCAGATCCTGTCGTTCTGGCAGGACAACAAGATCTTCCAGCGCAGCCTGGAGCAGTCCGAGGGCCGCCCCGAGTGGGTGTTCTACGAGGGCCCGCCGACCGCCAACGGCATGCCCGGCGCCCACCACATCGAGGCCCGCGTCTTCAAGGACGTCTTCCCGCGCTTCCGGACCATGAAGGGCTACCACGTCGCCCGCAAGGCCGGCTGGGACTGCCACGGCCTGCCGGTCGAGCTCGCCGTCGAGAAGGAGCTGGGCTTCTCCGGCAAGCAGGACATCGAGGCGTACGGCATCGCCGAGTTCAACGCCAGGTGCCGTGAGTCGGTCACCCGCCACACCGACGCCTTCACCGAGCTGACCACCCGCATGGGGTACTGGGTCGACCTCGACGAGGCCTACCGGACGATGGACCCGTCGTACGTCCAGTCCGTCTGGTGGTCGCTGCGGCAGATCTTCGACAAGGGCCTGCTGGTCCAGGACCACCGCGTCGCCCCCTGGTGCCCGCGCTGCGGCACCGGCCTCTCGGACCACGAGCTGGCCCAGGGCTACGAGACCGTGGTCGACCCCTCGGTCTTCGTCCGCTTCCCGCTGACCAGCGGCCCGCTGGCCGGCCAGGCCGCCCTGCTGGTCTGGACCACCACCCCGTGGACCCTGGTCTCCAACACCGCCGCCGCCGTCCACCCGGAGGTCACCTACGTGGTGGCCACCGACGGGAACGAGAAGCTCGTCGTCGCCGAGCCGCTGCTCGCCAAGGCGCTCGGCGAGGGCTGGGAGACCACCGGCGAGTCCTTCACCGGCGCCGAGATGGAGCGCTGGGCCTACCGCCGCCCCTTCGACCTGGTCGAGATCGAGAACGCCCACTACGTCGTCACCGCCGAGTACGTCACCACCGAGGACGGCACCGGCATCGTCCACCAGTCCCCCGCCTTCGGCGCGGACGACCTCGCGACCTGCCGCCGGTACGGCCTGCCGGTGGTCAACCCGGTGCTCGGCGACGGCACCTTCGCCCCCGAGGTCCCGCTGGTCGGCGGCCAGTTCTTCAAGAAGGCCGACGAGGACCTGGTCGCGGACCTCAAGGAGCGCGGCCTGCTCTTCCGCCACCTGCCGTACGAGCACAGCTACCCGCACTGCTGGCGCTGCCACACCGCACTGCTCTACTACGCGCAGCCGTCCTGGTACATCCGGACCACCGCCGTCAAGGACGCGATGATCCGTGAGAACGAGGCCACCAACTGGTTCCCGGACACGGTCAAGCACGGCCGCTTCGGCGACTGGCTGAACAACAACATCGACTGGGCGCTCAGCCGCAACCGCTACTGGGGCACCCCGCTGCCGATCTGGCGCTGCGAGGAGGGCCACCTCACCTGCGTCGGCTCGCTGGCCGAGCTGTCCGAGCTCACCGGCACCGACCAGAGCGGCCTCGACCCGCACCGCCCGTACATCGACGCGGTGACCTTCGACTGCCGCGACTGCGGCGGCACCGCCACCCGCGTGCCCGAGGTCATCGACGCCTGGTACGACTCGGGCTCGATGCCCTTCGCCCAGTACGGCTACCCGTACGAGAACAAGGAGCTGTTCGAGAAGCGCTACCCGGCGCAGTTCATCTCCGAGGCGATCGACCAGACCCGCGGCTGGTTCTACACGCTGATGGCGATCGGCACCCTGGTGTTCGACAAGAACAGCTACGAGAACGTCGTCTGCCTGGGCCACATCCTGGCCGAGGACGGCCGCAAGATGTCCAAGCACCTGGGCAACATCCTCCAGCCGATCCCGCTGATGGACCAGCACGGCGCCGACGCCGTCCGCTGGTTCATGGCGGCCGGCGGCTCGCCCTGGTCGGCCCGCCGGGTCGGCCACGGCACCATCCAGGAGGTGGTCCGCAAGACCCTCCTCACCTACTGGAACACCGTCGCCTTCCAGGCCCTGTACGCCCGCACCTCGAACTGGGCGCCCTCGGCGAGCGACCCGGCCCCGGCCGACCGCCCGCAGCTGGACCGCTGGGTGCTCTCCGAGCTGAACACCCTGGTCCGCGAGGTCGACGCGGCCTACGAGGCGTACGACACCCAGCGCGCCGGCAAGCTGCTGTCCGGCTTCGTCGACGACCTGTCCAACTGGTACGTCCGCCGCGGCCGCCGCCGCTTCTGGCAGGGCGACGCCGCCGCGCTCGCCACGCTGCACGAGGCGCTGGAGACGGTCACCCGCCTGATGGCCCCGCTCACCCCGTTCATCACCGAGCGGGTCTGGCAGGACCTGGTCGTCCCGGTCGCCCCGGAGGCCCCGGCCTCGGTGCACCTGGCCACCTGGCCGGAGGCCGACGAGTCGCTGATCGACACCGAGCTCTCCCGGCACATGGCGCTGGTCCGCCGCCTGGTCGAGCTGGGCCGGGCCACCCGCGCCGAGTCCGGCGTGAAGACCCGTCAGCCGCTGTCCCGCGCGCTGGTCGCCGCCCAGGGCTGGGAGGAGCTGCCGGCCGACCTGCGCGCGCAGATCGCCGAGGAGCTCAACGTCTCCACCCTGGAGTCGCTGGCGGAGGTCGGCGGCTCGCTGGTCGACACCAGCGCCAAGGCCAACTTCCGCGCGCTGGGCAAGCGCTTCGGCAAGGGCGTGCAGGACGTCGCCAAGGCGGTCGCCGCCACCGACGCCGCCCGCCTGGCCGCCGAACTGCGCGCCACCGGCGAGACCTCGGTCGAGCTGGACGGCGAGACGGTCGCCCTCTCCCCGGACGAGGTGATCATCACCGAGACCCCGCGCGAGGGCTGGGCCGTCGCCAACGAGTCCGGCGCCACCGTCGCCCTCGACCTGGCCATCACCCCGGAGCTCAAGCGGCTCGGCATCGCCCGCGACGCCATCCGCCAGATCCAGGAGGCCCGGAAGAACTCCGGCCTGGACGTCGCCGACCGCATCGTCCTGCGCTGGCGCGCCGCCTCGGAGGAGACCGCCGAGGCGATCGCCGAGCACGGTCCCCTCGTCGCCGAGGAGGTCCTCGCCACCGACTTCGCCGCCGGTGCGGCCGACTGGGAGTCCGAGACCTTCGCCGACGAGTCGCTCGGCCTGGCCTTCCAGCTCCGCAAGGCCTGACCGCCCGACAACGAAGCCGCCGTCACCCCGGGGTGACGGCGGCTTCGCCGTACCCGCCCACGCCCCGCAGCCACCCCGGCTCCCGCACGCCCCCGCCCGGTTCCCCACGCCCCCGGCCGCAGCGCTTCCCCTCCCCGCACGCCCCCCACACAGAAGAGCGCCCCCTCCCCGACCCGTGGGTCGGAAAGGGGGCGCTCTCGGAAGGCGCTGCTACAACCTCAGTTGTCGCCGTCCTCGTCGATCAGGAAGCCCCGCATCGGCGCCGGAGCCTGCTGCATCGGCTGCGGCGGCTGCGGACGGACGGCCGCCATCGGCTGGGTCATCCCGGCCGGCTGCATCTGCGGAGCACCGCTGTTGCCACCGGTCGACTGGCCGCCGAAGCTCGGCGCCGAGGAGTTGCCACCGAAGGAGCTGTTCCCGCCGAAGGACGGCGAGTTGCCCCCGAAGGACGGCTGGCCGCCACCGAAGCTCGGCGCACCGCCGCTCATCGCGCCGGCACCGGCCGGAGCCATCGACGAGGCCGCCGGCGGCAGCGACGCGGTGGCGGGGATCCGCGGCGGGGCGAGCGAGTCGTCGGCCTGCGACTCCAGCTGACGCAGCTGGGTCTCCAGGTACGACTTCAGACGGGTGCGGTACTCACGCTCGAACGCCCGCAGGTCCTCGACCTTGCGCTCCAGCGTGGCCCGCGCCGACTCCAGCGAGCCCATCGCGACGCGGTGCTTCTCCTGCGCGTCCCGCTCCAGCGCGTCGGCCTTCGCACGGGCGTCGCGCTCCAGGCCCTCGGCCCGGCTGCGCGCCTCGCCGACGATCTTGTTGGCCTCGGAGCGGGCCTCGGAGATCGCCTGGTCGGCGGTCTGCTGAGCGAGCGCCAGCACGCGGGCCGCGCTGTCGCCACCGGGGCCCTGCTGCTGCATCGGGGCGCCCATCGGCTGCATCTGCTGCTGCTGCGGGCCGCCCATGGGGCCGCCCATCGGCTGCATCTGCTGCTGGCCCATGCCCTGGCCCATCGGGTTGCCCATCTGCTGCGGGCCACCGGGACCGCCCATGGGCTGGAGCATCTGACCGCCCATCGGCTGGACCAGCTGCTGCTGGCCGCCCATGGTCTGGTTCATCTGCTGCTGCTGCGGGCCGCCGGCAGCGGGAAGCTGCGGGGCGGATCCGGCGGGCAGGCCGAGGGGCTGGTTGCCCATCTGCTGCTGCGGGCCGCCGGGGCCCATCTGCTGCGGACCACCCGGACCCATCTGCTGCGGACCACCGGGGCCCATCTGCTGCGGGCCGCCCGGACCCTGCTGGCCGGGGACCGGCGGACCGGATATGGCGGCCGGCACCGGAGCGCCGCCCTGTCGGGGCGCGTCCTGCTGCGGCTCCTTGCGCAGGTTGGCCTGGTTCTGCGCGGCGGCACGAGTCGCCGCGGCCAGCTTGGCGCGCAGGTCCTCGTTCTCCCGGAGGAGGCGGGTCAGCTCCGCCTCGACCTCGTCGAGGAAGGCATCGACCTCGTCCTCGTCATAGCCTTCACGCAGGCGGACGGTCGTGAACTGCTTGTTCCGAACGTCCTCGGGGGTCAATGGCATCTCTTCACCTCAACGTGATCGTCGGCACACCGGCATCCTGTCGCATCGCTCACCTACGACTAGGGGTGCACAAGCGAGATCAGGACATACACAATGATCATCAGTACGAAGAAGGACAGGTCGAGCGCCACGCCCCCGAAACGCAACGGCGGAATGAGCCGCCGAAGAAGCTTGAGCGGCGGATCCGTGACAGTGTACGTGGCCTCCAGGACCAGGACCATGGCCTTGCCGGGCCGCCACGAACGCGCGAACTGGAAGACCCAGTCCATGACCAGTCGTACGAGCAGGAACACCAGGAAGACGGTCAGGGCGTAGTAGAGCACCGCCCACACGATGTCCATCGCGTTTCCCTCTCCCCGGTCCCGATCCCTCGGGCCTGCCGCTCGTCACCTGTCGCTAAACCACTGTTGATCAGATCCACACGTAAAGTCGTGGCCGGGTCAGCTCTGGTTGAAGAACCCACCCTCGGCGATCCGAGCCTTGTCCTCCGCCGTGACATCGACGTTAGCAGGCGACAGCAGGAACACCTTCTGTGTCACGCGCTCGATACTGCCGTGCAGACCGAAGACGAGTCCAGCGGCGAAGTCTACGAGGCGCTTCGCGTCGGTGTCGTCCATCTCCGTCAGATTCATGATCACGGGGGTGCCGCCGCGGAACTGTTCCCCGATGGTACGGGCCTCGTTGTAGGTCCGGGGGTGCAGCGTGGTGATGCGGTAGGGCTCTCGTTCGTTCACGACCTTGGGCATGATCACCGGTGCGCTCTTCTCCAGGTTGTGGCGACGTTCGGGTGTGATGGACGACACGGGGGCCATCCTCGGAGTCTCCTGTCGGATCGGCACCGCCGCGGGCACCGGCTGCGGGGCGATCGAGGAGACCGGAGCGGGCGCGGCGGCCACCGGAGCCGGGGCCGGCCGGGGGATGTCCTCGGTCCGCTGGCCCGTCCGGATCGGCTCGGGGTCCGCGTCGTAGTCGTCGTCGGGGTCGTACCCCTGGCCGTCGTACGTCTCGTCCTCCACGAGGCCGAGGTAGACCGCCATCTTGCGCATTGCGCCGGCCATGCTCCTGTCTCCTCCGCTCATAGCCACCTCGCTGACGCTCGGTGGCGGGCTTCGCGATGCGCGCACCTTCTGATGGTCGCTCGCTCCGCTCGCTCCGTCAGGACCGGCTCCGTCCCGGCAACCCGGGCACATGACGGCCCTGCCTGCGGATTCCGCGGCCCCTCCACGACGGCGCGTCAGCCCGACGGCCGGTCAGTTTCGTGGAGTGGGGGCCGCGGAGCTGCGATCCACGGTTCGCTAGCGCTCCGAAGAGCTGCTAGATTCTGTCCTATTTTGTCCTGCTGTCTGATCTACTTACCCGGTGACGTTACCTGAGGGGTGACCTCACTCCGAGTACCGCCGTTCCGACGCGCACATGTGTCGCTCCGGCGGCAATCGCCTGCTCAAGGTCGCCGCTCATCCCTGCGGAGACCATGGTGGCAGCCGGATGGTCCGCCCGTACGGCGGTTGCGATTTCCGTCAGCCGATCGAAGGCGCGGGCCGGATCCCCGGCCAGCGGGCCCGCCAGCGGAGCGACGGTCATCACACCGTCCAGCCGCAGCCCGGGCGTGTCGGCGATCGCGTCGGCCAGTTGCGCGACGTCCTCCGGCGCGACCCCCGCCCGGTGCTCGCCCTCCCCGTACGCCTTGTCCAGCGCCACCTGCACCAGGCAACCCAGCTCCGGGCGCTCCGACTTGAGCACCGCCGCGGAGAGCGACTGGACCAGCCGGAGCCGGTCCACCGAGTGCACGTGGTTCGCGTACCGGACGACCGAGCGGACCTTGTTGGTCTGCAGCTGGCCGACGAAGTGCCAGTCAAGAGGAAGGTTTCTGCACTGCTCCGCCTTGGGAGCGGCGTCCTGGTCACGGTTCTCCGCGACGTCCGTCACACCGAGTCCGGCCAGCAGCGCGGTGTCCTCAGCGGGGTAGGTCTTGGTGACGACGACCAGGGTGACCTCGCTCCGGGCGCGCCCGGCGGCCGCGCACGCGTCCGCGATCCGGCGCTCGACCACGTCGAGGTTGGTGCCGAGTTCCTCGTACCGGGCCCGCTGGCCCTCCGTCAGCGCCGCCACGAACGCGGCGCTCCCCGGGAACGGTCCGTAGATGTCGTTCGTCATCAGTGATCAGAGCCCAACCAGACGTAGCTCGCGAGCCGGCCGGTGCGCTGCTCGCGGCGATAGGAGTAGTGATCGGCGGATTCGAGGGTGCAGACCGGTGACCTCACCAGCTCCTTGACCCCCGCCGCGGCCAGCTGGGCCGCGACTCCCTCCGGCACGTCCAGGGCCGGAGTCCCCCAGGACGTCTCGGCGAAGGCCTCCGGCACCACCGCGGCGACCTCGGCGCGCAGTTCGGCCGGCACCTCGTAGCAGCGGCCGCAGACCGCGGGCCCGGTGGCGGCGGTGATCCGCGAGGGCTCCGCGCCCAGTTCGACCATCGCCCGGACGGCCGCGGGCACCACCCCGGCCGCCAGCCCGGGCCGGCCCGCGTGGGCCGCGCCCACCACGCCCGCCACCGGATCGGCCAGCAGCACCGGGGTGCAGTCGGCGGTCAGCACCGCCAGCGCGAGCGGCCGGTCGGAGACCACCGCGTCCACCGTCGGGGCCTGCCCGAGCGGCTGGCGCTCGGTCACCACCGCGACCTCGGCGCCGTGCACCTGGTTCATCCACACCACGTCGGCCGGGTCGAGCCCCAGCCGCCGGGCGGCCAGCGCCCGGTTCTCCCGCACGGCCTCCGGGTCGTCCCCCACCGCGCCGCCGAGGTTGAGCTCCCCGTACGGCGAAGTGCTCACCCCGCCCCACCGTGAGGTGAAGGCGAAGTGAGCACCCGCGCGGATCGCGTGATCGATCACTTAAGGAAATCCGGGACGTCGAGCTCCTCCGCCGGGCTCTCCACGAACGGCTGCCGGGCCGGCTGCACCTGCGGCGGAACCGGGGCGGAGGCGGTCGTGGTGGTCGAGGTCTCGGCGCTCCGGCTCGACGTGGTGGTCGAGGACTCGCCCTCCGAACGGGACGTCACCGAGCCGATCGTCCCGTACGGGCGGCCGGCCGGGCGCTCCGGGGCGGCCGGCGGGGTGGCCGGGCGCTCCGGGGTGGTGGACTTGACCACCGGGTCGCGGACGATCGCCGGCGGCTGCCCGCCGTCGAAGCCGGCCGCGATGACGGTGACCCGGACCTCGTCGCCGAGCGCGTCGTCGATGACGGCACCGAAGATGATGTTCGCCTCGGGGTGCGCCGCCTCGCTGACCAGCTGGGCCGACTCGTTGATCTCGAACAGGCCGAGGTCGGAGCCGCCCGAGATGGACAGCAGCACGCCGCGGGCGCCGTCGATCGAGGCCTCCAGCAGCGGCGAGGAGATCGCCATCACGGCGGCGGCCTTGGCGCGGTCCTCACCGCGGGCGGAGCCGATGCCCATGAGCGCCGAACCGGCGTCCGACATGACGGACTTGACGTCGGCGAAGTCGAGGTTGATCAGACCCGGGGTGGTGATCAGGTCGGTGATGCCCTGGACACCGGAGAGCAGGACCTGGTCGGCCGAGCGGAACGCGTCGAGGACGCTGACCTGGCGGTCCGAGATGGACAGCAGCCGGTCGTTGGGGATCACGATGAGGGTGTCGACCTCTTCGCGCAGGGAGGCGATGCCGTCCTCGGCCTGGTTGGCCCGGCGGCGGCCCTCGAAGGTGAAGGGGCGGGTGACCACGCCGATCGTCAGGGCGCCCAGCGAGCGCGCGATGTTGGCGACGACGGGCGCGCCGCCCGTGCCCGTGCCACCGCCCTCGCCGGCGGTCACGAAGACCATGTCGGCCCCCTTGAGGACCTCCTCGATCTCCTCGCGGTGGTCCTCGGCGGCCTTGCGGCCGACCTCGGGGTTGGCGCCGGCGCCGAGGCCCCGGGTGAGTTCACGGCCCACATCGAGCTTGACGTCGGCGTCGCTCATCAGGAGGGCCTGCGCATCGGTGTTGATCGCGATGAACTCGACGCCCTTGAGACCGACCTCGATCATCCGGTTGATGGCGTTGACACCACCGCCGCCGATTCCGACGACCTTGATGACTGCGAGGTAGTTCTGCGGTGCTGCCACGTCGAAGGCCTCTCGCCTCGAATTTCCGGGTCGGCCCGACCCGGGGCGGGGCCGTACCGACGGATGTCGATGGGTAGGGAGCCTGGTTTCTGACTGAATGTCCGAAATGCCGACCGCCGACCCCAACCCTAAACTTGACCTTTAGGGTTAGTTCTGTGTCTCCGTCACATCACCAGGAAACACAGTCTGGTGACACAGGACACTAGGTGGCTCCAGGCACGCGTTTCAACGAACACGCCGAGCTTCCCTTTTTCTTTTGAGCCTATGTGATCATCGGCCGGCTTAGGAAACCGGGGGTGACCACCAAGAGTCGGGCCGACACTTCAAGGCGTCAACCCCTCCCTCAGGCAGAGAACCTACCGGATCATCCCGACACCGCCGGCGCCTCCGGCGCCGTCACGTCGAAGTTCGTGCCCTTCTGGTTCAGGAGCGCGACCAGGACCCGGGCCTTGCGGTCGATCTGCTCCGGACTCCCCCAGCGCACCGTCGCACCCCCGCTGAGCTGCAACTGGATGTCGTCGTACGAGTGCACCAGCACCGAACCGACCCGCTTGGCGACCTCCGGCGGCAGCCCGGCGGCCACCGCCACCGCGCCCTGCACCAGCTGCGGACGGGAGATCACCCCGTCGACGTCGTTCGCCTGCTGACTGAGTCGCAGCTCGACCACCGGGACGCCCTCGGGCGGGGCCGGTTCGGTGGCGAAGCTCACGCCCCCGGCGTCGACCTGGGTGAACCGGCCGTCGTCCCCCTTGACCGCGGCCACCGCCGTGCGCTGGACGACCTTCACCCGCAGGGTGTGCGGCCAGCCCCGCCACACCTCGGCCCTGGCCACCCGGGGGATCCCCTCCACCCGGTGCCGGACGCCGTCCAGGTCCACGCGCGCCAGCGGCCCGTCGCCGAGCCCGCCGACCGCCTCGCGGACCTGGTCCGGCGTCAGCTTGTCGTCGCCCGCGCCCTGGACGGCGACGGTGCGCACGTCCAGGACCGAGGAGAAGAACACCAGCCAGGCCAGCACGCCGAGCACCGCGGCGCCGAGCGCGCCCAGCACCACGATGCCCCGCCGGGAGAGCCGGAGGCGGGGAGCGGACTCCTCCACCTCCAGCTCCTCCTCCAGCGGGTCGGCGAGCCGGCCGTCAGCCACGGCGGCGGCCGCCGCGGTGGGCCTGGATGGCCTCGTAGACCATGCCGACCAGCAGGTCGTCGGCGTCCCGGCGGCCGAACTCGGCGGCCGAACGGCTCATGTCCCACAGCCGCTGCGGATCGGTGAGCACCGGCAGCACGTTCTGCAGCACCCAGTCCGGGGTCAGCTCGGCGTCGTCCACCAGCAGACCGCCGCCGGCCTTGACCATCGGCTGGGCGTTCAGCCGCTGCTCGCCGTTGCCGATCGGCAGCGGGACGAAGGCGGCGGGCAGGCCGACGGCCGCCAGCTCGGCCACCGTCATGGCGCCGGCCCGGCAGAGCATCATGTCGGCGGCCGCGTAGGCGAGGTCCATCCGGTCCAGGTACGGCACCGGGCGGTACGGCGGCATCCCGGGGACGTCCGCCACCTGCGGCAGCTCGTTCTTCGGGCCGACCGCGTGCAGGATCTGCACGCCGTACTGCTGGAGCCGCGGGGCGATCGCGGTGATCGTCTCGTTGAGCCGGCGGGCGCCCTGGGAGCCGCCGGAGACCAGCAGGGTGGGCAGCCGCTGGTCGAGGCCGAAGTACTGGCGGGCCTCCGGACGGGCCGCGCCGCGGTCCAGGGTGGCGATGGTCCGGCGCAGCGGGATGCCGATGTACCGGGAGTCGCGCAGCTTGCTGTCCGGCGTGGAGACCGCCACGAAGTCGCTGTAGCGGGCGCCGATCTTGTTGGCCAGGCCCGGGCGGGCGTTCGCCTCGTGCACCACGATCGGCACCCCGGCCCGCTTGGCGGCCAGGTAGGCGGGCATCGCGACGTAGCCGCCGAAGCCGACCACGGCGTCCGCGTTGACCCGCTCGATGATCTCCTGGGCGGCCCGGACGGTGCCGCGCAGCCGGCCGGGGACGGTGATCAGCTCCGGGGTGGGCTTGCGGGGCAGCGGGACGGCCGGGATGAGCTCGAGCTGGTAGCCGCGCTCGGGTACCAGTCGGGTCTCCAGTCCGCGCTCGGTGCCCAGGGCGGTGATCCCGACGGACGGGTCGTGCCTGCGGAGGGCATCCGCGAGGGCCATGGCCGGCTCGATGTGACCGGCGGTCCCCCCGCCGGCGAGTACGACATGCACCGAAATTCACCGCTCCCTGCGTGCCGGCCCCGGGGCCGGGCGCGCTGTGGTTCGTCGTCGTGGCAGCACCCGGGCCAGTTGTCTCCTGATCCGGGAGTTCTTGCTCCGGGCGGCCAGGGCCGCCTTCGCGCCCGAGGTGCTGCGCGCCAGGCACAGCAGCACACCGATCGCGGACATGGCCGACAGCATGGCGGAACCGCCGTAGGAGAACAGCGGGAGCGGGACGCCCGCGATGGGCAGCAGTCCCAGCGCCGACCCCAGGTTGATCATGGCCTGCGCCATGATCCAGGTGGTGGCGGCTCCCGCGGCGTACCTGACGAAGGGCTCCTTCGTACCGATGGCCACACGGATACCCGCGTAGCCTAGTGCCGCGAAGAGACCGAGCACCGACAGCGTCCCCACCAGACCGAGTTCCTCGCCGGTCGCGGCGAAGATGAAGTCGGTGTGCGCCTCGGGCAGCTGGCCCCATTTCTCCACGCCGGCGCCGAGGCCGGTACCGAAGCCGCCGCCGTTGGCGAACGCGAAGACGCCGTGCAGGGCCTGGAAGCAGGCGCCCTCCGGGTCGAGCTTGGTGACGCCGATGCAGCCCAGCCGCTCGGCCCGGTGCGGGACGGTGACCACCAGCGCGGTGCAGACCACCACCGCCACCCCGACGGTGGCCACGAACAGCCGCAGCGGCGCGCCGACCATCCAGAGCAGCGCGAACAGCATCGCCACCAGGATCATCGAGGTGCCCATGTCGCCGCCGAACATGATCAGCGCGAGCAGCAGCAGGGCCCCCGGCACCAGCGGCACCAGCAGGTGCTTCCACGAGTTGAGGGTGCCGGCCTTCTGCTTGCGGGCGAGCAGGTCGGCGCCCCAGAGCACCAGCGCGAGCTTGGCGAACTCCGAGGGCTGGAACTGGAAGAAGCCGAAATCCAGCCAGTTCTGGTTGCCGTTGATCCGCACCCCGATGCCGGGGATGGCGACCAGGGTGAGGGCGCCGATCACCGCGATCATCACCGGGTAGGTGATCACCCGCAGCACCGCCACCGGGACGGAGGCGAAGCCGATCAGCAGGACCAGGCCGAGGATGGCCGCGATCAGCTGCTTGAGGAAGTAGTACTGCGCCGTGTGGTGCTGGTTCAGGGCGAGGATCTGCGAGGCCGAGAAGACCATCATCAGGCCGAGCACGACCAGCAGCAGGGTGCTGCCGAGCACCAGCAGGTACGGGGTGAGCGGCCGGTCCAGCCAGTACCGCCACCGGGCCCGGAAGGCCTGGAGACGGGCCAGCGGACCGGCCGACTTGTACTTGGTCGTGGTGGCGGAGATCACCCTCATCGGCTCGGCGGCGTCCCGCTTCACAACGCCGGAATCCGCTCTGCCCTGCCCCGCCACCGCTCCCCGCTCACTCTCTCCGTCCGACGCGCCCGCGCCGGCCCGTCCACCCGCCTGACTACTCGCCCGCCAGCTCCCGGACGGACGCCGCGAAGAGGTCGCCGCGCTCGCCGTAGTTGGTGAACATGTCCATCGAGGCGCAGGCCGGCGCCAGCAGCACCGTGTCACCCGATCGGGCGAGCGACGCGGCCGTTCGAACGACCTCGGCCATCGCCACCGCGCCAGTCTGGCCCTCGGCCGCCTCGATCACCGGCACATCCGGAGCGTGTCGCTCCAGCGCCTCCCGGATCACCGCCCGGTCCTGGCCGATCAGCACCACGGCGCGCAGCCGCTCGGCCGCGCCCTGCACCAGGTCGTCGAAGGTCGCGCCCTTGGCCAGGCCCCCGGCGATCCAGACGATCGGCCGGTAGGCGGCCAGCGAGGCGGCCGCCGCGTGGGTGTTGGTGGCCTTGGAGTCGTCGATGTACGTGACCTCGCGGACCACGCCGACCTCGGCGATCCGGTGGGCGTCCGGGCGGAAGGCCCGCAGGCCCTCCCGGACGGCCTTCGGCTCGACGCCGTACGCCCGGGCCAGCGCCGCCGCGGCGAGCGCGTTGGCGATGTTGTGCGGGGCCGGCGGGTTCACGTCCGACACGGCGCCCAGCTCGGCCGCGTTCTTGGCCCGGTCCTCGACGAAGGCGCGGTCCACCAGCAGCCCGTCCACCACGCCGAGGTTCGACGGGCCGGGGGCGCCGAGGCCGAAGCCGATCGCCCGGCAGCCCTCCTCGACGTCGGCCTCGCGGACCAGCGCCTCGGTGGCCGGGTCGGCCAGGTTGTACACGCAGGCGACCGTGTTGCCCTCGTAGATCCGGCCCTTGTCGGCGGCGTACGCCTCCATCGAGCCGTGCCAGTCGAGGTGGTCGGGCGCCAGGTTGAGCACCGCGGCCGAGTGCGGGCGCAGCGAGGGCGCCCAGTGCAGCTGGTAGCTGGAGAGCTCGACGGCGAGCACGTCGTACGGCTCCTCGGCGAGCACCGCGTCCAGGACCGAGACCCCGACGTTGCCGACGGCGGCGGTGCGCTTGCCGGCGGCGGTGAGGATCGAGGCGAGCATCTGGACGGTGGTGGTCTTGCCGTTGGTGCCGGTGACGGCCAGCCAGGGGGCGGGCTCGCCGGTGCCGGGCAGCGGCCTGCGCAGCCGCCAGGCCAGCTCGACGTCGCCCCAGACCGGCACCCCGGCCGCCTCGGCGGCGGCGAACAGCGGGCTGTCCGGCGCCCAGCCGGGCGAGGTGACGATCAGTTCGGTGCCCTCGGGCAGGCTCGCGCCGTCGCCGAGCCGCACGGTGACGCCGAGCGCCTCCAGCTCGGCGGCCCGGGCGGCCAGGCCGGGGCCGCTGCCGCCGTCCACCACGGTGACCCGGGCGCCGAGGCCGTGCAGGACGCGCGCGGCGCTGATGCCCGAGACGCCGAGCCCGGCGACGGCGACCGGCAGGCCGGCGAAGTCCGGGTTGGCCGGGGTGGTCAGGTCGGGGTCGGTCATCCGGTCACCCATCCCGCGTAGAACAGGCCGAGGCCGACGGCGACGCACAGGCCCTGGATGATCCAGAACCGGACGACGATCAGGACCTCGGTCCAGCCCTTGAGTTCGAAGTGGTGCTGCAACGGCGCCATCTTGAAGACGCGCTTGCCGGTCATCCGGAAGGAGCCGACCTGGATGATCACCGAGAGGGTGATGATCACGTAGAGGCCGCCGAGCAGGGCGAGCAGCAGCTCGGTGCGGGAGCAGATCGCCAGACCGGCCAGGGCGCCGCCGAGGGCGAGCGAGCCGGTGTCACCCATGAAGATCTTGGCGGGCGAGGTGTTCCACCACAGGAAGCCGAAGCAGGAGCCCATCAGGGCGGAGGCCACGACGGCGAGGTCCAGCGGGTCCCGGATGTCGTAGCAGTTGGCGGTCGCGGTGATCGCGTAGGCGCAGCTCTGGGTGTGCTCCCAGATGCCGATGAAGGTGTAGGCGCCGAAGACCATCACCGAGGCGCCGGTGGCCAGGCCGTCCAGACCGTCCGTCAGGTTCACGCCGTTCGACATCGCGGCGATCATGAAGTACGCGAAGATGACGAACAGGACGGGGCCGATCGCCCACTTGAAGTCCCGGACGAAGGACAGGCTCTGGGACGCCGGGTTGAGCCCGCGGTCGTCCGGGAACTGCATCGCCAGGATGGCGAACCCGAGGCCGACGATCGACTGGCCGGCCAGCTTCGCCTTGGCCCGCAGGCCCAGCGAGCGGCGCTTGACCACCTTGATGTAGTCGTCCAGGAAGCCGACCAGGCCGAGGCCCGCGGTCAGGAAGAGCACCAACAGCCCGGAGGCGGTCGGGCTCTCGCCCGTTATCGCCTTCGTGGCGAAGTACGCGATCAGGGTCGCCAGGATGAAGGCGATGCCGCCCATGGTGGGCGTGCCCTTCTTGCTGTGGTGCGCCTTGGGGCCGTCGTCCCGGATGTACTGGCCGTAGCCGTGCTTCGCGAGCACCTTGATCAGGGCGGGGGTGCCGAGCAGCGACAGGATGAGACCGATCATCCCGGAGAAAAGGATCTGCTTCATCAGGCGGCCACACCGTCCGTCAGGAGGGCCTCGGCCACCTTCTCCAGCCCCACCGAACGGGAAGCCTTCACCAGGACCACGTCCCCCGGCCGCAGCTGACTGCGCAGCAGCTCGACCGCCGCGTCCGCGTCGGACACCAGCACCGACTCCTCACCCCACGAACCTTCGTTCCTCGCGCCGAGTTCCATGCAGGCCGCCTCGCGTCCGCCGACCGCCACCAGCTTGGTGACGTCCAGCCGGACGGCGAGCCGCCCGATGGCGTCGTGCTCGGCCAGGCTGTCCTCGCCGAGCTCCCGCATCTCGCCGAGCACCGCCCAGGTGCGGCGGCGCTCCGGGCCCCGGCCACCCATCGAGACGAGCGCCCGCAGCGCGGCCCGCATCGAGTCGGGGTTCGCGTTGTAGGCGTCGTTCACGACGGTGACACCGTCGGCCCGGTCGACGACCTCCATGCGCCAGCGGGACAGCGCACCCGCTTCGCCCAGGGCTGCCGCGGTGTCGTCGACGGACATCCCGAGCTCCACCGCCACCGCTGCGGCGGCGAGGGCGTTCGAGACGTGGTGCTCACCGTACAGGCGCAGCTGCACGGGCGCGGAACCGGCCGGGGTGGTGAGCGTGAACGATGGCCGCCCGGTGGCGTCCAGGCGAACGTCGGTGGCCCGGACGTGGGCGTCCGGCGATTCCCCGAACAGGACCACCTTCGCCCTGGTACGGGAGGCCATCGCGCGCACCAGCCGGTCGTCCGCGTTGAGGATCGCGGCGCCGTCGGCGGGCAGCGACTCCACCAGTTCGCCCTTGGCCTCGGCGATCGCCTCCTGGGAGCCGAACTCGCCGACGTGGGCGGTGCCGACGTTGAGCACCACGCCGATCCGGGGCGGGGTGATCGAGGTGAGGTACTCGATGTCGCCCTTGTGCCGGGCGCCCATCTCCATGACCAGGTGCCGGGTGCCGGCCTCGACCCGCAGCGCGGTCATCGGGTGGCCGATCTCGTTGTTGAGCGAGCCGGGCGGGTAGACGGTCTCGCCGCGGCGCTGGAGCAGCTGGGCGATCAGGTCCTTGGTGCTGGTCTTGCCGGCCGAGCCGGTCAGCGCGACCACGGCGGTGCCCTCGGCGCGGGCGACCACGGCGCGGGCCAGCCGGCCGAGCGCCTCCACCACACTGTCGACCAGGACGGCGGGTACGCCGACCGGGCGGGAGGCCAGCACCGCGACGGCGCCGTCCCCGACCGCCTTGGCCGCGTAGTCGTGGCCGTCCACGTGCTCGCCGACGAAGGCCGCGAACAGGCCGCCGGGGGCCACCTTCCGCGAGTCGACCTCGACCGGGCCGGTGACCAGGGCGTCCGGGTCGGCGCCGTCCAGCGTGCCTCCGACGGCGGCGGCCACCTCGGCGAGGGTCAGTGCGATCACTGCTGCTCTACTCCTCGGTCGCCCCGTGCGGCCGTGGTCCGCGCGATGGATTCGCGCAGCACCTCCCGGTCGTCGAAGGGGCGGATCTCGTCTCGTACGTACTGGCCGAGCTCGTGGCCCTTGCCGGCCACCAGCACGGTGTCCCCCGCCCGGGCGCGCGCGACGGCGAGGCCGATCGCCTCGGCCCGGTCGGGGACGACCAGGACGTCGCCGCGCTCGGCCTCGGGCACCGCGGCGGCGCCGGTCAGCATGGTGGCGAGGATCGCCAGCGGGTCCTCGCTGCGCGGGTTGTCACTGGTCAGCAGGGCGGTGTCGGCGAGACGGGCGGCGATGGCGCCCATCGGGCCGCGCTTGTGCGGGTCGCGGTCGCCGCCGCAGCCGACCACGACGTGCAGCCGGCCCTCGGTGACCTCGCGCAGCGAGGCGAGGACGGCCTGCAGGGCGTCCGGCTTGTGCGCGTAGTCGACGACGGCGACGAACGGCTGTCCGGCGTCCACCCGCTCCAGCCGGCCGGGCACGCCGGGGACGGCGGCGACGCCGGCCACGGCCCGCTCCAGCGGCAGGCCGGCGGCGACCAGCAGGGTGATCGCGGCGAGCGCGTTGGCGACGTTGAACGGGCCGGGCAGCGGGACGGAGGCCTCGGCCTCGGCGCCGTCCGGGCCCAGCACCTTGAAGGTGGAGCCGACCGGCCCGAGCCGGACGTCCACGGCCCGCCAGTCGGCCGCCGCGGCGCCGGTCGCGGAGAAGGTGGTCACCGGGATCTTGGCCTCGGCGGCGAGCCGGCGGCCGTACTCGTCGTCCAGGTTGACCACGCCGTGGCGGGACTTGCCGGGCTGGAAGAGCCGGGCCTTCGCCTGGAAGTAGTCCTCCATGTCCGGGTGGAAGTCGAGGTGCTCGGGGGTCAGGTTGTTGAACAGCGCGACGTCGTACGCGACCCCGTCGGTGCGGCCGAAGACCAGGGCGTGGCTGGAGACCTCCATGGTCACCGCGTCGGCGCCGCGCTCGGCCATCACGCCGAGGATCGCGTGCAGGTCGGTGGCCTCGGGGGTGGTGCGCTCGCTCTTGATCCGCTCCTCGCCGACCCGCATCTCGACGGTGCCGATCACGCCCGGGCTGCGCCCGGCGCCGCGCAGGCCGCCCTCGACCAGGTAGGAGGTGGTGGTCTTGCCGTTGGTGCCGGTCAGCCCGATCATCAGCAGCCGCCGGGAGGGGCGGCCGTAGACGATCGCGGCCAGCTCGCCCATGACGGCCCGCGGCCGGTCGACGACCAGCAGCGGCAGGCCGGTGGCGGCCGCCTGCTCGGCACCGGCCGGGTCGGTGAGCACCGCCACCGCGCCGGACTCCGCGGCCTTGCCGGCGAACGCCGCGCCGTGGTGGTTGGCGCCCGGGAAGGCCACGTACACGTCGCCCGGACGGACCGCGCGGGAGTCGTGGGTGACGCCGGTGACGGCGCCGCCCTCGACGGGCGGCAGGCCCAGTTCGGCGGCCAGCTCGGCGAGCGGCAGGGCGGTGGTCCCGGTCGGACGGGGCGGACTCACGGTGGTTTGATCGGGTTTCGGCACGGCGGGAAGG
This sequence comes from Kitasatospora sp. SC0581, assembly GCF_048159585.1. Taxonomy (NCBI): domain Bacteria; kingdom Bacillati; phylum Actinomycetota; class Actinomycetes; order Kitasatosporales; family Streptomycetaceae; genus Kitasatospora; species Kitasatospora sp. SC0581. The sequence goes on along the minus strand of NZ_JBLRWA010000002.1, from coordinate 419,572 downwards.
CTATCCGCCGAAGGGTGTCCAGGGCCAAACCGGCCCTCCGCCGCGCCGTGCTCCGGCCCGGCCGGTCCGTTGCTCATCGTGCGCTCACGGCTTCCACTCGACGGCCAGGTTCGGCGCCGGGCTGCCGCTCGGCGGGACCTGCATGGTCTTCAGGGTGAACTCCATCACCTGCTTGAACACCGGGCCGCACAGCTGGCCGCCGAAGTGGCCGTTGACCGGGCCCTGGAGGGTGCAGGAGACGGTGTAGCGGGGGGCGTCGGCGGGGGCGAAGCCGATGAAGGAGGCGGTGTAGCCGTCGTAGCCCTTGCCGTCGGCGGCGCCCCGGTCGGCGGTGCCGGTCTTGCCCGCGACCCGGTAGCCGGGGATGGCGGCCTTGCCGCCGGTGCCCTGCTCGTCGTCGACGACCGACTCCAGCATCGAGGTGAGGGTCTTGGCCGTCTCCGGGCTGACCACCCGGGTCTGCTCCCCCGGCGCGCTCGGGGCGTACTTGCCGTTCGGGTCGGTGACGCCCTGGACGATGCTGGGCGCGACCCGCACCCCGCCGTTGGCGATGGTCGAGTAGACCGAGGTGGCCTGGAGCGCGTTCATCTGCAGCGGGCCCTGACCGAAGGAGATGTTGTACTTCTCCGAGGCGACCAGGTCCTCCGGCTTCTTGAGCATCCCGGAGGTCTCCCCGGGGAAGCCCAGACCGGTCGGCTGGGCCACCCCGAACTTGCGCATGTAGCCGTCCAGCACCTGGTTGGTCTTCAGCTGGTCGCCGCCGCCGAGGGTCTCGACCGCCTCGATGGTGCCGATGTTGGAGGACTTGGCGAGCACCCCGGCCAGGGTCAGGTGCCAGTCGCCGTGCTCGACGTCGTCCTTGAACTGCTGCCCGGCCCGGACCAGCCGGTTGGGCACGGTGACCTTGGTGTCCCAGTTGGCCGTGCCGGAGTCCAGCACCGCGGCCAGGCTCATCAGCTTGGCGGTGCTGCCCGGTTCGTACGCGTCGACCAGGGCCGGGTTGCCCATCTGGGACTGCTTGGCCAGGCTCAGGTCGTTCGGGTTGAAGCCGGGCGCGGTGGCCATCGCGAGGACCTGGCCGGTCTTCACGTCCTGGACCACCACGTAGCCCTTCTCCGCGCCGGAGTTGGCCACCTGGTCGGTGATCGCCCGCTGGGCGGCCCACTGGATGTCCCGGTTGATGGTCAGCTTCACGTCGTCGCCCGGCACGGCCGGCTCCATCGAGCCCCCGGCGGTGGGCACCAGCCGCCCGCCCGACTGGGCGTAGCTGCTGTGGCCGTCCTTGCCGGCCAGCAGCTTCTGGTACTGCTGCTCCAGGCCGCCGGCGCCCTCGCCCTCGGCGTTGACGAAGCCGACCAGGTTGGCGGCCAGGCCGTCCGCCGGGTAGATCCGCTTCTGGGTCTCCCGGTTGAACACCCCGGCCAGCGGGTTGGCGCACTCGTTGTCCACCCGGGTGCGCCCGCCCTGGTCGGCGGGCTTGCCGAGCAGCTTCTTCTGGGCCTGGCAGGCCCGCGAGCCGGCCTGCTTCTCCAGGCCCGACTTGAGGTCGCTGATCTGCTTCTTGGCGGCCGGGGTCTGCTGGGCCGCGAGCCGCTTGTAGCGGGTCTTGGGGGTGTGCAGGTCGGTGGCGATCTTCTCCTTGGGCACGCCGAGGATCGGCGACAGCAGCGCGGCCGCCTGCTCCGGCGCGTCCGGGATGCCGGTCGCCTCCGGGGTGAACATCGCCGGGTCGGCGGTGATGTCGTACGCGTCCACGGTGGCCGCCAGCGCGACCCCGTCGGAGGACGTTATCGAGCCGCGTTCGGCGGTGATCGGGATGTTCATGTAGCGGTTGGTGTTGGCGTCGGCGGCCAGCGCGTCGGCGTCCACCAGCTGGAGCTGCACCAGGCGGCCCGCGAAGACGGAGAACACCAGCGACAGCACCACGGAGATCACCCGCAGCCGGCGCTTCGGCTCGGCCAGCTTGAGCGCCTTGGGGCGCAGCGGCGGACGGCTCTTCGGGCGCACCGCCGCCTGGCTGCGGGCCGGCGGGCGCCCCTCGGGGCGGCGCTGCTGCGGCGCCCGCGGGGTACGGCCGGCGGAGGCCGACTTGGCGGGCTGGGCCTTGGCCGACTGGCTGCGCGCGGGCTGGCCCTTCGCGGGCTGGCTGCGGGAGGGCTGGGCCTTGGCGGGCTGGCTCCTGGCCGGCTGCCCCTTGGCCGGCTGGGCCTTGGTGGGCTGACCGCGGCCGGCGGCGGACTGCGCGCGCGGCGCGGTGCCCCGGGGCACCGGACGGCGGCCGTTGCCGCTGCCGGAACCGCCGGTCCCGCCCGGCTGACGTGGAGTGCTCATGCGGCCACCTCGCCGCGCTCGCCGGGCGCCTCGCGCCCGTCACCCCTTCTGACGGTCCACTGGCTCATCGGCCCGCGCCTCCGTTCGGCTTCGCGGCCGCGGCGGGCGAGACCGGGTTGAGCTGGATCACCGAGTCGCCGGCGGACGTCGCCGGGGCCGGTGCGGGCGGCGGCGCGGCCGGCGAGGGGGCACCGCCCGGCTGCGGCGCGGCCGGTGACGGCCCGGCGGCGGGCTGGGCCGCGCTCGGCTGGGCGGCACCGGAGGGGGTCCTGGTCGGCCACGGCTCGGCCGTGGACCGCTTGACCGGCGGGCTGTCCTGCGCCGGACCGGGGGTGCCGACCACCTTGCCGCCGTTCGGGACGTCCAGGAAGGCCATCCCGCCGGCCGGGACCATGCCCAGCTCGGCGGCGCGCCTGGCCAGCGCGTCCGGGGCCGAGCTCTGGTCGATCTCGTGCTGGAGGCTCTGCTGTTCGTCGGTCGCCACAGTGGTCTGCTTCTGCAGTCGGGACAGCTCGAAGGAGCCCTCGTTGAGTGCGGTGTTCAGCGCGAGCAGGCCGAGCAGCCCGGCCGCCAGCAGCACCACGACGAGCACCGCGAACGGTGTGCGCCTCCGTACCGGACGCCTGCCCGGCCGGACCGTGATCCGCGCCCTGCCCTGCCCGGGGAGTCCTCCCCGCCCCGCCCGGACCTCACCGGCCACCGGCCCCACCGCTTTCCTCCGCCCTTCGGACCCCGCCGGGCCGGTTCGTCAGCCCCGCTTGCTTCGGTCCCTGATCCTCTCCGCCACCCGCAGCCGTACGGGCGCGGCGCGCCGGTTCTCCTCGATCTCCTCCTCGGTGGCCAGCTCGGCACCGCGAGTGATCAGTTTGAGCCAGGGCTGGTGCTCCTCCGGGATGAACGGCAGCCCCGGCGGAGCGGTGTTGGTCGCACCGGCGGCCAGGTACTGCTTGACGAGCCGGTCCTCCAGCGACTGGTAGGACATCACCACGATCCGGCCGCCGATCGCGAGGACGTCCAGCGCCCCCGGGATCGCCCGGTCCAGGACCTCCAGCTCGCCGTTGACCTCGATCCGCAGCGCCTGGAACGTCCGCTTGGCCGGGTTCCCGCCGGTCCGACGGGTCGCCGCCGGAATGGCGTTCCGCACCAACTCGACCAGACGCGCGCTGTTGGTGAACGGTTCCTTCTCCCGCTCCCGCAGGATCGCCGAGGCGATCTTCCCGGCGAACCGCTCCTCGCCGTACACCTTGAGGATGCGGGCCAGGTCGCCGTGGCCGTAGGTGTTCAGCACCTCCGCCGCGCTGATCCCCCGGGTCTGGTCCATCCGCATGTCCAGCGGCGCGTCCTGCGCGTACGCGAAGCCGCGGTCCGCCTCGTCCAGCTGCATCGAGGAGACGCCGAGGTCGAACAGGACGCCGTCGACCCGGTCGATGTCCAGGCGCTCCAGCACCTCGGGGATCTCGTCGTAGACGGCGTGCACCAGGGTCGCCCGGTCGCCGAACGGGGCCAGCCGCTCGCCGGACAGCTTCAGCGCCGCCGGGTCGCGGTCCACCGCGACCAGCCGCACCTCCGGGAACTGGGTCAGCAGCGCCTCGCTGTGCCCGCCGAGGCCGAGGGTGGCGTCCACCACGACGGCCCCGGGGCGCGAGATCGCCGGTGCGAGCGCGTCCATGCACCGCTGGAGCATCACCGGAACGTGCTTGGGGCCCGGTTCGTTGGTGGTCATGCGCGGTGGCGCCCTTCCTCGGTGCGGAGCAGCCCGACGTCCGGGAGCTGCGACCATTCTCGCCCACCGTGCCCCGGCACGACGAAGCGGCCCGTGGTCCCCGCCCGCTCGAGGGGAAGGTCGTGACCGCCCGGCGCCGGGGAAGGTGCGCCAGGTGGGCACGGAGCGGGAGGAGGCCACGGGCCGCTTCGACCGGGCCGCACCGGCCGGGGAAGCCCCGTTGACGGGCCCCGGCGGGTGTGCTCCACTGCGCCGCAAACTCTATCGCGCGGCCCCTGCCAGTCAATGGCCCGCTCCGGCGCACCACCCGGGCGGCGGTACGGATCACCGCAGGTCGCGGCCCTCGGGGCGGACCGGCGGCGGTCCGGATCGGGGGCCTTCGGCGGCAGGCGCGCGCCCCCTGGCCGCCCCGCGTGCGGGGTCGGCGGCGGCCGCTCCGGGAGCAGCTCCCGTTGTGGCGATGCACCCGATCACGGCCCGCCGTTCTGTAGCTCCCGGCCCCACCGCGCGGGCCCGATCCGCACTAACGTCGCCCCCATGACAGTGACACCCGACCGGCCCTCGCCGAACGCCGCTGCCGACCCTGCCAGACCCACCGTCATCGACCGCTTCGTCACGGCCAACCGCGCCTACGCGGTGACCTTCCGGGACGGCGGCATGGACGCCCGCCCGGTGCAGAAGATCGCCGTGGTCGCCTGCATGGACGCCCGACTCGACCTGTTCGCCGCGCTCGGCCTCGAACTCGGCGACGCCCACGTCATCCGCAACGCCGGCGGCGTCGTCACCGACGACACCATCCGGTCCCTGACCATCAGCCAGCGCGCCCTCGGCACCCGCTCGATCGCGCTGATCCACCACACCGGCTGCGGCCTGCTCGGGCTGACCGAGGACTTCCGCCGCGAGCTGGAGCTGGAGGTCGGCCAGCGCCCGCAGTGGGCGGTGGAGGCCTTCGTCGACCTGGACGGCGACGTCCGCCAGTCCATGCAGCGCGTCCGCACCTCTCCCTTCCTGCCGCACACCGACGACGTCCGCGGCTTCGTCTTCGACGTCCACACCGGCCTGCTCCGCGAGATCGACTGAGCGACCCGCCCCGACCCTGCCCGGCCGACGGTGTCCGGGCATTCGGGCACCGCCGAATGGTGACTTCTGGCCATCCCGCGGGGGAGAATGCGCCTGCCGGTCGGACCCCGAACCACCTGGGGCGGCCAGGCCGCAGGCCGCCTTCCCGGCCGCCGGCTCCTCGTTCGGAACCGCCCCCGGGACGGCCGCGTCAAGCATGGGGTGGGGTCCGGCCTCGGGACGGGGCGGGCACAGGGTGCCAGGGAGCGTATACGGGTGACGAGCTACAAGGATCAGGCCGGACTCGGCAGTCCCGCGGGGGGCGAACCGCAGCGGGCGGGCGGGTTCCGGCAGACCGGGCTCCCCGAACTCGCCGCGGTCGTGGACCGCGTGCGCGGCAACGTCGAGAGCGTGATCGAGGGCAAGCCGGAGGCCGTCCGGATCGCCCTGACCGTCCTGCTCGCCGAGGGCCACCTGCTGCTGGAGGACGTGCCCGGCGTCGGCAAGACCATGCTGGCCAAGGCGCTCGCCCGCTCGCTCGACTGCACCGTGCGCCGCATCCAGTTCACGCCCGACCTGCTGCCCTCGGACGTCACCGGCACCAACATCTACGACCAGCAGCGGCACGACTTCGAGTTCCGCCCGGGCGCGATCTTCGCCCAGGTCGTGGTCGGCGACGAGATCAACCGCGCCTCGCCGAAGACCCAGTCGGCGCTGCTGGAGTCCATGGAGGAGCGCCAGGTCACCATCGACGGCACCAGCTACGAACTGCCCTCGCCGTTCATGGTCGTGGCCACCCAGAACCCGGTCGAGATGGAGGGCACGTACCCCCTGCCGGAGGCCCAGCGCGACCGCTTCATGGCCCGGATCTCGATCGGCTACCCCAGCCCCGAGGCCGAGCTCGCGATGCTCGACACCCACGCCGGCGCCAGCCCGCTGGAGGACCTCCAGCCGGTCGCGCACGCCTCCGACATCCTCAAGCTGATCGACCTGGTCCGCACCGTGCACATCGCCGACCCGGTCCGCCGCTACGCCGTCGACCTGGTCGGCGCCACCCGCACCAGCCCCGAGCTGCGCCTGGGCGCCTCGCCCCGCGCGACCCTGCACCTGGTCCGGGCCGCCCGCGCCGCCGCCGCGCTGGACGGGCGCGACTACGTCACCCCGGACGACATCCAGCGCCTCGCCGTCCCGGTCCTGGCGCACCGTCTGATGCCGACCGCCGAGACCCAGCTCAGCCGCCGCACCTCCGAGCAGATCGTGGCCGACCTGGTCGCCCGGCTGCCGCTGCCGCGCCCGCAGGGCGGCCCGGCCGTCCGGAGGGGCTGAGGTGGCCCAGTCCGAATCATCGGGACTGCGGGCCGGGTTCCGCGGTCTCACCACCCGGGGGCGGTCCTTCCTCGCCGCCGGGGTCACCGCGGTGGCCTGCTCCTACCTGCTCGACCAGGACGCCCTGCTGCGCGTCGGCGTCCTGCTCGCCGCGCTGCCGCTGGTCGCCGTGGTGGTCGTCGCCAACACCCGCTACCGGGTGGCCAGCGGACGCCGGCTCAGCCCGCGCCGGGCGGTCGCCGGCCAGGAGGCCCGGGTCCACCTGCGGGTCGACAACGTCTCCCGGGTGCCCACCGGGGTGCTGCTGCTGGAGGACAAGGTCCCGTACGTGCTCGGGCCGCGCCCGCGCTTCGTGCTGGACCGGGTCGAGCCGCGCGGCCACCGCGAGGTCTCCTACCGGGTCCGCTCCGACCTGCGCGGCCGCTACCCGCTCGGGCCGCTCCAGCTGCGGCTGGCCGACCCGTTCGGGATGTGCGAGGTGACCCGCGCCTTCACCGCCTCCGACGTCCTCACCGTCGTCCCCCAGGTCCAGGCGCTGCCGTCGGTACGGCTCAGCGGCGAGTGGATCGGCCAGGGCGAGAGCCACAGCCGCACCCTGGCGCTGGCCGGCGACGACGACGTGATCCTGCGCGAGTACCGGCCCGGCGACGACCTGCGCCGGGTGCACTGGCGCTCCACCGCCCGGTACGGCGAGCTGATGGTGCGCCGCGAGGAGCAGCCGCAGCAGGCCCGGGCCACCGTCGTGCTGGACACCCGGGAGATCGCCCACCGGGGCAGCGGCCCCGCCTCCTCCTTCGAGTGGGCGGTCGGCTGCGCCGCCTCGGTCGCCGTGCACCTGCTGGAGCGCGGCTACCAGACCCGGCTGCTCACCGACACCGGGCTGTCGGTGCCCGGGCCGGGCGCGGGCGGCAGCCACAGCGGCGCCGACACCTCCGGGCTGGTCCTGGACGCCCTCGCGGTCGCCGACCTGTCCGACGGCGGCACCCTGTCCCGCGCCGAGGACCCGCTGCGCGCCGGCGGCGAGGGCCTGCTGGTCGCCGTCCTCGGCGAGCTGGACGACGCCCAGGCCACCCGGCTGGGCCGGCTGCGCAGCCGCGCCGGCGGGGCGATCGCCTTCCTGCTGGACACCGGCACCTGGGCCGGCCTGCGGATGCTCGCCCCGGACACCGGCGGCGACGACTTCCGGGCCCGGGTCCAGCAGCTGCGCGAAGCCGGCTGGACGGTGATCCCGGTACGGGCCGGGGACTCCGTACCGGACCTGTGGCGGGCCGCCGACGGCAGCCGGACGACCGCCCCCTACCGAGAAGAGGCCGGCGCGTGACCACCCGGGCCAAACTGACCGCGTACTCGGCGCTGGCCACCGCCCTCGCCGCGCTGTGCATGATGCCGCTGCTCACCACCCGCAGCTGGCTCACCCACGCCCTCCTGGTGATCGCCGTGGTCGCCGCGGCCGGCGCGGGCCTGCGCCGCGCCCCGGTGTACCGCTGGACGGTGCCGCTCGGGCAGCTGCTGGTCCTGCTCCTCCTGCTGCTGCTCGGCTTCGCCGGCGAGGGCGGGATGCTGCCCGGCCCGTCCGCGCTGCGGGTCCTGGACCAGGTCTTCACCGCCGGCCTGGACGACATACAGCAGTACGCCATCCCGGCTCCGCCCACCGCCGGACTGCGGCTGATCCTGGTCTCGGCGATCGGGCTGATCGCCGTCGCGGTGGACACCGTCGCGGTGACCTACCGGCGCTCGGCGCTGGCCGGGCTGCCGCTGCTGGCGCTGTACTCGGTCGGCAACGGCCTGGCCGGGGAGCACGGCAGCTGGGTCTGGTTCGCCGTCGCCGCGGCCGGCTACCTGCTGCTGCTGTTCGCCGAGGGCCAGGACCGGGTCTCCCGCTGGGGCCGGGTGTTCTACGGCGGCGCGCGCGGCTCGGTGGAGTCCGGCCGGGTCAGCCCGGGCGGGCGGCAGGTCGGCGTGCTGGCCCTGGCGGTGGCGCTGCTGCTGCCGGTGGTCCTGCCGCACTGGAGCTTCGGGCTGCTGAACTCCGGCTCCGGCGGATCGGGCGGCAAGGGCGTCGGCGGGAGCCTGTCGACCAGCCTCGACCCGCTGGTCAGCCTGGAGGCCGCGATCTCCAAGCCGACCGACGCGGAACTGCTCAGCTACACCCTGGACACCCCGCTGGCCGACCAGGTCTACCTGCGGACCGGCTCGCTCGACCAGTTCGACGGCGTCAACTGGCGGCTCGGCAGCACCACCGTCCAGGACCTCCCGGCGGCCCTGCCCGCCCCCGAGGGCCTGCGCGATCCCCAGGTGGCCCGGTTCGAGGGCGACTTCAAGGTCGACGAGCGGCTGGGGGGGAGCTGGCTGCCGATGCCCTACCCGGCCGCCTCCGTCCAGCTCCCCGACCGGAGCGCCTGGAAGCTCGACCCGCTGACCCGTACCGTCCTGCCGACCAGCGACAAGGCGATCCGCGGCCTGAGCTACCACGTCACCGCCCTGGACGTGCGGCCCACCGCCAACGAGCTGCGCCTCGCGGGCACCGCGCCGTCGGACATCAGGGAGCGCTACACCGCCCTCCCGACCGACCTGCCGCCGGTCGTCGCCGAGCAGGCCAAGGCCGTCACCGCCGGCGCGAAGAACGACTTCGACCGGGCGACGGCGCTGGTCAACTGGTTCACCGGGCCGGGCTTCACGTACGACACCGCCGTCAGCGGCGGCACCGGCAGCAACGCCATCGCCGTCTTCCTGCGCGACCGCCGGGGCTTCTGCGTGCACTTCGCCTCCACCATGGCGGCGATGGCCCGGGAGCTGAAGATCCCGGCCCGGGTGGCCGTCGGCTTCACCCCCGGCGACAGCAAGGGCGGCAACGTCTACTCGGTGACCGGCCGGATGTACCACGCCTGGCCCGAGCTGTACTTCACGGGCTACGGCTGGCTGCGCTTCGAGCCGACCCCGAGCCGCGGCGTCCCGACCCGCTACACCGAGGCGTCCACCGCCCCGACCACCGCGCCGACCCAGCAGGCGACCGCCGCCCCGCAGACCGCCTCGGCCGCCCCGCTGCCGAGCTCCGGCTCGGACTGCACCGCCAAGCAGCGCCAGCTCGGCGAGTGCGGTTCCAAGGACAAGGCCGTCGCCAAGACCGCCGAGGAGTCCTGGCTGCTCTCCGGCCAGGTGCTCGGCACCCTGGCCGCGGTGCTCGCGCTGATCGCCCTGCTGCTCGTCCCGATGGTCTGGCGCGCGGCCGTGCGCCGACGCCGGCTGGGCGGCGGCGGGCGGCGCGGGCCCGGCGGGAGCGGAGCGGCGGAGCTGACCGACGCCCAGGTGCTGGCCGCCTGGGACGAGCTGGTCGACTCCGCCTGGGACCTCGGAATTCCCCCGGACGAGTCACGCACCCCGCGCTCGGCGGCCCACCGGATCACCGAGAAGGCCCACCTGGACGCGGACTCTGCGGCGGCCACCGGCCGACTGGCGCTGGCCACCGAGCGGGTGCTCTACGCCCCGCCCGGGCAGCCCGTCACCGAACCGCTGGCCGCCGACGTCCGCACCGTGCGGCGCGGGCTGCGGGCGGCCGCCGGCCGGGCCGGACGGACCAGGGCGCTGCTGCTGCCGCCGTCCTCGGCGCAGCTGTGGTGGCGGATCTCCGACGCGGCGCGGGCGGCCCGGGCGACGGCCGGTGCCGCGGTCGGCCGGGCGGTCGAGGCCGTCTCCGCCCGGGTCCGGCGGGTCCCCCCCGGGGGCTGGGGGTCCACCCGGGCGTCCCGACCGGGGGTTTCCCTCCCGGACCCGACGCGGGGGCGGGCTGACGAACGACTCCCCGCCCCGGCTTCGTACGTATCGGCCGAGCGGCTCAGAACCCGCCGGTCTGCTCGTCCCGGCGGCGCTGCCAGCGCTGCTCCACCCGGTCCATCATCCCGGCCTTGCGGCGCGGGGCGGCGGCCGGACGGGCTCCGGCGCCCTGGCCCGCGGGACCGCGGCGCCAGCCGGTCACGGCGAACACCGCGCACCCGAGCATCACCAGGAAGCCCACGACGCTGACCCAGATCTGATCCGGTACGACCATGCCGCCCATCAGCAGGCCGATGCCCACCACGAAGCCGGCGACGGCCAGGTAGACCCGCCGACGGGTGTAGGTGCGCAGCCCGGTTCCCTCAAGCGCAGACGCGAATTTGGGATCTTCGGCATACAGCGCTCGCTCCATCTGGTCGAGCAGTCGCTGCTCGTGCTCCGAGAGCGGCACGGAGTCCTCCTACTCGTCGGTCGCGGGTGCGACCGGTCCGCCCACCCCGGTCGGGGAGGCAAGTCCAATCAGCCTTGGGGCACACGGTCGGACGCCCGTGCGGGGGACCCGGCCCGTGTCGTCCATATGCCCCACGCGTCCGGCTGTCATGCTTTCCGGCTTTACCCAGATCATACGGTCCGTGGGCCCGTTACGGGGTGGTCTGCGCCGCGTGGGACGGGCCACTTCGAGCGGGGACGGCCGCATCGGAGTCAACGCGCCACGCCCCGGACAAGTGCCCGATCGGATGGAATCGTCCCGGACCTGGGGAGGTTTGCCGCCGGGCGGCACCGCCCGGCCGCCGCCGGGCCCGGAAACGGGCGGGCCACCGAGGGGTCACGGCGCGGGAACCGGCGGGCCTCCGGGGCGCGAACCACCGCCGTACGGCGGGCAAAAAAACCGTACGACGGCGGAGGCGCGCGTGATGGGGCGCGCGGGCCGGGAGGGGCGCCTCAGGCCAGGGTGGCCAGCAGGTGCAGCTGGGTCGCCACGGCGTGGAAGGCGGGCTGCGCGGCGGCGGCCTCCTCCAGCTTCAGCAGCGCGTCCAGCGCGCCCGGCTCGGTGTCCACCAGCACGCCGGGGACGAGGTCGGAGAAGACCCGTACACCGTGCACCGACTGCACCCGCAGGCCCGCGGCCTCGGCCAGCCGGCCCAGCTCCTCGCCGGTGAAGCGGCGCGGCATCGGGTCCTGCTCGCCCCAGCGGCCGTCGGCGGCGGACAGCACGGTGCGGGCCTCGGTGAAGTGGCCGGCCAGCGCGCGGGCCAGCACGGCGCCGTTGCGGTTGGCCGCCAGCAGGCTGACCACGCCGCCCTTGCGCAGGGCGCCCGCCAGGCTGCCGAGCGCCTCGGCCGGGTCGTCCACGACCTCCAGCACGCCGTGGCAGAGCACCGCGTCCACGCTGCCGGGGGCGACCAGCTCGGGCAGGGTCTGGGTGTCACCCTGGACGGCCCGCACCAGGTCCGTCACACCGGCCTCGGCGGCCCGGCGCTCCAGGGCGAACAGGGCGTCCGGGCTCGGGTCGACCACGGTGACGCGGTGGCCGAGCTTGGCGACCGGCACCGCGAAGTTCCCGGTGCCGCCGCCGGTGTCGACCACGTCGAGCACCGGCTGGTCCAGCTCGGCCGACCGCTTCTCCAGGGCCGCCCGGACCACCTCCCACACCACGGCGGTACGCAGGGCACTGCGGGGACGCGTCGGGTACAAGGTGGGACTCCTTGGCACGTGCAGTTCGATCAGGTTGCCTCCACCTTAGAGCCTGTCCCAGGGATCCTTGCCGGGCCCACGACGCCGTCCGACGGGAGCCGGGGCGGGGGCGGCGCGGCGTGCAGGCCGAGCAGGCGCTCGACCAGCCGCAGGAAGAGGGCGGAGTTGCGGACCAGGTCGTCGGCGTCGCGGGCCGAGGCGGCGCCCCTGATCCCGGCCTCGGCGGCGGCCCGGCGGCGGGCGCCGGCACCGTAGTAGACCGCCCACTCGGCGAGCTCCGGGGCCACCTCGGGCAGCACCTCCCAGGCGCTGCGGATGGCCTTGCGCCGGCGCGGGCTCTTCTCCGGGCGGCCGCGCACCGCCAGGACGGCCGCCACCGTGCGCAGCGCGGCCAGGTGGGCGGTGGCGTAGCGCTCCAGCGGGTCCTCCAGGGCGCGGGCCCGGGTGAGGGTGCGGTGGGCGTCGGCGAGCAGGTCGAGGGCGGCCGGCGGCGCGGCGACCCGGCGCAGCACGGGGTGGACGTCGGCTCCGGCGGGGCGCCCGGCGGACGGGCCCGGGAGGTGCGGCGGGGCGGCGGAGTGGAGGCGGGCGGTGACGGGCTCAGGACGGCTGACGGTCATGGTCTCCCCCGTTCCGAGGCAGCGCGCGGACCGGGTGGTCCGTGCCCCTCCATCGTGAACGGCACCACTGACAATCCGGCCGGGCCGGCCGCGCCCCGGGCGGCTCCGGAAGGGCGTCCGGAAAAGGCGTAGCGGCGGCGGGCGCGGTCCTCCCCCGGTTCCGCGCCGCCGCCGTGCCGTCGCTCCGCCGCTCCCCCGTGGTCGGCGGTGGCGAGCTCCCCCCTCGCGGCCGGTCTCCCCCCGGCCCGCTCCGCCGCCCCGTGTCGGCGGTGCGGGGACCGTGACCAGCCCCGTGGCGGTCCGTCCGCCGCCTCCCCGGGCCGGTTCGGCCGGGGGACGGACGGATCCGCCGCCCGGGCGGGCCCGGCGCCCGACGCGCCGCCCTCCCGGGTGCCACCACTCTCCCGTCTCCGCAGGTCGGGGGCCATCCGCTGACGTACTCAACCGCGGATCTGAGTATTTGTACTCAGTGCGCCCCGGCCCGTCCCGGTCCGGCCGGCCGCCGGAACCGGCGGGTGCGTCCACGGCGTCCCGGGTGCCGGGTACGGTACGGCGGGGCCGGGCGGTACCGGCCCACCGGACGACCAGGGGACGCGATGACGAGGAGGGGGACGCGATGACGGTCCTGCCGCTGATCTTCACCAGCGGACTGGCCAGCGGCATCAACGCCTACGCGGTGGTGCTGCTGCTCGGCCTGCTGGGCAGGTTCGCCGACGCGGACTCGGTGCCGCAGGCGCTGGAGCGCACCGACGTGCTGGTCGTGGCCGCGGTGCTGTTCGCGCTGGAGGCGGTGGCCGACAAGATCCCGTACGTGGACAGCGTCTGGGACGTCGTGCACACGGTGATCCGGCCGGTCGCCGGCGCCACCGTCGGCGTGCTGATCGCGGGCAACGACCCCGGCTCGCTGAGCGAGGTCGCGGCCGGCGCGATGGGCGGCACCTCGGCGCTGGTCAGCCACCTGGTGAAGGCCTCGCTGCGGATGGCCGTCAACACCTCCCCGGAGCCGGCCAGCAACATCGTGGTCAGCATGGCCGAGGACCTCTCGGTGGCCGGCCTGATCACCCTGGCGATCTTCCACCCCTGGCTGGCCGCCTCGGTCGCCGCCGTGGTCCTGGCCGCCGGGCTGCTGCTGGTCTGGCTGGCGGTCAGCCGGATCCGCGCCTTCCGGGCCCGCCGCCGCGAACGCCGGGCCGCCCGGGCGGCGGCGGGGAGCGCCTGAGACTGGTCCTAGGATCAGGTGCCATGGCAAAGATCGTCGTCATCGGCGCAGGAATGAGCGGGCTCGCGGCGGCCTCCCGGCTGGCGACCCTCGGCCACCGGGTGACGGTCTGCGAGGCGGGCGGCACCTACGGGGGCATGGTCGGGCGGTACGAGCGCGAGGGCTTCGCCTTCGACACCGGGCCCGGCCTGCTCACCCTCCCGGCGGTCTACCGCGACCTCGCGCTGAAGACCGGCAAGGAGCCCCTGGAGCAGCTGGTCGAGCTGGCCCCGGTCGACCCGGAGAGCCGGCACCTGTTCCCCGACGGCACCGCCGTCACCCTGCCGAACGCCTCCCGCGGCGGCGTCAGCCAGGCGCTGGACGCCGCCTTCGGGGCCGGCTCCGGCGCCCGCTGGAGCGCGGTGATGAACCACGGCCGGACGGTCTGGGAGGCCACCCGCCGCCCGCTGCTGGAGGAGCCGCTGCCGGCCGAGCGCGGCGTGCTGTCCCCGGCCGACCGGGCCCTGGTGGGCACCGACCCGTACCCCGTCCCGCCGCGCACCGGCCTGGCCCGGCTGCGCCGCGCCCAGCCGTGGTCCCTGGAGCACGTGGCCGCGCGCGAGCTCGACGGCCACCCCGGCCTGACCGCCCTGCTGTGCGAGCCCGCGCTGCGGTACGGCTTCACCTCGGCCTTGGCACCCGCCGGGGCCACCGTCCTGCCGTACATGGAGCAGTCCTTCGGCGTCTGGTACGTCCGGGGCGGGCTGCGGGCCCTCGCGGACGCCGTGTACCGGCGCTGCGAGCTGCGCAAGGTCGCGTTCCGCTTCGACACCCCGGTCACCCGGGTGGTCGTCGAGGGCGGCCGGGCGACCGGGGTCGAGACGGCGGACGGCCGGATCGACGCGGACCTGGTGGTCTCCGCGATGGACACCGACGCCTTCTACCGCCACGGCCTCGCCGAGTGGCCGGGGCTGCCGCCCGAGGAGTGGGAGCCGGTGGAGGTGCCCGGCCGCTTCAGCGTGCTGCTCGCCCTGCGCGGCCCCCGGCCCGAGGGCACCCCGCACCGCACGGTCGTCCACGCGGCCGACCCCGCCGCCGAGGCGAACGCCCTGACGCTCTCGGAGCCGCCCTGCGAGCGCCCCACCGTCCAGGTGCTGCGCCCGGACGACCCGGCGCTGCGGCCCGACGACGACCACGAGAGCGTGGTGCTGACCGCGACCGTCCCGGCCCAGGACGAGGTCGACTGGACCGTCCCCGGATTCGCCGACCGCTACGCCGACCGGCTGCTCGCCCACGTGGACGCGGCCGGCCTGGGCCTGCGCGAGCGGATCCTGTGGCGGGTCGTGCGCACCCCGGAGGACACCCGCCGGGAGACCGGCGCGCTGTTCGGCGCGGTCGCCCGCCCGGCCCTGGCCGGCTCCGCGGGCTCCTGGCTGAAGGCCGCCAACGAGTCCCCCGTCCCCGGCCTCTACCTGATCGGCGGCAACGCCCACCCCGGCGGCGGCCTCGCCCGCGTCGGCATGTCGGCCTGCATCACCGCCGGCCTGATCGGCCCGGCGTAACGGCCCGGTCGGCCCGGTCGGGCGGGTCAGCCCTGCTGGTGCCAGGTGTTCTGCTGCTGGTAGCCGTGGTTCTGGTCGTACATCGGCTGCTGCGGGATGCCCTGGGTGTGCGGGTCCGGCTGGGGCTGCCACTGCTGGGGCTGCTGCTGGGCGGTCTGGTCCCAGGCCTGCTGGTGCTGCGGCTGCTGCTGGTAGCCCGCGTACGGGTCCTGCTGCTGGTGCTGCTGCTGGTAGCCGCCGTACGGGTCGGGCTGCTGCTGGGGGTAGCCGCCGTAGGTCTGCTGCTGGTCGTAGGCGTAGGCGGGCTGCTGCTGGGTCTGCCACTGCTGCTGGTCGTAGCCGGCCTGATAGGCGGGGGCGTACGGGTCCTGGGGCTGCTGCTGGACCTGCGGCTGCTGCTGCTCGTAGTACCCGGGGGCGTAGACGCCGTCCTGGGCGAGCTCCTGCATCTCGAAGGCGGCGGTCTGCTCGACCTCCGGCACCTCGTCGGGCACCGGGGAGGGCAGCGGGGTGGGCAGCGGCGCGGAGGCCGGGGTCTCCTCGACGGGGCTGACCTCGCCGACCCGCTTGCGGGCGACCGCGGCGGCCGCCACCGCGGCGGCGCCGCCGGTGAGGGCGCCGAGCAGCGGCACCTTGGCGAGCGGGCCGGGCAGGCTGCCGTCGGGCTCCCGCAGGGACCAGCCGGTCTGGTGGCCGCGCTTGACCGAGAGGGTGACGAAGGCCTGTCCGACCGCGAACAGCGCGGCGCCGGCCCCGATCACCACGACCGAGCCGAGCACCATCCCGGCGGCCACGCCCAGGAAGCCGGCCAGGGCCAGGACCCGCCAGTGCAGCGGTGCCCGGTTCTGCAGCAGCACCTCCGCGACCAGCCAGAGCGCCACCACCGCCAACGCGACGTACAGCAGCAGGTATCCGATGCCCATCCGCCCCGCTACCTCCAGTCGCGTACCCGCGCGTGTGCGCCGCGCGTGTGCGGCGACTGTACCGGTTCAACGGCCGGGGTACCGCATCGCGTTCCCGCCGCCCGGGCACCGGCCGCACACGACCGAGCCCGCCACCGTCGGTACGGTGACGGGCTCGTGAACACCCGGCGTCGGCGCGGCGGGAGCAGGCCCCCGCGGCGCCCGCTCAGCGCTGGTGCAGCCCCAGGTTCTGGTAGATCTCCAGCGTCGCCGTCGAGTGGTTCAGCGTGATGAAGTGCAGACCCGGCGCGCCCTCGGCGAGCAGGCGCTCGGCCATCGCGGTGGCGTGCTCCATGCCGATGGCCCGCAGCGCCGCCGGGTCGTCGATGGCCGCCCGCAGGCGGGCCTCCAGGTCGACGGGGAAGGCCGAGCCGCTGAGCTGCGGGAAGCGCTCCAGCTGCTTGGCGTTGGTGACCGGCATGATCTCCGGGATGATCGGCGTCTCGCAGCCGGCGGCCGCCACCCGGTCGCGCAGCCGCAGGTAGTCGTCCACCTCGAAGAACATCTGGGTGATCGCGTAGTCGGCCCCGGAGCGGATCTTCGCCACGAAGTGCCGGATGTCCTCGTCCCAGTCGGTCGAGCGCGGGTGCATGTTCGGGGAGGCCGCGACGCCGACGCAGAAGTCGCCGATCCCCTTGATCAGCTCCACCAGCTCGTACGCGTAGGTGACGCCCTCGGGGTGCTTGACCCACTCGCCCATCGGGTCGCCGGGCGGGTCGCCCCGGACCGCGAGGACGTTGCGCACGCCCTGGTCGGCGTACTGGCCGATGATGTTGCGCAGCTCCGCGATCGAGTGGTCCACCGCGGTGAGGTGGGCGACCGGGGTCAGGGTGGTCTCGGTGGCGATCCGGCCGACCATGTTGACGGTGCGCTCGCGCGAGGAGCCGCCGGCGCCGTACGTCATGCAGACGAAGTTGGGGTCGAGCGGTTCGAGCCGGCGGATGGCGTCCCAGAGCTTCTGCTCGCCGGCCTCGGTGCGGGGCGGCATGAATTCGAAGGAGAAGGAGCGCTTGCCGGCCGCCAGGAGTTCGCGCACCGTCAGTGCGCGATCCGTTCTCGTGGAAGCGATTCCGAGTGCCATGCTGGCAGGCTATCCGGCGTTCGAAGGGGCCGGACAACCGTATTCCATCTATTGAGACAACTGATGGAAGACGTTCCGTTTCGCCCCGGAACGGCTCCGCCGCCCCTCCCCCGCACCCCGGGCCGAGCCGCTCGCACAGCCGTTCCCGGCCGCACCGCTACGCTTGCTGCACCCCAGAGAACCAGCGGAGCCCCATCGTGACCTCGTCCAGCACCCGGCCGGCCAGCCCCGGTTCGGCCCTCAGTGCGGCCACCAGTGCGGCCGGCAACGCGGCCGGCAGTGCGGCCAATCCCATGGACGTGGAGGACGTCCGCACCCGTGTCAACGCGGCGCTCGCCGCGTTCATGGACGGCCAGTCCGTGCTCCTCGACAAGATCTCGCCCCAGCTGGCCCCCGCCGCCGACGCGCTGCGCGACTTCCTGCTGGACGGCGGCAAGCGGCTGCGCCCGGGCTTCTGCTACTGGGGCTGGCGCGGCGCCGGCGGCCCGGCCGCGGGCGCGACCGGCGAGGCGATCGCCAACGCGGCCGCCGCCCTGGAGCTGCTCCAGGCCAGCGCCCTCGTCCACGACGACCTGATGGACCGCAGCGACACCCGCCGCGGCCTGCCCTCGGTCCACCGCCGCTTCGAGGCGCTGCACCGCGACAGCGGCTGGCGCGGCGACCGCGAGCAGTACGGCGCCTCCGCCGCGGTGCTGCTCGGCGACCTGCTGCTGATCTGGTGCGACGAGCTGTTCCTGCGCTCCGGCCTGGAGCCCGCCGCCGTGCTCGCCGCCAAGCCGGTGTTCGACCTGATGCGCACCGAGGTCATGCTCGGCCAGTACCTGGACGTGCTGGAGCCGGTGGCCGGCGACTCGACGGACGAGGGCGCGCTGGAGCGGGCGCAGACCGTCCTGCACTACAAGTCCGCGAAGTACACCATCGAGCGGCCGCTCCAGGTGGGCGCGCTGCTGGCCGGCGCCGGGCCGGAGCTGGTCGAGGCGTACGGGGCGTTCGGGCTGCCGCTGGGCGAGGCCTTCCAGCTGCGCGACGACCTGCTCGGCGTCTTCGGGGACCCTGCCGTCACCGGCAAGCCGGCCGGGGACGACCTGCGCGAGGGCAAGCGCACCCTGCTGGTCGCGCACGCGATGCGGGGCCTGCCGGCCGCCGACGCCCGGCACCTGGACGAGCGGCTGGGCGCGCCGGACCTGGCGGCCCCGGAGGTCGCCGAGCTGCGCGGGCTGGTCGCCCGCAGCGGGGCGCCGGAGCTGGTGGAGCGCCGGATCGAGGAGCTGATGCGGCAGTCGCTGGCCGCGCTGGAGGCGGCGCCGCTCGCCGACGAGCGGGCCCGTACGGTGCTGCTGGCACTGGCCGAGGCCGCCACCGTCCGCAAGTACTGAACGCACTGACGGGCGGCGACGGCCCCGGGCCGGTCCTGCGGGGTCCCACCGAGACCCGGGACGCCGCTCAGAGCGCGGCGCGCACCCGGCGGGACAGCTCGGCGGCGGCCGCCCGGGGGTCCGCCGCGGCCGTGATGGCCCGCACCACGACGACCCGGCGGGCACCGGCGGCGAGCACCTCGTCCAGGTTGCCGAGGTCGATCCCGCCGATCGCGAACCACGGCCGGTCGGTGTCCTGCTTCGCCGCGTACGAGACCAGGCCGAGGCCCGGGGCCGGGCGGCCCGGCTTGGTCGGGGTCGGCCAGACCGGGCCGGTGCAGAAGTAGTCCACCCCGGGCTCGGCGATCGCCGCGTCCACCTCGGACTCGGCGTGGCAGGAGCGGCCGATCAGCACGTCCTCGCCGAGGATCGCCCGGGCGGCCGGCACCGGCAGGTCGTCCTGGCCGAGGTGCAGCACGTCCGGCCGGGCCGCGTGGGCGACGTCGGCGCGGTCGTTGACGGCCAGCAGCTTGCCGTGCCGGCGGCAGGCGTCGGCGAAGACCTCCAGGGCCTCCAGCTCCTGCCTGGCCTCCAGGCCCTTGTCGCGCAGCTGGACGATGTCCACCCCGCCCGCCAGCGCCGCGTCCAGGAACTCGGCGAGGTCGCCCTGCTCCCGGCGGGCGTCGGTGCACAGGTACAGCCGGGCGTCGGCGAGCCCGGCGCGCGGCGTGTCCGCCGCCATCAGATCAGCATCGCCTGGGCGCGGCGCTTCACCTCGGTGCCGCGGTTCTCCCGCAGCGCCTGGATCGGGCTGCCGGGCAGCGACGGGTCCTCGGTGAAGAGCCACTCCAGGATCTCCGCGTCGTTGTACCCGCAGTCCCGCAGGACGGTCAGGGTGCCGGACAGGTGCTTGACCAGGCCCGGGCCGTCGATGAACGCGGCCGGGACCTGCAGCGACTTGTTGGGGCCGCGCCGGACGGCGATCAGGCCGCCGTTCTTGACCAGGTCACGCACCTCGGTGACCCGGACCCCCCACTGCTCCGAGATGTCGGGCAGGTACATCCAGTCGGTGACCAGGGATTCAATCTTGCTTTCGATCTCACTCACGCCACCAGACTGCCACCTCCGCGGCCCACCGCGCACCAGACCTGCCCCGCGCCTACCCCGCGACGGCCGCCTTCAGCGGTACCGCGGGGTCGGCCGCCCGGGCCGGGTCCAGCGCGGTGCCGCGCTCGATCAGCCGCCGCCCCTGGGCCAGGTCGCGCGGCCGGTCGACGGTCAGCAGCGCGCTCGGCACGCCGTCGCGCAGCCAGAGCACCGACCAGTCGGCGCCCCGCGGGTCGCCGCGCCGGACCAGCTCGTCGCCCTCGGCGTGCCGGCCGGCGTACTGGACCATCCGCCCGAACTGCTCGGACCAGAAGTACGGCACCGGGTCGTAGGCCGGCGCGTCCGCGCCCAGGACGGCGGCGGCCACCGCCTCGCCGGACCGCAGCGCGTGGTCCCAGTGCTGGACGGCCAGCCGGGCGCCGGCCCGGGCCGAGGGGTAGCTGACGCAGTCGCCGGCCGCGAAGACGCCGGGCACCGAGGTGCGCAGCCGCCCGTCCACGACGACGGCGCCGGTCGCGTCCAGCTCGACCCCGGAGCCGGCCAGCCAGCCGGTCGCGGGGCGGGCCCCGATGCCGACCACCACCTCGTCGGCGGGCAGGTGCGAGCCGTCCGCCAGCAGCACCGCGCCGGGCTCGACGGCGGCCACCCCGACCCCGCAGCGCAGCTCGACCCCGGCCTCGGCGTACCAGGCGGCCATCGCCGAGCCGAGCTCCGTCGGCAGCGCGCCGGGCAGCGGCGCCGGGCCGGCCTCGACCACCGTCACCTCGCAGCCCGCCGCGCGGGCCGCGGTGGACACCTCGGCGCCGATCCAGCCCGCGCCGACCAGCACCAGCCGCAGCCCGGGGCGCAGCAGCGCGCGCAGCGCCAGGGCGTCGTCCAGGGTGTGCAGCAGGTGCGCCCGCTCGGCGCCGGGCAGGGCGCGCGGCACGGCGCCGGTGGCGATCACCAGCGAGCCGTACGGGAGGTCGCCGCCGTCGGTGTGCAGCACGCCGGGGGTGAGGCCGGTGGCGCGGCGGCCGGTGAGCAGCTCGATGCCGAGCTGCCCGTAGTCGATGTCCAGGGCGGTGGAGTCGGCCTTGCCGAGCAGCACGTCCTTGGAGAGCGGCGGCCGGTCGTACGGCGCGTGCGGCTCCTCGCCGACCAGCGTGATCCGCCCCTGCCGGCCGCCCTGCCGCAGCTTGAGGGCGCACTGCGCCCCGGCCAGCCCGGCTCCGACGACGACCACCCGATCCGTTCCGCTCAGCTCTGCCACGCCCGCCACTGTACTCAGCGCGACGCGGCGGCCTCCGGGCCGTCCGCCCCGCGTACGGGCCTTCGGCCGGGCCGACCCCCGGCGTTAAGGTGGGAGGACCACACGGGAGCCCGGCGGACCGGGCTGAGAGGCGGGCTGACACGGCCTGCGACCGTCCGAACCTGATCCGGGTCATACCGGCGAAGGGAGAAGAGCAGCCTTGTCACGCTTGCCATCAGGCACCCATGCCGACGTGCTGGTGATCGGCGGGGGCGTCATCGGCCTCGCCGTCGCTTGGCGCACCGCGCGGCGCGGGGCGCGGAACGTGATCGTGGTCGACCCCGCCCACGGCGGCGGGGCCGCCGGGGTCGCGGCCGGGATGCTCGCCCCGGTCACCGAGCTGCAGTACGGCGAGGAGCCGCTGCTGCGCCTCGGGATGGCCTCGAACGAGCGGTACGAGACCTTCGCCGCCGAGCTCTCCGAGGCGAGCGGCGGCCTGGACACCGGCTACCGCCGCTGCGGCACGATCGCCGTCGCGCTGGACTCCGACGACCGCGAGGAACTGCGCGAGCTGTACGCCTTCCACCAGCGGCTGGGCCTGGACTCGACCTGGCTGACCGGCCGGGAGGCCCGCAGGCTGGAGCCGATGCTGGCCCCCGCCGTCCGCGGCGCCCTGCACGCCGCGGACGACCACCAGGTGGACCCCCGGCGCCTGCTCACCGCCCTGGTCGCCGCCTGCGGGCGCGCGGGCGTCCTGCTGCACCGCGCCGAGGCCGTCGAGCTGCTGGTCGAGGACGGCCGCGCGACCGGCGCCCGGCTGAGCACCGACGAGACGGTGACCGCCGACCAGGTCGTGCTCGCCGCCGGCCCGCACAGCCACCGGCTGCCCGGTCTGCCCGAGGGGGTGCTGCCCGCGATCCGCCCGGTGAAGGGGCAGGTGCTGCGGCTGCACGTGCCGGAGGCCTACCGGCCGTTCCTCTCCCGCAACGTCCGCGCCGTGGTCCGCGGCCGGCACATGTACCTGGTCCCCCGGGAGAACGGCGAACTGGTCGTCGGCGCGACCACCGAGGAGCAGGGCTACGACACCACCGTCACCGCCGGCGGGGTGTACGAACTCCTGCGGGACGCCCACGAGTTGGTCCCGGGGATCACCGAACTCCCGCTGCGCGAGACCTCGGCCGGGCTGCGCCCCGGCTCGCCGGACAACGCCCCGCTGCTGGGCCCGGCCCCGCTGCCCGGGCTGGTCGCCTCCACCGGCCACTACCGCAACGGCGTGCTGCTCACCCCGGTGACCGCCGACCTGGTCTCCGAGTACCTGGTCACCGGTGAAGTCCCCGAGCTCGCAAGGCCGTTCACCCCCGCCCGGTTCTCCTCCGAATCCCCCGTCGCGAAGGCCTCCGCATGACCGAGATCGCCCTGACCGAGAACGCCCCGAACGAGCACGCCCCAGACGAGAACGCCGTGCACGAGGACGCCCCGAACCCGGTCGCCCCGGCCGAGATCGCCCTGACCGTCAACGGCGAGCCCCGCCGGGTGCCCGCCACGACCACCCTCGCCGAGCTGGTGGCCTCCGTCAGCGCCGCCAACACCGGTGTCGCCGCCGCGCTCAACGAGGCCGTGGTGCCGCGCGGTTCGTGGCCCGGGACGGCACTGGGCAGCGGCGACCGGATCGAGATCCTCACCGCCGTCCAGGGAGGCTGAACCATGGCCGACGATCTGCTGACCATCGCCGGGACGGCCTTCTCCTCCCGGCTGATCATGGGCACCGGCGGCGCCCCCAGCCTGGAGGTCCTGGAGCGCGCGCTGCTCGCCTCCGGCACCGAGCTGACCACCGTCGCGATGCGCCGGGTCGACGCCACCACCCAGGGCTCCGTCCTGGACGTGCTGACCCGCAACGGCATCCGGGTGCTGCCCAACACGGCCGGCTGCTTCACCGCCGGCGAGGCCGTGCTGACCGCCCGGCTGGCCCGCGAGGCGCTCGGCACCGACTGGGTCAAGCTGGAGGTGATCGCCGACGAGCGCACCCTGCTGCCCGACCCGATCGAGCTGCTGGACGCCGCCGAGACGCTGGTCGACGACGGCTTCACCGTCCTGCCGTACACCAACGACGACCCGGTGCTGGCCCGCAAGCTGGAGGACGTCGGCTGTGCGGCCATCATGCCGCTGGGCTCGCCGATCGGTTCGGGCCTGGGCATCCGCAACCCGCACAACTTCCAGCTGATCGTGGAGGGCGCGGGCGTCCCGGTGATCCTGGACGCGGGCGCCGGCACCGCCTCCGACGTGGCGCTGGCGATGGAGCTGGGCTGCGCCGCGGTGATGCTCGCCTCCGCGGTGACCAGGGCTCAGGACCCGGTGCTGATGGCCGAGGCGATGCGGCACGCCGCCGAGGCGGGCCGGCTCGCCCACCGGGCCGGCCGGATCCCGCGCCGCTTCCACGCCGAGGCCTCCTCCGCGATGGCCGGCCGGGCCGACCTGGACACCCGCGAGCACCCGGCTTTCTGAACCGTCGCGCATGTCACAAGCCGGTCCCGGAGGCGGTGTCCGCCGGGACCGGGCGGTCCCGCACCCTAGACTCTCCGAGTGGACATGGCACTGCACGACCCCCTGATCGGCGCCCTGCTCGACAACCGGTACCGGGTCGAGCAGCGGATCGCGACCGGCGGGATGTCCACCGTCTACCGGGGCACCGACACCCGGCTGGACCGGGTGGTCGCGCTCAAGGTGATGCACCCCTCGCTGGCCGGTGACGAGGGCTTCACCGCCCGCTTCATCCGCGAGGCCAAGGCGGTCGCCAGGCTCACCCACCCCAACGTGGTCAACGTCTTCGACCAGGGCGCGGACGGCGGCCACGTCTTCCTCGCCATGGAGTACGTGCCCGGCCGCACCCTGCGCGACCTGCTGCGCGACCGCGGCGCGCTGTCCGTCCGGGCCGCGCTGGACGTGCTGGAGCCGGTGCTCGCCGCGCTCGGCGCCGCCCACCGGGCCGGGCTGGTCCACCGCGACGTCAAGCCCGAGAACGTGCTGATCACCGAGGGCGGCCTGGTCAAGGTCGCCGACTTCGGCCTGGTCCGGGTGCTCGGCAGCGCCGACGGCGCGCCCACCTCGACCACCACCGCGACCGGCGGCACCGTCATGGGCACCGTCTCCTACCTGGCCCCCGAGCAGATCCTCCCGGACGCCCCCACCGACCAGCGGGTGGACGTCTACGCGTCCGGCATCCTGCTGTACGAGATGCTCACCGGCCGCCGCCCGCACACCGGCGACAACCCCGTCCAGGTGATGTACAAGCACCTGCACGAGGACGTCCCGGCCCCCTCGCTGGTCGCCCCCGCCGTCGGCCCCGAGCTGGACGCGATAGTGGCCGCCGCCTGCGCCCGGTCCGCCGGCGCCCGCCCGTACGACGCGGTCGAGCTGCTCGCCGCCCTCCAGCGGGTGCGCCGCACCCTCGCCCCGGCCGCGCTGGACGCCGAGCCGCCGGCCTCCACCCGCCCCAGCCCGCGCTACCCGACCAGCGAGCCGACCTCGGTGATCCAGCCGCTGCCGCGGCCCGCCGAGGCCCCGCCGACGGAGCGCACCAGCGTGCTGGACATGCCGCCGGAGCTGATGGACGAGCTGCTCGCCGAGCCGCGCCCGTACGACGAGCCGACCCCGGTGCACCGGCACCGGCCCCGGCCGGGCCCGCTGCGCCGCCTCCCCCGCCGGACGCTGGTCTGGACGGCCGCGCTGGCCGCGCTGGTGCTGGCGATCGGCGGCGTCACCTACGGGATCTCCGAGGGGCTGTACGGCTCGGTGCCGGGTGTGCTCGGCAAGGACCGGGCGGAGGCGCAGCGGGTCCTGGACAAGGAGGGCCTGCACGGCAGGTTCGTCGAGGTGTTCAGCGAGTCCGTCCCGTCCGGGCAGGTGATCGCCACCGACCCCGGGGTGGGCGCGCGCACCCGCAAGAGCGACAGCGTCACCGTCACCCTCTCCAAGGGCCCCAAGCGGATCGCGGTGCCGGACCTCACCGGGAAGAGCGCCGCCGACGCCGCCGCGGCCCTGACCGGCGCCCAGCTGACCAGGGGCGGCGTGACCGAGACCTACGACGACACGGTGCCCGAGGGCTCGGTGATCAGCAGCTCGCCGGCGGCCGGGCAGCTGCTGCAGGAGAACAGCGCGGTGTCGCTGGTGGTCAGCAAGGGCATGGTGCCGGTCCCGAACGTCACCGGGATGGGCAAGGACGAGGCGCAGAAGGCGCTCCAGGCCGCGGGCTTCACCATGCAGACCAGCGGCTGGGACGTGTTCGGCGCGGTCACCTCCTCCGGCCAGAGCCCGGCGGCGGGCGAGCGGCGCCCGCAGCGCAGCGTGGTGACCGTCAAGTTCTCGCTGTTCTAGGCCCCGGGCGGGCTCAGCGCAGCGGCCCGTCGCCGGGCTCCTCCTGGTAGGAGTAGCGCTGCTCGCCCCAGGGGTCGGCGAGGTTGTGGTAGCCGCGCTCCTCCCAGAAGCCGCGCCGGTCGGCCCGCATGTACTCGACCGCGCGCACCCACTTGGGGCCCTTCCAGGCGTACAGCCGCGGCACCACCAGCCGGACCGGGAAGCCGTGTTCGGCGGTGAGCGCCTCGCCGTTGCGGTGGGTGGCGAGCAGCGTGCGCGGGTCGGCGAAGTCGGCCAGGCGCAGGTTGGCGCTGTAGCCGTACTCGGCCCAGACCATGACGTGGGTGACGCCCGGCGCCGGGGGCACCAGGTCGAGCACGGCGGCGGCCGACACGCCCGTCCACTCGTTGCCGAGCACCGAGAACTTGGTCACGCAGTGCAGGTCCCCGACGACGGTGCTGCGCGGCAGGGCGCCGAAGGCCTCGAAGTCCCAGCTGTGCTTCTCCGCCGAGGCGGTGGCGCCGAACACCTGGAGGTCCCAGGTCAGCGGCTTGAAGCGGGGCACCGGCCCGTAGTGCAGGGCGGGCCAGCCGCGCTGCGCGCGCTGTCCCGGGGGGAGCCTCGGGTCAGACGGCGGAAGCGGTTCGTGTTTCGACTGACCCATGGATCCATGGTGACAGACGGCGGACGAGCCTCGGCGCGCGCCCCTTTGCGCGGATCCGCGCCCCTGCCCGTACGGCCCAGCGGTCGGCCGCCCACCAGCACGTTTCACCATGAATCGGATATTCCGACACATGTCCTAGTGAGTGTGAACTTACTGGAATTTCCTCCCAAAGCGGTGCCAGGATGCGCAGCGCAGGACTCAGTACCGGACCCACCGCAGGACTTCACGCAGGACTCAGCGCAGGACACACGGCAGCACGAGTGCAGGAGGCATCACCATGCAGGGCGATCCCGAGGTCATCGAGTTCCTCAACGAGCAGCTCACCGCCGAGCTGACCGCGATCAACCAGTACTTCCTGCACGCCAAGATGCAGGAGAACTTCGGCTGGACGAAGCTCGCCAAGTACACCCGGCACGAGTCCTTCGACGAGATGAAGCACGCCGAGACGCTCACCGACCGGATCCTGTTCCTGGAGGGGCTGCCCAACTACCAGCGGCTGTTCCACGTCCGGATCGGCCAGACGGTCAAGGAGATGTTCGAGGCGGACCGCCAGATCGAGGTCGAGGCGATCGACCGGCTCAAGCGCGGGATCGTGGTGATGCGGGCCAAGAACGACGTCACCTCGGCGAACATCTTCGAGGACATCCTGGCCGACGAGGAGCACCACATCGACTACCTCGACACCCAGCTGGAGCTGCTGGAGAAGCTCGGCGAGGCGCTCTACCTCGCCACGGTGATCGAGCAGCCGGAGTCCTGAGGCCGCGGCCCACCCGGCCCGGTCAGGCAGCCCGGTCCGGTCAGGCCGCCCGGTTCGCCCGGGTCACCCGCAGCGGGACCACCGGGGCGGCCTCCGGGGCCGGAGCCGACGGCGCCGCCGGGTCCTCCGGGTCCGCGAGGCCGAGCTTCGCGGCCAGCCGGGCGGTCGGGCAGGGGCGGGCGCCGTGCTCGCCGAGCAGCGCCTGGATGCGCCGCACGCAGGACCCGCAGTCGGTGCCGGCCCGGCAGCCCTTCGCTATCTGGCGCGGGGTGTTGGCACCGCCGTCGATCGCCTTCTTCACCTGGTCCTCGGTGACCGCATGGCACATGCACACGTACATCGCGGTCTCTCCCGGGAGTGAAGCGGAGTGGATCTTGACTAAGGTCAGCCTTAGTTCACTGAGGCTTACCTTACCCGGCGAAACGGGTACGAAAAAGCCCCTCCGGGCTCGGGGACACCGAATCCGGAGGGGCCTTCGTCACATCGGACGGGCACCGGGCCTACTGGCCGCGGTACATCTCCGCCACCAGGAACGCCAGGTCCAGCGACTGGCTGCGGTTGAGGCGCGGGTCGCAGGCCGTCTCGTAGCGCTGGTGCAGGTCGTCCACCAGGACCTCGTCGCCGCCGCCGACGCACTCGGTGACGTCGTCGCCGGTCAGCTCCACGTGGATGCCGCCCGGGTGGGTGCCGAGCGCGCGGTGCACCTCGAAGAAGCCCTTGACCTCGTCCAGGACGTCGTCGAAGCGGCGGGTCTTGTGCCCGCTGGAGGCCTCGAAGGTGTTGCCGTGCATCGGGTCGCAGATCCACACCGGCCGGGCGCCGGAGGCGGTGACCTTCTCCACCAGGGTGGGCAGGTGCTCGCGGATCTTGCCCGCGCCCATCCGGGTGATGAAGGTCAGGCGGCCGGGCTCGCGCTCCGGGTCCAGCTTCTCGATCAGGGCGAGCGCGTCGTCGACCGAGGTGGTCGGGCCGAGCTTGACGCCGATCGGGTTGCGGATCTTCGAGGCGAACTCGATGTGCGCGTGGTCCAGCTGCCGGGTGCGCTCGCCGATCCACACCATGTGGCCGGAGACGTCGTACAGCTCGCCGGTGCGCGAGTCCACGCGGGTCAGCGCGGTCTCGTAGTCCAGGACCAGCGCCTCGTGCGAGGAGAAGAACTCGACCGCCTTGAACTCCTCCGGCACCACGCCGCAGGCGCTCATGAACGCCAGGGCGTTGTCGATCTCCCGGGCGAGCTGCTCGTAGCGCTGGCCGGCCGGCGAGTTGCGGACGAAGTCCTGGTTCCAGGCGTGCACCTGGCGCAGGTCCGCGTAGCCACCGGTGGTGAAGGCGCGCACCAGGTTGAGCGTCGCGGCGGACGCGTTGTACATCCGCTTCAGGCGCTCGGGGTTCGGGATGCGGGACTCGGGGGTGAACTCGAAGCCGTTCACCGAGTCGCCCCGGTAGACCGGCAGGGTCACGCCGTCGCGGGTCTCGGTCGACTTGGAGCGCGGCTTGGAGTACTGGCCGGCGATGCGGCCGACCTTCACCACCGGCACCGAGGCCGCGTACGTCAGTACGGCGGCCATCTGGAGCAGCGTCTTCAGCTTGTTGCGGATGTGCTCCGCCGAAACGCCGTCGAAGGCCTCGGCACAGTCACCGCCCTGGAGGAGGAAGGCCTCCCCGCGCGCCACGGCTCCGAGCCGGGCGCGCAGCTGGTCGCACTCGCCGGCGAAGACGAGCGGCGGATAGGACGCGAGCTCGGCAAGGGTCTTGCGCAGAGCCTCTTGGTCCGGCCATTCAGGCTGCTGCGCCGCGGGCAGGGACTGCCAGGAGTGGGCAGCCCTCGATGTCTCAGTCGTAGCGGTCACACCGCCAAGGCTACGGGGTGGCAGGAGTGACTCGTGCCTATTGCCCGAGGAATGAGACACATCTCGGACAAAGACGTGATGCCCCTCACCCGCCCCGACGCATCCGCTAGTCTCGAACCATGCACGCGCCCCACAGCCACTCCTGGTGGTGGGCCTCCCCCCAGGGTGGCCCACAACTGGCGCGTTCCTAGACGAACACGACGGCCGCCCCTCGGGGCGGCCGTCGGCGTCTGAGCAGACGGCCCTCCGGGAGCGGACCTTGCACCGCCTCTCACCAGTCCACCCGGAAGGAAGCCGTTCCCGTGACCACCGCTGTCGACCTGCTCGCCCGTCTCACCGGCCCCGATGCCCCCGCGTTCGCCCTGCTGCACCGCCGCACGCCCCGGCTCAGCCCGGACACCGTCGAGGTGCTGCTGGGCACCGTCGACAGCTACGAGCACCTCGCCGACCTGCCCGTACGCAGCGGCCCACCGGCCGGCGGCGGCCCGGTGCACGACCTGCTCGCACTCGTCCCGTACCGCCAGATCCGCGAGCGCGGCTTCGAGGCGCACGACGACGACACCCCGCTCCAGGCCCTCTCGGTGACCGAGCAGCACGCCCTGCCGTTGGCCGAATTCACCTACGCCCTACCGAAGTTGCCGGTCTCACTTGCCGGTGGCGGGTTCGATGTGGACGACGACGCGTACGCCGCGATCGTCCGCCGGGTGATCCAGGACGAGATCGGGAACGGCGAGGGCGCCAACTTCGTCATCCGGCGCGACTTCCACGCGACGATGGAGGACTTCTCCCCCGAGCTCGCGCTGACGCTCTTCCGGCGGCTGCTGGAGCAGGAGCGCGGCGCGTACTGGACCTTCCTGGTGCACACCGGCGACCGGGTCCTGGTCGGCGCCTCCCCCGAGGTGCACGTCCGGCAGAGCGGCGGCACCGTCGTGATGAACCCGATCTCCGGCACCTACCGCTACCCGGCCGGCGGCTCCGACCTCGACTCGCTACTCCAGTTCCTGCACGACCCCAAGGAGTTGGAGGAGCTCACCATGGTCGTGGACGAGGAGCTCAAGATGATGTGCACGGTCGGCGACCTCGGCGGCCAGGTGCTCGGGCCCCGGCTCAAGGAGATGGCCCACCTCGCCCACACCGAGTACGAGCTGCGCGGGCGCACCTCGCTGGACGTCCGCGACGTGCTCCGCGAGACGATGTTCGCGGCCACCGTCACGGGCAGCCCGGTCGAGAACGCCACCCGGGTGATCAAGCGCTACGAGCCCACCGGACGCGGCTACTACTCCGGCGCGCTCGCCCTGATCGGCCGCGCCGCCAGCGGCGGGCAGCTGCTGGACTCGCCGATCTGCATCCGCACCGCCGACATCGACCCGGCCACCGGCCGACTGGTCGTCCGGGTCGGCGCCACCCTGGTGCGCCACTCCGTCCCGGAGTCCGAGGTCGCCGAGACCCACGCCAAGGCCGCCGGCGTGCTCACCGCGATCGGCGCCCGGCCCGCGCCCACCCGGCTGCCCCACCCGACCGGGCCCCGGCTCGCCGACGACCACCGGGTGCAGGCCGCCCTGGACTCCCGCCGGGCCGACCTCGCGCCGTTCTGGCTGCGGATGCAGCAGCCGGCCGAGATCACCGAGGCCGAGCCGACCCTGGTCGTGGACGGCGAGGACACCTTCACCTCGATGCTCTCCCACCTGCTCGGCTCGCTCGGCCACCGGGTGACGGTGGCCCGCTACGACGAGCCGGGGCTGCGCGAGCGGGTCGCGGCGCACCGGGGCGCGCTGGTGCTCGGCCCCGGCCCGGGCGACCCGGCGCTCGCCGACGACCCCAAGATGGTGCTGCTGCGGCCGATCGTCGCGGACGCGCTGGCCGCCGTCCGCTCCGGCGCCCGCACCTCGCCGCTGCTCGCGGTCTGCCTGAGCCACCAGCTGCTGGCCGCCGAACTCGGGCTCCCGCTGGGCCGCAAGGCCGTCCCGTACCAGGGGGCGCAGGAGCGCATCGACCTGTTCGGCGCCAAGCGCACGGTCGGCTTCTACAACACCTTCACCGCGCGCTGCTCGGAGGCCGACGCGGCGCGGCTCCTCGGCGAGGGCGTCGAGGTCTCCCGGGACGCCGCCACCGGCGACGTGCACGCGCTGCGCGGGCACGGCTTCGCGGGGCTCCAGTTCCACCCGGAGTCGGTGCTCACCCGTGACGGGGTCGGCATCGTGGCGGGCCTGCTGCGCGAGGCGACGGCCGCGCTGCGCTGAGCCGGCGGCGCCGTGGAGCAGGCCGGGCGGCGCTCAGATCTCGTCGTCCAGGCCCTGCTCGATGGCGTACCGGACCAGCTCCACCCGGTTGTGCAGCTGCAGCTTCCCGAGCGTGTTCTGCACGTGGTTCTGCACCGTCCGGTGCGACAGCACCAGCCGGTCGGCTATCTGCCGGTACGACAGTCCCTTGGCCACCAGCCGGAGCACCTCCGTCTCCCGGGCGGTCAGCTGCGGGGCGGCCGGCGCCGAGGCCGGGGCCGGCTCGGCGGCCAGCCGGCGGAACTCGCCGAGCACCAGCCCGGCCAGGCCCGGGGTGAACACCGCGTCGCCGACGGCCGTGCGGCGCACCGCGTCCAGCAGCTCCTCCCGCCCGGCCGACTTCACCAGGTAGCCGGTCGCGCCGGACTTCACCGCCTCCAGCACGTCCTGGTGCTCGCCGCTGGCCGACAGCACCAGCACCCGGACCGCCGGGTCGTGCGCGACAACCTGGCGGCACACCTCCGCGCCGGACAGGCTGGGCAGGTTGAGGTCCAGCACGACCACCTGCGGCGTGCAGGCACGGGCCCGGCGCACGGCCTCCTCGCCGTCGCCCGCGGTGGCCACCACGTCCAGTCCGGCCTCGGCGAGGTCGCGCGAGACGGCGTCCCGCCACATCGGGTGGTCGTCCACCACCATCACCCGCACCGGCCGGTCGGCGGTCGGCTGGTCGGTCATCGGCTGGTCGGTCATGGAGTGGCCTTCCTCGGGACGCGCAGTTCGACCTCGACGCCCTCCCCGGGCGCCGAGTACAGCTCGGCCGTGCCGCCGAGGTCCAGCAGCCGGCCGCGGATGGACTGGGAGACGCCGAGCCGCCCGGCCTGCTCCGCCTCGCCGAGCCGGCCGGGGGCGAAGCCGGGGCCGTCGTCGCGGATGCTGACCGTGACGGCCTCCGGCTCGTCCTCGACCAGGATCCAGGCCCGGGCCCGCTCCCCCGCGTGCTTGCGCACGTTGTCGACGGCGGCGCCGACCGCCGCCGCGAGCTCGCCCGCCGCCGCACCGGGCAGCGGCACCGGGGTGCCGGGGGCGGAGAGCGTGATCCGCTCGTCCGCGTACGGGCGCAGCAGCGCGGTGAGGTCGCGCGGGGCGTCCGGGTCCGGCGGCTCGGCGGCGTCGGACCGCGGCGCGCGCTGCTCCGGCAGCGGACCGCCCGTCATCAGGGCCCGCAGCGCGCGCTCCTGTTCACCGGCCAGCCGGCCGAGCTCGGCGAAGTCCGTACCGGAGCCCGTCCCGCCGCCCGGCTCCGTACCGCTCAGCTCCGCGCCGCGCCGCTGGACCAGGGCGAGCACCTGGAGCACGCCGTCGTGGATGTCCCGGGAGAGCCGCTCGCGCTCCCGGGTGGCCGCCTCGACCTGGAGCGCCCGGGTGAGGGTGGCCTCGCTGGCCCGGGCCAGCTCGATCACGTAGCCGATCGCGCAGCCGGCCACCATCAGCAGCACGATGTTGTGGATGTTGTCGCCGGTCGGCCCGCCGTGGCCGAGGATGTTGGCGACGCCGATCACCGAGCCCGAGGCCGCCGCCGGGCGCCAGCCGCCCTTCGCGGCGAAGCCCAGCACCGTGCCGGCCGCCCAGATGGTCGGCAGGGTGGGCGCGCCGTGGCTGATCCGGGCCGGGGAGTCGGTCATGCCGCTCATCACGATGCCGGTGACGGCGAGGGCGAGGTCGGTGCCCAGGACGAACCGGGTGCAGCGCTGCGGGTTGGCGAAGGCCCGGGTGCTGGCCAGGGTCCACAGGGTCAGCGCGCCGAGGAAGATCCAGCCGGCCACCGGGTGCAGGAAGTGCAGGTACGAGTTGAAGTACCGCAGCAGCGCGTAGCACAGGGCCAGCACCCGGAAGTAGGAGATCGCCTTCCAGAGCGGGAGTTCGACGGACATGCCGCCGGCCGCCACCGTGCCGCCGACCGCGCCGGCTCTGCCGCCGTCGTCCGTCATCCGCCCCGCCCCTCCCCGGGCCTGTCCGGGCGGCCGCTCGGAGCGGCCGCCCGGACGCCTACTCCGGCTTCTCCGGCTTCTCCGCGGTGCCCGCCCCGGCGGACTTCTCGGCCTCGGCCGCCTTCTCCGCCTCGGCGGCCCGCTCGGCCTTCTCCGCCTTCTCGGCCTCGGCCGCCTCCGCCTTCTCCGCCTTGGCGGCGGCCCGGCGCTCGGCGTCGGCCTTCTTCTTGTCCTCGGCGATCTGCCGCTTGGCGGCGGTCGCGTAGATGTCCACGTACTCCTGGCCGGAGAGCCGCATGATCTCGTACATCACCTCGTCCGTCACCGAACGGAGGATGAAGCGGTCGTTCTCCATGCCGTGGTAGCGGGAGAAGTCCAGCGGGCGGCCGATCCGGATGCCGGGGCGGATGCCGAAGTTGGGGACCACCTGGCCGGGCGGCTGCACCTTCTCGGTGTCGATCATGGCGACCGGGATCACCGGGGCGCCGGTGGCCAGCGCGACGCGGGCCAGGCCGCCGACCTTGCCGCGGTACAGCTTGCCGTCGGGCGAACGGGTGCCCTCGGGGTAGACGCCGAACAGCTCGCCCTCCTCCAGCACCGCGATGGCGCTGCGGATCGCGGCCTCGCCGGCGCCGCGCACGCCCGAGCGGTCCACCGGCAGCTGGCCGACGCCCTTGAAGAACGCGGCGGTCAACCGGCCCTTGAGGCCCGGGGTGTTGAAGTACTCGGCCTTCGCGATGAAGGTGACCCGGCGCTTGATCAGCGCGGGGAAGAAGAACGAGTCCGAGAAGGACAGGTGGTTGCTCGCGATGATCGCCGCACCCTCGGTGGGGATGTTCTCCTCGCCCTCGATCCAGGGCCGGAAGAAGATCCGAAGCAGTGGCGCGACGATCATCTTCATCAGTCGGTAGAACAACCCGGGCCTCCTGTTATGCGGACCGGTCGATCCTAATGCCCCGCGGCCGCCCGCTGTGCCCGGCCCCGCCGTAGCGGCCGTACCCGGCCTGCTCGTAGGGGGTGTACGACCCGGCGCGGAGCGTGGGACGATGCGAATTCGCAGCACCTCCCCTCCAGCGTCCCCTCCCCCAGCGCCACCCGCCCGCGAAGGAGTCCGCCATGCCGTTGCTGCCCGGTGCCGAGCCGTACCGCCACCGCGGCGGACCGGTGGGGGTGCTGCTCTGCCACGGCTTCACCGGCTCGCCGCAGTCGCTGCGGCCGTGGGCCGACGAGCTGGCGGCGGCCGGTCACACCGTGTCGCTGCCGCTGCTGCCCGGGCACGGCACCCGCTGGCAGGACATGCAGCTCACCCGCTGGGAGGACTGGTACGCCGAGGTCGAGCGGGAGCTGCTGGCGCTCGCCGAGGAGTGCGAGCAGGTCTTCGTCTGCGCGCTGTCGATGGGCGGCGCGCTGGCGCTGCGGCTCGCGGCGCTGCACGGGCCGACGGTCTCCGGCCTGGTGCTGGTCAACCCGTCGGTGCGCTCGGACACCCCCGCGAGCGCGCTGCTGCCGGTGCTGCGCCACCTGGTCCCCAGCCTGCCCGGGGTCGCCGATGACATCGCCCGGGCCGGCGTGACCGAGGTCGGCTACGACCGCACCCCGCTGCACGCCGCCTGGTCGCTGAGCCTGCTGTGGCGGGAGGTCCAGCGGCTGCTGCCGGAGGTGACCCAGCCGGTGCTGCTGTTCCACAGCCCGCAGGACCACGTCGTCTCGCCGGCCAACTCGGAACTGGTGCTGGCCCGGATATCCTCGACGGACGTGACGGAGCGGCTGTGCCAGCGCAGCTTCCACGTCGCGACGCTGGACCACGACGCGGCGGAAATATTCGCGGCCGGCCAGGACTTCATCCGACGGCTGGCTCCCGCGCACGCGGCGGGCGTCACCCGGGTCGAATCCGACGATCACCATGGCTGAAGGGCCGGAAGTGCACGAGAGCAGCACGGCGGGCGGCGGGGACGAGACTCCCCGCGAGGACGGCGCGACCAAGGACGGCGGGACGAACGCCGCCGCCCCGGGCGGTGCGCCGACGGACCGTACCGGCCCGGACGGCACCCCGACGCCCCCGCCCGTCCAGGACGTCGCCGGGGGCTCCGCCGGGAACACCGCCGAGGGCGCCCCGGGGGAGGCCGCCGAACGCCGCCCGCGCCGCGCGCCCGAGCGCAGCCAGGCCGAGCAGGACGCGATCTTCGCCGCCCTGGTGGCCCAGTTCGACGACCCGGTCGACCTCAACAACCCGAACTGGCCCGAGGTCGAGAACCTCCGGGCGCAGAACGAGCTCAAGGGCGGCCACAAGGAGGGCGGCCCCGGCGGTCGCGGCGACCAGGACGACCTCTCCGACCTCGCCCCCCAGCCCCGCCCCCGCTCCGGCCGGCCGGTGATGCCGGCGGGCGGCGCGGGCCCGCGCGACTTCGAGCTGGCCGAGGAGACCGACGAGGGCCACTTCGTCCCGCCGGAGCCCCCGCCGCTGCCGCCCGCCGACGTGACCGCCAAGTTCGCCTGGCTGGCGGTGCTCGGCGGCCCGGCGCTGCTGCTGGTCGACGCGGTGGTCTGGCGGGAGATCTCCGGCTGGCCCGCCTGGGTCGGGATCACCGCCTTCCTCGGCGGCTTCGTCACCCTGGTCGCGCGGATGAAGGACCGCGACGAGGACGAGCCGGAGGACCCGGACCACGGCGCCGTGGTCTAACCGTCCGTCCGGCCGCCCGTCGCGCCGTCCGGTCGGCCGGGCGGCAGTTCGAGGACGGCGAGCACCGGCAGGTGGTCGGTCGCGGCCCGCAGGTCGGCCTCGGTGACACCGGGCAGCCCGTGCGGCACCCCGCAGCCGAGGACGGTGATCCCGGGTGTGGCGAAGACGGCGTCGATCCGCTGGTAGGGGCGCTCCGGCACGGAGGTGAACTCGCCTCCCCAGGGCGCGGTCGGGTACCCGTCCTGGAGCCGGGAGGCCAGCAGCCGCCAGCCCGGCCCGTCCGGGTGCTCGTTGAAGTCCCCTGCCACGATGCCGAGTTCGGTGATCCCGAGCTGGTCGAGCAGCAGCTCGAACTGCCCGTACCGCTCCTCCTGGTCCAGGCTGAGGTGGCAGCTGGTGACGGTGAACGGCGCCGTGCCGGGCAGCCGCAGCAGCGCGCCGGCGAAGCCCCGGGCGTGCAGGCCGCGGGTCTTGGGCAGCAGCCGGTCGTGCACCCCCAGCAGCTCCACCGCGCCGGGCCGGCCGAGCAGCAGCGGACCGGCGGCGGTGCGGCCGCCGCCGGCCAGGACGGCCGTCCCGGTGCTCCGGGCCAGCCAGGCGGCCTGGCCCTCGGGCCGCCAGTAGCGCGGGGACTCCTGGACGCAGACCAGGTCGGGCTCGCAGGCCCGGATCACCCGGGCCAGCGCCCGCCGGTCGTCGCGCAGCGAGCGGATGTTGTAGCTGAGCAGGCGCAGCCGGCCCGGGCCGGGCGGCGGCAGCGGCTCGGCCCATACGGCGGTCGCGGCGCCGGGCC
Source organism: Kitasatospora sp. SC0581 (assembly GCF_048159585.1). Lineage (NCBI taxonomy): Bacteria > Bacillati > Actinomycetota > Actinomycetes > Kitasatosporales > Streptomycetaceae > Kitasatospora > Kitasatospora sp. SC0581. Next base: position 383,250 of record NZ_JBLRWA010000002.1, on the reverse strand, counting down.
CGGCCTCGGCGGCGGTCGTGGTCACGGCGCTCATGGTCCTCCCCTGGGCGGTCACCGGAACGCTCCGACCGTACGCGGCCGGGCCGGGACGTGCGACGGCGGCGGCGCGTCCGGGAGCGGTCGGGGCCCGGTCGCACCGCCGCCGGCGGGCTCGAAGGGGTACGGCGGTTACGGGACGCGGGCGAGGTCCGCCGCGCCGACGATGCCGGCGGCGGAGCCCATCGAGGCCAGCACGACCTCGGCGCGCGGCCGGTGCACCCCGCCGGTCAGGTAGTGCTCGAAGGCCTTGGCGACCGGGTCGAGCAGCAGTCGGCCGGAGTCGGAGACGCCGCCGCCGAGCACGAAGACGGCCGGGTCGAACAGCGCGGCGAGGTCGGCCATGCCGCGGCCCAGCCAGTCGGACAGCTCGGCGTAGCACTCCAGGGCGAGCGGGTCGCCCTCCTCGGCGGCCTGGGTGATGTGGATGCCGCGGATGGTCTCGGCCACGCCGTCGTTGAGCTCCAGCATCCGGTGGCCGCGCCGCGGGTCGGCGGCGGCCTTCTCCCGGCCGTAGCGGCGCAGCGCGCGCCCGGAGCCGTACTGCTCCCAGCAGCCCTTGCCGCCGCAGCCGCAGGCCAGGCCGTCGGGGACCATGTTGAGGTGGCCGATCTCGCCGGCCACGCCGAAGCGGCCGCGGTGCAGCCGGCCGTCCAGGACGATGCCGCCGCCGATGCCGGTGCCAACGGTGATCAGCACCATGTCCTGGTGGTCGGCGGCCGCGCCGAAGCGGAACTCGGCCCAGGCCGCGCAGTTGGCGTCGTTCTCGACGACGGTGGACAGGCCGGTGAGCTCCTCGACCCGCCCGCGCAGCGGCTCGTTCTCCCAGTCGATGTTGGGGGCGAAGATCACCGTGGAGCGGTTGCTGTCGACGAAGCCGGGGGCGCCGACGCCCACCGCGGTGACGTCGGGGTGCTCCTCCTTGAGCTCGCGCACGGCCTGCGCGATGGCGTCGACCGCCCACTGCGGGTCGGCCGGGGTGGGCACCCTGGTCCGGGCCAGGATCGCGCCCGCCTCGTCGACCACGCCTGCCGCGATCTTGGTCCCGCCGACATCGACGCCGATGGTCAGAGCCATGTGTCCCTCAGCTATTCACTCGTTCCGCTGGACGGAACGCTACCGCCCAACCCGGCCCCCGTACACAGCCTCGCATACATTATCCGAAGACAACTCTGGGCCGACGCGGCCGGGATGCTTCAAAAGTCGTATCTAATCTCCTTCTTCGTGACGTACGAGAGCAGCGCGATCACCCTCCGGAAGTCACGGTTTCACTGCTTGGCGGACGGCCCGTCAGCCTCGTCAAAGCCGGAGTCACGGCCGCCATCGCCGTCGCCGTCGCCGTCGAGGTCGATCTTCTCCGTCGGCGCGCCCTGCCCGGCGGTCCAGCGGCTCTCGTGCCCGGCCACGGCGGCGCGGTAGGCGGCCAGCAGCTCACTGCCCGCGGCGGCGAGCCCGGTGCCGGCGGCGGCGAGGTGGGAGTAGACCTCCGGCTGCTGGGTGCGCAGCTTGTCGGCCAGCCCGGAGAGGGTGATCAGGGTGGTGGCGCTCGCCTCCTGGGCCTTGTCGCCGAGCGCACCGGCGAACCGGCGCACCTCGTCCACCAGCGGGCCCAGCTCCGGGCCGAACGGGTGCCCCTGGCCGCCCTGCTCGCCGTCCGGCCGGCCGCCGGGCTCGGTGCGGTCGTCGGTGCTGGTCATCGCGGGCGCCTCCTCAGCCGTGGCCGCACCCCGCGGCCCTCCGGCCCGACGCTACCCGACCGGCCGGGCCGCCCGGAAAGCCGCCGAACCCGGCCCAGGGCCCGCCAGAGCCCTGACCGAATCCGGCCGGTCCCCCCGCCGAACCCCCGTCAGCCCCGGGGCCAGAGCGCCGGGTCCGGCGCGAACCGCACCGAGAGCACGCCGTCGTGCAGCCCCGCCCCGGCCACCGTGCAGCGGCGCAGCGCGGACGGCAGGGTGAGCACCCGGCGGTGGGTGCCGACCCCGACGACCAGGTCGTCGCCCCGGCGGACCAGGTCCAGCTCGGAGCGGTCGGCGCCGGGCAGGTCGAGGTGCCAGACCAGCAGGCCCTCCTCGGCGAGCCGGTCCTCGACCGGCCAGGGCTCGGGGGCGAGCCGCTCGGGCCCGTCCCCGTCGCCGTAGAGCCGGTCGGCGACGGCCTCCAGGGTGGCGTCGTCCAGGCCGGCGACCAGCACCGGGGCGTCGGTCTCGGCGGCGAGCCCGGTCAGCTCCTCCTGCCGGCGGCGGGCCAGGGCGGCCAGCCACGGGTCGGGCGAGGAGGCGGCGGCCGCGGGCAGCGCGCCGTGCACCACCACGGCGTCCGGCCGGTGCCCGTGCAGGGCGAGCCCGGCCCGGATCCGGCGCAGCTCCGTGTACGGGTGGCCGTCCGCCCGGACGACCAGCCGGACGCTGGTGCCGGGGTCGGTGAGCGCGGCGCGGGACTCGGCCAGTGCCGCGGCGGCCTTGGTACGCCCCTCGTACAGCCAGTCGGCGGGCATCGGGACGCCGGCCAGCCCGGCCAGCAGCGGGCGCAGCGCCCGGGCGGCCTGCCGCTGCTCGGGGACGAGCCGGTCCAGGTAGCGGGCGAGCTGTTCGGGCAGGGCGAGGGCGGCGATCAGCTCGGCGGGCGGCGGGGCGAGCACGACCAGGACGTCCTGGTCGGCGGCGGGCAGGGCGCGCAGCAGGGCGAGCCGGGCGATGCCGGGGAGGGCGGTGAGCTCCTCGGGGTCGAGCTGTTCGGCGCCGAGCAGGTCGAGGGCGGGCTTGAGCCGGCCGGTGAGCGCGCCGACGGCGTAGCGGAAGGCGGCCTGCTCGTCGATCCGGGAGACGGTCAGGCCCGGTGCGTGGTGGAGCGGTTCGGGCTCCAGCCGGGTGCCGAGGGCGGAGTCCAGGGCACGGTGCGGGTCGTCGGCGGCCAGCAGCCAGGTGCGGTGGCCGCGCCGGGCGGCGTGCAGGGCGGTGGCGGCGGCCACCGTGGGTGCGCCAGCGTCGCCGCTGACCAGGATGGTGCGTGTCGCCGTCATGCCGTCCGGCCCCCGTTCGGTCGTGTCAGCCTTCGACGCGCTTCTTCAGACCGGCCAGGGCGCGGTCGATGATGACCTTCTCGGCCTTGCGCTTGATCATGCCGAGCATCGGGATCTTGACGTCCACGGCGAGCTGGTAGGTCACCTCGGTGCGGCCGCCGGCGAGCGGGGCGAGGGTGTAGGAGCCGTCCAGCGAGCGGAGCATCTGGCTGCGGACGAGGGTCCAGGAGACCTCGCGGTCGCCGTCCCAGGTGTAGGCGAGGACGTGCTCGTCGCGGATGGCGCCGGCGTCGAGCAGCAGCCGGACCTCGGCGGCGCGGCCGTCCTCGCCGGTGCCGAGGACCTCGATCTCCTTGACCTCGCCGGTCCAGGCCGGGTAGGCGGCGAAGTCGGCGATCACCGCCATGACCGTGGCCGGGGTCGCGTCGATGGTGATGCTCGACCTGGTGTGCTCCGCCATGGAATGGCCCTCCGCCTCGTCCATCTGCCTGCCGGTCCGGCCGGGGCGCGCTCGGCCCGGTCCGCCCGGAGCAGGCTATCGCGCCCGGTGGGCGGCGCGGCGGCGCGGGGCGGCCGAGGTGCGGGCGGGCGCCGGACGGCCGGGCATGTTACCGGCCGGTCGCCCTGCGCTGTCGTAGGGTGCCATTCGAACGACCCGGTCACGGCCAGGTCGGACCCGGCCGGGTGTGACACTTCGAACACCGGAGCCGACCCCCCTGGTCGAAGCTGCCTACCGGGCAGTAACGTCCTGCCGTCCCGCAGCGTCGCGAACGAGGAGCAGTCTTGCTCGACTTCAGCCTTCCGGCCCTCTACCAGGTACCGAGCGGCGGCAACCTCGCCGACCCGGTGCACCGGAACGCCGAGGAGCACCCGGACGTCGCCGTGCTCAGCCGCAAGGTGGACGGCCACTGGCAGGAGTTGACGTCGGTCCAATTCCTGGCCGAGGTGCACGCCGCCGCGAAGGGCCTGATCGCCGCGGGCATCGAGCCCGGCGACCGGGTGGCCGTCATGTCCCGCACCCGCTACGAGTGGACGCTGCTGGACTTCGCGATCTGGACGGCCGGCGCGATCGTCGTGCCGGTGTACGAGACCTCCTCCGCCGAGCAGGTCGAGTGGATCCTCGGCGACTCCGGCGCGGTCGCCGTGATCACCGAGACCGACCAGCACGTCGGGGTGGTCGCCGAGGTCCGCGACCGGCTGCCCGGGCTGGAGCACACCTGGCAGATCGACGGCGGGGCGATCGCCGCGCTGGCCACCGCCGGGCAGGACGTCCCGGACGCGACCGTCCACGAGCGCCGCCGGACCGCCGGCCCCGACGACATCGCCACCATCGTCTACACCTCGGGCACCACCGGCCGCCCGAAGGGCTGCCAGCTGACCCACGGCAACTTCCTGGCCGAGTGCGGCAACGTGGTCGAGCGCCTGGCCCCGCTGTTCCACACCGGCGAGAGCTCCGTGCTGCTCTTCCTGCCGCTGGCCCACGTGTTCGCCCGGATCGTCGAGATCGCCCCGATCATGGCGCCGATCAAGCTCGGCCACGTCTCCGACGTCCGGAACGTCACCGCCGAGCTGGCCTCCTTCAAGCCGACCCTGATCCTGGGCGTGCCCAGAGTGTTCGAGAAGGTCTACAACACCGCCCGCGCCAAGGCCCAGGCCGACGGCAAGGGCAAGATCTTCGACAAGGCCGCCGACACCGCGATCGCCTACAGCCGGGCGCTGGACGCGGGCGGCGCGGGCCTGGTCCTGCGGCTCAAGCACGCCGTCTTCGACAAGCTCGTCTACAGCAAGCTGCGCGCCGCGCTCGGCGGCCGGGCCACCCACGCCATCTCCGGCGGCGCCCCGCTCGGCGAGCGCCTGGGCCACTTCTACCGCGGCATCGGCTTCACCGTCCTGGAGGGCTACGGCCTGACGGAGACCTGCGCCGCCACCGCCTTCAACGAGTGCGCCAAACCGAAGATCGGCACGGTCGGCCAGCCGACGCCCGGCTGCTCCGTCCGGATCGCCGAGGACGGCGAGGTCCTCCTCAAGGGCCCGCACATCTCCACCGGCTACTGGAACAACCCGCAGGCCACCGCGGACGCCTTCAAGGACGGCTGGTTCGCCACCGGGGACCTCGGCTCGCTGGACTCCGAGGGCTACCTGACGATCACCGGCCGCAAGAAGGAGATCATCGTCACGGCCGGCGGCAAGAACGTCGCCCCGGCCGTGATCGAGGACCGGATCCGGGCCCACGCCCTGGTCGGCGAGGTCATGGTGGTCGGCGACCGCAAGCCCTTCATCGCCTGCCTGATCACCGTCGACCCGGACTTCTTCCCGAAGTGGAAGGAGCTCAACGGCAAGCCCGCCGACGCCACCGTCGCCGACCTCGCCGCCGACCCGGACCTGCTGGCCGCCCTCCAGAGCGCGGTGGACGACGGCAACGCGGCCGTCTCGCACGCCGAGGCGGTCAAGAAGTTCCGCCTGCTGGACACCGAGTTCTCCGAGGAGAGCGGCCACCTGACGCCCTCGCTCAAGCTCAAGCGCAACGTCGTGCTGAAGGACTACGCCGCCGAGATCGAGGCCCTGTACCGGAAGTAGGGCCGCACCGGTACGCCGAAGGGCCCCGGGGGGACTCCCCGGGGCCCTTCGGCGTACCCGCGTCAGCCGGCCAGCAGCGAGGTCAGCCGCCCGGCCAGCAGGTCCCAGCGCCAGGAGCGCTCCACCCAGCGCCGCCCGGCCTCGCCCATCCGCCGCCGCAGCTCCTCGTCGCGCAGCAGCCGTACGATCCGCTCGGCCGCCGCCGGGGCCGAGCCGCCGGGCACCACGTACCCGGTCTCGCCCTCCAGCACCGCGTCCGGCGCGCCGCCGGAGTCCCCCGCGACCACCGGCAGGCCGGTCGCCGAGGCCTCCAGGTAGACGATGCCCAGGCCCTCGACGTCCAGCCCCCCGCGCCGGGTGCGGCACGGCATCGCGAAGACGTCCCCGGCCCCGTAGTGGGCGGGCAGCTCCTCCCACGGCACCGAGCCGGTGAACCGCACCGAGTCCCGGACGCCCGTGGCGTCCGCGAGCTTCTCCAGGTCCGCCCGGTACGGGCCGCCGCCGACGATCAGCAGCACCGCGTCCGGCACGTCGGCGAGGATCTGCGGCATCGCCTCGATCAGGGTGTCCTGGCCCTTGCGGGGCACCAGCCGGGAGACGCAGACCACCACCGGCCGGTCCGCCAGCCCGAGCCGGCGGCGCACCTCGGCGCCCCCGGAGCCCGGGTGGAAGGTCGTCTCGTCCACGCCCGGCGGCAGCTGGACCATCCGGGCCGCGGCCTGCGGCCCGACCGCGGCGGCGATCCGGGAGCGGGTGTACTCGCCCAGGTAGGTCAGCACGTCGGTGCCCGCGCCGATCCGGCGCAGCAGCTGCCGGGAGACCGGCAGCTGGGCCCAGGCGGCCTCGTGCCCGTGGGTCATGCCGAGCAGCCGCCCGGCGCCGGCCCGGCGCAGCGCGGGCGCCATCAGCCCGAGCGGGGCGGCGGCGCCGAACCAGACCGAGTCGCACTTCTCCGCGCGCAGGATCTCGGCGGCCCGCCGGGTGACCCGCGGTGTGGGAACCATCACCTTCGTCCGGTCCCGGATCACCGGGAACGGCTGCTCGGCGTCGAACCGGGCCACCTCGGTGCCGTCCCGCCAGGTCGAGGCGTAGACCACGACACTGCCTGCGGGCTGACGCACGGCCATGTTGTGCACGAAGGCCTGGATGCCACCGGGGCGGGGCGGGAAGTCGTTGGTGACGATCAAGGTTCTGTGCATCAGGCCACGGCTCGCTCGGTCGGGGGGTGCGCGGTGTACCGCTGGGTGATCCGTACGATAGGTCAACACCATGACCCGCCGGGAACGGAACCGCGCACGGCAACCGTTTGACCCCCGGGTCAGTCCTAGTACCTAGGCCGTCGTCCAGCACGCGGCCCGGGCGTCCGTCGGTACGACGCCTCCGGTGGGGACGTCCGAGACGAACGAGGGAGCGCAGTGGAATTGGCCCCGGCCACCGAGCCCGGTTCTTCGCGCGGCCGCCTCGGCCGCCCGCTCGGGGCGCTCGCCGCGCTCGGCGCGACCTGGGTCGCCACCCGCGCCCTGCTGGTGCTGCTGGCGACGGGTGTGCTGAAGGCGCCCGGCGGCGACGTCACGGCGGACGTCTGGATGATCTACCACGCCTGGTACGGCGTGCTCCAGACCGGCACCTTCCCGTTCGACGACGTGACCTGGCAGTACCCGCCGGGCGCCGCCCTGGTGATCCTGCTGCCGGGCCTGCTGCCCTGGTCGTACCTGGTCTCGTTCTGGGTGATCTGCGGGATCGCCGACGCCGCCGCGGCCGCGCTGCTGGTGCGCACCGGCCTGCGCCGGGGCCGGGCGCTGACCGGCGCCTGGATGTGGGTGGTGGGCGTCCCGCTGCTCGGCCCGATGATCTACAACCGCTTCGACGTCATCGTCACCGCGGTCGCCCTGGCCGGCCTGCTGGCGCTGATCCGCCGCCCGGCGGTCGGCGGGCTGCTGCTGGGCCTGGGCGGCATCGTCAAGATCTGGCCGCTGATCGGCCTGATCGGCACCCCGTCGGGCCGCCGCACCCGCCGTTCCTGGACGCTGGCGGCGGCCACCGCCGTCTCGATCGGCTTCCTGCTGACGGCCGGGATGAACGGCGCCTTCGAGTTCCTGGCGTTCCAGAAGGACCGCGGCATCGAGGTGGAGTCGCTCGGCGCGCTGCCGCTGCACTTCGCCCGGATCGCCGACGCCTGGGACGGCAAGGTCACCATGAACTACGGCTCCCCCGAGATGCTCGGGCCGTGGGTCGACGTGATCAGCAAGGTCATGCTGGCCGGCACCCTGCTGGGCTTCGCCTGGCTGCTGCTGTGGCGCTACACCTCCAAGCGCCGCAGCGCGGCCACCATGTACGACGCCGCGCTGTGCGCGCTGCTGATCTTCGTGGTGACCAGCCGGGTGATCAGCCCGCAGTACCTGGTCTGGCTGGTCGGCGTCGCGGCGGTCTGCCTGACCGTGCGCAACAGCAGCCAGCGGCCGGTGGCGGTGCTGATCCTGCTCGCCTGCCCGCTGACCCTGGTCGAGTTCCCGACCATGTTCACCCAGGTCCTGGCCAGCGAGCCGGCGGCGGTCGCCGTCCTGGCCGCACGCAACCTGCTGCTGCTGGCCGCCGCCGTGCTCTCCTGCGTGCGGCTCTGGCGCTCCACCCGCGGCGAGGCGCCGCTGCCGCCGACCGTGGTGCTGGACCGCGAGCCCGCCGCGCTGCCGTCCGCCGGCTACCCGGTGCGCCCGGGCATCGCCTACGAGCAGGACCTGCTGGACGGCATCGACCACCCGGGCACCCCGGCCGAACAGCGCCGCTGACCTGCCCTCCCCGGCCGGTCAACCCTTCAGCGCCGCCACCTGCTCCAGCCAGAGCCGGGTGAACTCCGCCAGGCCGACGCCCAGTTCGCGGCGCATCAGCCGGTCGGTGCGGCGCTCCCGCTCCTCGCCCTGCCCGTCGGCCGCGCCGATCGCCCGGTAGAAGGCGACCAGCCGCTGCGGCCCGTGGGTGCGGCCGATCAGCTCGCAGGCCAGCCAGGACTGCTCGTAGGCCTGGGCGATGCCGGTGGCCCCGGCGGCGAAGTCCCGGTCGGCGGGCAGCGCGGCGGGCAGCTTCCCGGCGGCCACGTCCCGGGCCAGCTCGGGCGCGATCTGCTGCGGGCCGCGGCCCGAGTCCCGGTACGCCGTCCAGTCGGCGACGCCCTCGGAGAGCCACAGCGGGGTCCAGGCCCGGGTGTCGGCCCTGGTCGCGACGTGGGTGGCCTCGTGGGTGACCACCACCTGGCGGCCGAAGCCGCTGAGCCGCCCGTACGCCTCCGGGTTGACCAGCACCCGGTCCGCCGGGGTGTGCCAGGGCGCGCCGGGGGCGGCCACGGTGACCGCCGCCATGCCCGTCCAGCCGGCCGGGTCGCCCTCCAGCAGCCGGGCGAACTGCTCCTCGGTGGCCGGCCGCTCCAGCAGCAGCCGCTCCGGCCAGGCACCGCCCCAGACCTCGGTGACGGCGGGCACCGCCCGGTCCCCCACCGCGACCAGCTCGGCCTGGTCGGGTCCCGCGGCCGGCCCGACCACCAGGCAGTGCGCGCCCGGCGAGGACCGGAGCGGCCCGAAGTCCCACGGCGCGGGCGGCCCGGACGCGCTCTCCTCGCGCTCGACCCGCCAGCCGTCCCCGGCCCGTACCAGCCCGATCCGGCGCGGGTACACCACCGGGTGCTCGTCGTACCCGGCGATCCGCACCGCCAGGTCGGCGGCGGCGGTCACCCGCTCCCCGCCGGCGGCGCCGAGCACCAGGTTGCGGTACCCGGCCTCGGCCACCGGCAGCCCGGCCCAGGGCGGGGCCGAGCGCGCCCGCTCCGCCAGCGCGGCGGCCACCTCGGCGCGCCGGTCCACCGGCCGCCCCGCGGGCGCCGGCGGGGCGGCCGGCGGCAGCGACAGCTGGGCCAGCCCGCCGGCCGCGAGCAGCAGCGCGCCCCGCCGGGACAGCACGCGGCGGGGGCGACGTATGGCGGCGGGTCCGGCGGGGCCGGACGACGGGGCGCTCAGAGCCGGACCACCCCGGAGACCGGCATGGCGGTGACGCTCTCGTAGCGGACCCTGGCGCCCGGGCGGGGGGCGTGCACGATCACGCCGCCGCCGGCGTACATGCCGACGTGGTGCATGTCCCGGTAGAAGATCACCAGGTCTCCCGGTCGCGCTTCGGACAGGCTGATCCGCTGCCCGGCGTACGCCTGGGCCTGCGAGGTGCGCGGCAGGGTCACTCCGGCCTGCCGCCAGCTGTAGTACATCAGACCGGAGCAGTCGAACGCGTGCGGGCCGGTGGCCCCGTAGACGTACGGGGAGCCGATCATCCGCACCGCGGCGGCCAGCGCGGCCGCCCCGCGCTCGGAGGCGGGCGGGGCGGTACCGAGGTCCAGCCGGTCGGTGCCCCGGGTGGCGCGCTGCTCGGCGTCCCGGGCGTCCTGGACCGCCAGCCGGGCCCGCTCGACGGCGCCCAGGCCGTTCAGCAGCTTCTGCGCCCCGGCCAGCCGCTGCTGGACCTGCTGTTTGCTGTCGGCGAGCGAACGCCGGGTCCGGTCCAGCTCGGCGAGCTTGTCGGCCGCCTCGGTACGGCGCTGGTCGAGCCGGCGCTGGCGGGTGATCAGCTCGTGCAGGGTCTCCTGCTGGCGCACGGCGGCCTGGCCCTGGGTGCGGGCGCGGGCCAGGTAGCCCTCCGGGTCGGGCGAGAGGATGAGCTGGGCGGTCTGGGTCATCCCGCCGCCGCGGTACTCGGCCCCGGCCACCATCGCCAGGTCGCCGCGCAGCCCGTTGAGCTGGTCCTGGGCGAGGGCGATCTCGCCCTGGAGGATCGTGGTCTCGCCCTGGAGCCGCCGCTGGGCCTCCTGCGCGGCGTTGAACCTCTCGGACGCCTGCTCGGCCTCGTCGTACAGCTGCTCGACCTGCGTCTTGACGTCCTGACGGTCGCCCGGGTCGGGGCTGGCGGGGGCCGCCTGGGCGCTGCCTCCGGTGGCCGCGCCCAACGCGGTGGCGGCGGCCGCGGTCAGCACCAGCGCCCGGGTGAGCAGTTGGGAACGGCGGTGCACGGGCATGGCGGCAGCGGCTCCAATCCTGCGGCGCGGCCCCCGCCGCCGCACCGGGACGGGCGGCCGTCGAGCGGGAGTCCGGTGGCAGACGTTAGCGAGTCCGGGCAAGCGAGTCCAAACCCCTCCCAACCCGAATATTCACTCCCTAATCGGACATCAGATCGAGCCGCCGGAAAAGCCGCAGGCCCGGCCTCCCCTGGGGGAGACCGGGCCTGGAGACGTCCGAGCGGGGATCAGACCCGCACGATGCCGGTCAGCGGCATGTTGGTGACCGCCTCGTAGCGCACCGACGCGCCCGGCTTGGGCGCGTGCAGCACCTGGCCGTTGCCGGCGTAGATGCCGACGTGGTGGGCGTCGGTGTAGAAGATCAGCAGGTCGCCGGGCTGGGCCTTGGAGAGGTCCGTCCCGAGCCGGGTGCCGGCCGAGGCCTGCGCCTGCGAGGTGCGCGGCAGCGACACGCCGGCCTGGTTGTACGCCCAGACCATCAGACCGGAGCAGTCGAAGGAGCCCGGGCCGGTGGCGCCCCAGACATACGGGCTGCCGATCTTGGAGGCGGCGGCGGACAGCGCGGCGGCACCGCGCGAGCTGCCGGGGGCCACGTTCACCGGAGCGGTGGTCGTGGGGGCCGAGAGGCTGCCGCGGCTGTTGTCGCGGGAGGCGCGGTCGGCCTGCTGCTGCTGGGCCTGGGCGGCGTCGGCCTTGGCCTTGGCCTCGGCGGCGGCCTTCTCCTCGGCCTGGCGCAGCGCCTGGCGGTCCTGCTCGGTCAGCGTGTTGAGCAGGTCCTGGGCCGCCTTCAGCTTGCCCTGGACCTCGTCCTTGGAGGCCTTCAGCTGCTGGGTGGTCGACTCCAGCTCGGCGAGCTTGCCCTGGGCCTCGTTGCGGTCCTGGTCGAGCTTGCGCTGCTGCTCCTGGAGCTCCTTCAGCTGACCCTTCTGGGTGCTGCCGGCCTGGTTCAGCGCGTCGGCCTGGCTGAGGAAGCTGTCCGGGCTGGAGGAGAACATCAGCTGGACGGTGGGGGATATCCCCCCGTTGCGGTACTGCTCGCCGGCGATCTCGGCGAGGCCGCCCTGGAGCTCGGTGACCTGGGCCTGCTGACGGGCCACCTGGTCCTGCAGGCCGGAGACCTGCTTCTCCAGGTCCTGCTGCTTGGCCTGGGCGGCGTTGTAGTTCTCGGTCGCGACCTCGGCCTGCTCGTTGAGCTGGTCGACCTGCCCCTTGACCTGTTCCTTGGTCGGCTGCGGGTCCGCGTGGGCACCCTGCGCGGAGAGGACGACGGCTGCGGCGGCGACGCCGGTCAGGATCGAGACCCGGGCGCGGCCGGCGGGCTTGGGACGACGATGGGACGCCACGAAGGCGGACTCCTTCTTCCTACGGCCGCCTACCGGGTGAGCTGACGGGTTCGGGCCGGAAGCATGCCCTACGACGCCTCACGGCCGTTCCACCGGCCGACCTGGCGCCGATTCACCCCGGAGGAACGTGGTTCCCCGGCTCCGCTCCGCAGCGCCCCCTACCACTGGGCTCCCCTGTCGGACAGTCGCTTCGACCTGTCCCGCTGCCTTGCGAACTCGACGGTAACCACCGCCGCCACCCTGGCTGGGCGATCGACAGTGCGGTGGTTCGGAGCATGACCCTAGTAACTGAACCGTGATCGGTTCAAATCCTTGTCAGAAAAAAGACAGAAGATTACCCAAGTTCCTTTGTGAAAATGACCGATGGTGACCATTGACGCACACAAGGCTGATCGATTCTCACCATGTGGTCGTCGAAGGGCCGGAAACCCGAAACGCCACCCCGAACGGGGGTGGCGCTTTTCACAGGCCCCCGCGGAAGCCCCTCGGGCGTGTCGGGCCGTCAGACCCGGCGGATGGTGTTGATCGACATCGCGTCGGCCTTCATCACCTTCACCACGTCGCCGGTGTGCGGCGCGTGGACCACCATGCCGTTGCCGATGTACATCCCGACGTGGTGCATGTCGGGGCCGTAGATCACCAGGTCGCCCGGCTGGGCCTGGTCCAGCGAGGGGATCCGGGTGCCGTAGTGGCCCTGCTCCTGCGAGGTGCGCGGCAGCGAGACGCCCGCCTGCCCGTACGCCCAGACCATCAGGCCCGAGCAGTCGAAGGTGGTCGACCCGGTGGCGCCCCACACGTACGGCGAGCCCTGCTTGCTCATCGCCTTGGCCAGCGCCGTGGCCGCGTAGCCGCTGGCCGGCGGCAGGCTGCCGAGGTCGACCCGGTCGCTGCCGCGCGAGGCGCGGTCGTCCTGCGCCTGCTGGGCCCGCAGCGCGGCGCGGTCGGCGGAGCTCAGCGAGTTCAGCAGGTCCTGGGCGGCCTTCAGCTTGGTGTTGACGTCCGACTTGGCCTGGTTCAGGTCCTTGGTGGTGGTGTCCAGCGAGGCGAGCACGGCGGCCGCCTCGGTCTTCTCCTGGTCCAGCCGGCGCTGCTGGTCCAGCAGCCCCTTGAGCGCCTCGGCCTGACTGGTGCTGGCCTGCTGGACGGTGGAGGCCTTGTCCAGGTAGCCGGACGGGTCCGAGGAGAGCATCAGCTGGACGGACGGGTCGATGCCGCCGCTGCGGTACTGCTCGCCCGCCACCTCGGCGAGGCCGCCCTGGAGCTGGGTCATCTGCTCCTGGCCGCGGGCCACCTGGTCCTGCAGCTGGTCGGCCTGCTTGCGCAGCTGGTCGGCCCGCTCCTTGGCGCCGTTGTACTTCTCGGCCGCCTGCTCCTGCTCCTCCTGGAGCTGGTCGATCTGCGCCTTGACGTCCGTCTTGTTCGGCTGCGGCGCGGCGTGCGCGGCCACCTGGGCGGAGAGGGCGACCGCGGTCGCAGCGGCCGCGGTGAGCACGGAGATCCGTGCGCGGCTCGGCTGCTTGGGACGGCGGTGGGAGGCCAAGGGACCGGCTCCTTCTTCCAACGGGCTCACCTGATGGGATGAGATTCCGGAAAATAGGTTTGACGCCAGACCCTAGTGAAGATCTATCCGTTTTGCCACTCCCCCGAAGGCGTGAACTCCGGTCCCCACACTGACTTCACCGGACTCGCACAATGCTCCGAAACAGGCCCTGACCAGGCATCATGCGAACCTCCCCGGGTTCAGGGCCGGGCCAGCCGGTTCAGCAGCAGCACCGACGCCACGGGGCGCGCGCCCGCCTTCCGCACGCCCTCCGCGACCTCCCGGTCGGTGGACACCACCACCACCGGACGGCCCTGCGGCTCGGCCCGCACCAGACGGCGGATCAGCTCGTCGGCCGTCTCCCCGGTCCGGCTGAACCGCACCCGGACCCCGCGCGGTGGCGCCATGATCACCGGGACGTCCAGGTCCTGCCCGTCGAACACGCAGGTGACCTCCGCCTGGGTCCGCTGGGCCAGCATCGCCAGCCCGCCCAGCAGCCGGATCCGCTGCTGCTCCAGCGGCAGCGTCGGATAACCGGTCTTGGTCACGTTGTAGCCGTCCACCACCAGGTGCACCTGGGGGATCGCCAGCAGCTGGTCCAGCAGCGCCGGATCGTCCTCGGCCAGCCCGCGCCGGGCCACGTCGTGCGGCGAGGCCGCCCCCGGCACCACCGCCTCCACCAGGTCCGCCGGGCGGATCTGGGCGACCGGCAGCGCCAGCTCCCGCTGGAGCCCCTGGGCCGACTGCAGCACGGTGTCCAGCAGCAGCCGCAGCCGCATGTCCTCGACGCTGCGCCCCTCGCGGGCCGAACGGCGACCCTGCTCGGCCGCGTTCTCCAGCTCCAGGACCCGGTGCCGGAGCCGGCGCGCCTCGCTCTCGGCCGCGCCGCGCTCGGCCGCGGCCTGCGCCTTCAGCGCGTCCAGCTCGCCGGCCACCCGGCGGGTCTCGGCCTGGGCCCGGCGGGTGTCGCTCTCCAGCGACCGCACCCTCTTGCGCAGCGACTCGGCCTCCCTGCGGACGCCGTCGGACTCGGCCCGCTGCCGGTCCGCGTCCGCCCGCGCGGAGGCCCGCACCTCGGCCAGCTCGGCCTGCAGCTTCTCCACCAGCCGGACCGCCTCCGCGGCCGCGTCCTCGGCACCGGCCCGCTCGGCCTCCTCGCCGGCCTCGGCCACCAGCCGGCTCCAGCCCGTCGAACGCACCAGGTAGGCGGCGGCCGCGACGTCCATCGGATCGGCCGCGCTCGGGACGGTGCCCGACTCCAGCGCCTTCACCAGGTCCGGCTGCCCGAGACGCAGCCGCTCCGCTATCCGCACCCGGAAGGCCGGCTCCGCCTCCAGCGCCGCCGCCAGCGCGGTGGCCGCGTACTTGGCCCGCCGCGCCGGGGTGAACTTGACGTACTGACGCAGGCTCTGCGGGAGCTCGGCCGGCGGCACCCCGCCGAGCGCGTCCGAGGCCAGGCCGACCACCCGACGGCGCACGCCCTCGGGCAGCGGCCGGTCGAGCTTCTCGACGGCGCGCTCCGCCGCGGACCCGGAGGCGCCGTCCGCCGTCCCGGCAGCCTCGGCCGGGGCCTCGGCCGCAGCGGGCTGAAGCCCCTGGGCTGCGCCGGGCTCCTTCGCTGCGTCCACCACGTCCTCGGCTCCGATCCTGGTCCAGCGGGGCACGGCCGCGGCCGCCCCCCGTCGGCACGCTCCGTGCGTCCTGTTCTGTATTGTCCCGTGCGGCGCGGGCGGGTGCGCCGCGCATCCACCCCGCCGCCGCGGCGGGGATCAGCCCTGGTCGGCGGGGGCCTGCGTCTCCTCGGCGCCCGGACGGGCCACCAGCTCGACCTGGTCCACCGCGTTGCACCAGCGGCAGCGCACCGACTCGACGGTCTCGCTCAGCACCTCGGTCTCCTCGACCTTGGACTCGCCGGCCAGGTCGAAGTGCAGGAACTCGGTCACCCGCGCGGTGCGGGTCACGTCGAAGCGGGTGAGGTTGCCGCACAGGGTGCAGCGCCAGCGCGTCTCGGCGGTCAGAGCGGGGACGGTCATCGGGGGTCCTCTCGGGTGGTCCCTGGGTGGGGCAGGCGCTCCCCCCGGAGCCCCGGCGTCGGCGGCGGGAGGCGGGAATGCCCGCCCCAAGCCTATTGCCTGGGGCAACCGTCGCGACCACCGGTTGCCTGAACACCCGGGCTAGTCCACCTGCCGTAAACCGCCGTGTCACCTGCGGCGCCCGGAGGGATGCTTGGCCGCATGGCGCTCGCGGTCCCCGACCACACCGCCGCCCGGGGCGGCCGCCCGGCGGCGACCGCCCCCGTGGTCAGCTACGCCCTGATCGCCCTCAACACCCTGGTCTTCCTGCTCGGCCCGGCCGCGGGGCTCAACCCGCTGTACGGCACGGGCCAGGCCCGGGTCTGCGCGGAGCAGCGGTACGAGCAGCGCTGGGGCGCCGTCCCGGCCGAGGTGCTGGCCGGACGGCCGCTGACCGCCGAACAGCTCGCCGAGGCCCCCGACCCGGTCCCCGGCTGCCCGGCCGCCCCGACCCCGGGCAAGCGCCCGGCGCTGTCCGTCCTCACCGGGCTCTTCCTGCACGCCGGCTGGCTGCACCTGCTCGGGAACCTGCTCTTCCTCCAGGTCTTCGGCCCCACCGTCGAACGGCGGCTGGGCCGGGCCCGGTACGCCGTCTTCTACCTGGCCGCCGGCAGCCTGACCACGTACGGCTTCGCGCTCGCCGAGGCGCACTCGCCGAACTCCACCCGGGTGCTCATCGGGGCCTCCGGGGCGATCGCCGCCGCCCTCGGGGCCTACCTGCGCCTCCACCCCCGGGCCCGGGTGACCACCCTCGTCCCGCTGCTGTTCTTCCTGCCGCTGCGCTTCCCGGCCTGGCTGGTGCTCGGCCTCTGGTTCGTCCTGCAGTGGTGGTCGGTGCACGCGGCCGGCCCCGGGGTGGCGTACCTGGTCCACGTGATCGGCTTCTCGGCCGGGTTCCTCTACGCCTGCACCGTGGTCCGCCACCCCCCGCGACGACCGGGCTGACGCCCGATACGCTGGCGGCACCCCACAAAGGAGCCCGAACTGTGATCACCGCCATCGTCCTGATCAAGACCAGTGTCGACCGCATCCCGGAGATCGCCGAATCCATCGCCGCCATCGACGGCGTGAGCGAGGTCTACTCGGTGACGGGGGGCTACAACCTGGTGGCGATGGTGCGGGTGCGCCGGCACGACGACCTGGCCGAGGTCATCCCGGGCCGGCTCAACAAGGTCCCGGGCGTGGCCCACACCGAGACCCAGATCGCCTTCCGCACCTACTCCCAGCACGACCTGGAGGCCGCCTTCGCCCTCGGCCTGGACGAGTAGCGGTCAGCCCTCGGCGCGCCGGCCCCGCTCGACCTGCACGGTGGCGACGCAGCGCCCGCCCTCGTTGCGGTAGTTCCACGCCGCGCCCTCCGTGACCAGCTCCCGGACGGCGGTCAGGAAACGGTCGACGTGCTCGTCCGGCGTCCCGGCACCGAAGCTCACCCGGATCGCGTTCAGGCTGCGCTCGCCCGGCAGCGACGGCTCGGGCGCACCACACTCGGACGGTGCCTCGTCCTCGTCGCCCAGCAGCGTGCGCACCAGCGGGTGGGCGCAGAACAGGCCGTCGCGCACCCCGATGCCGTACTCGGCGGACAGCGCGGCGGAGAAGTGCGAGCTGTTCCAGTCCCGGACGACGAAGGACAGCACGCCCACCCGGGCGGAGCCCTCGCCGAACAGGTTCAGCACCTTGACCTGCGGGATCTCGGCCAGCCCGGCCGTCAGCCGGGCGATCAGCTGCTGCTCGCGGGCCTCCAGCCCGTCGAAGCCGGCCTCGGTCAGCGCCCGGCAGGCCGAGGCGATCGCGTAGGCGCCGATGACGTTCGGCGAGCCGGCCTCGTGCCGGGCCGGGCCGGTGTGCCACTGCACGGCCACCGAGCCGTCGGCCTCCCGGGCCACCGTCCGGGTCGCCCCGCCGCCGGCCAGGTACGGCTCGGCCGCGTCCAGCCAGTCCGCCCGGCCGGCCAGCACCCCGGCGCCGAACGGCGCGTAGATCTTGTGGCCGGAGAAGGCGATCCAGTCGACGTCCAGCTCACGCACCGAGACCCGGTGGTGCGGCGCCAGCTGGGCGGCGTCCAGCACCACCCGGGCGCCGTGCCGGTGCGCGGTCGCGGTCAGCTCGGCGACCGGCCACAGCTCGCCGGTCACGTTGGAGGCGCCGGTGACGCAGAGCAGCTTGGGGCCCTCGGGCGTCTCGGCGAGCGCGGCGTCCAGCGCGGCCACCGCCTCGGCCCGCGAGCGCGGCGCCCGCAGGTAGGTGACGTCCAGTCCGGCGTGCGCCCAGGGCAGCAGCGAGGCGTGGTGCTCGGTCTCGAAGGCGAACACCCGGGTGCCGGCCGGGACGGCGGAGGCCAGCAGGTTGAGCGAGTCGGTGGTGGCCCGGGTGAAGACCACCTGGTCGCCCTCGCGCAGGTCGAGGAACTCGCCGACGGTGCGGCGGCTCTGCTCGAACAGGTCGGTGGACAGCTGGGAGAGGTACCCGGCCCCGCGGTGGACGCTGCCGTAGTACGGCGCGTAGGCGGCGACGTCGTCCCACACCCGCTGGAGCGCCGGCGAGCTCGCCGCGTAGTCGAGCGCCGCGTAGCCGACCTTCTCACCGCTGGCGAGCGGGACCTGGACGTCGGCGCCGAGGACGGCGAGCGGGGTGCGGATTTCGGTGGCCAGAGACATGGGGATGCACTCCTTCTGGGGCAAGGGACCCCGGGAGTGCTAGTCGTCGGGCGTCCGCGCTTGTCGCACGGACGGCTTGCCGTGACGACCCGGTCCTCACCCAGGGCACCCCGCCACGGACGGAGGGTTGCCGGACAGCCAGCTGGGGCTTGGCGCTGTCACTCATGACCTGGCGAAGACTCTAGGCCGGGTCCACCGGGTGGTCAAACGGGCATCCAGCATCCGGACAGCACGGGAGCCCGCACCGGCGTACCGGCACGGGCTCCCCAACTACCGCCTCAGGCCCGGCTGGTGGCCTCCGACCAGCGCCGCAGCAGGTCCTGCGCGGCACCGGAGTCGATCGCCTTCGCGGCCCGCTCCATGCCGGCCGCCAGCTGCTCGGTGAGCGGCGCGTCGCCCAGCTCCAGCGCGACCAGCGCCGCCGCCGTGTTCAGCAGGACGGCGTCCCGCACCGGCCCGTGCTCGCCGGCCAGCAGCCGCCGCGCGACCTCGGCGTTGTACGAGGCGTCCGCCCCGCGCAGCGCCTCGATGCCGACCAGCTCGATGCCCACGTCCCGCGGGTCGAAGGTGGACTCGGTGACGACCCCGTCGCGCACCAGCCAGACCTGCGAGGTGGTGGTGATGGTCAGCTCGTCCAGCCCGTCGTCGCCGCGGAAGACCAGCGCCGTGGCGCCCCGCCGGGCCAGCACCCCGGCGATCAGCCCGGACAGCCGGGTGTCGAAGCAGCCGATGGCGTGCGCGGTGACCTTGGCCGGGTTGGTCAGCGGGCCGAGGATGTTGAAGGCGGTCGGCACCCCGAGGTCGCGCCGCGCGGTGGCGGCGTGCCGCATCGAGGGGTGGAACTTCGCCGCGAAGCAGAAGGTCAGCCCGACCTCCTCGGCCACCTCGGCGACCCGCCGGGGGGAGAGGTCCAGCGCCACCCCGAGCTTCTCCAGCACGTCCGAGGAGCCGCTGGTCGAGGAGGCCGACCGGTTGCCGTGCTTGACCACCTTGGCGCCGGCGGCCGCCGCGACGATCGCCGACATGGTGGAGATGTTGACGGTCTTCGCCCGGTCCCCGCCGGTGCCGACGATGTCCACCGCCGGGCCGGGGATCTCCAGCGGCTCGGCGTGCGCGTACATCGCGTCGACCAGGCCGGCGATCTCCTCGACCGACTCGCCCTTGGCCCGCAGCGCGATCATGAACCCGGCCACCTGGACGGGGGACGCCTCGCCGCTCATGATCCGGTCCATCGCCCACGCGGTGGACGAGCGGTCGAGGTCCTCCCCCTGCAACAGTGCCGCCAGGAGGTCCGGCCAGGTGCGGACCACCTGCGCGGGGTCGCTACCGCCGTTCGCAGGGTTCACGTTCACCATGGCTGACTCCAGCTGTTGTCGGTTCCCCGCTCCGGGGACGTCCGTACGGATGGAGCCAGCCTATCGAGCGGAGCGCCCGCTTCTACCCCTGTCTTTCCTACTCCTGGCGCGGATTTCAGCGGACGGCCGGAGTCCGCTTCGCCAGCCGGTCCCGCAGCAGGGTGGCGACCGCCCCGGCCAGCGCCACCGGCTCCACCGGACGGGAGATCGCGGCGTCGGCCCGGCTCCAGGCGGCCAGCCAGGAGTCCTGCGGCCGGCCGATCAGCACCAGGACCGGCGGGCAGCCGTAGATCTCGTCCTTGAGCTGGCGCCCGAGGCCCAGCCCGCCGGCCGGAACGGCCTCGCCGTCCAGCACGCAGAGGTCCACTCCCCCCTTCTCCAGTGCCTTGAGCACCGCGGGGGTGGTCGCGCACTCCAGGTAGGACAGTTCCGGAAGGTCCTCGGCAGGGCGGCGGCCGAGCGCCGTCAGCACCTGCTCGCGGGTGTTGCGGTCGTCGCTGTAGACGAGGACGGTGAGCGTCTCATCGGTCGTGTACGCCATGGGCCCTGCTCCCTCAAGTGTGATCCGGACCACGTTCGCCTGATCCGGATGCTACTCCCGATCACCCCCCGCCGAGTCCCCCTCGCGCACGTTCCTCCTCAAGCCGCCGTGCCCTGGACTCACCCGCCTGGAGGACGGCCCGTCACCCGACCCCGCCCGGTCCACCCGTACGGCTCACCCGGACGCCCTCCCCCCTACCTCCCTCGGCTACTCCGACCGTGCACCGGCGCGCCGGGCAACGGGGTCCAGGCTCCTCCGAGGAACCATCAGAAAAGGGACACGCCGCTGCTCACCCCCCGTACGGACACCCCGTCGCCCCCCAAGCGGGCATACCGCACGCACCGGACACTCCGAGGGACACCCCCCGACGTGAAGACGGAATAAGGGACCGACATAATGTCCGTCGTGGCGACAGCAACAGCAGTAGAAACCGGGCACGCGCACGGATCGGTCAACCGGCCGAACATGGTCAGCGTCGGAACGATCGTCTGGCTCAGTTCCGAGTTGATGTTCTTCGCGGCCCTCTTCGCGATGTACTTCACGCTCCGCTCCGTCAAGGAGCCGGAGTTCTGGACCGAGAAGGCCCACGCCCTCAACGTGCCCTTCTCCTCGGTCAACACCACGATCCTGGTGCTCTCCTCGCTGACCTGTCAGCTCGGCGTGTTCGCCGCCGAGCGCGGAGACGTGAAGAAGCTCCGGGCGTGGTTCATCCTCACGTTCGCCATGGGCGCGGTCTTCATCGGCGGCCAGGTCTTCGAGTACACCGAGCTGGTCAAGAAGGACGGCCTGTCGCTGTCCTCCGACCCGTACGGCACGGTGTTCTACCTGACCACCGGCTTCCACGGGCTGCACGTGACGGGTGGTCTGATCGCCTTCCTGCTGGTCCTGGGACGGACGTACGCAGCCAAGCGCTTCACGCACGAGCAGGCCACCGCCGCGATCGTCGTGTCGTACTACTGGCACTTCGTCGACGTCGTGTGGATCGGCCTGTTCGCGACCATCTACCTGATCAAGTAACCAGCTGATCAGGTCGCTGGCCACCGGCTGCGGCCCCCGCCCTCACCGGCGACGGGCCGCTTCTGCCGGTGCCGACGCTCCCACCGACCGACCGCGCGCGCAGCCCTAGACAGGCAGCCTCGTGCCGGCCAGACCGGCCGCCGGGTGCACCCACCAGTCGACCAGATCCTGACACCGGGGTTATTCCGTGAAAAAGCTCTCCGCACGACGGCGCCACCCATTGGCGGCGCTGGTCGTCCTACTTCTCGCCCTGGCGGCAACCGGGGGGCTGTACGCCGCGTTCGCGCCCGCCGACAAGGCGCAGGCCGACGTCGCCGCGCAGTCGCTCGCGATCGATGAGGGCAAGAAGCTCTTCGCCGTGGGCTGCTCCTCCTGCCACGGCCTGAACGGCCAGGGCAGCAGTGACGGTCCGAGCCTGGTCGGCGTCGGCTCCGCCGCTGTCGACTTCCAGGTCGGCACCGGCCGCATGCCGGCCCAGCAGCCCGGCGCCCAGGTCCCGCGCAAGAAGAACATCTACTCGCAGGCGGAGATCGACCAGCTCGCCGCCTTCGTCGCCTCCCTCGGTCCCGGCCCGGTGACCCCGACGGAGGAGCAGTTCACCTCGACCAACCCCGAGGACGTCTCCAAGGGTGGCGAGCTGTTCCGCACCAACTGCGCCCAGTGCCACAACTTCGCCGGCCAGGGTGGTGCCCTGACCAAGGGCAAGTACGCCCCCTCGCTGGAGGGCGTGGACGCCAAGCACATCTACGAGGCCATGCAGACCGGCCCGCAGAACATGCCGTCGTTCCCGGACACCACCATGCCCGAGGAGCAGAAGAAGCAGATCGTGGCCTTCGTCCGCCACACCACCAACGATGAGCCCAACCCCGGCGGTCTCACCCTGGGCAGCCTCGGTCCGGTGACCGAGGGTCTGTTCGGCTGGATCTTCGGCCTCGGCACGCTCATCGCGGTCGCGATCTGGGTCGCCGCCCACACCACCAAGGCCAAGAAGTCATGAGCCACGACATGTCAGAAGAGAAGCTCCCGGAGCCGCACGGCTCCGCCGGCGAGGTGGCCGACCACGGCAGCCCGTTCGCCGACCCGGGCCTGCCGGCCCACGAGCCCCGTCGCACCGACATCGACGAGAAGGCCGCGTCGCGTGCCGAGCGCCAGGTCTCGCTGATGTTCGTGGTCTCGATGCTCGCCACCGTCGGGTTCATCGCCTCGTACGTGGCCATCGACCCGGACAAGATCGTCTACATCTTCCCGCTCGGTCACGTCAGCGCGCTGAACTTCGCGCTCGGCCTGACCCTGGGCGTCGCGCTGTTCATGATCGGCGCGGGTGCGGTCCACTGGGCCCGCACGCTGATGTCGGACGTCGAGCTGCCCGCCGAGCGTCACCCGATCGAGGCTTCCGACGAGGTCCGCAACGACGTCATCGAGCAGTTCAAGACCGGTGCCGCCGAGTCCGGCTTCGGCCGCCGCAAGATGATCCGCAACACCCTGATCGGCTCCATGGCGCTGGTCCCGCTCTCCGGCGTGGTCCTGCTCCGTGACCTTGGCCCGCTTCCCGAGAAGAAGCTCAAGGAGACCGGTTGGAAGGAGGCGACCGAGACCAAGCCGCTGCAGCTCATCAACATGAACACCATGCAGCCGATGAAGCCCGAGGACATCATCGTCGGCTCGCTCACGTTCGCCATGCCGGAGGGCCTGTCCACGCACAGCGAGGACTTCCAGCAGCGGATCGCCAAGGACGCCCTGATGCTGGTCCGCATCGCGCCCGAGGACATCAAGGACGACAAGTCCAAGGAGCTGGGTTTCGAGGGCATCCTCGCCTACTCCAAGATCTGCACCCACGTCGGCTGCCCGATCAGCCTGTACGAGCAGCAGACCCACCACGCGCTCTGCCCCTGCCACCAGTCGACCTTCGACCTGGCGGACGGCGCCCGCGTGATCTTCGGCCCGGCCGGCCACCCGCTGCCGCAGCTGAAGATCATCACTGACGAGAAGGGCAACCTGGTCGCCACCGGCGACTTCGCGGAGCCCGTCGGCCCGAGCTACTGGGAGCGTGCTCGATGAGTAGCGCGAGCAGCACCACGACCGGTGCCGCCAAGCCCTCCAGCACGCGTGAAAAGCCCGCCAACAAGTGGGAAGCCGCGGCTGACTGGACTGACGGCCGGCTGGGGATCTACTCCCTCGCCAAGGCCAACCTGCGGAAGATCTTCCCGGACCACTGGTCCTTCATGCTGGGCGAGATCTGCCTCTACACCTTCGTCATCATCATCCTGACCGGCGTCTACCTGACGCTGTTCTTCAAGCCCTCGATGGCCGAGGTCGTCTACGACGGCTCGTACGTGCCGCTCAAGGGCATCCCGATGTCGGAGGCCTACGCCTCCACGGTGGACATCAGCTTCGAGGTCCGCGGCGGTCTGCTGATCCGGCAGATCCACCACTGGGCCGCCCTGGTCTTCGTGGCCGCGATGCTCGTCCACATGATGCGCGTGTTCTTCACCGGCGCGTTCCGCAAGCCGCGTGAGATCAACTGGGTCTTCGGCTTCCTGCTGCTGATCCTGGGCATGTTCGACGGCTTCTTCGGCTACTCCCTGCCGGACGACCTGCTGTCGGGCACCGGTATCCGCTTCATGGAAGGCGCGATCCTCGCCGTCCCGCTGATCGGCACCTACGTCCAGATGTTCCTGTTCGGGGGCGAGTTCCCCGGCCACGACATCGTGCCGCGGTTCTTCACCATCCACGTGCTGCTGATCCCGGGCATCATGCTCGGCCTGCTGGTGGCCCACCTGATCCTGGTCTTCTACCACAAGCACACCCAGTGGGCGGGCCCGGGCAAGACCGAGAAGAACGTCGTCGGCATGCCGCTGATGCCGGTCTACATGGCCAAGGCCGGTGGCTTCTTCTTCCTGGTGTTCGGCCTCATCGCCGTCATCTCGGCGATCGCCACGATCAACCCGATCTGGGCGTACGGCCCGTACCGTCCCGACCAGGTGTCCACCGACGCCCAGCCCGACTGGTACATGGGCTTCTCCGAGGGCCTGATCCGGATCATGCCCGGCTGGGAGATCAGCGTCTGGGGCGGCCACACCCTCAACCTGGGTGTCATGGTCCCGCTGGCGATCTTCCCGCTGGTCCTGGTCTCGATCGCGGCCTACCCGTTCATCGAGGGCTGGATCACCGGCGACAAGCGCGAGCACCACATCCTGGACCGCCCGCGCAACGCCCCGGTCCGCACCGCCCTGGGCGCCGCCTGGATCAGCCTCTACCTGATCCTGCTGATGGCCGGTGGCAACGACCTGTTCGCCACCCACCTGCACCTGTCGATCAACTCGGTCACCTACTTCGTCCGCGTCGGCTTCTTCGTCGTCCCGGTCGTCGTCTTCATCATCACCAAGCGCTGGTGCCTCGGCCTCCAGCGCCGTGACAAGGAGAAGGTGCTGCACGGCCGCGAGTCGGGCGTCATCAAGCGCCTGCCGCACGGCGAGTTCGTCGAGGTGCACACCCAGCTGCCGCAGAAGGACCTGTACAAGCTCACCGCGCACGACCAGAACCAGCCGGTCGAGCTGCCGGCCCAGACGGACGAGAACGGCGTGGCCCGCAAGGCCGGCGTCGTCACCCGCACCCGGGCCAAGCTCTCCCGCGGCTTCTACGGCGAGGGCAGCCAGATCCCCAAGCCGACCGCCGAGGAGCACCACGAGATCACCAGCGGCCACGGCCACCACTGATCCCGTAGGCACCACCGCGTCACCCCGAGGGCCGCTGACCAGAGTTCTGGTCGGCGGCCCTCGGGCCTGTCCGGCGCATCTTGTCGGATCAGACCGCGGCGTCTGAGTGCGTGCATCGCAAGGCGGAGGAGGGAGCCACTGCGGAGCATTGGCGACCGACGACAACGCCGCGAGGTGCGTGCTCGGGCGTCGCGGGCCCGGCAAAGATGTGCCGGACAGGCCCGCTGGCTTTCCCGTACTCGCCGCCCGCGTCCTCAGGAGCCCCCGTGCAGCTGTCCGTCGACCCCGCCTCGGCCACTCCCCCGTACGAGCAGATCCGCGCCCAGATCGCCGACCGGGCCCGCTCCGGCGAGCTGCCGACCGGGCTGCGGCTGCCCACCGTCCGCGCCCTGGCCGAGCAGCTGGGGCTGGCGGCCGGCACCGTCGCCCGGGCCTACCGCGAGCTGGAGGCGGACGGCGTGGTGGAGACCCACGGCCGGCGCGGCACGCTGATCGCCGCCACCGGGGACGCCGCGCACCGGCTGGCCGCCGAGGCCGCCGCCGAGTACGCCGCCCGGGCGAGCCGCCTGGGCGTCTCCCGCGCGGAGGCCCTGGCCGCCGTGGACACCGCCCTGCGGCTGGCCTACCCGCAGGGCTGAGGCGCCCCGGAGGGCGCCTCAGGGGGTCTCAGAGCTCGGGGCGGACCATCCCGGCGGCGGGGGCCTGGGAGGCCGGTGCGGTGGTGCTGACGGGCTGTCCGGAGGCGCTGTGCTTGACCCAGTCCGTCCAGGCGATGTTCCAGTCCCCGAAGCCGTTGCCGAAGGGCTCCATCCGGCCGCCGCGGCTGTTCACCACCGTCACCAGGTCCCCCACCCGGGTGTGCTGGAAGAACCACTCGGCGTTGCCGGTGCTCATGCCGGTACAGCCGTGGCTGACGTTCTCTACGCCCTGCGAGCCGACCGACCAGGGCGCCGCGTGGACGTACTCGCCGCTCCAGGTCACCCGGGTGGCCCAGAGCACGTCGAGGTCGTAGGACTCCGTGCTGCCCGGCGCTATCCCGATCGTCTCGCCGTTCATCCGGACCGACCGCTCCTGGCCGAGCACCACCTTGACGCCGTTGCGGGTGTCGAAGCCGGGCTTGCCGGTGGTGACCGGGATGGTCCGCAGCGCCTCGCCGTCACGCTTCAGGGTGAGCTCGTGGGCGGCCGCGTCGATCACCGACTCCACCCGCTCGCCGATCCGCAGCTTCAGCGAGCTGCGGTCACCGCCGTACAGGCCGTCGGCGATCCGGCTGCCGGTGCCGTCGAAGGCCAGCGAGACGGTCGTCCCGGCCGGCCAGTACTCCTCCGGACGGAAGTGCAGGTTCTTGTCGTCCACCCAGTACCAGGCGCCGGTGACGGCGGGCTGGGAGCCGACGGTCAGGGCGTGCTCGACCTCCTGGCGGGCCTGGGGGTCCTTCACCGCCTCGGAGAGCTCCACGGTGAGCGGCTGGCCCACCCCGTAGACGCCGCTGCCGGAGGAGTCCGGGCCGAGTTTGGCGGTGAGCAGGCGTTCGGCGGCGAGGGTGCTGAAGCTCGCGGTGGTGTCGCCGCGGCCGCCCTTGCCGTCGTCGGCGGAGATCCGCACCGTGTATGCGGTGGCGGCCTTCAGCCGGCCGGTGGTCTGCCAGCTGCGCTGGTCCTCGGCGAGCTTCCCGGCGACCACCCGGCCGTCCGGGCCGACCACGGTGACGTCGGTGAGCCGGCTGTCCTGGACGGCCGTCACGGTGACCGGCTGGGAGGGGTCCGCCTTGGCGTCCGCCGAGAGGTGGACCAGCGGGGCCGCGTCGACCCGGTGCGGTCCGACGGGCGCCTCGTCCCGGGCCGTGCAGCCGGCCAGCGGGGCCAGCACGGCGAGGGCCAGCGAGATGCCGCCGAGAGCTGCGATTCCGCGCCTGTCGGCCATGGCCGCCTCCGAAGGTTTCGCACGATTGATCAGATCGTAGGAACGCCCCCGGTGAAGCGACATCCGAGGGACATCCGGTTCACCCAGCTGAGTGAGGCCGTCATCCCGGGGACGCCGCGGCGTCCGGGAACGCGGCAGGGCCGGTCCTCCCGTACGGGAGGACCGGCCCTGGTGCACGAGCGCGAACCCTACTGGTTCTGGTTCTCGCCGCGGTAGAACTCGAAGACCCATCCGAAGATGCCGATCATGATGATCGGGGCGGCCCAGAACATCAGCCACCAGCCGAAGATCACGCCCAGGAAGGCGAGCGCGCCACCGAGCGCCAGCGAGAGCGGCTGCCAGCTGTGCGGGGCGAAGAAGCCCAGCTCGCCGGAGTCGTCCGCGACCTCGGCCTCGGGGTTGTCACCCGCGCCGCTGTCCACCCGGCGGGCGGTGAAGGCGAGGTAGTACCCGATGAAGGCGCACAGCGCGAAGGCCAGGAACAGCGCCGTGGTACCGGCGGCCTCCAGACCCGGGCCGTTGGTGTCGGAGTTGGTCCACAGGCCGTAGGTGATGGCCATGGCCAGCACGAAGACCGACAGGCCCAGGAAGATCTTTCCCTGTTCCTTCATCAGGCGTCGCCCTCCTTGTTGCCCTTGCCCAGCTTCGGGGCGTCGTACTTCGCCGGGGTCACGCCGGCGAGGTGCTTGGCCGGCTCACCGTGGTTCTCCAGGTAGTCCAGCGCGGCGATCTCCGGGTGGTGGAGGTCGAAGGCCGGGGATTCGGAGCGGATCCGCGGGAGGGTGAGGAAGTTGTGCCGCGGCGGCGGGCAGGAGGTCGCCCACTCCAGCGAGCGGCCGAAGCCCCACGGGTCGTCCACGGTGACCTTCTCGCCGTACTTGGCGGTCTTCCAGACGTTGTAGAGGAACGGCAGGATCGACAGGCCGAGCACGAAGGAGCCGATGGTCGAGACGGTGTTCAGGGTGGTGAAGCCGTCCGAGGCCAGGTAGTCGGCGTAGCGGCGGGGCATGCCCTCCGCGCCGAGCCAGTGCTGCACCAGGAAGGTGGTGTGGAAGCCGAAGAACAGCGTCCAGAAGGTGATCTTGCCGAGGCGCTCGTCCAGCATCTTGCCGGTCATCTTCGGCCACCAGAAGTGGAAGCCGGCGAACATCGCGAACACGACGGTGCCGAAGACCACGTAGTGGAAGTGGGCGACGACGAAGTACGAGTCCGAGACGTGGAAGTCGATCGGCGGGGAGGCCAGCAGGACACCGGTCAGACCACCGAAGAGGAAGGTGACCAGGAAGCCGACCGTCCAGAGCATCGGGGTCTCGAAGCTCAGCGAGCCCTTCCACATGGTGCCGACCCAGTTGAAGAACTTCACACCGGTCGGGACCGCGATCAGGAAGGTCATGAACGAGAAGAACGGCAGCAGTACCTGTCCGGTGACGTACATGTGGTGCGCCCACACCGTCACGGACAGACCGGCGATCGCGATGGTGGCCGCGATCAGGCCGGAGTAGCCGAACATCGGCTTGCGGCTGAAGACCGGGATGATCTCCGACACGATGCCGAAGAACGGCAGCGCGATGATGTACACCTCGGGGTGGCCGAAGAACCAGAACAGGTGCTGCCAGAGCATCGCCCCGCCGTTGGCCGGGTCGAAGACGTGGGCACCGAACTTGCGGTCCGCCTCCAGGGCGAACAGCGCGGCGGCCAGCACCGGGAAGGCCAGCAGGACCAGCACCGAGGTCAGCAGGACGTTCCAGACGAAGATCGACATCCGGAACATCGTCATGCCCGGAGCGCGCATGCAGATGATCGTGGTGATGAAGTTGACCGCACCGAGGATCGTGCCGAAGCCGGAGAAGGCCAGACCCATGATCCACATGTCGCCGCCGACGCCGGGCGAGTGCACCGCGTCGGACAGCGGGGAGTAGGCGAACCAACCGAAGTCGGCGGCGCCGTTCGGGGTCACGAAGCCGGCCACCGCGATGGTCGAGCCGAAGAGGTACAGCCAGTACGCGAACATGTTCAGACGCGGGAACGCCACGTCCGGTGCGCCGATCTGGAGCGGCATGATCCAGTTCGCGAAGCCGGCGAAGAGCGGCGTCGCGAACATCAGCAGCATGATCGTGCCGTGCATCGTGAACGCCTGGTTGAACTGCTCGTTCGACAGGATCTGGGTCCCGGGACGAGCCAGCTCGGCACGCATGACCAGGGCGAGGATGCCACCGATCAGGAAGAAGGCGAACGACGTGCCCAGGTACAGGGTGCCGATCGTCTTGTGGTCAGTGGTGGTCAGCCACTTGATGATGGTGGAACCCGGCTTCCGGGTCCGCTGCGCCCCGACCGTGACGGCATCGGCGCCCCCGCCGGCCGCGGCGGGCTCGTTGAGGATGGTCACTTCTCTTCACTTCCCATGCCGATGAGGCCGGAGGGCACCCAGCCGTTCTGGCCCTTGGCGCGAAGCTCGGCCAGGTGCTTGTCGTAGTCGGCGCGGTCGACGACCTTGACGTTGAACAGCATGCGCGAGTGGTCGACGCCGCAGAGCTCGGCGCACTTGCCCATGTACTCGCCCTTGACGGTCGGCGTGACCTCGAACTTGTTCACCACGCCCGGCACGACGTCCATCTTCATCATGAAGTTGACGGGCCAGAAGTCGTGGATGACGTCACGCGAGGTGAGGCGGAACTGCACCGACTCGTTGACCGGCAGCCACAGCGTCGGAACCTCCTTGGGGGTTCCGACGTCGTACGCGGCGTCCTTGTTGGCCGGGTCGGGGGTCTCGGTGTTCTCGTAGTTGAACGCCCAGCTCCACTGGAAGCCCACCACGTTGACGTAGTGCTGCGGCTTCTCGGAGGTGGCCGTCAGCTTCGACTCGTCGCGGGCGACGAAGTAGAAGAGGACCGAGACGATGATGATGGGGACCGCGGTGTAGAGCGCCTCGATGGGCACGTTGTACCGGGTCTGCGGGGGGACCTCCACACCGGTGCGCTTGCGCCGGTGGAAGATCACGCTCCAGATGATCAGACCCCACATCAGTACGCCGACCACCAGCGCCGCGATCCAGGAGCCCTGCCACATCTGGAGGACCATGGGCCCTTCCTTGGTGACGGGGCTCGGGAGGCCAAGCCTGGGGAGGTCGTTGGCCGAGCAGCCGGTGGCGGTCGCGATGACGAGGCCCAGTGCCAGCGCCTGAGGCAGCTTCCGCCGCATCGTGCGCCGCGGCGAGCGGTCGGAGCCGTTGGGACTCACGTAGCGCCTTCCCGAAGTCTCGCCCGCCTTCGCGTCGCCCCGGGGAGGAGTGTGAGCCTCCCCGGCGACCCGTCCACGGGCACGGTTTGAATGCTTATGCGGGCCAAACCCTACTCCAGCCTTATGCGCTCCTGACGGGCAGCCCCCGGTAACGCGCCGCCCGCTAGCCCGATCAGGCCCGGTGGGGGCTGCGCCGCAGGTCATCGTAGGCATTCGAGGTCCGTACGCCCGATCGGGGGATGACCTCGGGCGACACCCGTGACGGCCCGTCGGGCGCGGACGAAGCGGACATTCGGGATGATCGACTGACGGTGGGTGAGCCGCGCGACCGACCGGGGACGCGGCCGGGTGTGTCGTTAAATGTGACCGTGTACTTCGACGCGGCCTCGACGGCCCCTCTGCACCCCGTCGCCCGGCAGGCGCTGACCGCCGCCCTGGACGAGGGCTGGGCCGATCCGGCCCGGCTGTACCGCTCCGGCCGGCAGGCCCGGATGCTGCTGGACGCCGCCCGCGAGACGGTGGCCGCGGTGCTGGGCACCCGGGCGGACGAGATCTCCTTCACCGCCAGCGGCACCCAGGCCGTCCAGCTCGGCCTGCTGGGCGCGCTGGCCGGGAACCGGCGGCGCGGCGGCCACTTCGTGCACTCCGCGGTGGAGCACTCCAGCGTGCTGCACGTCGCCGAACGCCACGAGGCCGCCGGGGGCGAGGTGTCGGTGGCGCCGGTCGACCGGGGCGGCCGGGCCGACCCGGCGGCCTTCGCCGCGCTGCTGCGACCGGATACCGCGCTGGCCGCGCTGCAGAGCGCCAACCACGAGGTCGGGACGGTGCAGCCGGTCGGCGAGGTCGCCGCGCTGTGCGCCGGGACCGGCGTCCCGCTGCTGGTGGACGCGGCGCAGAGCGCCGGTCGGGCGGACGTCCCGGCGGGCTGGTCGCTGCTGACCGCGAGCGCCCACAAGTGGGGCGGCCCGCCCGGGGTCGGGGTGCTGGCGGTGCGCAAGGGCGTCCGGTACGCCTCGCCGCTGCCGGCCGACGAGCGCGAGGGCGGCCGGGTGCCCGGCTACGTCAACGTCCCGGCGATCGTGGCCGCGGCCGCCTCGCTGCGCGCCGTACGGGCCGAGGCCGAGCGGGAGAACGCCCGGCTGCACGCGCTGGTGGAGCGGATCCGCACCCGGGTGCCGCGGCTGGTGCCCGAGGTCGAGGTGGTCGGCGACCCGGTGCGGCGGCTGCCGCACATCGTCACCTTCTCCTGTCTGTACGTCGACGGGGAGGTGCTGCTGACCGAGCTGGACCGGGCCGGCTTCGCGGTCTCCTCCGGCTCCTCCTGCACCTCGTCCACGCTGACGCCCAGCCATGTGCTGGCGGCGATGGGGGTGCTCACCGAGGGGAACGTCCGGGTCTCGCTGCCGTACGGGACGGCCGAGGCGGACGTGGAGCGCTTCCTCGCGGTGCTGCCGGACCTGGTGGCCGGCGTCCGGGCGCCGCTCGGGCTGGACCTGCCGGCTCCCGGGCCGGCGCCGGCCGCGATCGGGGCTGCGCCCCGAGCCGAAGGGCGCGCCGGTGCCGAAAGCGAGGAGCGACAAGCGACCGACGGAGGAGGGAGTGCCGGAGCGAGGAGCGTCGGCGCCGGGTCAGAGCGCCCGGAGGCGAGCGGGCGGGTCACAGTGATCGACGCGCTGGGGAAGCGCTGCCCGCTGCCGGTGATCGAGCTGGCGAAGCGGATCGGCGAGGTGCCGCCGGGTGGCACGGTCGTCGTGCTGGCGGACGACGAGGCGGCCCGGCTGGACATCCCGGCCTGGTGCGGGATGCGCGGACAGGAGTACGCGGGCGAGGCCCCGGCCGCCGAGTACGGCGGCGACCGGGGCTCGGCCTACCTCGTCGTCCGGCGGACTACTTGACCAGGCGGGCGCTGATCTCGGTGGCCGCCTCGGCGCCGTAGGCCTCCTCGAAGCGCTTCAGGAAGGCGGCCGGGCGCAGCTCGTACTCCTGGGTGCCGACGGTCTCGATCACCAGGGTGGCGAGCATGCAGCCGATCTGGGCGGAGCGCTCCAGGTCGAGGTCCCAGGACAGGCCGGCCAGGAAGCCCGCGCGGAAGGCGTCGCCGACGCCGGTCGGGTCGACCTTGGCCTCCTCCTTGGCGCAGCCGACCACGATCGGCGCCTCGCCCTTGCGCTCGATCCGGACGCCCTTGCTGCCCAGGGTGGTGATCCGGGTGCCGACGCGGGTGAGCAGCTCCTCGGCGCCCCAACCGGTCTTGGTCTCGATCAGCGCGGCCTCGTACTCGTTGGTGAAGAGGTACGCGGCGCCGTCCACGATCTCGCGGATGTCCTCGCCCTCCAGGCGGGCCAGCTGCTGGGAGGGGTCGGCGGCGAAGGCGTAGCCGCGGGTGCGGCACTCCTGGGTGTGGCGGACCATGCCCTGCGGGTCGTCGGCGCCGACCAGGACGAGGTCCAGGCCGCCGACGCGGTCGGCGATCGGCTTCAGCTCGATGTTGCGGGCCTCGGCCATGGCACCGGTGTAGAACGAGGCGATCTGGTTGTGGTCCTCGTCCGTGGTGCACATGAAGCGCGCGGTGTGCCGGGTCTCGGAGATGTGGACGGAGTCGCAGTCCACGTTGTTGCGCTCCAGCCAGCTGCGGTACTCGGCGAAGTCCGCACCGGCGGCGCCGACCAGGACCGGGCGCAGGCCGAGCACACCCATGCCGAAGGCGATGTTCGGCGCGACGCCGCCGCGGCGGATGTCCAGGGTGTCGACCAGGAAGGACAGCGACACGGTGTGCAGCTGCTCGGCGACGAGCTGGTCGGCGAACCGGCCGGGGAACGTCATCAGGTGGTCGGTGGCGATCGAGCCGGCGACGGCGATACGCACGGGGGGTCTCCTCAGGGTGGCTGCGGGGCCAGCGGGCAGGCGGGGACGAACCCGCCTACGGTACCCGGCCCCGGGGAGCGCCCGGCAAGAGTGCCGCAAGTTGCCGCCCCACGGCCATGGTGGCACCCGTCGCCCTCCTCCGTGTACTACCTCCCGGTAGCACTGGTGGGCGGCCGGGCCCCTGCCTAGGGTCGGCCGTGGGGGGCCCGTCGTGCGGGCCCCGTCGTCGACCGCGGCAGCGTGGCCGCGGCCCTGGATCGGAGCGATACCGGATGATGACCGACCACTGTGCCCTGCCCGTCCTGCGGACCGAGGACGGCGAGACGCTCGACGCCCTGCTGGACTCCTCCCGGCGGCTGCGCCGGTTCTGGCCGCAGCTCGCGGCCGGCCCGGAGCCCGTCGCCCCCGCCTCGACCGGCTTCCGGGTGTCCTCCGGGGCCCAGCGGGTGGTCGCCGGGATGGCCGAGTACGGCTTCTGAGCCCGCGCCGGACCGGATCGGCCCCGCGTGGAACCGCCGCGGAACCACTGTGGAACCGGATCCGACCGGAGCACGTCACATCCGCGCGGAGCGGCGAGGAGGCGGCACCGCTGAACCCTCGGGAGGATGTGCAGATGGATCTGGAGACGATGCCCCGGCGCGGTCGGCGAGCGGTGGCCCTGACGGGTCTGGTGCTGGCGGCGGTGGTGACGGTGGCCGGCTGCGGCAGCGGCGGCGGCAAGCCCGCCTCGGACGCGGCGACGAGCGGCTCGGCCGCCGCGTCCGCCTCGGCCAGTGCCTCGCCGCAGGCCCCGGCGGACTCCGCGAGCCCGTCCTCGGCGGCTCCGACCGGGAGTTCCTCCGGGGCCGCGCAGCCGGCCCAGCCGCCGACCGGCTTCACACCCAGCCCGGCCTCGCCCCCGCCCGGGCAGCCGGCCCCGGCCACTCCCCCGGGCAACGGGATCGCGGTGGGCGAGCCGAACCCGAACGGTTCGGACGCGCCCGTCCGTCCGCCGGTCGCCTACCGGGTGGACGGCACCACCAAGCTGACCGTCTACTTCTTCGGCGGGGTCTGCACCACGTACGCGCTGAAGGCGGACGAGTCGCAGCCGGGCCGGGTGGACGTGCTGGTCGTGCCGGGCCCGCCCACCGTCCAGCCGGGGCAGGTGTGCAACGCGCTGGCCAAGCGGCAGTCGGTCGCGGCCGACCTGCGCTCGCCGCTGGCCGGGCGGACGGTGGTCGACAGGACGAGCGGTCAGGAGCTGCCGCTGGAGGGCGACCCGCACATGGGGCCGGACCCGGTCACCCCGGACGTCGCCGGGCGGTAGGCGCCGCGACGCCCGCGGGCGGAAACGGAAAGGCGGCCCCGGGGATCACCCCGGGGCCGCCTTCCGCAGCGGGCTTAGCTGAACGAGTCGCCGCAGGCGCAGGAGCCGGTGGCGTTCGGGTTGTCGATGGTGAAGCCCTGCTTCTCGATGGTGTCGACGAAGTCGACGGTGGCGCCGCCCAGGTACGGGGCGCTCATCCGGTCGGTGACGACCTTGACACCGTCGAAGTCCTTGATCACGTCACCGTCGAGCGAGCGCTCGTCGAAGAACAGCTGGTAACGCAGGCCGGAGCAGCCACCGGGCTGGACGGCGACGCGCAGCGCGAGGTCCTCGCGGCCTTCCTGCTCCAGCAGGGCCTTGACCTTGGCCGCGGCGGCATCGGTGAGGAGGATGCCACTCTCGACGGTGGTCTCGTCCTGGACGGTCATCTGCTTTCTCCCGGTCTTGACGACGGTCTGCCGCCAGTGCCAACCAACGGCCGTCCGGTTTCATTTCCCGGGCGGCGATCGATTTCTGCGGCCTGTTCGCGGCTGGTTGTCCGTAGGCCGGGTGTGCCACCCGCGTCCCCTACGCTCCCCATGCTCGCACACCCCCGGAGGGCCGGTCACCGCCCGAGGCACGGATCCGGGTGAACGGGCCCCACGGCCGCCCGTCGGACGCCAGGATGGTCGGCATGATCCTTCGCCAGGTCAGGGACACCGCAGCGGACGCGGAGGTCGTCCGGGAACTGTCCTTCGCCGCGTTCGCCGCACCGTCCGACGACCCCGCGCGGCCGACGCCGCTGCAGCTGGCCCGGACCAGGCACCTGGCGCGCACCGATCCCGGGGGCTGCTGGCTGGCGGAGAGCAGCGGGCAGGCGGTCGGGGTGGTGCTGTCGATGCGCCGCGAGGGCCTGTGGACGCCCTCGCTGTTCGCCGTCCGGCCGTCCGCGCAGGGCCGGGGGGTGGGGCGGCTGCTGTTCGAACGGGCGATGGCGCACGCCCGGGGCTGCCTGCGCGGGATGGTCTGCGCCTCCGGCTCCCCGGCGGCGGCCCGCCGCTACCGGCTGGCCGGGTTCACCCTGCACCCGGCGATGCGGCTGACCGGGACGGTGGACCGGCAGGGGCTGATCGATCCGGGCGACATACCGGTGCACCGCGGCAACGCCACCCACCTGCACCTGCTGGACTCGGTGGACCGCCGGCTGCGCGGGTCCGCGCACGGGCCGGACCACGAGCTGATGCTCGGGCACTTCGAGGAGCTGCTGGTCGCGGACGCGCTGGCCGGCAGCGGCTACTGCTACCGGGACGGCGGCACGGTGCGGCTGCTGGCGGCCACCAGCAAGCGGATCGGGGCCCGGCTGCTGCGCGAGGCGCTGGCCCGGGTGCCGGACGGGGCCGAGGCGCGGGTGGAGTACCTGACCGCCGAGCAGGAGTGGGCGCTGGACGTCGGGCTGGAGGTCGGGCTGACGCCGGAGACCGGCGGCTTCGTCGGGGTGCGCGGGATGCGGCCGCCGGCGCCGTACCTGCCGAACGGGGCGTTCCTGTAGACGGGCACGCGTACGGCCCCCCTCCGGAGCGCTCCGGAGGGGGGCCGTACGGACGTCAGGGTGCTCAGACCATGGTGTCCAGGATCTCCTTGACCATCTCCATGGTGGTGCCCGGGTGCAGGAAGGCGAAGCGGGCGACCGTCTCGCCGTCCCAGCCGGTGGGGGTGACGAAGCCGATCTGGTCCGCGAGCAGCTGCTGCGACCAGCGGTAGTAGTCGTCGTTGGTCCAGCCCCTGCGCTTGAAGCAGACCGCCGAGAGCTGCGGGTCGAACAGCAGCTCCAGGTGCTCGCTCTCGCGGATCAGCTGGGCCGTCTCCCGGGCCAGGGTGAGGCCGGCCTCGATGGCGTCGGTGTAGGCCTGGACGCCGTGGACGGCCAGCGAGAACCAGAGCGGCAGGCCGCGGGCGCGCCGGGTCAGGTGGTAGGCGTAGTCGGTGGGGTTCCACTCGTCGCCCTCGGTGTGCAGGACGTCCAGGTAGGAGGCGTCCTGGGTGTGCACGGCGCGGGCGAGCTGCGGGTTGCGGTAGATCAGCGCGGCGCAGTCGAAGGGGGCGAACAGCCACTTGTGCGGGTCGACCACGAAGGAGTCGGCGTGCTCGATGCCGTTGTAGCGCTCGCGCACCGAGGGGGCGAACAGGCCCGCGCCGCCGTAGGCGCCGTCCACGTGGAACCAGAGGTCGCGCTCGCGGGCGACCTCGGCCAGGCCGGCCAGGTCGTCGACGATGCCCTCGTTGGTGGTGCCGGCGGTGCCGACGACGGCGATCACCGTCTCCGGGTTCGGGTCGGCGGCCAGGGCGGCGCGCAGCGCCTCGCCGGTGAAGCGCCGGTTGACGGTCGGGACCTTGAAGGCCTCGACGCCGATGATGTTGAAGGTGTTCTTGACCGAGGAGTGCACCTGGTCGGCGACGGCTATCCGCAGCCGGGCCTCCGGACCGACACCGAGCCTGCGGCGGGCGGTGTCGCGGGCGACGACGAGGGCGGAGAGGTTGCCCGCCGAGCCGCCGGACACGAAGCAGCCGCCGGCCGACTGGGGCAGGCCCGCGCGGTCGGCGATCAGGCGCAGCACCTGGTTCTCGGCGGCGATCGCGCCGGCCGCCTCCAGCCAGGAGATGCCCTGGAGGGAGGCGCAGGAGACGACCATGTCGAACAGCAGCGCGGCCTTGGTCGGGGCGCACGGGATGAAGGACAGGTAGCGGGGGCTGTCGGCGGAGATGACCGCCCGGGACAGCTCGTGGTCGTAGAGCTTGAGCACGTCGACCGGGTTGTTGCCGTCCTGGTTCAGCAGGCCGGCCAGCTGGGTGCGCAGGTGCTCGCCGTCACCGGGGTGGTCGAGCGGGACGGGGTCGTACTGCAGCCGCTCCCGCATGTAGTCGAAAACCAGGTCGACCAGCTCGTTGTCGGGCCGGTGCATGCGGTCGGGTGCTGCGGACACGGCGGTCCCTCTCGGCGTGGGGGTGTCGGGGGGCGTCCGGTCGGCGGGACGCTTCACCGCGACGACCGGACGTGATCAGCGTAGGCAGCACCGGGCCCTCCCCGCGCGTCGGAACGCGGCTGGTCAGGCAGGTTTCGGGCGTCTTCGGGCGGGTCCGCGCAGGATTCCTGCGTACGGTCCGGGGGCGGCCGGCGGGCGGTCAGCCGATGAGCTGGGAGAGGACCACCGAGGAGCGGCTGCGCTGCACTCCGGGCTCGCGCCGGATGCGCTCGATGACGGCCTCCAGGTGGCGCATGTCGGCGGCCCGCAGGTGCACCAGGGCGTCCGGGTCGCCGGTGACCGTCCAGGCGGCGACCACCTCGGGGAACTGCCGCAGGCTGGCGAGGATCTCCTCGGGGGCGGTGCGCTCGCGGCAGTAGACCTCGACGAAGGCCTCGGTCTGCCAGCCCAGCACGGACGGGTCGAGCACCACGGTGAAGCCCCGCACCACGCCGCGCGCCCGCAGCCGGTCGATCCGCCGGCGCACGGCGGTGGCGGAGAGGTTCACCTGCAGCCCGATCTCGGCGTACGAGGCGCGGCCGTCGCTGCCGAGCCGGGCGAGCAGGAGCCGGTCGGTCTCGTCCAGGTCGGCCCCGACCACCTCGTGCGCTCGGCTGCTGGTCATGGGTGAGGGGCTCCACGGGTCGTACGGGGGGGTTCGGCGGGGCGCTCCGGCGGTGGGCTGCCACTGCCGAAACGGTTCGCCACCATTCTGGCGGATGACCTGGACGAGTTCACCGCCGTCGGATGACGGGCGGGCGGCCGTCACGGGACGAGCAGCACGATCTTCCCCCGGGTGCGGCCCTCGGCGCTGAGCGCCTGGGCGGAGGCGGCCTGGGCCAGCGGGAAGGTGGAGGCGACGGTGACGGTCAGCCGGCCGTCGTCGGCGAGCGCGGCCAGCTCGGCGAGGTCGTCGGCGTCCGGGCGGACCCAGACGTACCGGCCGCCGAGCGCCTTGACCCCGTAGTCGGTGATCGAGGCGATCCGGCCCGGGTCCGCCACCAGGCCGGCCGAGAGCTGGACGGCGCCGTGGCCGACCAGGTCGAGGGCGGCGTCCACCCCGTCGGGGGCGAGCGCGCGGACCCGGTCGGCCAGGCCCTCGCCGTACACCACCGGCTCGGCGCCGAGGCCGCGCAGGAAGTCGTGGTTGCGCTCGGCCGCGGTGCCGATCACCCGGGCGCCGCGGGCCCGGGCCACCTGCACCGCCAGGTGGCCGACCCCGCCCGCGGCGGCGTGCACCAGGACGGTCTCCCCCTCGGCGAGGCGCAGCGCCCGCAGGCCCTGCAGGGCGGTGAGCCCGGCCAGCGGCAGGCCGCCGGCCTGCGCCCAGTCCAGCGCGGCCGGTTTGCGGGCCAGGGTGCGGACCGGGGCGGAGACCAGTTCGGCGTAGGTGCCGTGCTCGACGGCGTCCTTGCGGACGTAGCCGTACACCTCGTCGCCCGGGGCGAACTCGGTGATCCCGCCGCCGACCGCGCGGACCACGCCGGCCACGTCCCAGCCCATGACCAGCGGGAAGTGCGCGTCGAGGATGCCGTCCAGGGCGCCGTCCCGGACCTTCCAGTCCACCGGGTTCACCCCGGCCGCCCGGACCTCGACCAGTACGGAGTCGGGCCCGACCTTGGGGTCGGGCAGGTCGGTGTACTCGACCACCTCGGGGCCGCCGTAGCGGTTGATCGCGATTGCTTTCATGGGCTCAGCCATACCCGTCGGCTTCGAAGTATCGATTCGGCCACGCCCGGAAGCATCCGATTCGACGAGCGGTTCTCGTCACATCGACAGGATGGCCATCGTCACTCTGACGCTAAGCGGTTAGAATAGATAGCGTCAGTTAGACGAAAAGGCCCCACCGCTAGCTCGGCCGCACAGAAGGGCACCCGCCCGTGACCACCACCATCACCGAGACCCACGGCGTCGACCCCACTCCGACGCCGCTCGCTCTGCTGCTGCTCGGCCGCGAGGCCGACCCGAACAGCGAGCGCGGCGTCGAATGCCCCGGTGACCTCCCCCCGGCCTCCGACCCCCACCTCGTCGAGCGCGCCCGCGCGGCCAAGGCCGCGCTCGGCGACCGCGTCTTCATCCTCGGCCACCACTACCAGCGCGACGAGGTGATCGAGTTCGCCGACGTCACCGGCGACTCCTTCAAGCTCGCCCGCGACGCGGCCGCCCGCCCCGAGGCCGAGTACATCGTCTTCTGCGGCGTGCACTTCATGGCCGAGTCTGCGGACATCCTCACCAGCGACCGCCA
The DNA here is from genome assembly GCF_048159585.1 of Kitasatospora sp. SC0581. NCBI lineage: Bacteria > Bacillati > Actinomycetota > Actinomycetes > Kitasatosporales > Streptomycetaceae > Kitasatospora > Kitasatospora sp. SC0581. Next base: position 343,758 of record NZ_JBLRWA010000002.1, on the reverse strand, counting down.
GCAGGTCGTCCTGCCGGACCTCGCGGCCGGCTGCTCGATGGCCGACATGGCCACCGCCGAGCAGGTCGCCGAGTGCTGGGACGTGCTGACCGACGCCGGCATAGCCGACGTCACCGTCCCGGTCTCGTACATGAACTCCTCCGCCGACATCAAGGCCTTCACCGGCCGGCACGGCGGCCTCATCTGCACCTCCTCCAACGCCAAGCGCGCCCTGGAGTGGGCCTTCGAGCAGGGGCAGAAGGTGCTCTTCCTGCCCGACCAGCACCTCGGCCGCAACACCGCCGTACGGGACATGGGCTTCTCGCTGGACGACTGCGTCGTCTACAACCCGCACCGGCCGAACGGCGGCCTGACCGCCGAGCAGCTGCGGGACGCCAAGATGATCCTCTGGCGCGGCCACTGCTCGGTGCACGGCCGGTTCAGCCTGGACTCGGTGAACGACGTCCGCGAGCGGATCCCCGGCGTGAACGTCCTGGTGCACCCCGAGTGCAAGCACGAGGTCGTCGCGGCCGCCGACATGGTGGGCTCGACCGAGTACATCATCAAGGCGCTGGACGCCGCCGAGCCCGGCTCCAAGTGGGCCATCGGCACCGAGCTGAACCTGGTCCGCCGCCTGGCCAAGGCGCACCCGGACAAGGAGATCGTCTTCCTGGACCGGGCGGTCTGCTTCTGCTCGACCATGAACCGGATCGACCTGCCGCACCTGGTCTGGGCGCTGGAGTCGCTGGTCGAGGGCCGGGTGCCGAACGTGATCACCGTCGACCCGGAGACCGAGACCTACGCCAAGGCGGCGCTGGACCGGATGCTGGCCCTGCCGTAGCCGTCCGCGGACAACAGCCGAAGGGCGGGCCCCCTCCGTGGTGGAGGGGGCCCGCCCTTTCGTCTGGCAGCGGCCGCGGCCCTACTCCGGGAAGCCCGGGATCACGCCCTCGCCGTCGGCCATCAACAGCTCGCGGACCTCGTCGATCGTCGCGTCGGCGCTCGGCAGGATCAGCTCGGACGGCTCCAGCGAATCCAGCGGCACCGGGGTGCCGTACTGCTTCACCGCCTCGATGAGCTTGCCGTAGGCCTCACGGAAGAGCGCCTCGTCCCCCGACTCCACTGCGGTGACGAGCTCGGCGTCGAGCTCGTTGAGCAGGTTCAGGTGGTCGTCGCCCACCTCGTACTGCCCCTCACCCATGACCCTCATGATCATGCCGTGCGTCTCCCTGGTTCGTGGGGTCGAGCTCAGATCACTTGTTGTAGTTGATGCGCGGGGTGTCCTGCTGCGGCTGCGGCTGGACGTCCTGCTTGCCCTGCTCGATCGCGGCGGGGCCGGCCGAGGAGGGACCGGAGAGCTCGGCCTTCATCCGGGCCAGCTCCAGCTCGACGTCGGAACCGCCGGCCACCCGCTCCAGCTCGGCCTCGATGTCGTCCTTGCGGCCGAGACCGCTCGCGTCGTCGAGCGCACCGGAGGCCAGCAGCTCGTCGATCGCGCCCGCCCGGGCCTGCATCTGGGCGGTCTTGTCCTCGGCACGCTGGATCGCCAGGCCGACGTCGCCCATCTCCTCCGAGATCCCGGAGAAGGACTCGGCGATGCGGGTCTGCGCCTGGGCGGCGGTGTACGTCGCCTTGATGGTCTCCTTCTTGGTGCGGAAGGCGTCCACCTTGGCCTGAAGTCGCTGGGAGGCGAGGGTGAGCTTCTCCTCCTCGGCCTGGAGCTGCTGGTACTGCGTCTCCAGGTCGTTGATCTGCGACTGCATGTTGGCCTTGCGGGTCAGCGCCTCGCGGGCGAGGTCCTCCCGGCCGAGCGACAGCGCCTTGCGGCCCTGGTCCTCGTACTTCGCCGACTGCTGCTGGAGCTGCGTCAGCTGGAGTTCGAGCCGCTTGCGCGAGGTCGCGACATCCGCGACACCACGCCGTACCTTCTGGAGCAGCTCAAGCTGCTTCTGGTAGGAGTAGTCAAGCGTCTCACGCGGATCCTCCGCCCGATCCAAGGCCTTGTTCGCCTTGGAGCGGAAGATCAGCCCCATACGCTTCATGATTCCGTCGCTCATGGGCCTCGGGTGCCCCCTTCTCCGGCCTGCGGTCTCTATCTCGTTACCAGACACGACGAGTGTATGTGCAGCGAGCCCTTCGCCGCAGTGCACCTGCCTGCAACAAGACTGCTACAGCGACCAGTGGCGTTTCCTCCTCCCCCGGGTGGATCCGCCCCTCATCCCCCCCATCGTCCATCCGACTGATCCCCTACGGGAAGGGCCCGGGAAACCCGCTTCGGACGGCGACCTGGCGGTATCGATATGTGTTCGGTTCCGAGGGCGCCCGTGGAAGCCGCGTCGCACCCCGTACGCTGGTGGTGTGTTCCGACGCCGTTCAGATGATGCCGCCGCCTCCGCCACCGTGCTGGAGAAGCAGGACGAGACGACCCAGGCCCGCGATCCGCAGGCCAAGAAGGGCCGCCCCACCCCCAAGCGCAGTGAGGCCGAGGCCAACCGGCGTACCCGGGTGACCGTGCCCAAGGACCGCAAGGAGGCCGCCCGCCAGGGGCGCGAGCGGATGCGCGCCGAGCGCGAGAAGCAGCGCCAGGCGCTGATGAACGGCGACGAGCGCCACCTGCCGGCCCGTGACAAGGGCCCGGTGCGCAAGTTCGCCCGCGACTACGTGGACTCCCGCTGGTCGCTGGCCGAGTTCTTCCTGCCGGCCGCCGTGGTCATCCTGGTGCTCAGCATCGTCAAGGTGCCGGCGCTCCAGCTGCTCTCCACGCTGCTGTTCCTGCTGTTCTTCGTGCTGGTGATCCTGGACTTCGTCCGCCTCGGCTTCGGCCTGCGCAAGCAGCTGGCCGAGCGCTTCGCCGACCAGAACACCCGCGGCGCCGTCGCGTACGGCATCATGCGCACCCTCCAGATGCGCCGGCTGCGCCTGCCCAAGCCGCAGGTGCGGCGCGGGGAGAAGCCCTGACCGCCGAACCGGTCGGCTCCGGCTGGGCCCCGCCCTCCTGGGAGGGGCCCGGCCTCTACGCACTCCCCGGGCAGGGCGGCGCGCTGCCGGGGCAGGGCGACGGCGGCCACGACCGCCTCGCCCAGGAGCGCCGGCTGCCCTCGCGCAGCGGCTCCTTCGCGGGCGGCACCGGCGCCTGGCTGGACCGGCTCGGCGGGCTGCGCAACTTCGTCCGCCAGGAGCTCGTCGCCCGCCAGCTCGCCGAACAGCTGGCCGGCCGCAGCGGGCAGCGCGTCCTCGACATCGGCTGCGGCCAGGGCACCCAGGCCCTGCGGCTGGCCCGGGCCGGCCACTACGTCACCGGGATCGACTCGGACCCGGTCGCGCTCGGCGTCGCCCAGGGGGCGCTCGCCGAGGAGCCGCCGGAGGTCCGCGGCCGGATGCAGCTGCTCAGCGGCGACGGCCACCAGTGCGGGCGCTGGTTCGGCCCGCGCAGCTTCGACGTGGTGCTCTGCCACGGCGTCCTGATGTACCTGCCCGACCCGGACCCGATGATCGCCTCGCTGGCCCGGCTGCTGGCGCCCGGGGGGCTGCTCTCGCTGCTGGTCCGCAACCGCGACGCGCTCGCCCTGCGGCCGGCCGCCGCCGGGGACTGGCGGGCCGCCCTGCACGCCTTCGAGAGCGACCGGTACTACAACCGGCTCGGACTGGCCGCACGGGCCGACCGGCTCGCCGACCTCACCGTCACCCTCTCCGAGGTGTCCGTCCCGCTGCGGCACTGGTACGGCGTGCGGGTCTTCACCGACAGCGCCCCGGACGACGCGGCCCCGCCGGTGGACGGGCGGCAGCTGGCCCAGCTCCTGGAAGCCGAGGACCGGGCCGGCCGCACCGACCCGTACCGGCAGGTCGCCGCGCTCCTGCACGTGATCGGGGCGAAGTAGCCGCGCCGCGGCCGCTCCACCCCGTCCGCGCTACTCCTCGCCCAGGCTCATCGAGTAGACGACCCGGTCGTCCTCCAGCAGCACCGCGGTGTCCACACCGTCCTCCGCGAGCTGCTTCCAGGTCTCCCCGATCCAGGTCTCGGCGTCCCCCTGGCCGGCGAACTCCTCCTGGCCGGCGCCCGGCGTCACCGCGCTGCCGTCCGCCTTCTCGTACCGCCACGTCCAGACCATGCCGGCTCCTCCCACTGACCACGCTGCCTGTGTTGCTGCGCACCATAGCCTGCCCGGCCCGATCTTCCGTATGCCTGCTCCGGCAGGATGGACGGCATGGCGACCCGATCCGAGCCCACCCGTCCCCCGCTGCCCCGCACCCTGCTGCTCGGCGGCGCCCGCTCCGGCAAGTCCACCCGCGCCGAGCAGCTGCTCGCCGACCGTCCGGACGTCCTGTACGTGGCCACCGGCGGCACCCGCGACGGCGACGCCGAGTGGGCCCAGCGGGTCGCGCTGCACCGGGAGCGCCGGCCGGCGAGCTGGCGCACCGCCGAGACCTGCGACCTGGAGGCCGTGCTGGCCGACCCGGCCGACCCGGCACCGGTGCTGGTCGACTGCCTCGCCCTGTGGCTGACCGCCGTGATGGACGAGTGCGGCGCCTGGGACGACGAGGTCTGGGCGGCCGGCGGCGAGGCCGCCGTGCAGCGCCGCTGCGAGGCGCTGGCGCGGGCCTGGGCGGCCACCGGACGGACCGCCGTCGCGGTGAGCAACGAGGTCGGCATGGGCGTCGTCCCGGCCACCGCCGCGGGCCGCCGCTTCCGCGACACCCTGGGCCGGCTCAACATGGCCGTGGCCGACGCCTCCGAGCGGGTCCTGCTGGTGGTGGCCGGTCAGGTGCTGACCGTCAAGCCAGCCGTTGGCTGAACACCCGCGCCGTGTAGCCTTCCGGACGATGGACACGACCGTGGATCTCGATACGTTCTCCTCGCTCGTCGAGCGCCCCGACGAGAGCGCCCGGCGGGCCGCCGAGGAGCGCTGGCAGGCGGCCGACCGGCCGCGCGGCGGGCTCGGCCGGCTCGAGGAGCTGGGCAGCTGGCTGGCCTCCGTACAGGGGCGCTCGCCGGTGCTGCCCGTCTCCGCCCCCAAGGTGCTGCTGTTCGCCGCCGACCACGGCGTGGCGGCGCTCGGGGTCTCCCGGATGCCCGCCCGGGGCGGCACCGCGGCCCGGGTGCGGGCCGTGCTCGACGGCAGCGCGCCGGTGTCCCGGCTGGCCGCGCGCTACGGCGCCCAGGTGCGGGTCGTCGACGTCGCCGTGGACGCCGACCCGACCGACTTCCCGGACGAGGTGGTCGCCCACCGGATCCGGCGCGGCTCCGGGCGGATCGACGTCGAGGACGCGCTCACCGCCCAGGAGACCGTCCGGGCGTTCCGGGCCGGCATGGCCGTCGCCGACGAGGAGGCCGACGCCGGCACCGACCTGGTGCTGCTCGGCGACCTCGGGGTCGGCGCCACCACGGTGGCCGGCGTGCTGGTCGGCGCGCTCTGCGGGACCGACGCGGCGGCGGTGACCGGGCGCGGCTCCGGGATCGACGACCGGGTGTGGATGGTCAAGTGCGCCACCATCCGGGACTCGCTGCGGCGGGCCCGGCCGGTGCTCGGCGACCAGCTGGCCCTGCTCGGCGCCACCGGCGGCGCCGACTTCGCCGCGATCACCGGCTTCCTGCTCCAGGCGGCCGTCCGACGGCTGCCGGTGGTGCTGGACGGCGTGGTCTCGGCGGCCTGCGCGCTGGTCGCGCAGCGGATCGCCTTCCGGGCGCCGGAGTGGTGGCGCGCCGGGCAGTCCAGCGGCGAGCCGGCCCAGGCGAAGGCGTACGACCGGCTGACCCTCACGCCGCTGCAGGACCAGGGCATCACCATGGGCGAGGGCGTCGGCGCGCTGCTGGCGTTGCCGCTGCTCCAGGCCGCGGGGGACGTGCTCGCGGACGAGGCGCCGAAGCCCTTCGTGCCGGCGGCGCCGGGCGCGCCGAAGGAGCAGCCGAGGCTGCCCTCGGCGGCGGACCTGCTGCGGAAGCTGTAGCGGCGGCCCCGGCCGTCCGGAGAACGCCCCTTCGCCGGGGCGTTCTTGCTTTCCCGCCCTCTCCTACTGTCCTTCTGTCTGACTGTCCTGCTGTCTGACCTTCGAGAGGAACGCGCACATGACGGACCGCGGCGACCGGGCCGGCTGGGCCGAGGGCCTGCGGTTCGGGTTCGGGACGCTGTCCGTGCTGCGGGTGCGGGTGGAGCGCTGGGACCGGGCCGCGGCGGCCCGGGCGATGGTGGCGGCCCCGGTGGTCGGGCTGGTGCTGGGCGCCCTGGCGGCCGCGGCCGGCGCCCTGGTGGCCTGGCGGGCGGGCGGGCCGCTCGGCGCGGTGGCCGCGGTGGGGGTGCTCGCCGGGCTGACCCGGGGTCTGCACCTGGACGGCCTGGCGGACGTCGCCGACGGGCTGGGCAGCGGGAAGCCGGCCGAGGACGCGCTGCGCATCATGAAGCAGTCCGACATCGGTCCGTTCGGCGTCCTGACCCTGGTCCTCGTCCTGCTCGCCCAGGTGGCCGCGCTGGCCGGACAGTTCGGCCACTCCCCGCTGCGCGGCGCCCTCGCGGTGCTCGCCTCGGCGACGGCCGCCCGCTGCGCGCTCGCCTGGGGCTGTCTGCGCTCGGTGCCGGCCGCCCGGCCGGGCGGGCTGGGGGCGATGGTCGCGGGCACCGTGCCGCCCGCCGGGGCCGCCGCCGCGACGGCCGCCGCCGCGCTCGCCCTGGCCGCGGCCGGACTGCTCGACGGATGGTCAGTTCTCCGCCTCCCGCTGGCCGTTGCGGTCGGCACGGGCTGCTCCTGGCTGCTGCTCCGGCGGTGCGTGCGCAGGTTCGGCGGGATCACCGGGGACGTGCTCGGCGCGATGGCCGAAACCGCCGCGACCGCCTCGCTGTTCGCCCTGGCGTTGCTCGGCTGACACCGGGCGGCGCGTGATCCCACCATGCGGACTACCATGCGTGGAGCACCGCAGCCCTGCACCGTGGCAGGTCCTGCCCGCCCGGCGCGTACCGAGGAGCCGGGGCCTCTGGTGTACGCGGCCACCCCGGCGGACGCGCGCAGCCAGGGGGCCCGGACCCGGAGGCCCGCCGGCGGACGGCCTGCGACGGCGCGGGCTGCGCCGGTGCGGCAGCCTCGCCGTGGCCGGCCGTGGACCGCGAAAGAACAGGACGCATTACGTGACTGCATTGTCTGTGAGCACCTCCTCCGCCGCCTCGCTGCGCGCGGACGCCCTGGTGGTCGGTGTCGCGAAGGGCCCGAAGGGCATCGTGCTGGCCCCCGGTGCCGAGGCCGTGAACGAGGCGTTCGAGGGCAAGCTGACCGAGGTCCTCAGCACCCTGGGCGCGACCGGCGCCGAGGGCGAGGCCGTCAAGGTCCCCTCCCCCGCCGGCCTGAAGGCCGCGCTCGTGCTCGCGGTCGGCCTGGGCGAGGCCGCCGAGGACGGTTACGCGCTGGAGACGCTGCGCCGCGCCGCCGGTGTCGCCGCCCGCACCCTGGCCGGTGCCAAGAAGGCCGCGCTGGCCCTGCCGGCCGAGTCCGCGGCGGACATCGAGGCGGTCGCGCTGGGCGGCCTGCTCGGCTCGTACGCCTTCGGCACCTACAAGGGCGACGGCAACGGCAAGGAGCCGGTCGGCGAGCTGGTCGTGCTGGCCGCCCGCAAGGGCAGCAAGGACGCCAAGGCCGCCGTGGAGCGCGCCACCGCGATCGGCGAGGAGATGAACCGGGCCCGCGACCTGGTCAACACCGCGCCGAACGACCTGAACCCGAAGAGCTTCGCCGCGATCGCCCAGGCGGCCGGCAAGGAGCACGGCCTCAAGGTCGAGGTGCTGGACGAGAAGGCGCTGACCAAGGGCGGCTTCGGCGGCCTGATCGGCGTCGGCATCGGCTCGGCGAACCCGCCCCGCCTGGTGAAGGTGGCCTACACCCACCCGAAGGCCAAGGCCACCCTGGCGTTCGTCGGCAAGGGCATCACCTACGACTCGGGCGGCATCTCGCTGAAGCCGGCCGGCCACAACGAGACCATGAAGTGCGACATGGCCGGCGCCGCCGCCGTGTTCGCCGCCGTGGTGGCCGCCAAGCGCCTGGGCCTGGCCGTCAACGTCACCGGCTGGCTGGCGCTGGCCGAGAACATGCCGTCCGGCTCCGCCACCCGCCCCGGCGACGTGCTGCGGATGTACGGCGGCAAGACCGTCGAGGTGCTGAACACCGACGCCGAGGGCCGCCTGGTGCTGGCCGACGCGATCGTGCGGGCCGGCGAGGAGAACCCGGACGTCATCGTCGACGTGGCCACCCTGACCGGCGCCATGGTGCTGGCCCTGGGCAACCGCACCTTCGGTGTGATGTCGAACAACGACGAGCTGCGCGACGGCCTGCACGCCCTGGCCGGCGAGGTGGGCGAGCAGTCCTGGCCGATGCCGCTGCCGGCCGACCTGCGCAAGGGCATGACCGAGTCGACCATCGCCGACCTGGCCAACATGGGCGAGCGGATGGGCGGCGGCCTGGTGGCCGGCCTGTTCCTGAAGGAGTTCGTGGCCGAGGGCACCGACTGGGCGCACCTGGACATCGCCGGTCCGGCGTTCCACGAGAGCGCGCCGTACGGCTACACCCCGAAGGGCGGCACCGCGAGCGCGGTGCGCACCCTGGTCCGCTTCGCCGAGCAGCGGGCGAACGGCAAGGCCTGACCCGGACACCCCTGACCCGGGGCGTCCCCCGGTCCAGGACCCGCTGCGACGGGGCCCGGCGCGTGTGCGCCGGGCCCCGTCGGCGTTCCGGCCCGGTTACCCGCGAGTAGGCCGGAGCGCCGCGACGCACGCCTGTTCGCTGCGGGCGAAACTTTGTTCCACAGTGCGGAAGAAGCCGTGGCGGATGGCGCGGAAGACGCCCGTCCGGCGGCTGTCAACACCGCTCTGAGCTGCGATGATGCCCTTCCGTCGGGGGCGTTCCCGCCCCGGTGACCACTCCGCGGGACACCCCTGGGGCGGACCCGGACATCAGCCACCGTGAACAAGTGCGAAGATGTATTTCCGGCACGACTGGGCGCCCCACAAAGGCTTCCGACCCACCGGACCGCGACCGGCCCGGCGACCCACCCCATGCATGGAGGACGTGACGTGGCGAACGACGCCAGCACCGTTTTCGACGTAGTCATTCTCGGAGGCGGAAGCGGCGGTTACGCCGCGGCGCTCCGCGCCGCTCAGCTGGGCCTGAGTGTTGCCCTGGTCGAGAAGGGTGAGCTGGGCGGCACCTGCCTGCACCGCGGCTGCATCCCGACCAAGGCGCTGCTGCACGCCGCGGAGATCGCGGACGAGACGAAGGAGGCCGCCGAGTTCGGCGTCCTGGCCACCTTCCAGGGCATCGACATCAACGGCGTCCACAAGTACAAGGACGACGTGATCGCCGGCCTGTACAAGGGCCTCCAGGGCCTGGTGGCCTCCCGCAAGGTCACCTTCATCCAGGGCGAGGGCAAGCTCTCCTCGCAGACCTCGGTGGACGTCAACGGCCAGCGCATCGAAGGCCGCCACATCGTCCTGGCCACCGGCTCCGTGCCGCGCTCGATCCCGGGCCTGGAGATCGACGGCAACCGCGTGATCTCCTCGGACCACGCCCTCAAGCTCGACCGCATCCCGAAGTCGGTCGTCATCCTCGGCGGCGGCGTGATCGGCGTCGAGTTCGCCTCGGTCTGGAAGTCCTTCGGCGTCGAGGTCACCATCGTCGAGGCGCTGCCGCACCTCGTCCCGCTGGAGGACGAGAACTCCTCCAAGCTGCTGGAGCGCGCGTTCCGCAAGCGCGGCATCAAGTTCGAGCTGAAGGCCCGCTTCTCGGGCGTGGAGTACACCGAGACCGGTGTCCGCGTCTCCACCGAGAACGGCAAGCAGATCGACGCCGACCTGCTGCTCGTCGCCATCGGCCGCGGCCCCGTCTCGGCCGGCCTCGGCTACGAGGAGAACGGCGTCGCGATGGACCGCGGCTACGTCCTCGTCGACGAGTACATGCGCACCAACGTGCCCACCATCTCCGCCGTCGGCGACCTCGCCCCGACCCTCCAGCTGGCCCACGTCGGCTTCGCCGAGGGCATCCTGGTCGCCGAGCGCCTGGCCGGCCTCAAGCCGGTGCCGATCGACTACGACGGCGTTCCGCGGGTGACCTACTCCAACCCCGAGGTGGCCTCCGTCGGCATCTCCGAGGCCAAGGCCGTCGAGCTGTACGGCAAGGACAAGGTCGTCACCCTGAAGTACAACCTGGCCGGCAACGGCAAGAGCAAGATCCTGAAGACCGCCGGCGAGATCAAGCTCGTCCAGGTCAAGGACGGCGCCGTGGTCGGCGTCCACATGGTCGGCGCCCGCATGGGCGAGCAGGTCGGTGAAGCCCAGCTGATCTACAACTGGGAGGCGCTCCCGGCCGAGGTCGCGCAGCTCATCCACGCGCACCCGACCCAGTCCGAGGCCCTGGGCGAGGCGCACCTGGCGCTGGCCGGCAAGCCGCTGCACGCGCACGACTGATCACGCCCCACCCCCTTTCCCGGTACTTCCCGTACGCAAGTACTTCCCGTACGCAAGACTTGATAGGAGTCGCTGAAACCATGGCGGTCTCAGTAACACTGCCCGCGCTGGGCGAGAGCGTTTCCGAGGGCACCGTCACCCGCTGGCTGAAGGCCGAGGGTGAGCGTGTCGAGGTCGACGAGCCGCTGCTGGAGGTGTCGACCGACAAGGTCGACACCGAGATCCCGGCCCCGGCCTCCGGCATCCTGGCCTCGATCAAGGTCGCCGAGGACGAGACCGTCGAGGTGGGCGCCGAGCTGGCGATCATCGACGACGGCTCGGGCGCCCCGGTCGCCGCCGCGGCTCCGGCCGTCGAGGCCGCGCCGGCCCCGGTCGCCGCCCCGGCTCCGGTCGCTGCCCCGGCTCCGGTCGCCGCTCCGGCCCCCGTTGCCGCCCCGGCTCCGGTCGCCGCTCCGGCCGCCGACGCCACCCCGGTGCTGCTGCCCGCGCTGGGCGAGTCGGTCACCGAGGGCACCGTCACCCGCTGGCTGAAGGCCGAGGGCGACACCGTCGAGGTCGACGAGCCGCTGCTGGAGGTGTCGACCGACAAGGTCGACACCGAGATCCCGTCGCCGGTCGCCGGCACCGTGGTGAAGATCCTGGTCGCCGAGGACGAGACCGCCGAGGTCGGCGCCCAGCTCGCGCTGATCGGTGCCGCCGGTGCCGTCGCCGCCGCCCCGGCTCCGGTCGCCGCTCCGGCTCCGGTTGCCGCTCCGGCCCCGGCCCCGGTTGCCGCTCCGGCTCCCGTTGCCGCCCCGGCTCCGGTCGCTGCCCCGGCCCCCGTCGCTCCGGCCGCTCCGGTCGCCGCCCCGGCTCCGGTTGCCGCCCCCGCCCCGGTTGCCGCTCCGGCCCCCGTTGCCGCCCCGGCTCCGGTCGCCCCGGCCGCCCCGGTGGCCGACAGCGGTGACGCCTACGTCACCCCGCTGGTGCGCAAGCTCGCCGCCGAGCACGGCGTCGCGCTGTCCTCCGTCGCCGGCACCGGCGTCGGCGGCCGCATCCGCAAGCAGGACGTCATCGCCGCCGCGGAGGCCGCCAAGGCCGCTCCGGCCCCGGTCGCCGCTGCCGCCCCGGCCGCCGCGCCGAAGGCCGCCGCCGCGCCGTCCGCCCTGCGCGGTCAGACCGTCAAGATGACCCGCATGCGCAAGGTCATCGGCGACAACATGCTGAAGGCGCTGCACGAGCAGGCCCAGCTGACCAGCGTGGTCGAGGTGGACGTCACCAAGATCATGTCGCTGCGCGCCAAGGCGAAGGAGGGCTTCCTGGCCCGCGAGGGCGTCAAGCTCTCCCCGATGCCGTTCTTCGTCAAGGCCGCCGCCCAGGCGCTGAAGGTCCACGCGGTCGTCAACGCCCGGATCAACGACGCCGAGGGCACGGTCACCTACTTCGACACCGAGAACATCGGTATCGCGGTGGACTCCGAGAAGGGCCTGATGACCCCGGTCATCAAGGGCGCGGGCGACCTCAACATCGCCGGCATCTCGAAGAAGACCGCCGAGCTGGCCAGCAAGGTCCGCGACAGCAAGATCACCCCGGACGAGCTGTCCGGCGCCACCTTCACCATCAGCAACACCGGCTCGCGCGGTGCGCTGTTCGACACCGTGATCGTGCCGCCGAACCAGGTCGCCATCCTGGGCATCGGCGCCACCGTCAAGCGCCCGGTCGTCATCGAGGCCGACGGCGGCACCGCCATCGGCATCCGCGACATGACCTACCTGTCGCTCTCCTACGACCACCGCCTGGTGGACGGCGCCGACGCCGCCCGCTACCTGGTCGCGGTCAAGGAGATCCTGGAGGCCGGCGAGTTCGAGGTCGAGCTCGGCCTCTGACCCCACCGGGTCCCCGCGGCACCCCGCGTACGGAACCCCGCGTCGTCCCCGGACGGCGCGGGGTTCCGCCGTTCCCGGCCCCCGGGCACACCGGGCACGGGCCCGTGTCGAGTCGTGGCATGCGCGGAGGCGGCCGAACGGGGATGCTTGAGCGGTGATGGACGAGACGGACTTCTGGCAGATCATCGACGACACCCGGGACGCCGCCGACGGCGACCCCGACGAACAGGCCGACCTCCTGGTGGAACGGCTCCTCCAGCTGACCCCGGACGACGTGATCGACTTCGCCCGGCTGTTCCAGGCGCGGTTCCGGCGCGCCTACCGCAACGACCTGTGGGGCGCGGCCTACCTGCTGCTCGACGGCGCCTCGGACGACTCCTTCGACTACTTCCGCTTCTGGCTGATCGGCCAGGGCCGCGAGGTCTTCGAGGGCGGACTGGCCGAACCGGACGACCTGGCGGACCTGTTGCCGGAGTTCGACGAGGAGGAGGACGGCGACGCCGAGGACCTCGGCTACGCCGCCGACGAGGCGTACGAGCGGCTGACCGGGCTGCCGCTGCCCGAGGTGGGCGGGCGGCAGGCCGAGCAGCCGTCCGGGCCGGCGCTGGACTTCGACGACCCGGACGTGATGGCCAAGCGCTACCCCAAGCTCTGGGAGCGGTACGGGGATTAGGGCGGACCGGACGGGCCGGCGGACCGGCCCTCGCGGTTTCGTCAGGTGCTGCTGCCGGAGGAGCTGTCCTGCTGGATGCCGTTGAGGATCTGGTCCAGCGCCGAGAAGTCCGGCGCGGCCGGGCTGTCGTCCACGCCGCCCTCCATGACCACGTAGCCGCCGCCCTTGGCCGGGAGGGCGGCCAGCAGGACGTAGCCCTGGGTGCCGTCCGTGGTGCGGATGTGCCAGCGGGTGGCGTAGCCGAGCACCCCGGCCACCCTGACGTACCCGGATCCCGCGTCGGTGTGCGAGCTGACCCCGGAGAAGATCTGCCCGGCGTAGACGGGGATCTGGGCGTCGGCGGCCGCCTTGGGGGTGGTGCCCTGGACGGTGTCCTTCTCGACCGAGAACTGGCCGCGGATACAGGAGCTGCCGTCCGGGCAGCTGTAGCGGCCGGTGCCGAGGTAGACCGTCGAGTGCGGCGGGTCGGTGGACACGTCCCAGCCGTCGAAGACCGGCACGGTGATCGCGTGCTGCGGGTCGGGGACGGTGCTCTTGACCACCGGCAGGGGCTTGGGCTTGGGGGTGGGCGTGGGCACGGTGGGGCTGGGGCTCGACGTGGGGCTGCCGCTCTGGGTCACGGTGACCGTGGGGTCCGGGGTCGGGTCCGCCCTCCGGTCGCCGCCGCCGCTGAACGCGATCCCGGCGACGATCCCGCCCACGGCCAGCACGGCGACCGCGATGCCGATGACCAGGCCGGTCTGCGGCCTGGCCTTGGCCGTCGGGGGCGGCGGGTAGCCCGGGCCCGGGTAGCCGTAGCCGGGGCCCTGGCCGGGGTAGGCGCCCTGGGCCGGGTAGCCGCCCTGGGCCTGGCCCTGGGCCTGGCCCTGGGCCTGATAGGCGTCCTGACCCGGGTAGCCGTGGGGCGGGAGCTGGTGGGCGTCCTGGCCCGGGTAGCCGTAGGCCGGGGCCTGGTGGGCGTCCTGGCCCGGGTGGCCGTAGGGCGCCGCCGGGCCGCCGGGGTAGCCGTAGCCGGGCCGCTGGTCGGACGGCGGCCGGGTCTGGGTGGGGGCGTCGGCGAGCCCGCCCGCGACGCCGTCCTGGAGCGGTCGGACCTCGCTGCTCCAGGCGTTGCCGTCCCACCAGCGCTCGTGACCGGGGGTGCCGTCCGCACCCGGGACCGGGTACCACCCGGGAGGCGTCGAGTTGCTCACGGGCGTACGGTACCCGGCGCGGCGGCGGTCCAGACAGCGCGGAACCGTCACGACTCGGCACCAGCCCGGAACGCCGAACATCCGCTCGCGGCAAGCCTGTTCGGATCTTCGGCGCGGGCCCGGGCGGGCTCGGCGGGGTGCCGTCCGGGGCTCAGTCGGCCAGGCGGCGGGCCATCCAGACGTCGTCCACGTACCGGCCGTCGATGAGGAACTCCTCGGCCAGCGAGCCCTCGACGACGAAGCCGCAGCTCTCGTAGAGCCGACGGGCCGGGGCGTTCCAGCCGAGCACCCGCAGGGTCAGCTTGCGGGCGCCTTCGGCCCGGGCCGCCGCGCAGGCCGCCTCGACCAGCCGGCGGCCGATGCCCCGGCCGCGGACGGTGTCGTCGACGGCCAGGCCCTGGATTTGCCGGACGTGCCGGTTGCTCGCCAGCGGGGTGGCCGGGACCTGACGGACGTAGCCGACGATCCGGCCGTCCAGCACGGCCAGCAGGTACTGCTCGGCCGGGTGCCGCTCGTCGAAGACCGGGTCCTCGACGGGCGGTCGCGGGGAGACGTCGGACAGGACGGACCAGGCGGCGTGGTTGAGGACGGCGAGTTCGCGCTCGTCCTCGCTCCGCGCCGTACGGATGATCAGATCGTCGTCAGGCATGCGCGTCATGCTAACGGGACGCATGCGAAGGTGACGGGCGGTCGGGAACACCGCGGGAGCGGGCGGGAGCTGCGAGGATGGGCGCATGCGCATCGCTGTCACGGGTTCCACGGGTTTGATCGGTTCGGCGCTCGTCCGCTCCCTGCTGGCGGACGGCCACGAGGTGGTCCGGCTGGTCCGGCACCGCTCCAAGACCGGCCCCCGGCCGGACGGCAGCACGGCGATCGGCTGGAACCCGCTGCTCGGCGAGGTCGAGCGGGACGGGCTGACCGGGGTCCAGGCCGTGGTGCACCTGGCCGGCGCCGGGGTCGGCGACCGCCGCTGGACGGACTCCTACAAGCGGGAGATCCGGGAGAGCCGGGCGTACGGCACCGAGACGCTGGCCGTCGCCCTGGCCGCGCTCAAGGCGCCGCCGCAGGTCCTGGTGAGCGCCTCCGCGGTCGGCTGGTACGGACAGACCGGCGACCGGGTGATCGACGAGGACTCCCCCGCCGGGGACGACTTCCTGGCCGAGGTCTGCCGGGAGTGGGAGGACGCCGCCAGGCCGGCCGAACGGGCCGGGATCCGGGTCGTCCACCCCCGCACCGGGATGGTGCTGTCCGCGGCCGGCGGGGCGGGCGGACGGCTCTTCCCGCTCTTCAAGCTGGGCCTCGGCGGGCGGCTCGGCAACGGGCGGCAGTACTGGAGCTTCATCTCGCTGCACGACGAGGTGGCCGCGCTGCGGTTCCTGATCGACCACGACGGCCTCTCCGGCGCCTTCAACCTCACCGCGCCGAACCCGGCGACCAACGCCGAGCTGACCACCGCGCTCGGGCGGGCGCTGCGGCGGCCGACGCCGTTCCCGGTGCCGGAGGCGGTGCTCAAGGCGGTGCTGGGCGAGCTGGCGGTCGAGGTGGTCGGCAGCCACCGGGTGGTGCCGCGGCGGCTGCTGGACGCGGGCTTCCGCTTCACCCACCCGGACGTGTACTCGGCGGTGCTCGCGGCGATGTGACGGGCCGGCGTGCGTGTGGCGGTGCTCGCGGCGATGTGACCGGTGGGCGTGCGCGCGGGGGCGCGACGCCTGGGCGTGCGCGCGGCGGTGTGACGGATGGGTGTGCGCGCGGGCATGTGACGCGTGGGCGTGCGCGCGGGCATGTGACGCGTGGGTGTGCGCGCGGGGCGTGCGGAGCCGTGCGTACTCCGACCGCGGCATCCACCCTGGCCAGCGGCATATGCCGGGCCGGGCCCGAGGGGGCCCGAGGAGGGGGCGCACGGGAGCACATGGTGGGCGCGTCGCACGCCCCCGGTGACCGTACGCGCCCGCCGACCCCCGAACCCGGCCGCCACGGCGCACTGTCCGTGACCGCGCCCCCGCCCGGTGCCGCACAACCCTCCCCGGCCCTCGGATCCGGCCCGATGCGCTTGTCTGATGCTCGTACTGACTGGGCATCACCCTCCACGGACCGTGTCCCGGCACCCCGCTGCCTGCGTCGGCCGGAGCCCCGGGACCAGGGAGGGAGCACCCCAGTGCCCACGTACGACTTCACCCGCCGCGCCCGCCGGCCGTCCGACCCGGACGTCGTCGTGGTCGGCGCCGGACTCGCGGGCCTGGCCGCCGCCCGCGCGCTCACCGGCCACGGCCTCGACGTCCAGGTCCTGGAGACCACCGACCGGATCGGCGGCCGGATGGCCACCCGCGAGCAGGACGGATTCCGGCTCGACGACGGCAGTCACCTGCTGAACACCGCCTTCCCCGAGCTGCGCCGCACGCTCGACCTCGACCGCCTCGACCTGCGCCCGCTCGCGCCCGGCGTGCTGGTGCACAGCGCCGGCCGCCGGTACCGCGCCGGGGACCCCCAGCTCGCCGTCGCCCGGCAGGCCGCCGCCCGGGCCCCGCTCGGCAGCCCGCTGGACAAGGCCCGGCTGGCCGGCCGGCTCGGCCGGCTCGCCACCACCCCGGTCGGCCGGCTCCAGGCCCGCCCGGAGACCACCGCCGCCCGCGCACTGGCTGGCCACGGCCTCGCCCAGCGCACCGTGGACGGCTTCCTGCGCCCGCTGCTCAGCGCGCTGCTCTCCGATCCGGCCCTCGGCACCAGCAGCCGGATCGCCGACCTGGTGCTGCGCTCGTACGCGCGCGGGCGGCTCTGTCTGCCCGCCGGCGGGATCGCGGCGGTACCGGCCCAGCTGGCCGCCGCTCTGCCCGCCGGAACCGTCCGCACCCGGGTGCAGGTCACCTCGATCGCCGCGGACGGCGTCGAGACCCTCGCGCACGGACGGATCGGCGCCCAGGCCGTCATCGTCGCCACCGACGCCCGCTCCGCCGCCGGACTGCTGCCCGGGCTGCGGCTGCCGGACTTCCACCCCGTCACGACCTTCTACCACGCGGCCGACACCGCCCCGCTGGGCGAGGCCGTCCTGCTGCTCGACGGCGACCGGCCGAACGGGCACCCGCCACTGGTCTCGCACTCGCTGGTGCTCAGCGAGCTGCACCCGTCCTACGCCCCGGCCGGCCAGGCGCTGATCGCCACCACCGTGCTCGGGCGGCGCGCCTTCGACGTGGGCGGCCCGGCCGGGCTGGAGCCGGCCGTCCGGGCCCGGCTGACCGAGCTGTACGACGTCCCGACCTCGGGCTGGCAGTTCCTCGGCGTACGGCACGTCCCGGACGCGCTGCCCGCGATGCCGCCGCCGCACAACCCCCGCCGCCCGGTGCGGCTGCTGGCCGGGCTGTACGTCGCCGGGGACCACCGGGACACCAGCACCGTGCAGGGCGCGCTGGTCTCCGGGCGGCGGGCGGCGCAGGCGGTCCTGGGCGACCTCGGCGTCCCGGCGGACGCCCGGGAGGCGGAGGCGGCGGCCTGACGGCGGCACGGGTGGCCGTCGGGGCGGTCCGAGCGGCGGGGCGGCAGGGGCGGCCGTTGCCACCACCGGAGCGCATCGGGGCACCGGGACACACCAGCGGTCTGCCGGGGTGACAGACCGACGGCGTGCCAGGATGCCGGGGTGCCTGCTCTGACCGTTCATCGGATGGTTTCGACCGTTCGGCCGGTTGCGCGGTGAGCGCCGCCGCCCAGCCGCTGACCCTGATCCTGATCCCCGCCGCAGCCGTGGCCGCCCCGCTGCTCGCCGACCGGCTGCTGCGGTGGATCGCCGTCCCGACCGTCGTGTTCGAGATCGTGCTCGGCGTCCTGATCGGCCCGGACGTCCTGGGCTGGGCGCACGTCGACGGCCTGGTCGACGCGCTCTCCCAGTTCGGCCTGGCCATGCTGATGTTCCTGGCCGGCTACGAGATCGACTTCGCCAAGCTGCGCGGCGGCCCGCTGAAACGGGCGGGCACCGCGTGGCTGGTCTCGGTGGCCGTCGGGCTCGGCGTGGGCGCGCTGGTCAACCGGGACCCGCTGGACGGCGCCTTCGCCGGGCTGGTGCTCACCACCACGGCGCTCGGCACCATCCTGCCCATCCTCCGCGACTCCGGTGAACTGCCCACGCCCTTCGGCTCCCTGGTGATGGCCACCGGGGCGGTCGGCGAGTTCGGGCCGATCATCGCGATCGCCGCCCTGCTCAGCGGCAACTCCCCGGCCCGCACGGCGGTCATCCTCGGGGCCTTCGCGGTGATCACCGTGCTCGCCGTGTTCGGCGCGCGCCGGCCCCGCCCGGCCTGGACCACCCGGCTGATCGAACGGACCCTGCACACCTCCGGGCAGTTCGCGATCCGCGCGGTGATCCTGGTGCTGGCCGCCATGGTCGCCGCCGCGCTCTGGCTGGACCTCGACATGCTGCTCGGGGCCTTCGTCGCCGGGATCGTCTCCCGGCTGCTGCTGGCCGGCGTCCGGCAGGCCGAGGAGGAGGTGATCGAGGCCAAGCTGGAGGGCATCGGCTTCGGCTTCCTGGTGCCGGTGTTCTTCGTGGTCAGCGGGATGAACTTCGACCTGGACGCCCTGCTGGACGACCCGGGCACGCTGCTGCTGGTCCCGGTGTTCCTGCTGCTCTTCCTGGCCGTGCGGGGGCTGCCCGCCGCGCTGCTCGCCCCGGCCGGGCTCGGCCTGCGCGACCGCGCGGCGCTCGCGCTGTACGGGGCGACGGCGCTGCCGCTGGTCGTGGTGATCACCACCATCGAGGTGGACGCCGGGCACCTGCCGTCCTCCACCGCGGCGGCGCTGGTCGGCGCCGGGATGCTGTCGGTGCTGGTGTTCCCGCTGGCGGCGCAGCGGGTGCGCGGCGGCGCGCGGCCGCCGGTGGCGGCCGACGCGGATCAGCCGAGGGTCCGGGCCGAGAGCTGGTAGGCCCGGGCCTCCGTACGCCGGGTGCGTGAGGCCCGTCCCCACGCACTCCGTCGGTCAGTTCACCTCCGCGCTCAGATCACTCCCGCCTGCCGGGCCGTCTCCTCGAAGGCGCGGGCCACCGGGCTGCCGCGGTAGGGGGTGAGGCGGCGGTGGAAGTCCCGGACGTACTCCAGCGAGCGGGCCGAGCGCATCTCCCCCGCCGCCCGCAGCGCGTCGGTGGCCATGGTGCACGCCTCGTCGAGGTCCCCCATGCCGAGCCGGGCGGTGGCCAGCACCAGGCGGCAGAAGATCCGGCTGCGGGCGTAGGCGGGCGAGCGCAGCCGCAGCGACTTCTCGGCGTGCTGCGCGGCCGTCCGCCACTGCTGGAGGTCGCGGTAGCAGTGGGCGAACTCGTCGGAGAGCTGGGCCTCGTCGAAGTACCGCGCCCAGGAGGGCAGTTCGTCGCCCGTCCGGGCCGCCGCCAGGGCGCGCTCGGCGCGCACCAGGGCGGTGGTGCAGGACCGGACGTCGCCCAGCAGGCCGTGCCCGCGCGCCTCGGCGGCGTGCATCAGCGACTGGACGACCGGCGGCACGGCGGTGCCCACGCCCTGCTGGGCGACCCTGGCGAGCTGGACCGCCTCCCGGCCGTGGCCGAGGTGGACGGCCTGCTGGCTCATCGTCACCAGCACGTAGCCGCCGAGCGCGCGGTCCCCGGCGGCCTGGGAGAGGCGCAGCGCCTGGACGAAGTAGCGCTGGGCGAGGCCGTGCGCGGCGATGTCGAAGGACGTCCAGCCGGCCAGCCTGGTGAGGTCGGCGACGGCGCCGAACAGGGCCCGGCCGATCTGCTCGCCGTAGCGGCCGCGCAGCATCGGCTCGGCCTCGCTCTCCAGGTAGCGGACCAGCGCCTGGCGGGCGTGGCCGCCGCCGTAGGCGTGGTCGAGCGCGCGGAAGAGGTCGCCGACGGCGCGGATGGCGGCGATGTCGCCGCGGCCGACCCGCAGGGTGGGGCGGGACTCGCGGGCCGGGTCGGTGTACGGCGGCTCGACGGCGACCGGCGGCCGGCGGCTCTGGATCGGCACCCGGCCGATGGTGGGGGCGGTGCCGGTCGTCCCGGCGGTACTGCGCGCGGTGGGGGCCCCGGGGACGCCGGGGGCCGGGCCGCGCAACGGGCTCCCGGGGGACGCGCCGGGCGCACCCGGCACCGGGGCGCCGGTGATGGCCGCGGAGGTGGCGCTGCCGGAAGGTGGACCGGTGGCGGTGTCCGGCCGGGCCAGGGTGGAGCCGTCCCGGGCGACCCGCTCGTCGGTGCGGCCGATCAGCCAGTCCCGGCTGGGGACGACCAGGCCGGCCGGGGTGAAGGCGATCCGGCGCAGCTCGGACTGCGGGCCGTTGTCCTTGCGCCACATGCTCGCCACGATGTCCACCGCCTCCTGCGGCGTCTCGGCGAACTCCAGGCCCGCGTAGACCGGGGCGCAGGCGTCCAGGCCGAGGTCCTGGGCGGTGAGGCGACGGCCGAGCCGACGGGTGAAGACCTCGGCGATCAGCGCCGGGGTGGCCCCGCGCGGCTGCTGGCCGCGCAGCCAGCGGGTGACCGAGGTCTTGTCGTAGCGCAGGTCGAGGCCGTGCTCCAGGCCGAGCTGGTCGACCCGGCGGGCCAGGCCCGCGTGCGAGAAGCCGGCCTCCTCGATCAGCGCCGCGAGCTGGCCGTTCTGCGGGGCCGGGCCGGAGTGGCCGGCGCCGCGGGCCGGGGCGGGCGCGACGGGGTTCTCGTGCCGGTCGGGTGTGGCCTGCACCGGCAGCCGCAGGTCGTCGGCGTCCGGGGCGTCGGCGGTCAACGTGTCGGTGGTCGACGCGTCGGCGGTCATGGCGTCGGCCGTCAGCGTGTCGGCGGTCATGGCGTCGGCGGTCAGGGCGTCGGGGGCGTCCGGAAGGGTCCGGCCGACCGGACCTCGGTGCTGGCCGAGCGGGTCGAGCGGTCCGTACGCCGGGCTGTCGGTTGCAGGCCGTTGGGGCATGTCTGTCAACACCTCTCGGACGTCGCACCGGGCCTCACCAGCACTTCGGCGGCCTGGGGCGGCGCCCCCTGTCGGGAATCGGCGTGAATGTAGCGAGCATTCGGGCGCTATGGGTGGATCTGACCGAGCAATCCACCGAACGGGTGAAGCAACCGCGCCCATTGTGGGGAAGCGGAGCCGGGAGGGGTTTGGTCTTCCGTAGCCGAACCGTCGGTGGTTCCGGGGGCCTCCCCGAGGACCTCTCCGAGGGTCGATCCGCCGTTCGGGCCGCGGGTCGCCGTCATGGCGGACGACGCCACAACCTGGCGGGATGCTGTGGCGGTCCGCCACATGGGAGCGGGGCCGCCGGATTCCTACCGTTCTGGGCCATGGACACCTCTACTGCCCGCCCGCTCGCCGGGCGCACGGCCATGGTCACCGGGGCCGCCTCGGGCATCGGCCGGGCCTGCGCCGAGGCCTTCGCCGGGGCCGGCGCCCGGGTCTACGTCGTCGACCTCGCGGCCGGCCCGGCCGAGGAGCTCGCCGAGCGGATCGGCGGCCGCGCGATCGTCACCGACCTCGCCGACCCCGGGGCCGTGGACGCCCTCCCGGACGACGCCGACATCGTCGTCAACAACGCGGGCCTCCAGCACGTCGCCCCCGTGCACGAGTTCCCGCCCGACCGCTTCACCCTCATCCAGCGCGTCATGGTCGAGGCCCCCTTCCGCATCCTGCGCCGCACCCTGCCGCACATGTACGAGCAGGGGTGGGGCCGGGTCGTCAACATCTCCTCCGTCCACGGCCTGCGCGCCAGCGCGTTCAAGTCCGCGTACGTCACCGCGAAGCACGCGCTGGAGGGCCTGAGCAAGACCGTCGCCCTGGAGGGCGCGCCGTACGGCGTCACCAGCAACTGCGTCAACCCGGGCTACGTCCGGACCCCCCTGGTGGAGAAGCAGATCGCCGCCCAGGCACTCGCCCACGGCATCCCCGAGGACGAGGTGGTCGAGCGGATCATGCTCGACCGCACCGCCGTGAAGCGCCTCATCGAACCCGACGAGGTCGCCCAGCTCGCCCTCTGGCTCTGCTCCCCCGCCTCCTCCTACATCACCGGCGCCAGCCTCCCCGTCGACGGCGGCTGGACGGCGCACTGAGCGGCGGGCGCTCCGTGGTCCGGCCATCCCTCTCATAGGGAGAGCGGGCACATTCGACCCCGGGACTGTGTGGGCCGCCCACATAGTCCCGGGGTCGGCCGCTTCCTACCTTGTGGCGACATCGTCTCCCCCCTGGTTCTGGAAGTGGTGGCCATGAGCACCTCCGCACGAGGTACGGCGGCGAGCAGTTCACTCCCGAGAGTGGTGGCTGCGAGCCTGATCGGCACGACGATCGAGTGGTACGACTACTTCCTGTACGGAACGGCGGCGGCCCTGGTGTTCGGGAAGCTGTTCTTCCCGCACAGCGATCCGCTGACCGGGACGCTGCTGTCCTTCCTGACCTACGCGATCGGCTTCGCGGCGCGGCCGCTCGGGGCGCTGGTGTTCGGGCACTTCGGGGACCGGGTGGGGCGGAAGAAACTGCTGGTGGTGAGCCTGCTGCTGATGGGCGGGTCGACCACGGCGATCGGGCTGCTGCCGACCTACGACTCGATCGGGGTCGCGGCGCCGGTGCTGCTGACGGTGCTGCGGCTGGTGCAGGGCTTCGCGCTCGGCGGCGAGTGGGGCGGCGCGGTGCTGCTGGTGTCGGAGCACGGGGACCAGCGGCGGCGGGGCTTCTGGGCGTCCTGGCCGCAGGGCGGGGCGCCGGCCGGGAACCTGCTGGCGGCCGGGGTGCTGTCGCTGATGACGGCGGTGCAGTCGGACGCGGCGTTCCTGGCCTGGGGCTGGCGGGTGCCGTTCCTGCTGTCGGCGGTGCTGGTCGCGGTCGGGATGTGGATCCGGCTCGCGGTGGACGAGTCGCCGCTGTTCAAGCAGGCGCTGGCGGCGCAGCAGTCCCGGAGGGCTCCCGAACGGCCGCCGCTGGTCGAGGTGTTGCGGAACCACTGGCGGGAGGTGCTGGTGGCCATGGGCGCGCGGATGGCGGAGAACATCTCCTATTACGTGATGACGACGTTCGTGCTCGTGTACGCCGTCAACCACGCCCACTTCTCCAAGCAGACCGCGCTGAACGCCGTGCTGATCGCCTCCGCGATCCAGTTCGCGCTGATCCCGCTGTTCGGCGCGCTGTCCGACCGGGTCGGGCGCAGGCCGGTCTACCTGGTGGGCGCGGTCGGGGTGGGCGCCTGGGCCTTCGTCTTCTTCGGCCTGGTCGACACGAGGTCCTTCGGCTCGCTGCTCGCCGCCGTGACCGTCGGACTGCTCTTCCACAGCGCCATGTACGCGCCCCAGGCCGCCTTCTTCTCCGAGCTGTTCGCGACCCGAATGCGGTACTCGGGCGCCTCGATCGGGGCCCAGTTCTCCTCCGTGGCGGCCGGCGCCCCGGCGCCGCTGATCGCCACCGCACTGCTCAAGGACTACGGCAGCGCCACCCCCATCGCGGTGTACGTCGCCATCGCGGCGGCGGTCACCGTCCTGGCGGTGCTCTGCGGCCGGGAGACCAGGGGCCTGGACCTCGCGGAGGTCGAGGGGCAGGCCGGCCAGGACGGCCCGGAGCCGGACGCCGCCGCGGCCGGAAGGCCCGCCGTCGTCTGAGGGCCGAGCCGGTACGATCGCGCTTTCTCGGAACCGACGGAACCGACGCCGATTGGCAGCACGCACCATGAACCACCCTCAGGAAAGCGCCGCGCCCGCGCTGCGGCGACTGCTCGACCTGCTCGCCTCCGGCGCCGCCACCGAGGACTTCGCCGACGTGCTGGCCGACGCCCGCCGCCGCGGGGCGCCGGCCGCCGTCCTCGCCGAGATCGACGACGCCACCTGGCAGGCCCTGCGGGTCCACCGCACCCTGCGTCAACACCGGCGCCGCGAAGCCGAGTTGACCGCCCTGTTCGACACCGCCGGGGACCTCGCCGCCTCCCGGGACCTGGACACCGTGCTCCAGGCGATCGTCCGCCGGGCCCGGATGCTGCTCGGCACCGACACCGCCTACCTGACCCTGCCGGACGAGGCCGCCGGCGACACCTACATGCGGGTCACCGACGGCTCGGTCTCCGTCCTGTTCCAGACCCTGCGGCTCAGCCTCGGCCACGGCCTGGGCGGGCTGGTCGCCCAGACCGCCCGCCCGTACGCCACCCCCGACTACCGCACCGACGAGCGCTTCCACCACACCGGCACGATCGACGCGGGCGTGCTGGACGAGGGCCTGGTGGCGATCATCGGGGTGCCGCTGCTGCTCGGCGGGCAGGTCATCGGCGTCCTGTTCGCCGCCGACCGCTCGCCGCGCGCCTTCTCCCCCGACGAGGTCGCGCTGCTCTGCTCGCTGGCCGCGCACGCCGCGATCGCCCTGGACACCGCCAAGTCGCTGGCCGACACCCGGGCCGCGCTCGCCGAGCTGAACGCCGCCAACGAGCTGGTCCGGGCCCACTCCGCCGCTGTCCAGCGCGCCGAGCAGGCCCACGACCGGCTCACCGACCTGGTGCTGCGCGGCGCCGAGGTACCGGACGTCGCCGCCGCCGTCGCCGCCCTGCTGGGCGGGGAGATAGCGGTCCTGGACGCCGAGGGCGAGCCGCTGGCCGGACGCTCCGCCCCCGCCGCCGAACTCGCCGAGGCGGTCGCCGCCTCCCGCGCCGAGGGCCGGTCCGTACGCCACCGCGAGCAGTGGGTCTGCGCGGTGCTGGCCGGGCACGACGCGCTCGGCACCATGGTGCTGCGCGGCCGCCCCGACCTCGACGACGCCGACCGGCGACTGTTCGAGCGGGCCAGCGTGGTCACCGCCCTGCTCCTGCTGCTGCGCCGCTCGGTCGCCGAGACCGAGAACCGGATCCGCGGCGACCTGCTCACCGACCTGCTGACCGCCCCCGAGCGCGACCCGGCCGGGCTCACCGCCCGCGGCCGCCGGCTCGGCGTCGACCTCGCCCGGCCGCACCTGGTGCTGGTCGCGGAGCCGGCCGACGGGAAGACCGACGAGCGCGGACGGCTGGCCGGCGCGGCCCGGCGCTACCTGTTCGGCTCCCGGGGCGTCAGCGCCGAGCACGCCGAGACGGTGGTGCTGCTGACGCCCGTCGAGAGCGGCAGCGGCGGCAGCGGCGGCAGCGGCGGCGCGGTCGGCGCCGGCGATCCCGAGGAGACCGCCCGGCAGGCCGCCGAACGGCTGGCCCGGCTGGCCGGGTTCCCGGTCACCGTCGGCGCGGGCCGCCCGGCCGCCGGGCCGTCCGCGCTGGCCGCCTCCTACGGCGAGGGCCTGCGCTGCCTCCGGGCCCTGCGGGTGCTCGGCCGGGCCGGGGAGGGCGCCTCCGCCCGGGCGCTCGGCTTCCTCGGCGTGCTGCTCGGCGACGGCCACGACGTGGACGGCTTCGTCGGCGCGACGCTCGGCCCGCTGCTGGCCTACGACGCCCGGCGCGGCACCGAGCTGGTCCGCACCCTGCGCGCCTACTTCGACTGCGGCGGCAGCCTGACCAGGGCCAAGGACGAGCTGCACGTCCACGTGAACACCGTGGTCCAGCGGCTGGACCGGGTCGAGGCGCTGCTCGGGCGGGACTGGAACCAGCCGGAGCGGTCGCTGGAGCTCCAGCTCGCGCTGCGGCTGCAGCTGCTCGCGGGGGGCTGAGCGGGGGCGGGGCGGCTGGGCGGGGCGGCTGCTCACGCCGGGGCCGCTGCCCGCAGGCGGCTGAAGGGGTTCGGACGGGCTGGGCGTACAGTGGCGAGGTTGGTCTCGAACGCCTGGCAAGGAGCGGCAGCGGTGAGCGAGAACGTGCGTTTTGTTCGCATGGGCATAGGTGAGCGGACCGTGCCCTACCAGGAGGCCTGGGAGGAGCAGCAGCGGCTGCACACGCTGCGGGTCGCGGACGAGATCCCCGACACCGTCCTGCTCCTGGAGCACCAGTCGGTGTACACCATGGGCAAGCGCACCAACCCCGCCGACCTGCCGCTGGACGGCACCCCGGTGGTCGAGGTCAACCGCGGCGGGGAGATCACCTGGCACGGCCCCGGCCAGCTGGTCGGCTACCCGATCGTCAAGCTGCCCGACCCGATCGACGTCATCGCCTACGTCCGCCGGCTGGAGGAGGCGCTGATCCGCACCGCCGGCGAGTTCGGCATCGACTCCACCCGGGTCGAGGGCCGCAGCGGGGTCTGGGTGCTGGGCGAGTCCATCCCGGACGCCGTGGTGGACCCGGCGCAGGTCGTGGACATCGGCAAGCTGACCCTGCGGATGGGCCTGCCGCTCGGCATCGACCCGCGCCTGGCCGGCCCCGAGTACGCGCCCTCCAACGCCGGCCAGCGCGGGGACGACCGCAAGCTCGCCGCGATCGGCGTGCGGGTCGCCCGCGGGGTCACCATGCACGGCTTCGCGCTCAACTGCGACCCGGACATGACCTGGTTCGACAAGATCGTGCCGTGCGGCATCCGGGACGCGGGCGTCGCCTCGCTCACCGGCGAGCTGCGGCGCGGGCTGTCCGCCGCCGAGGCGGCACCGGTGGTCGAGCGGCACCTGGCGGCCGTCCTCGCCGAGCTGCCGGAGCCGGCGCTCAGCCGCTGAGCCCCGCCGCCCGGCTCCGGCGCACCGCCGGACACCCAACCTGATGTGCCCTGACGGCCGTCCGCCCCGGCAGCCGTCCGCCCCGCTGTCCTGACGGCCGTCGGAAATCCCGGCGACCGCTGGGAATCTACCGACCGGTAGCCATGTTGCCCTGCGATTGCAGGGCAACAGGCCCGACGAAGGCCGTACAACCACAGGCGTACCCTGGGGGTACCCCGTCTAGTTCTAGGAGTCGCACGTGTCCGCTGTCGCGCCCGACGGCAGGAAGCTGCTCCGCCTGGAGGTCCGCAACAGCGAGACCCCCATCGAGCGGAAGCCCGAGTGGATCAAGACCCGCGCGAAGATGGGCCCGGAGTACAACGCCCTCCAGTCGCTGGTGAAGAAGGAGGGGCTGCACACGGTCTGCCAGGAGGCCGGCTGCCCCAACATCTTCGAGTGCTGGGAGGACCGCGAGGCGACCTTCCTCATCGGCGGTGACCAGTGCACCCGCCGCTGCGACTTCTGTCAGATCGACACCGGCAAGCCCGCCGAGTTCGACCGCGACGAGCCGCGCCGGGTCGCCGAGTCCATCGTCACCATGGACCTCAACTACGCCACCATCACCGGCGTCGCCCGCGACGACCTGGAGGACGGCGGCGCCTGGCTGTACGCCGAGACCGTGCGCCAGGTGCACGCGATGACCGCCGACCGCGCGGCCGGCCGCACCGGCGTCGAGCTGCTCATCCCCGACTTCAACGCGGTGCCCGAGCAGCTGGCCGAGGTCTTCTCCTCCCGCCCCGAGGTGCTCGCGCACAACGTCGAGACGGTGCCGCGGATCTTCAAGCGGATCCGCCCGGCCTTCCGCTACGAGCGCTCGCTGGACGTCATCACCCAGGCCCGCGCGGCCGGGCTGGTGACCAAGTCCAACCTGATCCTCGGCATGGGCGAGACCCGCGAGGAGGTCAGCCAGGCGCTGGCCGACCTGGTCGGCGCCGGCTGCGAGCTGATCACCATCACCCAGTACCTGCGCCCCTCGCTGCGCCACCACCCGGTGGAGCGTTGGGTGAAGCCGCAGGAGTTCGTCGAGCTCCAGCAGGAGGCCGAGGAGCTGGGCTTCGCGGGCGTCATGTCGGGCCCGCTGGTGCGGTCCTCGTACCGGGCCGGCCGGCTGTACCGGCAGGCGCTGGAGCGGCGCGAGCAGGCCGCGGTCTGACGGTCTCCTGACCGGAACGGTCCGATCGGGCCGGTCGGACCGTTCGGTCCGGCCGTGCTGTTCAAGCCAGGGAAAGGGCGGAGCTTCGGCTCCGCCCTTTCGGTTTCACCACGCTTTGACGGCCTGGTCACGGGCTGGTAACACGGGGTGGGGACGCTGGACGCCTGGTGAGCGTTCGATTCTTCTCGGCCACCTCGGCCACCACGGCCGGCTCGGTCACCACGGCCACCACGGCCGTCTCACCCGGCTCGGCCGGCTCGGCCCCCATCAGCCCGGAGAGGAGCTGTTCGGCATGCGGATGCGGATCCGATCGGTCGGAGTGGCACTGCGGTACGCCGAGAGCGTCCTGCTGGCCCCCGGCCAACAGCACGCGCGCCGCAACGCGTGGGCGGCGGTGTGCGAGAACCGCCGGTACGCGGCGGACCGCCGGCACGACGACGCGGAGGCCGCCCGGACCACGCCGCAGCCCCTCTCCACGCCCCCGGGCCGTCCCGCGCCACGGACCCGTTCCACGCCACGGAAGTGAGCCCCCGGCGTCGCTGTGCGCGACGGTGCACCGGCGCACGGGTCACGGTTGGGGCGAACGGGTACCCGGGCTTGGATATCCCGTACCCGTGCCACGTACCATGAGCGTTATGGCGAGGGAAACATCCGAGAACCCCGGACGGCTGAAGCAGATCCGTCTGGCGTACACCATGACCAAGAAGGTCGACACCAAGATCGGCCTGATCATCGCCGGCGTCGGCCTGCTGACCTTCGGCGTGTTCCTCGCCATCGGCTTCGCGATCGAGCATCCCGTCTACCTGGGCATCCTGGGCTTCATCGTGGCCGTGCTGGCCATGGCGATCGTCTTCGGGCGCCGGGCCGAGCGCGCCGCGTTCGGGCAGATGGAGGGGCAGCCGGGCGCCGTCGCGGCGGTGCTGAACAACATCCGGCGCGGCTGGAGCTCCAACAGCACCCCGGTCGCGGTCACCCGTAGCCAGGACGCGGTCTACCGCGCCGTGGGCCGGGCCGGCATCGCGCTGATCGGCGAGGGCAACCCGAACCGGGTCCGCCAGCTGCTGGCCTCCGAGAAGAAGAAGATGGCCCGTGTGGTCGGCGACGTGCCGGTGCACGACATCGTGGTGGGCAACGGCGAGGGCGAGATCCCGCTGAAGAAGCTCCAGATCCACCTGATGCGCCTGCCCCGCGCCATCACCGCCGCCCAGGTCACCGAGACCAACGACCGCCTGCGCGCGCTGGGCGACCTGCTCTCCAAGGCGCCGATCCCCAAGGGTCCGATGCCGAAGGGCGCCCGGATGCCCAAGGGCGGCCAGGCCCGCTGACCCCTCCCCCGCCCCTCACGACACGAGAACGGCCCCGCTGAATCCTCAGCGGGGCCGTTTCGGCGTCGTCCGGCATCTGCTGCCGGGCTTGTCCGGACCGTGCTAGATCCGGACCTCGACCGTGCCGACCGCCTTGTCGTGCAGGCCGCGGGTGTCGCGGTCCCAGACCAGCGGCGGCACCACCAGGCAGAGCAGCAGGGTGCGCAGCAGGACCTGCGGGATGGTCGCGCGGCGGCCGTCCAGCCGGACCACCCGGAGGCCGAACAGCCGCTTGCCGACCGTCGTGCCGGTGGTGGACAGCATCAGGGCCGCGACGAGGAAGTACAGCGGGCTGGTCCACAGGTTGGCCTCGGCCTGGTCGCCGCGGGCGATCAGCCCGTACGAGATCAGGGCGACGAGCCAGCCGTCCACGAACAGCGCGCCGATCCGGCGGCCGGGGCCAGCGATCGAGCCGGGGCCCTCCTTGGGCAGCCCGAGGCGCTCGCCGCGGTGGCCGAAGTCGGCGCCCATCTTCTCGGCGGCCGCCCGGGGGCCGTCGATCCACGATCCCAACGCTTCTCTGGTGTCCACGAATCCACACTAACCGGGCTGACGGGTCGCACCGCCACCGGCTCCCCTCCGGCCGGGGCATCACCCCCGACCGGGTGAATCGTCATCCCGGCGCCTTTCCAAATGGTCCAGACCACTTGCGGAAGGGTGCGCAGCTGGGCGGGGCGATTTGTACCGTCCCGTACATCTTTGCCGCCCGCGAGGCGACCGTGGTTAACATCTAGGAAACGAGCGGGTCACCGGCTGGAAACGACCCATTCCTATGGTGAGCCCAATTCGCACGCCGAGGAGGATGGATGTTCAACAACGCCGCCGAAGTGAAGCAGTACATCCAGGACAACGACGTGAAGTTCGTCGACGTCCGGTTCTGCGACCTGCCGGGCGTCTTGCAGCACTTCTCCGTACCTGCGGCGACCTTCGACCCGTCCGAGATCCTGATGTTCGACGGCTCGTCGATCCGCGGCTTCCAGGCCATCCACGAGTCCGACATGGCCCTGGTGCCGGACCTCGCCACCGCCCGCCTCGACCCCTTCCGGGCCGAGAAGCACCTCAACATCAACTTCTTCATCCAGGACCCGGTCACCGGCGAGGCCTACAGCCGCGACCCGCGCAACGTCGCCAGGAAGGCCGAGGCCTACCTGGCCTCCTCCGGCATCGCCGACACCGCGTACTTCGGGCCCGAGGCCGAGTTCTACGTCTTCGACTCGGTCCGCTTCGAGACCAGCGCCAACGCGTCCTTCTACCACATCGACTCGGAGGCCGGCGCCTGGAACAGCGGCGCCGCCGAGGGCGACGTGCGCGGCTACAAGGTCAAGTACAAGGGCGGCTACTTCCCCGTGCCGCCGGTCGACCACTTCGCCGACCTGCGCGCCGAGATGTCGCTGGAGCTCGCCAAGGCCGGACTGGAGGTCGAGCGCCAGCACCACGAGGTCGGCACCGCCGGCCAGGCCGAGATCAACTACAAGTTCAACACCCTGCTG
Organism: Kitasatospora sp. SC0581; assembly: GCF_048159585.1. Taxonomy (NCBI): domain Bacteria; kingdom Bacillati; phylum Actinomycetota; class Actinomycetes; order Kitasatosporales; family Streptomycetaceae; genus Kitasatospora; species Kitasatospora sp. SC0581. The sequence goes on along the minus strand of NZ_JBLRWA010000002.1, from coordinate 313,060 downwards.
CACGCCGCCGACGACCTGATGCTGTTCAAGTACATCATCAAGAACGTCGCCTGGCGGAACGGCAAGACCGCCACCTTCATGCCGAAGCCGATCTTCGGCGACAACGGCTCCGGCATGCACGTCCACCAGTCCCTGTGGACCGAGGGCTCGCCGCTCTTCTACGACGAGCAGGGCTACGCCGGACTCTCCGACACCGCCCGCTACTACATCGGCGGCCTGCTGCGGCACGCCCCCTCGCTGCTGGCCTTCACCAACCCCTCGGTGAACTCCTACCACCGCCTGGTGCCGGGCTTCGAGGCACCGGTCAACCTGGTCTACTCGCAGCGCAACCGCTCCGCCGCGATCCGCATCCCGATCACCGGCTCCAACGCCAAGGCCAAGCGCATCGAGTTCCGCGCCCCGGACCCGGCCTCCAACCCCTACCTGGCCTTCGCCGCCATGCTGATGGCCGGCCTCGACGGCATCCGCAACAAGATCGAGCCGCTGGAGCCCGTCGACAAGGACCTCTACGAGCTGGCCCCCGAGGAGCACGCCAACGTCCCCCAGGTCCCCTCCTCCCTCCCCGCCGTCCTGGAGGCCCTCGAAGCCGACCACGAGTACCTCCTCGCCGGCAACGTCTTCACCCCGGACCTCATCGAGACCTGGATCGACTACAAGCGCACCAACGAGATCGCCCCGATCGCCCTCCGCCCCCACCCCCACGAGTTCGAGCTCTACTACGACCTGTAGGACCCTCGTCGGCCCTCGGGTGCGGAACAGGGACCGGTGCCGGGCGGCGCCGGTCCCTTTCGGTTGTGAGGGGGCGGCCGGTGGGTGGGAAACGGGGTTGCGGGGGTGGGTTGGATGGGGGGATGGGACGCAGGGTGAAGGTGACGCCGACGGTGTACGTGTCGGTGGACGTGGAGGCGGACGGGCCGATCCCGGGGCCGTACTCGATGGTGAGCTTCGGGGCGGTGGTGGCCGGGTGGCACGACGGGGAGGGGTTCCGGCGGGCGGGGGCGGGCGGGGCGGCGTTCTACCGGGAGCTGCGGCCGATCAGCGCGGAGTACGTCCCGGAGGCGCTGGCGGTGTCGGGGCTGGAGCGGGCGGCGCTGGAGGCGGACGGGGCCGATCCGGCGGCGGCGATGCGGGAGTTCGGCCGCTGGGTGGAGGGGGTGTGGGGCGGGCCGGGCGGGCAGCGGTACCGGCCGGTGATGGTGGGCTACCCCGCCGTGTACGACTGGCAGTTCCTCTACTGGTACCTGGTGCGGTTCACCGGCTCCAGCCCGTTCGGGCACTCCGGCTGCCTGGACCTGAAGACGCTGTACGCGGCGCGGGCCGGGGTGCCGTTCGCCGGGATCGGGAAGCGGTCGATGCCGCCGGGGCTGCTGCCGGACCTGCCCCATACGCACCACGCGCTGGACGACGCCCGGGAGCAGGCGGAGCTGTTCGCGAACCTCTGGGAGTGGGACGGGGCTACGGGGTGTCCGGGGTGAGGGCGAGGACGGCGAGGTCGTCGGCGAGGAGGCCGGCGTAGCGGTGGACGTCCTGGGCCAGGAAGGAGACCACGCGGTCGGGGGCGGTGGTGCCGAGGGCGGCGAGGCGGGGGGCCAGCGGATAGAAGGCGCCGGTGGTGTCGCGGGCCTCGCTGACGCCGTCGGTGTAGAGCAGGACGGTGTGGCCCGGGGGCAGCGCGACGGCGATCGCCTTGCTGCGCTCGTCGGCGGGGCCGAGGTGGCCGAGGCCGAGCGGGAGCTCGTCGGCGCAGGACACCGGGGATATGCCCCCGCCGCCGAGGAGCAGCGGGGTGGTGTGGCCGCGGTTGACGATCTCCACGCAGTCCGAGCCGGGCCGGTACTGGAGCAGGACGGCGGTGGCGAACAGTTCGTCGTCGCCGCGGTCGGCGGCGTCGCGCAGCACCGCGCGGTCCAGCTGGTCGGCGAGGTCGACCAGCCCGGGGGTGTCGTACGCGGCCGCCCGGAACGCGCCGAGGACGTCGGCGACGGTGCGGACCGCGGCCAGGCCCTTGCCCCGGACGTCGCCGAGCAGCACCCGCACGCCGAAGCGGGTGTCGCACACCTCGTACAGGTCGCCGCCGACCAGGACGTCGGCCTGGGCCGGGCGGTAGAGGCCGGCCACCCGCAGCCCGCCGGCCCGCTCGGGCACCGGGCGCAGCACGGTGCGCTGCAGGGTCTCGGCGACCGTACGGGCCTGGAGCAGGTTGCGGTTCTGCCGGGTGCGCTGCCAGGACAGGGCGGTGCCCATGACGCCGGAGAGCAGGGTGGCGATGTAGACCCAGACGTGGTGCTGCTCGTCGACGTGGTCCGCGCGCAGCGCCAGGACGAGCTGGAGGCCCAGGGAGCCGGCCGTGGTGACGGCGGTCAGCACCGGGCCGTAGCTGAACGCGGCCACCACGGGCAGCGCGGTCAGCAGGAAGCCGGCGGCGACGGCGTCCGGGACGACGGCCTCGGCGACCAGGTCCAGCACCAGCAGGAGCACCGGCAGCCAGGGCACCCACCGCGGCGCCTTGGGCTCCAGCGCCGCGGGACGCGGCGGGCGGGGTGCTGTGCGCACGGCGGGACCTCCTGGCAGGCGGCCGCTCCGGGCGATCCGCCCGGATTGGCCGGTTTGGTCCCTCCATGCTCTCCCACGGACGGCCCTGCCACGAATGGCCGAACGTCCCGGCCCCCGGGGCCGGAGGAGCCAAATCCCCGGCCCCCGGGAGCGGAGCGTCAGCGGACGGTCACCGGCAGCGTCTCGTAGCCGCGCAGCACCAGGCGGTCGCGCCGGGTCGGGACGCCGCCCGGGGCGAGCCGGGGGAAGCGGTCGAGCAGGGCGGGCACCGCGACCTCGGCCTCCATCCGGGCCAGCTGGGAGCCCAGGCAGAAGTGGGTGCCGCCGCCGAAGCTGAGCGGCTGGCTGTCGGTGCGGGTCGGGTCGAACACCTCGGGACGCTCGTAGCGGTCCGGGTCGTGGTTGGCCGAGCCGATCAGCAGGGTCAGCCCGCTGCCGGGCGGGATCGGCAGGCCCTCGACGGCCAGGCCCGACTCCAGCGCGACCCGCCCGGTGGCCTGGACCGGGGAGTCGAACCGCAGCACCTCGTCGGTGAACCCGGCCGGGGTGATCGCGCCGCTGCGCAGCCCGGCGGCCGCCTCGGGGTGGCGGAACAGCAGGGCCAGGCCGTTGCCGAGCAGGTTGGTGGTGGTCTCGAAGCCGGCCACCAGCAGCAGCACCAGGTTGGCCAGCAGCTCCCGGGCGGAGAGCCGCTCGTCGTCGGCGGCGGCGATCCGGGCCAGGTCGGTGACCAGGTCGTCCTGCGGGCGGGCCAGGCGCTCGGCGGCCAGCTCGGTGAAGTAGCCGGCCAGCTCGTCGGCGGCCTCGTCGGCGGCGGCCAGCTCGTCCAGGTCCTGGATGATCTCCAGCGCGATGGTCAGGTCGGAGGCGAGGCCGCGGAAGCGGTAGCGGTCCTGCTCGGGGACGCCGAGCAGCTCGCAGATCACCCCGACCGGCAGCCGGAAGGCGAAGGCGTCCATGAAGTCCACCGGCGAACCGTCGGCGCCCTGCTCGGCCATCCCGTCCAGCAGCCGGTCGACCGCCGCCTCCACGGCCGGGCGCAGCGCGGCGACCCGGCGGGCGGTGAACACCGAGGCGATCAGCGAGCGGACCCGCGGCTGGTCGGGGGCGTTGCGCTGGAGGATCGAGCGGCCGAGCAGCGCGAGCGAGGAGTGCACGGCGTACTCGGGGGCCAAGCCGGCCATCATCTCGGCGGTCGCGACGCCGAAGGCGGGCGTGCGCAGCACCTTGTTGACCGCCGCGTAGCCGGTCACCACGAACATGCCGTCCCCGGCCGGGGCCACCGGGCCCAGCTCGCGGGCCCTCGCGTACAGCGGGTACGGATCGGTCCTGACCTCCGTGGTCATCAGCTGTTCGATGATCGCCGCGCCGTCCATCCGGTGCTCCCCTCCCGAGCTCACACTTCCTGACCGGTCAACCACCGGTGGGCGGGGCGGAGTTCCCGTACGGAACGGATCGCGCGCGGCGGACCGGGAGGACAGCGCGCGCCGGGGCAGGGGCGACATCGCGCGCGGCGGCTGCCGGGGCGGACGCGGGCGGCTCGGTAGGGTGGCCGGCATGGAGATCTGGATCAACCCCCGGTGCGGCAAGTGCCGGACCGCGCTCGGCGAGCTGGACGGCGCCGGGGTCGAGTACACCGTGCGGCGCTACCTGGAGGATCCGCCGACCGCGGCCGAGCTGGTGCGGGTGCTGGAGCGCCTGGGCCTGGAGCCGTGGGACATCACCCGCACCGACGAGCAGGCCGCGAAGGACCTGGGGATGAAGGGCTGGCCCCGGGAGGAGGGTTCGCGCGACCGCTGGATCGCGGCGATGGCCGAGCACCCGATCCTGATCCAGCGCCCGATCATCACCGCGGACGACGGGCACGCCGTCGTGGCCCGCACCCCGGACGCCCTCAAGTCCGTTCTGCCGTAGGGCGGTTGCGCCCAACCCGGCCCACCCGGCCCACCCGGCCGACTCATCCGGGTCGGCCGGGTCGGCCGGTCAGTGGATCTGGATCCGCTCCACCGGCCGGCCGGGGTGCCAGTTGAAGACGAGCAGGTGGTCGCCCTCCAGGGCAGTGTGCACCACCTGGTCGAGCTCCAGCCGGAAGGCGTGGAACGGGGTGGGCGGCGGCTCGGGCAGATCGGCGGCGAAGGCGGCGAGTTCGGTCTCGTCGGTGACCTCCACCGCCCGACCCGAGACCTTGGAGTCCCCGCCGGCCATGGTCTCGTCCCCCGGGTGCGCGTGCAGCGCGAAGCGGGCGTCGCGCTGGAGCTCACGCGCCTTGACCGCGCCGTACATCGACCCGATCCACAGGTCGGCGCCGACGAATTCGACCTCCGTCCCGCTCACCCGGGGCGATCCGTCCTTGCGCAGCGTCGCCAGGACGTGGTGCTTGTTCGCCTCGAACCGGGCCCGGACCAGGGGCGCCAGGTCGGGGGCCTCGTGCTCGAAATCCTGCCAGGTAGCCATGGCGCCAGTCTGGCACCCGGCACCGACAACTGCCGGACGCGGACAACCGGACGGGCAGGGGCGGTCGGGCGGATGCGGGGAAGGGGCGGCGGGCCGGTCGGGGGCGGCGGGCCGGGAGCGCCGGGCCGCTGTCGGTGGCCGGTGCCAGACTGGCCGGGTGACCACCACGACCACGTACATCGCCTTCCTGCGGGCCATCAACGTCGGCGGCCGGACGGTGCGGATGGAGCGGCTGCGGGCGCTCTTCGCCGAGCTCGGGCTGGGGAACGTCCGCTCCTACATCCAGAGCGGCAACGTCTTCTTCACCACCGCCGAGCCGGACCGCGCCGCGCTGACCGGGCGGATCGAGGAGCACCTGGAGCAGGCGCTCGGGTACCCGGTGCCGGTGCTGCTGCGGACGGTGGACGAGGTGGCCGACCTGCTGGCCGCCGAGCCGTTCCGGGGCGTCGAGGTGACGCCGGACGTCCGGCTGGTCATCGCCTTCCTCTCCGAGCCGCTGCCCGCCGAACTCGCCCTCCCCCACCGCTCGCCGAAGGGCGACGTCGAGGTGGTCGGCGCCGGTCCGGGGGCCGCCTACGTGGTGGTCCACCTCCGGGACGGCAAGTGGGTCACCAAGGAGATGTTCGGCAAGGCCTACCGGGGCGCGGTCACCTCCCGGTTCCTGCACACCACGGAGAAGATCCTGGCCGCCGCCCGCAAGGCCTGACGGCCCGGACGACAGCCGGGGACGGCCCGGACGGCGGCCGGGGGCCGTCGGTACGGCGTCCCGGAACGGCCCGTACGGCACACCGGAAACGCGCGGAACCGCCCGGCCGGAAAGGGCGTCTGGACTGCCGTGACGTACGAACCCCGCGCCCGCGCCCGGCGTGATCTGGACAGCCGGAATCGGCCGCGCGGACAATGTGGCCATGACGCCTCCTGAGCTCCCCGCCGGCACGGCCGGGCCGACCGGCGCGGTCCGGCCCTCCGACGCCGAGCGGGAGGAGGCGCTCGGGGTGCTGCGGGACGGCGCGGGCAGCGGGCGGCTCTCGCACGACACCTTCCTCGGCCGGATGGACATCGTCCTCCGGGCCACCAGCCGCGGCGAGTTGGACGCGGCGGTGGCCGGACTGCCGACCGGCGGGCCGGTCGAGCGGTTCGTGCTGCGGACGGTCGGGCGGATCTCCGCCTTCGGCGACCGGCTGGGCAAGGCCTGGCGCACCGAGCGGCTGCCGGGGCTGAGCCTGCCGCAGTCCGGGGCCGGGAAGTTGACGATCGGCCGGCTCCCCGGCTCGGGGCTGCGGCTGCACGACCCCTCGGTGTCCCGGAACCACGCCGAACTGCGGCACGAGCCGGACGGCTGGATGCTGTACGACCTCGGCTCGACCAACGGCACCCATGTGAACGGGCGCCGGATAGCGGGCGGCGTCCGGGTCCGGCCCGGCGACCAGGTGCGGTTCGGGAACCTGGAGTTCCGGCTCGCCCCGCTCTGACCGGCCCACCCCCGGCCCCGCCCGCCCAGGCGCCCCGGGTCAGTGCGGGAACTGCCGGGGCGGCCGCTGACGCGGCAGCTCGTCCTGGAACTCCGCGATGACGGTGGCGATCTGGCGGGTCACCACGGTGTTCTCCAGCCGGTCCAGGTACCGGTGCTCGGCGGCCAGCGCCTCGACCGTGACGCCGAAGTAGAGCGTCATCAGCGGATTGATGAAGAGCTGCTCGCCCTTGGTCCGCTCGGTGAAACGGACGTCGCCGAACTCGCCGCGCAGCGCCGCCGCCACCGAGCCGTTGACGATGCTGGGGTGTTCCGGGAAGGCGGCCCGGGCGTGCTCGACGGCGTCCAGGTAGAGCACCCCCTCCCGGCTGTCGCGCGGGACGGAGAAGGCGCCGAGGTAGCCGCCGGCCCGGTCGATCGCGGCGAGGTTCTCCAGCACCAGGGAGTGGTTGACGCCGTGGTGGGCGTCGATGCCGAAGCCGAGGCAGGCGACCAGCCGCTCGGGCACCTCGTCCAGGCCGGCCACCGCGCCCAGGCTCGCCATGTCCTCCTCCGGGGTGCCGAGTCCGGCCTCGTCGCCGCGCATCAGGATGTCGGTGCCGCCGTCCACCAGCAGGACCGCGTCCACGCCCAGGCGGCCGACCAGCGCGCGGTAGGCCTCGCGCAGCGGCTGCACACCCACCGACGGGAAGGCCCACACGGTGTCGGGCATGCCGTGCCGGTTCAGCCAGCGGGCCAGGGTGCGCTCCGGGAAGTAGCCCTCGGGGGCGGCGGTGTCCGGTCCGATCCGGGCCACGTCGGACTCCGCCCAGACGTCGAGCGGCAGGCCGTAGAGGTGGGAGAAGGAGAGGTTGGCCAGGTGCACCTCCTTTCCCGCGGCCCGCAGGGCGAGGGCGATCGGCAGCCCGGCGTACACGTCGAACCCGCCGCCGGCTCCGGCGATCAGGATGCGCTCGGCGGCCAGCAGCCGGGTGAGCAGCGGTGGTTGCAGCAGGGAGGTCACCGGCGGGACGGTAGCAGGACGGCGGCCCGCGGCGAAGCGCCGGTCCCCGCCCCCGCGCCCGGCCGTCGGTGTCAGTGGCGGGTGCGAGGATGCGGGCATGACCGAGGAGACGGTTCTCACCCCCGACGTGCTGCGCGAAGTACAGGAGCGGGCAAGCGAGTTGATCCGGTGCGGCTTCCAGGAGCCGGACGAGATAGCCGAGTCCCTGGTCGAGGACCTCGACGACCAGGGGCTGACGCAGGAGGAGGCGGAGCGGATCGTCGCTCCGCTGTGGGCCGCGCGGCTGGCCGAGCAGGCGGCCTGGCCGGAGACCACCGACGTGGACCGGCTGGCGGACGCCTTCGACGCGCTGGAGGACCAGGGCATCGTCGCGGCGATGGACTTCACCTGCTGCGCGGGCTGCGGCTACGCGGAGATCGGCGGCGAGGCCGGGGAGGGCTCGGTCGGCTTCGTCTTCTTCCACCAGCAGGACACCGAGGCGGCGGCCGCCGGCCGGGGGCTGATGCTGCGCTACGGCGGGTTCCGCGCCGGGGAGGAGACGACCGAGGTCTCGGAGCGCCGGACGGCGGAGGTCGGGCGGACGGTGGTCGCCGCGCTGGAGGCCGTCGGGCTGACGGCGGAGTGGGACGGCTCGCCGCACACGGCGATCCGGGTCGCACCGCTGGAGTGGCTCAACCGCCTGCCGGAGTAAGCGGCCGGAGCGGCGGGCAGGACGGCCGGCACCCGATGCCGATAGGCCCAATCCCCCTTGAAATACGGAGAGTTGGAATATCAGCCAGCCCTCGAGAGCCGTCAGGCATATGCCGGAGGCCCGTACCGGAGGCCCATGCCACGCGCGTAGATCAACGGCCCGAGAAGAGGCCCCGGGGTCAGTCGGCGACGCTCCCCAGCCCGCCGAAGCCGGGGCCGAGGCCAAAGCCGGCGCCCGTGCCGGTGCCGGTGCCCGTGCCGGCACCGCCGACCGGACCGTCCACCGGCCCCCACAGCGGCGAGGTGCAGCGCTGGTAGGTCGCGTGCCAGTGCGGCCAGTTGCGGGCCACGTCGTCGTCGCACTCGGCCAGCAGCCGTTCGACCAGCGCGGGCTCCACGCCCTCCAGCAGCCAGGCCAGCGCGTCCGCGACGCCCGGGCCGTCGGCCAGCCGCAGCAGGTCCAGCAGCTCGCCCAGCCCGCCGAGCCGGGAGCCGTCGGCGACCACCCGCTCCATCCGGGGCAGCAGCTGCCGCTCCTCGATCCGCAGGTGGGTCTCCAGCCGGGCCGCCAGGTCCTCCATCGCGTACGCGACCGGCCAGGCGCTGCCGGTGTCCCGGCTCGCTATCCGCACCAGCGTGGTGACCCGGGTGAAGGAGTGGTCCAGGTTGTGGTGGTCGTCCTCCAGCCAGTTGAGCAGCAGCCGCAGCTCGGGCGCGAAGCGGCGCACGATCGGCCAGAGCCGGGTGTCCTGCTGCTCGTGGTGGCAGGTGAGCATGGCGGTGATGAAGTTCCAGTGCCGCAGCAGCGCCTCGCCCTTGTCGTCCTCGTCGGGCTGGAGCAGCCGCAGCGCGTTGGGCAGCCGGGCGAGGTCCCGGCGCAGCGCGGCGTGCACCAGGCGCAGGCCGGCGAACCGCGGGGTGGCCGGCTCGTCGTCCACGACCTGCCCGTACGCGTACGCGTCCCCGCCCAGCGAGTCGGCTCCGGACTGGCCCTGGGCGGGCACGGTGTGGACGGGCTGGGGCACCAGGTGGATCGGCATGGGACTCTCTTCACTGCTTGGGGCACGACGGGTGGCGGCGGCCGGTGAGGACCGCCCCAGCCAAGGTGCTCGCAGTCGATCAGAAGCGAATCAATGTCCGATTGACGCGCAGGTCACGGGGCTGCCGACGGGCGGCGGAACCGCACCGGGACCCCTCCCGGCGGGCCCGCCGGGGAAGCCGCCGGAAGACCCGGGGAAGGCCCGCGCACAGACCCTCCGGAAGCAGAACCGCCGGTGCCGGGAGCGCGAACGCGTCCCGGCACCGGCGGCAGCGGTGGGAGCAGGTGGGAAACAGGTCGGAGCAGGGGCCTCAGTCGGCCGCCGGCCCCGCCAGGTGGGCGGTGAGCCACACCAGGGTGTCCGGGATCATCTTCTTGAAGTCCGAGGTCAGGTGCTTGCCGCCGGGCTGCTCGTGGTACTGGAGGTTCACCGGCGGCACCGCCTTCTCCACCCAGCTCTTGACCACCTTGGTCTCGTACGGGTTGGCACCGCCCGCGGTGACCAGCATGCTCACGTCCGCCTTGCCCTGGGTGACCAGCACGTCCGGGTTGTTGGCGGCCTTCTCCGCGTCGTGGCCCTTCCACAGCCCCGAGTCCGGTATGAAGTAGCCGTCGATCGGCACCGCGGCCTTGTAGACCTGCGGGTACTGGAGGGCGAGCTTGGCGCTGCAGAAGCCGCCGGTGGAGGCGCCCATCACGCCCCAGCCGTCGCGGCCCTTCACGGTGCGGAAGTTGGCGCGGACGAAGTCCGGGAGGTCCTCGGCCATCCAGGTGGCCATCTTGGCCTGGCCCGGGATGTCGGAGCAGTCCAGCGCGTTCTTCTCGTCGCCGTTGAAGTTCTGCACCGGCATGATCATGATGAACGGGTGGGACTTGCCCTCCTTGACCAGCCGCTCGTTCTCCTCCTGGATCGGCAGCTGGTTGTCGGTCCAGGTGTTGTAGCCGTTGCTCTGGCCGCCCGCGAACAGGGTGAGCACCGGGAAGCCGGTCTTGGCGAACTTGGGGTCGTTGTACTCGGGCGGCAGCCAGACCCAGACCTGGCCGGTGACGCCGGACTTCGCGCCGGTCACCTTGGTCATCATGATCGGGCCGGCGCCGGTGTCCCGGGACTTGCTGAGGGCGGCGGCGGGCCCGGTGGGCATCAGTACCTTGCCGGAGGCGGCGGCCGGGGTCGCGCTGCCGGTCGCGGGCTGGCCGGTGCCGGTGGTGCTCGGGCTGCCCGACGAGCTGCCGCCGGTCGCGCCGGCGCTCGCCGTGGCGCTGTCCCCCTTCCCACCGCCGGAACTCCCGCAGGCCGCGAGCGAGGCGGCCAGGGCGAGCACGGCGGCGCCGGACAGGACGGCGCGGGAACGGGACGACTGCCTAAGCACGGTGAGGACTCTCCGACCGATGTCGCGCCCGGTCCGTGACCGGGCGGCGGCCCCCCGGTGGGGCCGGACATGCCCGAGGGCACAGCGCTGGCGCGTCCCCCGGAGTGATGGCGCGCCGCCCCTTCGCGGGGGTGCGCCTTCCTGCGATCTTATGACGTAGGCCGGGGTGGCCCGGTTGCGCGGTGGCCACCGGAAATCCAATGTTTGTTCGCGATCAGGTAAAAGCCTTCACCCGTCCCCCCGGTCGGCGGGGGCCGGTCGGCGGGGGTGGCCGTCGGAGCCCCGTCGAATCGTCCGGATTCTGGTGATTCGACCAGCTCCTCGGCGGCTTCGACCAGTGACGGCGGCCCCCGGATCCGCGAAGATCTCCGGGGCACGCCCAGGCCTTGCCCAGGCTGTGCCCAGGCCATGCCCAGGGCACGCCCAGGCCGGGGCCGACCGGGAACAGTCATCGAGGAGGGTGCCATGAACCAGCGGATCGCCGTCGTCACCGGAGCCGGGAGCGGCGTCGGCCGGGCCGTGGCGGTGGAACTGGCCGCGGACGGCTGGCGGACGGTGCTGGCCGGCCGCCGGTCCGGACCGCTGCGGGAGACCGCCGCGCTCTGCGCCGGCCCGGCCGACGTGGTGCCGACCGACGTCACCGACCCGGCCGCGGTGGACGCGCTGTTCGCCGCGGCCGCCGAGCGCCACGGCCGGGTGGACCTGCTGTTCAACAACGCCGGCGCCTTCGGCCCGGCCGTCCCGGTGGACGAGCTGGCGGTCGAGGACTGGCGGGCCGTGGTCGACCTCAACCTGACCGGCGCCTTCCTCTGCGCCCGGGCCGCGTTCCGGCGGATGAAGGAGCAGGACCCGCGGGGCGGCCGGATCATCAACAACGGCTCGATCTCCGCGCACGTCCCGCGCCCGCACTCGATCGCCTACACCGCGACCAAGCACGCCGTGACCGGCCTGACCAGGTCGCTGTCGCTGGACGGCCGCCCGTACCGGATCGCCTGCGGGCAGATCGACATCGGCAACGCGGCGACCGACATGACGGCGGCGATGGGCGCGGGCGTGCGACAGGCGGACGGCCGGATCGCCCCCGAGCCGACCATGGACGTGGCCGACGTGGCACGCACCGTACGGCACATGGCCGGGCTGCCGCTGGAGGCCAACGTGCAGTTCGCCACCGTGATGGCGACGGCCATGCCCTACATCGGGCGGGGCTGAACCCCGGCCCGGAGGGCCGCGGGAGGGGCCCCGTCGGTCGATGCCGACGGGGCCCCGGTCCGCTCCGGCCTCACGGCCGCCAGGTGTCGTTCAGCGTGACCGTCCCGCCCGAGGGCACCGTCGCCGTCCGGTTGGCGCCGGACTCCCAGGTCACCGCGCCGCTCGCGTCCTTACGGACGTACTTGTACTGGAAGGACGTGCCGGCCGGCAGCGACAGCGCCAGCGACCAGACCGGGTAGCCCGCCGAGGAGAGCGGCAGCGCCTTCGTCGGGTCCCAGCCGCCGAGCGCCGCGGCGTCGCCGACCAGGTAGATGTTCTGCCCGGGCGTGGTGGTCGCGTTGACGTTGAACGAGGCGCCGGAGACGCTCGCGCCGGGCTGGACGTACAGCGCGACCGCGTCGCCCGCGCCGACCGTCGCGGTGAACTGCCCGTCGGCGCCCACCTGGTACGTCGGGCCGGTGCAGCCGCCGCCGGCCTGCGGGTCGCCGTGCTGGACGTCGCAGTAGGTGCCGGCCGGCAGCCCGGTCTGGAAGGTCCGGGTGATCGCGGCGCCCTCGTGGTTGATCGCGACGTAGCCCTTGCCGCCGCGGCCGAAGGCGATCGCGTTGCCGCCGTTGGACCACCAGTTGCTCACCCCGGTGCCCGCCACCGCGTTGCGGAAGCCGACCATGTTGGCGATCTGCCGCCAGGCGTGGGTGCAGTTCCAGCCGTCCTGGTAGCAGGCGTTGACGGTGCCGCCGTTCGGCGGGCCGTCGTCCTTGTTGGCGAAGGAGTAGCCGGAGTGGACGTTGGGGGCGCCGTACGGCGAGGCCAGCAGGAAGACGTTGGCGAGCGTGTAGGTGTTGCCGTAGGTGGAGTTGAGGGTGGAGCCGTTGCGCTCGGTGTCCCAGTTGTCGACGAAGGTGCGCGCCTGGCCGCTCGGCAGGTAGCCCCAGGAGGCGCCCCAGCCGCTGAGGTTGGCGAGCTTGTCGGTGGTGAACATCCGCTTGAGGTCGGTGCCGGCCCGGAACTCGTCCAGGTCGCCGGTGCCGGTGTACTCGGTGGGCTGGACCGGCTCGCCGGCGCCGTAGATGACCTCCTGGACCCAGTACGCCTTGGGGTTGGCCATCCTGGCCTTGATCGCGGCGAGGTCGGCGGCGGCGATGTGCTTGGCGGCGTCGATCCGGTAGCCGTCGACGCCGAGCGAGGCCAGGTCGTCCAGGTAGTGCGCGATGGTGGTCTGGACGTAGGCGCTGCCGGTGTCCAGGTCGGAGAGGTTCTCCAGTTCGCAGTTCTGGACGTTGCCGCGGTCCTGGTAGTTGGTGATCGGCTGGCGGCAGCCGTGGAAGTCCTGGTCCTGGTACGTGCCGGGGTAGTTGTACTTGGTGTACGCGGTGCCGCCGGTGCCGGTGCCGGAGCCCGCCGACATGTGGTTGACCACCGCGTCGGCTATCACCTTGACCCCGGCCGCGTGGCAGGTGGCGACCATGTTCTTGAAGGACGTGCGGTCGCCGAGCCGTCCGGCGATCCTGTAGCTGACCGGCTGGTAGGAGGTCCACCACTGCGCGCCCTGGATGTGCTCCTGCGGCGGGGAGACCTCGACGAAGCCGTAGCCCTTGGGCCCGAGGGTGGAGGTGCAGGCCTGGGCGACGGAGTCGAAGCGCCACTCGAAGAGGGTGGCGGTGACGTCCTTGCCGTTGTTGGCGGGCGGGGCGGCCTGGGCGGCGGGGGCACCGAGGGAGGTGCCGAGCGAGAGGGCGAGCGCCGCCGAGGCGGCGAGCGCACCGGCCGCGCGGGCGGGCCGGCGGGCGGGGGCGGTGGTGACCACGTCGTCTCCTGGGGGTGGCTGGGGTGGGGCAGCCGGAGGGGGAGCCTGCGGAAGGGCCGCAGGGGAACTGCAGGAAGTTTCTGCAACTTGCCGGAAACTTGCAGCGCCGAACCTAGAGGCACCCGCGGGGGCCGTCAAGACCTTGGTCGAAAGCCCGGGAGAAGCCGGGGAGCGAGCCCGGGAGCAGACCCGGGAGGAGCCGAGGAGAAGCCGAGGACGAGCCGGGGCCGGGCCAGGAGGAGCGGGCACGACAAGGGCCCGGCAGCCGTAGCCGCCGGGCCCCTCACCTGTCCTGGTTCACCGGCCCGTCAGGAGCCGGCCCGGGCTCAGCCGGTCTGGATGGAGGTGTCGTCGATCACGAAGCTGGTCTGGAGCGAGGCGTCCTCGGTCCCGGCGAACTTCACGGTGACCGTCTGGCCCGCGTAGGCCGACAGGTCGAAGGTGCGCTGCTGGTAGCCGGCCGCGGCGTCCACGTTGGAGTAGGTCTTCAGCGCGGTGCCGTTCACCGAGACGGTCAGCTTGTCGTACGCGGTGGTGCCCGACTCGGCGGTGTCGATGTGCAGCCAGAAGCTCAGCGTCGCCTTGCAGCCGGCCGGGATGCTCACCGTCTGCGACAGCGAGTCCGAGTGGGTGGAGCCGTAGCCGTTCAGCCACGCCTTCCAGGAGCCGCTGTGGGCCGCCTGCGAGGCGCTGCTGTCCACCACGCCGCTCGACGCGGTCCACGGCGTGGCCGTGCCCGACTCGAAGCCCTCGTTGCCCAGCAGCTGGGCCGGGGTGCAGCCGCCGCCACCGGTGGAGACGGTCCAGGTGAAGCTGGTCGTACCGGTCTTGCCGGCCGAGTCCTTCGCCGTGACGGTCACGTTGTAGGTGCCCGCGGTGGAGGCGGTGCCGGTGATCGCGCCGGTGGAGGCGTTGATCGACAGGCCGGTGGGCAGGCCGGTGGCCGAGTAGGTCAGCGGGGCGGTGCCACCGGTGGCCTTGATCGCCAGGTTGACCGCGCCGCCGACGGCGGTGGACTGGTTGCCCGGGTTGGTGACGGTGACGCCGCCCGGGTTGGGCGCCGTGCCGACGTTGACGCCCGCCCAGGCGGTGCCGACCGCGGCCAGCTCGGCGCTGCCGGCCCCGTACAGGTCGGTGGCCGCCTTCTCCGTCGCGGTGCGCGCCGCGGCGTAGTTGGTGCTGGAGGTCATGTAGGTGGTCAGCGCGCGGTACCAGACGGCCGCCGCCTTGTCCCGGCCGATGCCGGTGACCGCGATGTTGCCCTGGGTCGGCGAGTCGTAGTTGACGCCGTTGATGGTCTTCGCGCCGCTGCCCTCGGACAGCAGGTAGAAGAAGTGGTTGGCGACACCGGACGAGTAGTGGACGTCCTTGTTGCCGACGGTGGAGGACCAGTAGTCGGCCGAGGCACCGTCCTTGGACGGCTTGTCCATGTAGCGCAGCGGGGTGCCGTCCCCGTTGATGTTGATCAACTCACCGATCAGGTAGTCGGGGTTGTCGGTCGGGATGTTGGCGTAGAACTCGACCATCGTGCCGAAGATGTCCGAGGTGGCCTCGTTGAGGCCGCCGGACTCGCCGGAGTAGGTCAGGTTGGCGGTGGCCGCGGTGACGCCGTGGCTCATCTCGTGGCCCGCGACGTCCAGCTCGGTCAGCGGCGCGGTGTTGTTGCTGCCGTCGCCGTACGTCATGCAGAAGCAGGAGTCGTCCCAGAACGCGTTCACGTAGTTGTTGCCGTAGTGGACGCGGCTGTAGGCGCCGACACCGTCGTTGCGGATGCCGTTGCGGCCGAAGGTGTTCTTGTAGTAGTCCCAGGTGGCCGCGACGCCGTAGTGGGCGTCGACCGCGGCGGACTCGCCGTTGTTGACGGTGCCGTCGCCCCAGGTGTCGGTGGACTTGCTGTACAGCGTGCCGGTGCCCGAGGTCCCGTGGTTCAGGTTGGTGGTGTACATCCCACCGCGGGTGCCGTCCTTCAGCTGGTACGACGAACCCGACTGGGTGGTGCCGATGGTGACG
Source organism: Kitasatospora sp. SC0581 (assembly GCF_048159585.1). NCBI lineage: Bacteria > Bacillati > Actinomycetota > Actinomycetes > Kitasatosporales > Streptomycetaceae > Kitasatospora > Kitasatospora sp. SC0581. The sequence continues at coordinate 297,454 of NZ_JBLRWA010000002.1, read as the reverse complement.
TTGCCGACGAAGACGCCCTTGCCGGAGCCGGTCTCGATGCCGTCCCACTGCTGGATGACCTGGCCGCTGGTGGCGTCGGTGACGACGTGCATCTTGCTCGGGGTGCCGTCGGACTTGGTCGAGGAGACGACGGTCTCCCAGGCCAGCCGGGGGCTGTTGTCCGCGGCCCAGACCACCAGGCGCGGCGCGGTGTCGACCGCGGTGCCCTGCTCGGCGGCGAGCGCGGCGGTCTGCGCGGCCGGGGCGGCCAGCTTCGGCGTGGTGCTGACACCGCTCAGCGGGGCGGTGCTGGCCCGGTCAACGCTCTTGGTCGCACCGGTGGGCGCCTGGTGCACCACCAGGTCCCCACCCAGGACGGGCAGTCCGTTGAGGGTGCGCTCGTACCGCAGGTGGCGGGTGCCGTCCGCGTCCTGGAAGACGTCCTTGGTGACCAGCTTCTCCTCACCGCTCAGCCCGAGGCTCTGGGCGAGGCTGGTGGTCTGCTGGTTCGCGGCGGAGATCAGCTGGGCGCGGTTCGCCTGCTGGGCCGCGACGGCGGCCGGCGCGTCCGGCGTGGCCGCCTGGGCGATCACCGGTATGCCGGTGACCAGCAGCGCGGTGGAGGCGGCCATGACAACCGCCGCCTTCCGTGCGTGAGCGTAACGGGACATGCGGACTCCTTTTCCGACCGGCGCTGGGTCGCGCACGGTGGAGAGAAACCTGAGCCGCGGGGTCGCGGCGCAGTGGGGGCCCCCGCCGGGTGCGACGGGAGTGCGGATGCGGTGCTCACAACTCGTTGCAGGGTCGGACGCGCTGCACCTGAACTGGAACAGCTGCACCGGGGGGTGGGGTCCCCTCGTCTACAGCCGGGGGAATCGTGGCAGCAAACGAGCCGTTAATGACAGATGCATGCCACGGATTGGCCGATTCATTACCGAAACCGTATGGAGGGCGCTCCGTCAGTTGTGTTACCCCACGACGAACTCGTGAACACGGTTTTCATGGCCCCGGACAAAGTTCGATCACCACCGGCAGTCGGTGACCAGCACTCAGGGCCGGTTCCGGCCCCGGCGGGTGGCCGACAGCGCCCGGCAGACCCGGCACGTCACAGTTCCGGCCGTGCCATCAACGGTTTCCGGCCATCGTGCGTCCGGAACGCAACCGTGCCCCCGCCGACCGCGACCGGGCCCCGCGCCACCTGAACAGTGGTACGGGGCCCGGGAGTTGTCGGGGTGTACGAATCAGTGTCGGACGGGTCGGCGCCGGAACGAACCGGTGCCGACCGGTCGGCGACGGCGGGTCAGCGCTGGACGAACACCGCCACGGTGCGGCCCGGCACGGTGAAGGTGCCGGTCGCGGCGTCGAAGCCGGACCGCTGCACCACCCGGTCCGCCCCGCCCGCCTGGACGGGGTGCAGCGCCTGGCCGGTGCCCTTCAGCGCCGGCACGGTCTGCGCCTGCGCCGTGGGCGTGGCGTTGAAGACCACCGTGACGCCCTTCTCCGCCCCCGGCAGCCCGGTGCCGTCCAGGTGCAGGGTGATCACCCCGGGCGTCTCACCGGCGGTGCCGGAGAGCGGGTAGGAGAGCCGCTGCTGGACGGCGGCCAGGCTCGGCAGCGAGAACAGCGGCGAGGACTGCTTGATCCGCAGGAACTCCTGGTACTGCGCCGAGGCCGACCGGATGTCGGCCGCGCCGACGGTCAGCTCCGGGTTCGCCAGCAGGGACCGGGCGGCCGGCCACTGCTCCTGGTTGTCCTTCGCCATCGGCAGGCCGCGGCCCCAGCCGTTGCCCTGGGCCGGGTCCCAGTGGATCGCGTTGAACCAGTCCCCCGAGTCGTAGGAGTTGGAGTCGAGCGACTTGGAGCGCAGCAGGTCGCTGCCGGCCTGGGCGAAGCCCGCGCCCTGGGTGAGCGCGGTCAGCGAGAGCCCGAGCGCCTGCATCCGGGCCCGGTCGGCGGGCGCGGTGCCGGTCGGCAGCTTGTACGCGAGCGCGTCGAAGAGGTCGGTGTTGTCGTGGGCGTCCACGTACTCCACCGCCTCGCCGGGCTTGGCCGCGTACCCGGTCGGGGCGCCGTTGTAGTCGACCTGGGCGCCGGTGACGGGCTTTCCGGAGCTGTCGGTGAAGGAGTAGCCGGCCAGGTTGCCGGTCAGCCCGACCTTCAGCTGGTCCATCTGGTGCAGCAGCCGGGCCTTCTGCTCCTCCGGGGTGCCGTTCGCGGCCGAGCCGTTCGGGTCGGTGTACAGGCCCGAGGCGAAGCCCTGCTGCGGGGCGGAGTTCAGCATGAAGTTGCCGCCGCGGGCGGCGTCCCGGATCCGGTCGTCGAAGGTGGCGATGCCGGTGCCGGCCATGTTCTGCTGGGTGGCCTGCTCGAACCGGGCGTTGTTCGCGACGGCGCCGAAGTTCCAGCCCTCGCCGTAGAGGAACACGTTCTTCCCGTCCACGCCGTCCGAGTCCGGCGTCATCTTCCGCAGCGCGGCCTGCACGTCCAGCATGGTGGACTTCGGGTCCAGGCCCATCAGGTCGAAGCGGAAGCCGTCCACCTTGTACTCGCGGGCCCACAGCGTCACCGAGTCGACCACCAGCCGGTTCATCATGGCGTGCTCGGGCGCGGTGTCGGCGCAGCAGCTGTCCGCCGTCACCTTGCCGTCGGCGTCCAGCCGCTGGTAGTAGCCGGGAACCACCTTGTCCAGCACCGAGTGCTCGGCCTGGCCGCTGGCGGCGGTGTGGTTGTAGACCACGTCGAGCACCACCCGCAGCCCGGCCGCGTGCATCGCCTGCACCATCTGCCGGAACTGCACCGTGCGGGCGACCCCGTTCGGGTCGGTGGCGTACGAGCCCTCCGGCACGTTGTAGTGCAGCGGGTCGTAGCCCCAGTTGTACGCGTCGTCGGCGGCCACGGCCGCCACGCACTCCTGCTGCTTCGGGCCGTCCGCCGGAAGGGACTTCAGGTCGCAGGCCGGCAGCTTCTGGTCGGCCCGGTTCTCCCGGACGGTGGCGATGTCGAAGGTCGGCAGCAGGTGGACCGTGGTCACCCCGGCCTTGGCCAGGTCCCGCAGGTGCCGCATGCCGGCCGAGTCCGACTCGGTGAACGCCAGGTAGGTGCCGCGCTCGGCGGCCGGAACGGTGGGGTCCTCCACCGAGAAGTCCCGGACGTGCAGTTCCTGGATCTGCTGCTGCGCCGGCGGGACGGCCTGCGGGCGGGCGTGGTCGTCCCAGCCCGCGGGCTTGAGCGCCTTGGCGTCGAGGTCGGCGACCAGGCTGCGCCGGGAGTCGGTGGACAGCGCCACCGAGTACGGGTCGGTGACGGTGTTGACCACCAGCTGCTGGGTGGACGGCGCCCAGACCTTCACCTGGTACAGGTAGTACCTGCCGTCCAACTCGCCCTTGTCGCGGACGACTTCCCAGACGCCGGTCTCGTCGTCGAGCTTCAGCGGCAGCGTCCTCGGGGTGCCCCCGGTGGCGCTGTCGAAGACCTGGACGGAGACCTCCTGCGCGGTCGGCGCCCAGAGCGACAGCGCCACCTTGCCGTTGTAGTAGGCCGGGCCGAAGTCGACCTTGCCGGTCCGCCCGGCGTACAGGTCGTCCAGCACGCCCGGGGTCTGCACCCCGGTGCCGGCCAGGACGGCGCCGCTGGGCAGGTGTTCGGTGAACAGCAGCTGGCCGCGGAGCGCGGCCGGGACGCGGGCGGCGTCCCTGGGGTCCACGGTGAAGGCCCGGTAGCCCGCCAGGTGCGGGTACTCGGCCTTCTGCGCGTCGGTCAGCCCGCCCTTGGCCGGGGTGAGCCGCAGCCACTTGCCGGGCTTGGTCAGCGCGCCCTTGTCCGCCCGGATGCCGCCCTCGGGGTCGTAGACCAGCTGGGCACTGGTGCCGCCGGCCAGGGCGTCGTCGCCCGCGCCGTAGTTCGCCGGGACGACGACGGTCCTCGCGTCGATCCACTGGGCCTTGGCGCCGGTGAGGTCGATCTGCGAGGAGGCGGCCGGGTTCTGCGGCAGCAGGTAGCCCTCGCGGCCGCCGAGCACCCAGACCTCCCTGCCGTTGACGGCGAGGTCCAGCGACTGGTCGGCGGGCAGGTCCTTGTCGTTGCCCTTGTGCAGGATGTAGCTGAGGCTGGTCGCCCCGGGGGCGAGCGGCACCTCGAAGACGGCACCGAAGGCGTCGCGGCGGGCCGGGGCCAGCGGCTTGCCCCAGTCGGTCGGGGTGGCGGCGCCGGTCCAGTCGTGCAGGCCCCAGCCGTCGTAGTCGCCGTCGGCCCGGTTGTAGTGGATGACGGCGGTGTTCGCCGGCTGGCCAGGACCGGTCGACCCAGCCGGCGGCCCCGGGTTCGCCGTGCGGACGGTCGCGTCCCCCTGCTTCAGCCACACCTCGCCGGTGCTGCCGACGTCGAGGTGCCGGTCGGCGTCGACGTCCTTGACGCCGTCCTTCTCCACGATGAAGCCGACGTCCGAGGCGCCGGGCTTGAGCTTCACGTACGCGAAGGCGCCGTACGCGTCCCGCCCGGTGAAGGCGTGCCCGGCCGGCCACGGGGTGGCCTCGCCGTCGGCGAGGTCGCCCCAGGCGTAGAGGTTCCAGCCGTCGTAGTCGCCGTCCGGCCGGTTGTAGTGGACGACGGCGTACGGGCGGGAGCCGGCGGTGGGCGCGGGCTTGGGCGCGGGGGTGCCGGTGGTGAAGCTCGCGGTGGCGGAGCGCAGGTGGCCGCTGGAGTCCCGGACGACGGCCTTGTAGCGGACCACCGTGCCGGGGGCGACGGCGGCCAGGTCCTGGGTGACCTTGTACCCGCCGTTGTCGGCGGTGCCCAGGGTCTGCCAGGGCCCGTTGCCGATCTGGGCGGCGAAGCTCACCCGGTTGAAGCCGCCGTCCGTGGTGGCGCCGACCGTGACGAGCCCGGTCGAGCCGTCCGCGGGCGGCTGCACCGAGAGCTGCGGCGCGGCGGCCACCGGCGCGAGCCGGCCGCCCGCCTTGAGGACGAGCGAGGACAGCGCGGGCACGGTGACCGTCACCTTGCGGTCGGCGCCGCTGGTGACGCGGGCGCCCGCCGCCGGGTAGACCGGGTCGAAGCCCATCCCCGCCGAGAAGGTGTCCAGGGTGACGGTCTTCGCCTCGGCGGCGTTGTTGACCGCGACCAGGTACTCGACCTGCTGCCCGGCGTCGATCCGGGAGAAGGCGTACACGCCGGCGCCGTCGGCGGCGTACCGCTCGATCTGGGCGCCGTCGGCCAGGGCCGGGTTGTCGCGGCGCAGCTTGGCCAGCCCGGCGATGCCCTGGTAGAGCTCGCCGCCCTGCCCGTACCGGTCGGCCGGGCCGGAGGGGCCGCCGAGCACCCGGTCGCCGTTGTAGGAGGCCGTCTTCGAGGCGAACAGGTCCTGCCGGGCGTCCTTGTCGCCGCCCGCGCCGGTGAAGCCCTGCTCGTCGCCGTAGTAGACGACGGGCTGGCCGCGGGTGAGGAACTGCAGCTCGTTGCCGAGCCGGTCCTTCCTGAGCAGGGTGGCGTCGTCGGCGCCCGGGTTGTCGGCGAGCAGGAAGGAGCCGAAGCGGCCCATGTCGTGGTTGCCGAGGAAGGTGGGCAGCTCGTACGCGTCGGTGTCGGCGCTGGTGTAGCGGTAGTCCTGGGCGTAGACGTCGGCGAGGCCGCGCGCCGAGCCGCCCTGCGAGACGTAGGAGCGGGCCGCGCCCTGGAACGGGAAGTCCAGGGTGGCCTGGAGCCTGCCCTTGGTGACGTACGGCGAGGTGACCGCCGGGTCGCCGGAGTAGACCTCGCCGAACATGAAGAACTTCTTGTTGCCCTGCTTGGCGGCGAAGTCCTTGAGCGCGGGGGCCCACTGCTGCCAGAACGCCATGTTGACGTGCTTGACGGTGTCGATCCGGAAGCCGTCCACGCCGGCGTCCTTGACCCACTGCTGGTAGACCTTCTCGAAGCCCTTCACCACCTTGGGGTTCTGGGTGTCGAGGTCGTCCAGGCCGCTGAAGTCGCCCTCGGTGGCGGACTCGCCGACGAAGGTCGAGTCGCCCCGGTTGTGGTAGAGCGCCGGGTCGTTGAGCCAGGACGGGGTCTTGGCCGTGGCGTCGGCCGGGGTGCGGAAGACCGGGGTGTAGGGGAAGGAGTCCTTGGTGGTCCGCGGCCAGGGGGCGCCCGCGTCGGCGACGGCGGTCTCGTCCACCGGGTTCCCGTCCGCGTCGAGCGTCGGGTAGGCGCCGGCGGAGCGGTAGCCGTACTGCTTCTCGGCGTAGTCGATGACGTCGGCGGTGTGGTTGGTGATGACGTCGAAGAAGACCTTGATGCCGCGGGCGTGCGCCTTGGCTATCAGCTCCTTGAGCTGCTCGTTGGTGCCGAAGTGCGGGTCGACCTGGGTGAAGTCGGTGATCCAGTAGCCGTGGTAGCCGGCCGAGGCATCGGCCCCGCTGCCCTGCACCGGCTTGTTCTTGAAGATCGGGGCCAGCCAGATCGCGGTGGTGCCGAGGTCCTGGACGTAGTCGAGCCGCTGGATCAGCCCGGCCAGGTCGCCGCCGTGGTAGAAGCCCTTGTCCGCGGGGTCGAAGCCGTTCTCCAGCCGCCCCCCGGTAATGCCTCCGGTGTCGTTGGCGGTGTCGCCGTTGGCGAAGCGGTCGGGCAGGACGAAGTAGAACTGCTCCCGGGTGAGGTCGTGCCGCCCGGCGGTGGCCGCCAGCGCGGCGTCCGAGGGCGGGGCAGGCGGGGCGGCGGCGAGGGCCGCGGGGGCGCCGCCGAGGGTGGCGGCGGTCAGGGCCGCGGCCAGCAGGACGGCCGTGCGGCCCGGGGGTCTGCGGCGGCCAGGGGTTCGTTCGGCAGTGCTCCGTCGGGGGCGGAGCGGGGCATCGGCCACTGAGGGCTCCCTTAGGGGGAAGGGGCGATCGATTTCCCAGGAAGCTAGCGGCCTGCAATATGTTTCAGCAAGATGCAGAAATCGTTTCGTCGCCGGAAGTTCCAGGTGGAGGACCGTCTCCGACCACCCCGATTACTCCCCTGGAGCGACGCGCGTGACAATGGGACGTATGTCCGTCCCACCGGTATGCACCCAACCCCCGAGCACCCCCTACCCCGGTGGGCGCCGGCCCCTACCCCTCAAGGGGGACAGCCGGTGAAGAATCCACTTCCAGAGGATGAGCAGACGGCTACGAGCGGTCTGGCAGACTTGCCGTCCATGGGGGAACCGACCGAGATCCAGCGAGGCGACGCCCGGCGCGCCGACGCGGCCAGCGGTGGCGGTTCCGAAGCAGCGAAGGCCGTCCCCGGCCGCCTGCCCGATGGAGCCACCCGTGCCGCCCAGTCCCGTACCGCCGCCCTGCGCAGCCGCATCAGCGCCCAGCGCCGCTCACCGGCCAGGCCGCGGATCTGGTTCGAGCTGGCGCTGATCGGGATCAGCTACTGGGTCTACTCGATCGTGCGCAACGCGGTTCCCGAACAGGAAGCGATAGCCCAGAAGCACGCGAGCTGGATCTGGGACCTGGAGAACCACCTCGGCATCGCCGTCGAGCGCTCGATCAACCACGCCGTGGACAGCGTCGGGTGGCTCATCACGGGGATGAACTACTACTACGCGACCTTGCACTTCGTGATCACGATAGGCGTGCTGGTCTGGCTCTACCGCAGCCACCCCGGGCGCTACGTCGCGGCCCGCACGGTGCTGTTCGTGACCACCGGGATCGCCCTGGTCGGCTTCTACTTCTTCCCGCTGGCCCCGCCCCGGCTGATGACCGACGGCGGCTTCATCGACACCGTGAAGGTCCACGGCACCTGGGGCTCGATGGCCTCCGGGCCCGCCGCGCACGTCTCCAACCAGTACGCGGCCATGCCCTCGATGCACATCGGCTGGTCGATGTGGTGCGGTCTGGCGATCTTCTTCCTGGCCCGCCGCACCTGGGTCAGGGTGCTCGGCCTGATGTACCCGGCCGCCACCCTGGTGGTGATCGTCTCCACCGCCAACCACTTCTGGATGGACGCCGTCGGCGGCGAGCTCTGCCTGATGGTGGGCTTCCTCACCGCCCGCTGGATGTACCACGAGTGGGTCTACCGGCTGCCGAAGGTGCCCGCCCGGGAGACGCCGGCCGACCGGCCGATCACCGTCCCGGAGCAGTGGAGCGAGCCCGCGGTCAGCAGCGCGCGCCGCTAGCGCCTGTCTTCGAAGGGGCCCCGACCGGGGCCCCTTTCGCGTACCCGGGGCGGGCCGTCCCCGTGCGCGGCACCGGTCAGTCGGCGCCGTAGAACAGCCGGTCCACCACCGCCCGGGCCCGCCGGGTGGTCCGCCGGTAGTCGTCCAGCAGCTCGCCGCTGTGCCCGGAGCCGTACCCGAGGTAGCGGGCCACCCCCGCCAGCTCCCGGGCCTCCCCCGGGAAGCTGTCCCCGGGCCGCCCGCGCACCAGCATCACCGCCGCCCGCACCCGGGAGGCCAGCACCCAGGCCGTGTCCAGCACCTCGGCGTCCTCCGGCTCGACCAGCCCGGCCTCCGCGGCCGCGGCCAGCGCCGCCCTGGTCCGGGTGGTGCGCAGGGCCGGCAGCTCGTACCCGTGCCGGAGCTGCAGCAGCTGCACCGTCCACTCGACGTCCGCCAGCCCGCCCCGGCCGATCTTGGTGTGGGTGGTCGGGTCGGCCCCGCGCGGCAGCCGCTCGGCCTCGATCCGCGCCTTGATCCGGCGGATCTCCACCAGGTCCCGCTCCGGCACCCCGCCGCCGGGGTAGCGCAGCGGGTCGATCAGCTGCCGGAACCGCGCGCCCAGCTCCTCGTCCCCGGCCACCGGTTCGGCCCGCAGCAGCGCCTGGCTCTCCCAGGCGTGCGACCAGCGCCGGTAGTACGCCGCGTACGAGGCCAGGGTGCGCACCAGCGGGCCGCTGCGGCCCTCCGGCCGCAGGTCGGCGTCGACCAGCAGCGGCGGCTCGGTGGACGGCGCGCCCAGCTGGGCGCGCAGCTCGTGGCAGACCGCCTGGGCGGCCCGGGCGGCCGCCTCCTCCAGCGAGCCGAGCAGCGGCTCGTGGACGAAGAGCACGTCCGCGTCCGAGCCGTAGCCCAGCTCGTGGCCGCCGAAGCGGCCCATCGCGATCACCGCGATCCGGGTCGGCAGGTCCCCGTGCTCGGCCTCCCAGCCGGCCACGCAGGCGCGCAGCGCGCCGCCCAGGGTGGCGGCGTTGAGCGCGGTGAGCGCCTCCCCCGCGGTGTCCAGCGCCTCGGCCGGGTCCTCCCCGAGCCGCCCGAGCACGTCCGCGGCGGCGGTGCGGAACAGCTCGCGGCGGCGCACCGAGCGGGCGGCGGCCACCGCGGCGTGGGTGGACCCGGCCCGGCCGACGGCGGCCAGTATCTCCGACTGCAGCGCCGCCCGGCCGCGCGGTTCCAGGCCGTGCGGGTCGCCCAGCATGGCCACCGCCTCGGGGGCGCGCAGCAGCAGGTCGGGGGCGAGCCGACCGGCCGACAGCACCCGGGCCAGCTGTTCTGCGGCGGCGCTCTCGTCGCGCAGCAGCCTCAGGTACCAGGGGGTGCGGCCGAGCGCGTCGGAGACCTGGCGGAAGTTGAGCAGCCCGGCGTCCGGGTCCGCGGACTCGGCGAACCAGCCGAGCAGCACCGGCAGCAGGGTGCGCTGGATCGCCGCCTTGCGGCTCACCCCGGAGGCGAGCGCGCTGAGGTGCCGCAGCGCGGCGGCCGGGTCCGCGTAGCCCAGCGCCTCCAGCCGGGCCCGGGCCGCCTCCGGGCTGAGCCCGGTGGCGCCCGGCGGAAGTTCGGCGACGGCGTCGAGCAGCGGCCGGTAGAACAGCTTCTCGTGCAGCCGCCGGACCTCCATCGCGTGCCGCTTCCACTCGCGCTGCAGCGCGGCCACCGGGTCGGCGCGGGTGTCGTCGTTGATCAGCGCCGCCAGCGAGCGGGCCAGCCGGCGCAGGTCCTCGGCCCCGGTGGGCATCAGGTGGGTGCGGCGCAGCCGGTACAGCTGGATGCGGTGCTCCAGCGAGCGCAGGAAGCGGTACGCGGCGTCCAGCGAGGCGGCGTCCGCCCGGCCGACGTAGCCGCCCCGGGAGAGCGCGGCCAGCGCCTCCAGGGTGTTGCCGCTGCGCAGCGCCGGGTCGGTGCGGCCGTGCACCAGCTGGAGCAGTTGGACGGAGAACTCGACGTCGCGCAGCCCGCCCGGGCCGAGCTTGAGCTGGCGGTCCAGCTCGGTGGCCGGGATGGAGTCGATCACCCGGCGGCGCATCTGCTGCACGTCGGCGACGAAGTTCTCCCGGGCGGCGGCCTGCCAGACCATCGGGGCGAGCGCCGCCACGTACGCGGCGCCGAGCTCGGCGTCCCCGGCGACCGGGCGGGCCTTGAGCAGCGCCTGGAACTCCCAGGTCTTGGCCCAGCGCTGGTAGTAGGCGAGGTGGCTGGCCAGGGTGCGCACCAGCGGGCCGTTGCGGCCCTCGGGGCGCAGGTTGGCGTCCACCGGCCAGATGGTGCCCTCGCCGGTGGTGTCCGCGCACAGCCGGGTGAGGGCGGCGGCCAGCCGGGTGGCGGCCTTGAGCGCCTCGTGCTCGTCCACGCCCTCGCGCGGCTCGGCGACGAAGACCACGTCCACGTCCGAGACGTAGTTGAGCTCGCGGCCGCCGCACTTGCCCATGCCGATCACGGCGAGCCGGCAGGCCGCGGCCGCCTCCGGGTCCTGCTCGGCGGCGAGGTCCAGGGCGGTCTGGAGGGTGGCGCCGGCCAGGTCGGCGAGTTCGGCGGCGGTCTGCGCGAGGTCGGTGGTGCCGGTGAGGTCGCGGGCGGCGATGGCGAGCAGGCAGCGGCGGTAGGCGACGCGCAGCGCGTTCGCGGGGCCGAGGGTGTCGTCCCGGACGCCCTCGGCGAGGGAGCGGCGGAAGTCCTCCGGGCCGGGGTGCATGTCGCGCAGTTCGAAGGTGACCAGCACGTGCCAGTCGTGCGGGTGCCGGGCCAGGTGGTCGCCGAGCGCGGTGGAGACGCCGAGCACGCCGAGCAGCCGGTCGCGCAGCGGCTTGGAGGTGGTGAGGGTGTCGCGCAGGGTGTGCCGGTCGGCCTCGTCGGCGGCCTCCAGCAGCCGGGACAGGCCGAGCAGCGCGAGGTCGGGGTCGGCGGTGGCGCCGAGCGCGTCCAGCAGCACGGGGTCGTCGGCCAGGCCCTCCAGCCCGGGGCCCTCCAACAGCCGCACCGCCCGCGCCGGGTCGGTGAACCCGCGCCGGACCAGCCGGTTCTCCGGCCGGCTGACCCGGCTCCCGGCCCGCTGCTCCTCCACCGCCATCGGCCCCTCCATCCGTCCGTCCAGGGGCCCGTCCGGGCCTGGCAGGTCCGTCCGGGCCCTAGCAGGTTACGCGCCCCGGCACCCGGTCGCCGGACGCGACCGCCCGCCGCCGTCGGCGTGACCTCGGCCCCGCCGTGCTCGTTCACCCGGGCGCCGCCCCCGTCCCCCGCCCCCGTCCCCGGAGCGCCGATGCCCACGACCGGCCCCAGCCGCCTGCCCTCGCTCACCGGGCTGCGCTTCTGGGCCGCCCTGCTGGTGGTGCTCTACCACCTCTCCCGCAAGGTGGGCGAGCTGCCGCTGCTCAGCCCGCTCGCCTGGTACGGCCGTTCGGGCGTGACGTTCTTCTTCGTGCTCTCCGGTTTCGTGCTGGCCTGGACGTACGGGGCCTCGCCCGCCCGGCCGTGGGTCTTCGCCCGCCGCCGGTTCGCCCGGATCTGGCCGCTGCACGTGCTGACCACCGCGCTGTCCCTGGGCGCGGACGCGGCGATCGGCGCGGTGCTGCCGGTGGCGGCGGCGCTCTGGTCGCTGGCGCTGGTGCACCCGTGGGCGCTGCCCACCCTGTACGGCGGCAACCCGGCCTCCTGGTCGCTGGGCGCCGAGGCCTGGTTCTACCTGCTGTTCCCGCCGCTGCTGCGCCTGCTGGCCCCGCGCCGGCGCGCCTGGCTGCCGCTCGCGGCCCTGTGCGCCGTGCTCGGCCCGGTGCTGTGGGCGGCCGGCGCCCTGCTGCCCGCCGACCCGACGGTGCGCGGCTGGCTGCTGGACTACCTGCCGCCGGCCCGGACCCCGCAGTTCGTCCTGGGCGTGGTCACCGGCCTGGCCGTGCGGCACGGCGTGCTCCCCCGGGTGCGCCTCCTGCGGCCGGGGCTCCTCCCGGCGGCCGCCGCCGTGCTGCTCTTCCACGTCCTGCTGGTCCCCTGGCACGCCGCCGTCCCGGACTCCTCCTGGTACGGCCCGTACAGCGCCTCCCAGTTGCTGTCCGCACCGCTGTTCGCCGCCCTGCTGGCGGCCGCCGCCCGGCGGGACGCCGCCGGGGCCCCGCCCCGGCTGCTGGCGGGCCGGACGGCCGTGCGGCTCGGCGAGTGGTCGTACGCCTGGTACCTGGTGCACGAGATCGGCGTCCGCTGCTGGCTGGCCGTCCAGGGCCGCCCGGCGCCGGGGGCCGCGACGCTCGGCGTCTGGCTGCTGCTGGCGGGCGGCTCGCTGGTGGCCGCGGGGGCCCTGTACCGCTGGGTGGAGCGCCCCTGCGAGCGGCTGCTGCGCGGTGCCCCGCGGGGCCGGGACGCGGCGGCGCCGCTGCCGCCCCGCGCGGTGCGGGTGGTGCGGCAGCGGCGCCGTGGCCGGACGGTGGATCAGCCCTCGGCGGATCAGCCCTCGGTGGAGCCGTCCAGGTTGACGTAGGCGTAGAAGACGCCCAGGTCGTAGCCGTCCTTGTCGGTGTCGAACAGCACCTTGATGTCGGTGTCCCCGTTGCGCAGGAACGGCGAGATGTCCCAACGGTTGGAGTCGTAGCCGAAGTTGTTGCGGTTGTACGGGGTGCGGATGAACTGGTCGGCCGGGGTCAGCTCCTCGATGGTGGAGTTGAACGCGTCGTTGGAGGCGTGGTTGAGGTCCGAGAAGAGCGCCTGCGGGCCGTTGGTGGACTTGATGGCGAGGGTGTCGCCGGTCCACTTGAGGTCGCCGTCGTAGACGACGAAGCCGAGCTTGCCCGCGACCGGGCCGGCGGCGGGGGTCTGCAGCCCGGTGAGGTCGAACTCGCGCGGCGGGCTGTCCGGCAGCTCGACCCGGAAGCCGTCCCACAGGTGGATGTGCCGGTACGGCTTGCAGTCGTTCTCGTACGCGACCACGATCGTCCAGCCGCCCCAGCTGTGCGGCTTCACCACCGAGTCCATGTTGGCGACGGTGTAGGTGCCGTTGCCGGCCTGCCGGACCAGGTCGGTGATGTCGGCGGAGGCCTGGTAGCTGCTCTCCACGTCGGTGGTGATGTAGCCGATCGAGGGCTGGTCGTTGGCGATGTTGCGGTACTGGCCCTCACCCGGGACCTTCAGGTACACCTCGTCGATCTGGTTCTCCGGAAGCACGACGTCGTCGATGCCGCGGGTGCCGCCCCAGTACAGCCGGGCGTACTTGACCCGGGAGCCGTCGATCAGGCCCAGGTCGGCGGAGCTGGCGGAGTAGATCCCGTCGCCGAGCGGACCGACCGAGCCCGGGTCGATGTTGATGTACTTCATCTCGTACTTGTTGTTGATCGGCCGGGAGCCGAGGCCCTTGCGGGCGTCCTCGCAGGGCGGCTGCTCCGGGTCGAGCGGCGCCTTCGTCTCGTCGCAGGTCATCAGCGAGTTGCTGATCCGGGTGATGGAGCCGTGGAAGTCGCCCTCGAAGCGGGTGGTGAACGGCAGCTGGTTCTCGGCGATCGTGGTGGCCCGCTGCTGCGGGCGGTGCGGCTGCGGCGACTGCAGCGCCTGGAACGACTGGAGCGGGTTCTTCGACTGCAACGACTGCAGCAGCTCCAGCGGGTTCTTCGGGTGCAGCGGGAGCTGCGGGAGCTGCGAGCTCTGCGGGCTCTGCGGGCTCTGCGAGTTCTGCGGGCTCTGCGAGCTCTGTGGGGCCTGCGAGTTCTGCGAGTTCTGCGGGGCCTGCGAGTTCTGCGAGTTCTGCGGGTACTGCGCACCCGCGTTCGCACCGGTGCCCGTACCCGAACCGCGGGCGTCGGCGACGGTCGGGACGGCCAGCAGCTGGCCCGCGACGGCGGCCACGGCGGCACCCACGACGCAGGTCCGGCGGACGAGCAGTCGGGTGGCGGCGGCGCGACTGACGGAGGAGGTCATGTGATCCTCTTTCAGGATGAAACGGACATTCAGGCCCCATCGGACCATGACACCCGGTCATACAAGCTTCACATTCCGCCACCGCGACCGGCGATCCGTCGCAGATCCACTCCATAGGACGGCCCGCCGTCGTCCCTTCGGGCGACAGCGGGCCGGAAACGGTTTGAGCGGCCGTCAGCCGCTCACAGCACCTGGAGGTTCTTCCGCAGCTCGAACGGGGTGACCTCGGAGCGGTACTCCTCCCACTCCTTGTGCTTGTTGCGCAGGAAGAAGTCGAAGACGTGCTCGCCGAGGGTCTCGGCGACGAGCTCGCTGCGCTGCATCAGGTCGATGGCCTCGCCGAGGTTCTGCGGCATCGGCTGGATGCCGAGGGCCCGGCGCTCGGAGTCGGTCAGCGCCCACACGTCGTCGTCGGCGCCGGGCGGGAGCTCGTAGCCCTCCTCGATGCCCTTCAGGCCGGCCGCGAGGGTGACGGCGTAGGCGAGGTACGGGTTGCAGCCGGTGTCCAGGGAGCGGACCTCGATCCGGGTGGAGCCCTGCTTGCCCGGCTTGTACATCGGCACCCGGATCAGCGCCGAGCGGTTGTTGTGGCCCCAGCAGATGTACGAGGGCGCCTCGCCGCCGGCCCCGGCGGTGCGCTGGGAGCCGCCCCAGATCCGCTTGTAGGAGTTCACCCACTGGTTGGTGACGGCGGCCGTCTCGGCGGCGTGCTTCAGCAGCCCGGCGATGAAGGACCGGCCGACCTTGGAGAGCTGGTACTCGGCGCCGGACTCGTGGAAGGCGTTGCGGTCGCCCTCGAACAGCGAGACGTGGGTGTGCATGCCGCTGCCGGGGTGCTCGGAGAACGGCTTGGGCATGAAGCTCGCGTGCACGCCCTGCTCCAGCGCGACCTCCTTCATGACCAGCCGGAAGGTCATGATGTTGTCGGCGGTGGAGAGCGCGTCGGCGTAGCGCAGGTCGATCTCCTGCTGGCCGGGGGCGCCCTCGTGGTGCGAGAACTCGACCGAGATGCCCATCGACTCCAGCATGGTGATCGCCTGGCGGCGGAAGTCGTGGCCCACCCCGCGCGGGGTGTGGTCGAAGTAGCCGGACTGGTCGGCGGGGATCGGCGGGGTGCCGTCGCCGGGCAGGTTCTTCAGCAGGAAGAACTCGATCTCCGGGTGTGTGTAGAAGGTGAAGCCCTGCTCGGAGGCCTTCTCCAGGGTGCGCTTGAGCACGAACCGGGGGTCGGCGAAGGAGGGCGAGCCGTCCGGCATCAGGATGTCGCAGAACATCCGGGCGGTGCCCGGGGTCTCCGAGCGCCACGGCAGGATCTGGAAGGTGGTCGGATCCGGCTTGGCGATCATGTCGGACTCGTACACCCGGGCGAACCCCTCGATCGCCGAGCCGTCGAACCCGATGCCCTCCTCGAAGGCCTGCTCCAGCTCGGCCGGCGCCACCGCGACCGACTTCAGGAAGCCGAGCACGTCGGTGAACCACAGCCGGACGAACCGGATGTCACGCTCTTCGAGCGTCCGAAGCACGAACTGCTGCTGCTTGCCCATGGGGACAGTCTCACCTCTGCTCTTTACGCTCGTGTTACGCCCCGGAGGCCGTGGAAAGACCTCGTAAAGCGGTTGCCCCCATCATGGCCGATCCCCGCCCGGCCCGGCAGTGCCGACCCCCGCCGCCGACCCCTGCCCAGGACATTGCGTCAGTTAGACGATTACACTCGGGGCATGCCCAATCTCCGTCTCGCCCTGTGCCAGACCGACCCCTGGGTCGGTGACCTCGCCCGCAACGGCGACGAGGTGGTGCGCCTGACCAAGCAGGCCGCGGAGGCCGGCGCGCAGCTGGTCGCCTTCCCCGAGATGGCCCTCACCGGGTACCCGGTGGAGGACCTCGCCCTGCGCCACTCCTTCGTCGAGGCCTCCCGCGCCGCGCTGGTCGCCCTGGCCGCCCGGCTGGCGGCGGAGGGGCTGGGCGGGGTCCCGGTGGTGGTCGGCTACCTCGGGCGCTCCGAGCACGCCTCGCCGCGCTCCAACCGCCCGGCCGGCTCCCCGCAGAACTGCGCCGCCGTGCTGCACCGGGGCGAGGTGGTGACCCGCTTCGCCAAGCACCACCTGCCCAACTACGGCGTGTTCGACGAGTTCCGCTGGTTCGTCCCGGGCGACCAGCTGCCGGTGCTGCGGCTGCACGGGGTGGACGTCGCGCTGGCGATCTGCGAGGACATCTGGCAGGACGGCGGCCGGGTCACCGCCGCCCGCGAGGCCGGCGCCGGGCTGCTCCTGGTGGTCAACGGCTCCCCGTACGAGCGGAACAAGGACGACCAGCGGCTGGAGCTGGTGCGGCGCCGGGCCGCCGAGGCGGGCTGCGCCCTGGCGTACGTCAACATGGTCGGCGGCCAGGACGAGCTGGTCTTCGACGGCGACTCGATCGTGGTCGGCGCGGACGGTGAAGTCCTGGCCCGCGCCCCGCAGTTCGAGGAGCACCTGCTGGTGCTGGACCTCGACCTGCCGGCCGCCGCCGGCGACGACACCGACGGCCTGCTGCTCAGCGACGGGCTGCACCTGGTCCGTACCGAGCTGGGCGGCGAGCCGCAGGCCGCGCCCGCCGAACCGCTCACCGCCGGGGTGGCGCCGCGGCTGTCCGACGAGGCCGAGATCTGGGCCGCGCTGGTCTCCGGCACCCGGGCGTACGTGGCCAAGAACGGCTTCGACTCCGTGCTGATCGGCCTGTCCGGCGGCATCGACTCGGCACTGGTGGCCGCGATCGCGGTGGACGCCGTCGGCGCGCCGAACGTGCACTGCGTCTCGATGCCCAGCCGCTACTCCTCCCAGCACTCCCGGGACGACGCGGCCGAACTGGCCCGCCGGACCGGGCTGCGCTTCCGGACCGTCTCCATCGCCCCGATGTTCGACGCCTACCTGGGCGCCGTCGAGCTGACCGGCCTGGCCGAGGAGAACCTCCAGTCCCGGCTGCGCGGCACCCTGCTGATGGCGATCTCCAACCAGGAGGGGCACCTGGTGCTCGCGCCCGGCAACAAGAGCGAGCTGGCGGTCGGCTACTCGACCCTGTACGGCGACTCGGTGGGCGCCTACGGGCCCGTCAAGGACGTCTACAAGTCGCTGGTCTTCCGGCTGGCGCGCTGGCGCAACGAGGAGGCCGGGCGGCGCGGCGAGGTGCCGCCGATCCCGGAGCACACCATCACCAAGCCGCCGTCCGCCGAGCTGCGGCCGGACCAGGTGGACACCGACTCGCTGCCCGACTACGACCTGCTGGACAGCCTGCTGACCCGCTACATCGAGGGCGACGAGGGCCGGGACGCGATCGTGGCGGCCGGCTTCGACCCGGCCCTGGTGGACCGGGTGGTCCGGCTGGTCGACACCGCCGAGTACAAGCGGCGCCAGTACCCGCCGGGCCCGAAGATCTCGGCCAAGAACTTCGGCCGGGACCGCCGCCTGCCGATCACCAACCGCTGGCGCCGCGGCTGACCCCCACCCGGCCAGCGCTCACCCGGCCGACCCTCAGGAGGAGTACCGGTACGTGGCGGCCACCGGGAGGTGGTCGCTGCCGTCCCGGGGCAGGGTGCGGGAGTCCACCGGCTTCAGCCCGCCCTTGCTCATGATCTGGTCGATCCGGGCCATCGGGAAGGCGGCCGGCCAGCTGAAGCCGAAGCCGTCCCCGGCGGCGCCCTGGGCCGAGCGCATCTGCGAGGTGACCGGCGCCAGGCTGCGGTCGTTCATGGTGCCGTTGAGGTCGCCGAGCAGCAGGACCTTCTTCAGCGGCTCGGCCTGGATCGCGTCGCCGAGCGCCTGCGCGCTGACGTCCCGCTGGTTGACGGTGAAGCCGCCCTCGGCCTTCAGCCGCACCGAGGGCAGGTGCGCGACGTACACCGCGACCGGGCCCTGCGGGGTGGTGACCTCGGCCCGGAAGGCCCTGGTCCAGCCGATCTTCAGGTCCACCGGGGTGACGTCGCCGATCGGGTACTTCGACCAGAGCCCGACGGTGCCCTCCACGGTGTGGTTCGGGTAGGCGGCGGCGAGCCCGGTCTCGTACGAGCGCAGCTGCTTGCCGGCCAGCTCCTGCAGGGCGACGATCTGGGCGCCGGAGTCCACCAGGGTGCGGACGGTGCCCGGCACGTCGGTGTTGGCGGCGGCGACGTTGTGGCTGACCACCGTCCAGTCGCCCTTGCCGCCGCTCTTGTCGCTCAGCAGGCCGCCGAACAGGTTGGCCCAGAGCACGACGGGCAGCAGCAGGGCGATCAGCGCGGTGGCGGAGCGGCGCAGCAGCGCGGGCACCAGCAGCACCGGGACGGCCAGGCCCAGCCAGGGCAGGAAGGTCTCCAGCAGGCTGCCGAGGTTGCCGGCGCTGTTGGGGACCTCGGCGTGCAGGGCGATCAGCGCGGCGGTGAGCACGGCCAGCACGGCGACCACCAGGCCGCGCCGCCAGGTGGTGCTGCCGCGGGCGTCCCGGCCCCAGTGGCGCAGGCCGAGGAAGCCGCCCCGACGCGACGCGGGGGCCGGGCCGTCGGCGCCGCCCCCTGGGGCCGCGATCCGTTCGGTCCTGTCCGCCTGCGCCATGAAGTGGCTCCCGTTCGCTCGTGCCGCCGCCGTTCCGGTACCCGGACCGTCGAAGGTGCGGGCACGACCGGACCGGTGCCGGTTTGATCGGATACCCGGCTCAGCCTATGCCGGGACAGACGTCGGGCCCGCTGAGCGGGTTCCGGCGTGGCCCGGTTTGGTGAGCGAGGCCACGTCCGGTCCGGTGGGCGAGGCCACGTCCGGTCCGGTGGGCGCGGCCGCGTCCGGTCCGGCGGGCGAGGCCGCGTCCGGTCCGGCGGGCGCGGCCGGGGCGCCGTCCGGCCGGGTCAGCGGGGTGCGAGGCCTTCGAGCATGGAGTCGACCAGCTTGCGGGCCAGGTCCGGGTCCTCCAGGTCGGAGTCGTCCCACAGGATGCTGCGGTAGAGGATCGGCCCCATCAGCAGGTCGTTGAGCAGTTCCAGGTCGAGGTCGTCGCGGATCACGCCCTCGGCGACGGCCCGGCGGATCAGGCCGAGCCCGACCTCCCGGCGGGGCTTGATCACCCGTTCCCGGTAGGCGGTGTACAGCTCGGGCAGGGTCTGCATCTGGCCGAGGGCGGCCTTGAGCACCCAGCGGGTGCGCTTGGCCAGGCCGCGCCGGCGGACGTGGTCCACCAGGGCGATCAGGTCGGCCCGGGCGCCCGCGCCGGTGGGCTCCGGCAGCGGCTCCTCCAGTCGGCTGACCACGTCGACCAGCAGGGCCTCCTTGTTGGGCCAGCGCCGGTAGATGGTGGCCTTGCCGACGCCGGCGGCGGCGGCGATGCCCTCGATGGTGAGCTCGGACAGCGCGGTGCCGCCGGCCATCAGGTCCTCGACGGCCCCGAAGATGGCCTGCTCGGCGGCCTCGCTGCGGGGCCGGCCACGGCGTACCTCCGCGCAGTGCTGCCCGGTGCCGGCGGTCGGCGTGTCCGTCTTCATCCCCGCTGTCTCTCCCTCGTCCTCCCCGGTCGCCCTGGCGCCGTGGGGTGTCCTCCGGTGGGCCCTCGGCAGGGGGCCTGCCGGGACCGAGGCCCCGCCACCCGGGCGTACCCGGGTGACAGGGCCATTGTCACTCAGTCGCGGTACGGCCGGCCGCCGGTCAGGCGTCCGCGGCCGCGGACTCCCGCTCCTGGCCGCGCTGCTCGGGGGCCGGCCCGGCCGGTCCCGCTGGGGCGGCCGAGCGGCCCGGCAGCAGGAACCAGGCGACGACGGCGCCGATCACCGAGACGCCCACCGAGAGCGAGGCGACCACGTGCATGGCGTGGATGAAGGAGTCGTTCGCCGGGGCGACCAGCGCCTCGCCGCCGGGGATGCGGCCGGCGATGGCCAGGGTGGCCTCCAGCGACTCGCCGGCCTTGTCGCGCAGTCCCTCGGGCAGGTGGGTCAGGGTGTCGGCCATCCCGTCGCGGTAGACGGTGGAGAGCACCGCGCCGAGCACGGCGACCCCGAGCGAGCCGCCGACCTGGCGGAAGGTGTTGTTGACGGCCGAGCCGGCGCCGGCCTTCTCGCGGGGCAGCGAGGCCATGATCGCGACGGTGACCGGCGGCATGACGTGCGCCATGCCGGCGCCCATCACCAGGCCGAGCAGGACCAGCACCCAGATCGGGGTGGTGGCGGTCAGCACGACGTAGCCGACGAAGCCGAGCGCGACCAGCAGCATGCCGCCGGCGGCGGTGGCGGCGACGCCGAGGCGGTCGACCACCAGCCGGGCCCGCGGCGCGAACACCAGCTGGGCGGCGGCCAGCGGCAGCATCAGCACGCCGGCCTGGAGGGCGCTGTAGCCGCGCACGCTCTGGATGTAGAAGACGCCGAAGAAGGAGACGCCCATCAGCGCGAAGAAGATCACGCCGACGACCACCACGGAGGCGCTGAACACCCGGTTGCGGAACCAGGTGACGTCCAGCGCGGGGAACGCGGTGCGGCGCTCGTACCAGACGAAGGCGACCAGCGCGACCACGCCGACCAGGGTCGGCACCCAGGCCCCGGCCGCGGTGAAGTCGGCCAGCTCGCCACCCTTGATGATGCCGTAGATCAGCGCGACCAGGCCGATGATCGACAGCAGTACGCCGATCGGGTCCATCCGGCCCGGGTTGGGGTCCTTGGACTCGGGGACCAGGATCACCATCGCTATCACCGCGACGACAACGATCGGGACGTTGACCAGGAAGACCGAGCCCCACCAGAAGTGCTCGATCAGCAGGCCGCCGGTGATCGGGCCGATGGCGATGGCCAGGCCGACCGCGCCGGCCCAGATCCCGATCGCCTTGGGCTGCTCGGAGCGCTCGAAGACGTTCATGATGATCGCCAGCGTGGCGGGCATCGCGAGCGCGCCGCCGACGCCCATCAGGGCGCGGTAGCCGATGAGTTCACCGGGCGAGGCGGCCAGCGCGGACAGCAGCGAGGCGATCCCGAAGACCACCATGCCGGCCAGCAGCGCGCGCTTGCGGCCGAACCGGTCGCCGAGCAGGCCGGAGGTGAACAGCAGGCCGGCGAAGACCAGGGTGTAGGAGTTGATCGACCATTCCAGGTCGCTCTGGGTGGCCCCGAGGCCGACCGGCGCGGGGGTCGCGATGGTCTTCATCGCGACGTTGAGGATCGAGTTGTCGAGCACGACGACGAGCAGGGCGAGCAGCAGGGTGCCGAGGATCGCCCAGCGCCGACGGTGGATGGCTTCCGGCACGCGGGGTGGCGCGGCTGCGGTGGTCATGGGTGTTCCCGTCCGTGGTGGTGTGGCACTGGCGGGCAATTCCGAGCCGAATGCGTCTCGTAACCCCCCGCACCAGACTAGCGGCCGATACGATACGAGACGAACCCGTTTCGTAAAGAGCAGGCAAATTCGGGGGCCTCCCGCGCACCCCGGCGCGGGGCGCCCGCGCACCCGGTGCGGCGCGGATCGCACCCGGTGTGGCGTGGATCGCACCGGGACGAACGCACCCCTCTTTGCGCCGGAGCCGGGGCGTGCAAGCATGGAGGTGATCCGGGGACGCCGTACGGCGCCACGAGACGACAACCCTTCAGGAGTCCGTTCGATGAACGCTTCTACGCCTTCGCCTGCCCAGAACCAGGCGTCGACCACCACCCTCTACGGCGGGGTCACCAACCGCCGGGTCACCGTCCGCGACCTCGCCGCCGCCAAGCAGCGCAGCGAGAAGTGGTCGATGCTGACCGCCTACGACGCCCTCACCGCGGGCGTGTTCGACGAGGCCGGCATCCCGGTACTGCTGGTCGGCGACTCGGCGGGCAACTGCCACCTCGGCTACGAGACCACCGTCCCGGTGACCATGGATCAGATGGTGATGCTCTCCGCCGCCGTCGTCCGCGGCACCAAGCGGTCCATGATCGTCGCCGACCTGCCGTTCGGCTCCTACCAGGAGTCCCCCGCCCAGGCCATGCACAACGCGGCCCGGCTGATGAAGGAGGCCGGGGTCGGCGCGGTCAAGCTGGAGGGCGGGGAGCGCAGCGCCCGCTCGATCGAGCTGCTGGTCGAGGCTGGCGTCCCGGTGATGGCCCACATCGGCCTCACCCCGCAGTCCGTGCACGCCCTCGGCGGCTACCCGGTCCAGGGCCGGGGCGACGAGGCGGCCCACCAGCTGCTCCGCGACGCCAAGGCCGTCCAGCAGTCCGGCGCCTTCGCGGTCGTGCTGGAGGCCGTCCCGGCCGAGCTGGCCGCCCAGGTCACCGAGCAGCTGGCGATCCCGACCGTCGGCATCGGCGGCGGCCCGGACACCGACGCCCAGGTGCTGGTCTGGACCGACATGGCCGGCATGACGGCCGGCCGGGTGCCCAAGTTCGTCAAGCAGTACGCCGACCTGCGCACCGTCCTCGGCGACGCCGCCCGCGCCTACGCCCAGGACGTCCGCACCGGCGCCTTCCCCGCGGCCGAGCACAGCTTCACGTAAGGCCCGACGCAGCGGCCCCGCTCCCCCCGCCGGGAGCGGGGCCGCCGCCGTTCCCGGCCCCGCGGCGGCCGCTGACAGCGGCGTGACAGCGAACCGACAGCGCACCGCCCCGGCCGACAGGGAGCTGACAGCCGGGGCGGACAGCCTGGGGGCATGACACGAATCGCGACAGCCCCGAACGACCGGGGAACCACTTCCGGGAACGCCGTGGAGGTGCGGGGCATCGTCAAGCACTACGGCGAGACGAAGGCCCTCGACGGGGTCGACCTGACCGTCCGGGAGGGCACCGTGCTCGCCCTGCTCGGCCCCAACGGCGCGGGCAAGACCACCCTGGTGCGCGTCCTCTCCACCCTGATCAAGCCGGACGCCGGCACCGCGTACGTCGGCGGCTACGACGTGCTGCGCCAGCCCAAGCAGCTGCGCCGCACGATCGGCCTCACCGGCCAGTACGCCTCCGTGGACGAGCTGCTCTCCGGGTACGAGAACCTCTACCTCATCGGCCGGCTGCTCGACCTCCCGCGCCGGGAGGCCAGGGCCCGGGCCGCCGAGCTGCTGGAGCGCTTCTCGCTCACCGAGGCCGCCAAGCGGACCGCCAAGACCTACTCCGGCGGCATGCGCCGCCGCCTCGACCTGGCCGCCAGCATGATGGGCCGCCCCCGGGTGCTCTACCTGGACGAGCCCACCACCGGCCTGGACCCGCGCACCCGCAACGAGGTCTGGGACGAGGTGCAGCGGATGGTCGCCGAGGGCAGCACCGTGCTGCTGACCACCCAGTACATGGAGGAGGCGGAGCAGCTCGCGAACGAGCTGACCGTCATCGACCGCGGCCGGGTGATCGCCAACGGCGCCGTCTCCGAGCTCAAGGCCAAGGTCGGCGGCCAGACCCTCCAGGTTCGCCCGGCCCACCCGGCCGAGCTGCCCGAGATGGCCCGCTGCCTGCACGAGAGCGGCGTCCTCAACGCCACCGTCTCCACCGACACCGGGCTGCTCGCGGTGCCGATCACCGGCGAGGAGCAGCTGACCGCGGTGATCGGCGTGCTCGGCAGCCGCGGCTTCGCCATCGCCGGCATCGACACCAAGGTGCCCAGCCTGGACGAGGTCTTCCTCGCCATCACCGGCAAGCCCGCGTCCGCCGCCGTGCCCGCCCCCAGCCTCGCCAAGGAGCCCGTCGCATGACCACCGCCACGCTCACCCCCTCCCGGGCCCGGGACACCCGGCCCCCGGCGGAGGACTCCCGGATCGGCCTGACCGGCACCCTGCGCCACGTCGGCGCGCTGACCCGGCGCAACCTGATGCGGATCAAGGCCGACCCGGAGTCGATGTTCGACGCCGTGCTGATGCCCGTCATCTTCACCGTGCTGTTCGTCTACGTCTTCGGCGGCGCGATGGCCGGCGACCAGGACACCTACAAGCAGTACCTGATCCCCGGCCTGCTCGGGCAGACCGGCCTCACCCTCGCGATGGCCGTCGGCACCGGCCTCAACAGCGACTTCCAGAGCGGCGTGATGGACCGCTTCCGCACGCTGCCGATCGGCCGGGCCTCCGTCCTGCTGTCCAAGATCGTCGCCGAGACCCTCCGCGGGCTGCTCTCCTTCGCGATCCTGATCGGCTTCGCGATGTGCATCGGCTTCGAGGTGAAGACCGGACCGCTGGAGGTGCTGGCCACGATCGGCCTCGCCCTGCTGTTCGGCATGTCGATCGTCTGGATCTCGATGCTGCTGGGCATGGCCCTGCGCAGCGCCCAGGCCGTCCAGGGCGTGGCCATGCTGGTCCTGATGCCGATGCAGTTCGGCAGCTCGATCTTCGCCCGGACCGACACCATGCCGGGCTGGCTGCAGTCCTTCACCAAGGTCAACCCGCTCTCGGCGCTGGCCGACGCCTCCCGCTCCCTGCTCAACGGCACGGGTCCGGTGGCCCACCCGGTGATGATCGTGCTGATCTGGTCGGCCGCCGTCACCGCCGTCTTCGCCCCGCTGGCGGTCGCCCGGTTCCGCAAGCGGACCTGACCCCCATGACCACCGTCGGCTCCCCCGGCCCTCGCCGGGGAAGGCCGCCGGGCAGGACGGCCGGCCGCCCCGGACAGGCGCCGGCCGCCGTACGGGCCCGTGCGGCCGGTGACCAGGGGACGGGCACCGGCCGCACGGGCACCGGCTGTACGGGATCCGACCGCCCGGGCCCGACCGCGCCGTGGCTAGCCGAGCAGCCCCTCCAGCAGCTCGAAGACCTGCTCCTGGGTCATCCCGACCCCGCCGGCCCGGGCCTCCTCGTACCCCGCGTCCCCCAGCGACTCCCGCAGGGCCGCCTCCGAACGCGCCCGCTCGACCCGGTCCAGGTAGCCGCCCTTCGGGCCGTTCAGCCCGCCGTGGGCGCCGGCCAGCACGGCCGCCGCCCGGGCCCGCCCGAGGTCCCCGTCGCGCTGGGCGAAGCTGCCCAGCACCGCCGTCACCGCGGGCACCACCATGACCGTCATGTGCTCGGCGAAGCCGCTCGCGGCCGTCACCGCCCGCAGCTGCCGCCAGCCGGCGCGCAGCAGGTCGAGCCCCGCCTCCGGGTCCCCGGCCCGGGCGGTGATCCAGCCGCGGGCGCTCATCAGCATCCCGGTCACCAGGCTCGGCGCGAAGCCGCCGACCCGGACTATGTCCAGCTCGTCCAGCTCGGCCAGCGCCTGCGCGAACTCGCCGCGGTGGGCGTGGATGCCGCAGAGCGTCAGGTGGCCGAACATCAGCGCCCCGGTGGTGGCCTGGTTGAGGCCCGGGGTGTCGATGGAGGCCAGCGCCTCGCGGACGACCCGCTCGCCGTGCTCCATGTCCTGCTCCAGCAGGGCGGTGCCCAGGTTCACCCGCAGGATCGGCACCTCCTGCGGCGCCCCCAGCTCCTCGATCAGCTCGATCGCCCGCGCGTACGCCTCGGCGGCGGCCGCGGCCTCGCCCCGGTTGGCCAGCGACTCGCCGTGCGCGGACAGCGCCTGGGAGATCCCCCAGAGGTCGCCCGACTGCTCGTACAGCTCCAGCGAGCGGGCGCCGTCCTCGATGCTCTGCTCGGCGCCGCTCGGCCAGTCGTTCATCATCCTGGCCCGGACCTGCAGGATGAACGCCAGGTCGCTCGGCCCGCCGTACTGCTCGCAGCCCTGGACGGCGTCGTCCATCAGGTCCTTCATCATGTCCAGGCGGCCGGCCAGGAAGGCGCCGAACACCCGCATCAGCGCCGGGAAGCGGTAGGACTGCGGCAGGTCCGGGGTGTAGGCGTCCATCAGCCGCTGGGCGACCTCGATCGCCTCCGGGTCCCCGAGGACGTCCAGGTTGCCCTCGAACAGCCCGATCAGCCGGAACATCGCCAGCAGCCGGCGGGCCTCCTCGACCACCGCCGTCGGCAGCGGCAGGTCGTACGCCAGCACGCCGCGCTCCAGCGGCACCGCCCGCGGGGCGTCCGGGCCGAACGGGTCCGGGCCGAGCGCGGCGATCGCGGTGTACCAGGTGCGCGCCTCCATGCTGTAGCCGCGCAGCGACCAGTACCAGCTCATGCCGATGGCGAGGAGCAGCGCCTGCTCCTCGTCCCGCAGGTCGATCGCGCGGCGCAGCGCCGTCCGGATGTTGTCCTGCTCGCGCTCCAGCACCGTCAGCCAGTGCAGCTGCCGGGGGCCGTGGATCTCCGCGTCGGCGGCGGCGAGCAGGGTGCGGAAGTGCGCCAGGTGGCGGGCCTCGGTGGCGGCGCGCTCGGCGGCGGACCCGGCGAGGCGCTCGGTCGCGTACTCGTGGATGGTCTCCAGCATCCGGTAGCGCGGCAGGCTGGCCCCGTCCAGGTCGGCCACCAGCAGGGACTTGTCGACCAGCGACAGCAGCAGGTCGGCGACCTCGCCGGGGGCCACCTCGACGCCGTCGGCGCAGACCGCCTCGGCGTCCTCCAGCTGCCAGCCGCCCGCGAACACCGAGAGCCGGCGCAGCACCGCCCGCTCCCGCTTGCCCAGCAGGTCCCAGCTCCAGTCGACCACCGCGCGCAGCGTCTGCTGGCGCGGCAGCAGGGTGCGGCTGCCCGCGGTGAGCAGCGCGAACCGGCCGTCCAGCCGGTCGGCTATCTGGCGCGCCGTCATCACCCGCAGCCGGGCCGCGGCCAGTTCGATGGCCAGCGGCAGCCCGTCCAGCCGGCGGCAGATCTCGGCGCAGGCCTCCGGGTCGCCCTGCGGGTCGAAGCCGGGACGGGCGGCGGCGGCGCGCTCGACGAACAGCCGCAGCGCGACCGGGTCGGGCAGCGGCTCGACCGGCAGCACCGTCTCCCCGGGCACGCCCAGCGGCTCGCGGCTGGTGGCGAGCACCGTCAGCCCGGGGCACTCGGCGAGCAGGACGTCGGCGAGGTCGGCGGCGGCCTGGATCAGGTGCTCGCAGTTGTCCAGGACGAGCAGCATCCGGCGGTGGCCGCAGTGCTCGACCAGCCGGCGCACCGGGTCCTCGGCCCGCTTCTCGATCACCTCGGCGACCATGCTGGTGCTGTGCAGCACGATCTCGCGCAGGCCGAGCGCGGAGACCACGGCGGCGGGCACCGCGTCCGGGCTCTCCAGCGGGGCGAGTTCGGCCACCCAGACGCCGCCCGGCCAGCCCCCGGCGGCCTGTTCGGCGCGCCCGGCCTCGGTCGAGAGGCTGGTCTTGCCGGAGCCGCCGGGGCCGGTCAGCGTCACCAGCCGACGGTCCGTCAGCATCCCGCGCAGCGCGGCGAGATCGTCCTCGCGGCCGACGAAGCTGGTCAGCCGGCCGCGCAGGTTGCCGACGGCGCGCGGGAGTTGGGGGGCGGCGGCGGGTACGGACGCGGGCGCGGGCGCGGCGTGGACCGGCTCCGGCGCCTCCGGGGCGAGCAACTCGGCGTACAGGGACTGGAGTCCGCGGCCCGGGTCGGCGCCGAGCTCCTCGGCCAGGGCCCGCCTGGTCCGCTCGTAGTGGCGCAGCGCCTCGGCCGTCCGTCCGCTCTCGTGCAGCGCCCGGATCATCAGCAGCTGCAACGACTCGTCCAGCGGCTGCCGTTCGCACAGCTCGGCCAGCTCGGCGACCAGGTCGGCGGCGCGGCCGAGGCCGAGGTCGGCGGTGATCCGGTGGCGGCGGGCCTCCTCGCGCTGGGCCTCCAGCCGGACGGCCGGGCCGGTGCGGTCCGGCAGGTCGGCCAGCGCGGGGCCGCGCCACAGCGCCAGGGCGGCGCCCAGCCGCTCGGCGGCGAGCGCGTGGTCCCCGGTGTCCAGGGCGCGGCGGCCCTCGCCGGTCAGCCGCTGGAAGTCGGCGAGGTCGGTGGCCGGACCGGTCAGCCAGTACCCGGCCGGGCCGGAGCCGACCTCGTCCCGGCCGATGGTGCGGCGCAGCCGGCCGACCAGGGTCTGGAGCGCGGCGGAGGAGTCCTGGGGCGGCTCGGCCTCCCACACCTCGTCCACCAGCAGGTCGGCCGGCACCGGCCGGCCCTGCCGGAGGGCCAGGGCCGCGAGCAGGGCCCGTAGCCGGGCGCCGCCGATCGGTACCGGGGTGCCGTCGTCGTGGTGGGCCGTCGTGGTTCCGAGGATGCCGTAGTGCACCGGACCATTCTGGTCGATCGGCGGGGGAAGGGCCGCACAATTGTGCAGGGCCCGGCGCCCCGGCGGAACCGACCCCGGGCCCTCGGACGTTCACCGGAGGCGGCTTGTCCGGCCACCGGCCCGCCCGGCATGATCGGTCCCTGCCGGTCCTTCCCGTTCCCTCTGCCCACGGAGCACCCACACCATGACCTTCGCCGCCACGCCGCGCTCCCGCAGCGAGGACCGCCGGATCAGCCCGGTGTTCTGGGTGCTCCTGGCCGTCCTCGGCACCTCCGGCTGGGCGGTGTACCAGGGCTACGGCAACGCCTCGTTCGGGGTGTTCCTGTTCGTGGTCGCGGGCTGGATGGTCTCGCTCTGCCTGCACGAGTACGCCCACGCGCGCACCGCGCTGCACGGCGGCGACATCTCCGTCGGCGCCAAGGGCTACCTCACGCTCAACCCGCTGAAGTACGCCAACGTGCTGCTCAGCTTCGTGCTGCCGATCGTCTTCGTGATCCTCGGCGGCATCGGCCTGCCCGGCGGCTCGGTCTGGATCGAGCGGCACCGCATCCAGGGCCGGCTCAAGCACAGCCTGATCTCGGCGGCCGGCCCGCTGGTCAACCTGCTCATCGCAGCGGCGCTGCTGGTCCCGATCGGCGCGGGCTGGCTGGACGACCCGACCGTGCACGCGTTCTGGGAGGGCCACGAGCTGATCATCTCGCCGTTCTCCGGCGCGCTGGGCTTCCTCGGCTTCCTCCAGCTGAGCGCGGCGGTGCTGAACCTGCTGCCGGTGCCCGGACTGGACGGCTACGGCATCGTCGAGCCCTGGCTGTCGTACCAGACCCGGCGCGCGATCGAGCCGTTCGCGCCGTACGGGATGCTCGCGGTGTTCGCGCTGCTGTGGCAGCCCCAGGTGAACGAGTTCTTCTTCGGGATCGTCCACGGCCTGATGAACCTGTTCGGCGTGGACCAGGACTACGCGACGCTCGGCCGGTACCTGTTCAGCTTCTGGAAGAACTAGCCCTGCTCGGCGGCCGGCGCTACTCGGCGGCGGCCGCGGTCGCGGCGGCGATCCTGGCCCGGCGGCGGTCCATCCACAGCACGTTGCTGGCCACGCCGGCCAGCGGCAGCCAGATCAGGCCCAGCCAGAAGCCCTGGACCAGCGAGACCACCAGGGCCACGAGCGCGAGGACGACGGCGGCCAGGGCGAAGCGGGACGTGCGAGGCATGGCGGAGGGCTCCTAGAACGGGTGCGGGCGGCCGGGTCACGGCCGCCACCCATTGTCGCCGACCTCACCTCCGGACCGGGTCCAGGGGTGAGGTCGACACGCCTCTGCCCGGATCCGCTCAGACGTCGGTGATCCGCAGGCCCGCGTGGGCCTTGTACCGGCGGTTGACCGAGATCAGGTTGGCGACCAGCGCCTCGACCTGGTGGGCGTTGCGCAGCCGGCCCGCGAAGATGCCGCGCATCCCGGGGATGCGGGCGGCCAGGCCCCGGACGACGTCGGTGGCCTCCCGGTCGTCGCCGAGCACCATGACGTCGGTGTCGATGCTCTCCACCGACTCGTCCTGCAGCAGCACCGCCGAGAGGTGGTGGAACGCGGCGGTGACCCGGGAGTCCGGCAGCAGCGCGGCGGCCTGCTCGGCGGCGCTGCCCTCCTCCGGCTTCAGCGCGTACGCGCCCTGCTTGTCGAAGCCCAGCGGGTTGACGCAGTCGACGACGATCTTGCCCGCGAGCTCCTCGCGCAGCGCGGTCAGGGTGGCGGCGTGGCCGTCCCACGGGACCGCGATGATCACCACGTCGCTCTCCCGGGCGACGGTGGCGTTGTCGGCGCCGCGCACGCCGAGGCCCAGCGCGGCCGCCGAGGCCTCGGCCCGGGCGGCGTCGCGGGAGCCGATGATCACCTGCTGGCCGGCCTTGGCCAGCCGCAGGGCGAGTCCTCGCCCCTGGTCGCCGGTGCCACCGAGCACACCGACCACCAGCTGGGAGACGTCCGGGACCTCGTGGGCCGGGTTTGTCGCTGAATCGAGGGAAGTCATGGGCCGATCCTGCCAAATCCCCGGCCCGGCGGGACATCCTGGCCCGCATGGACGCGGTGAGAGTTTCGGCACTCCGGGAACGGCTGACGGGAACGGGCTGGCTGGAGGAGGTCGGCGGCTTCGCCGGCGCGCTGCGCCGCTCCGTGGAACGGCGCAGCGCGAGCGGGCTGCTGCTGGTCGGCACCGAGGCGTACGAACCCTGGCACCTGGCCGCCCACCTGGACGACGAGGCCGCCTGGTCGGACGTCCCCCGGCTGGCGCCCACCCTGCTGCGGCACAGCCCGCCGGCCGACGCCCCGGCCCACCTGACCCACGACCTGCGGCGGCTCACCGAGGCCGGGCGCGGTGACACCGTGCTGGTGGTGGTCCCCCGGGCGGCCGGCGCCGCGCTGCTGGAGCGGGTGCACGACGCGCGGCGGCGCGGCGCGACCGTGCTCGCGCTGGACGGGGGCTCCGCTGACGCCGACGGGTCGGACGGACCGGACGGGCTCACCGCACCCGACGGGACCGGTACGTCCGGCGGGCCCGGTGCGTCCGGCGGCCGCGGCGAACCCCACGGCCTCGACGAACTCCGCCGGCTCGCGCACGAGCGGCTGACCGTCGGCACCGCCGCCGAGGGGCCGTTCGACCTCGCCCAGCACCTGGTCAGCGTCGCCGCCGGGCAGCGGACCGGCCGCCGCTCCGTCCGGGACCGGCTCGCCGACCTCGCCGGGCGGCTGGCCTCGGGGCCCGCGATCACCCGCTGGTGACCCTGTTCACCACCCGGCCGAAAAGTTCACGCCCCGGTCGAAAACCCTTTGCGGAAGCGGTGGCCGCCGCCCGAGGATGACGGTTCGTGAACGTCGACGAACCCCCGCATCCCCCCGTGCCCGGGCGCGCCCGGAGGCTGCTGCACTCGCTGACGCCCGACCTGTCGCCCTGGCGCGCCTCGCGCGACTTCCGCTACCTGTGGACCTCCGGCTGCGTCACCAGTTTCGGCGGCTTCCTGACCCTCGTCGCCGTGCCGATGCAGATCAAGGAACTCACCGGCTCCTCCTTCGCGGTCGGCCTGATCGGCGCCGTCGAACTGGTGCCGCTGATCGTCTTCGGCCTGTGGGGCGGCGCCCTCGCCGACGCCCTGGACCGCCGGAAGCTGGTGCTGCGGGCGGAGGTCGCGCTCGGCCTGCTGGCCGGGCTGCTGCTGGTCAACGCCCTGCTGCCGCACCCGCTGCTCTGGCCGATCTACCTGGTCGCCGCGCTGGTCGCGGCCGCCGACGGCATCCAGCGCCCGGCACTGGACTCGCTCCTCCCCCGGCTCGTCCCGCACCAGCACCTGACCGCCGCGTTCGCCCTCAGATCGCTGTACCACAACGCCGCTTCGGTGGCCGGCCCGGCGCTGGCCGGTGTCGTGGTGGCCTTCGCCGGGGTGCAGACCGCGTACGCGCTGGACGTCCTCTCCTTCGCCCTCTCCCTGCTGTTGCTCGTCCGGATCAAGGCGGTGCCGCCGCCCACCGGCGCCGAACGGCCGTCCGTCCGGGCGGTGCTCACCGGGGTCCGCTACGCGTGGAGCCGCAAGGACCTGCTCGGCACCTACGCGATCGACGTCTGCGCCATGCTGTTCGCCTACCCGGTGGCCGTCTTCCCGTTCCTGGCCTCGGAGTTGGGGGCGGACTGGGCGCTCGGCCCGATGTACGCGGCCTCCGCCCTCGGCGCCCTGCTGGTCGGCGCGACCAGCGGCTGGACCTCCCGCGTCCACCGGCACGGGCGGCTGCTGGTGGTCGCCGCCGTCGGCTGGGGCGCGGCGATGGCGCTCGCCGGGCTCACCGCGCACATCTGGCTGGTGCTGCTCGGCCTGGCGCTGGCCGGCGGCGCCGACGAGATCAGCGGGCTCGCCCGCTCGACCATGTGGAACCAGTCCATCCCCGACGAGCTGCGCGGCCGGATGGCCGGCGTGGAACTGCTCAGCTACTCCGTCGGCCCGCAGCTCGGCCAGGTCCGGGCCGGCACCATGGCCGGGCTGGTCGGCGTGCGCGCCGCCGTCTGGGCGGGCGGTGCCGCCTGCGTCGTCGCCGTGCTCGCGGTCGCCGCCGCCCTCCCGAAGCTGCTCGCCTACGACGACCGCACCGACCCGCACGCCGCGGCCGTGCGGGCCGAACACGAGCGCGCCGCACGGGAGGCCGCGCCGACCGCCTGACCGGGGTCGGGATCGGGATCGGGGTCCCGCCGTGGTTACTCGGCCTCGTCCTTGGGCCGGTCGCTCCAGCGCGGGTCGTTCCGCCACTCGCGGTTGCGCTCGTCCGCGATCCGCAGGGCCTGAGCGGCCTCCTCGGGGCTGCCGTACGGGCCCAGGCGGTCCTTCGCCGGGCACTCCGGGCCCTCTTCGACCTTGTTGTGCTTGATGCAGTAGAACCACTCGCCGGGTTTGCCGGTCGGCTTGCGGTTGAATCCGAGGGGCATGACGCTCTCCCGTTCAGAAGGCCAGAAGGATGGGTCGGTACCGATCATTCCCCGCCCCGGGCCCGGCCGCACACCACCCGGGGCCACGGAGCCCGACGACTAGACTCGCGGCATGGCTCTCGTACCCGGCATCCAGTCCCCCACCCGCAAGGTCCCGGCGCACATCGCGCGCCCCGAGTACGTCGGCAAGCCCGCGCCGACGCCGTACACCGGGCCCGAGGTGCAGACCGCCGAGACGATCGAGAAGATGCGGATCGCGAGCGGGATCGCCGCCCGGGCGATGGCGGAGGCGGCCAAGCTGATCGCCCCCGGCGTCACCACCGACGCGCTGGACGCCGTCGCCCACGCCTACATGTGCGACCACGGCGCCTACCCGTCCGACCTCGGCTACCGGGGCTTCCCCAAGTCCGTCTGCACCTCGATCAACGAGGTGATCTGCCACGGCATCCCGGACTCGACCGTGCTCCAGGACGGCGACATCGTCAACATCGACGCCACCGCCTACATCCACGGGGTGCACGGCGACCTCAACGCCACCTACCTGGTCGGCGACGTGGACGAGGAGTCCCGGCTGCTGGTCGAGCGCACCCGGGAATCCCTCGACCGGGCGATCAAGGCGGTCAAGCCGGGTCGTCAGATCAACGTCATCGGGCGGGTCATCGAGTCCTACGCCAAGCGCTTCGGCTACGGCGTGGTGCGGGACTTCACCGGACACGGCATCAACACGTCGTTCCACTCCGGCCTGATCATCCCGCACTACGACAGCGAGCGGGCCACCGAGGTGATCAAGCCGGGCATGACCTTCACCATCGAGCCGATGCTGACCCTGGGCACCTACGACTACGAGATCTGGCCGGACGGCTGGACGGTCGTCACCAAGGACCGCAAGCGCACCGCCCAGTTCGAGCACACCCTGGTGGTCACGCCGACCGGCGCGGAGGTCCTCACCCTGCCGTGACCGGCGTCTCCCCGCCGTGACCAGCGTCGCCCGGTGGGCGCCCTAGCCGATCAGCCACTGCTCCTCGGCGACGGCGCCCACCTCGGTACAGGCGTCGGTGAGCACGTCCAGGACGCGCAGCGGGTCCGGCAGCGGCTGCTCGGGCCCGCGCAGCCACCGCACGTGGGAGCCGTCCGGCAGCGCGGCCGGCGGCAGCAGGGTGTACGAGCCGCGGCAGTGCCAGCGCAGGCCGGGGTGCTCGGACATGGTGTCCGGGGTGGAGTCGAGCGCGCTCGGCCACCACTCGTCCTCGTCCTGCGGGGTGCCGCGGGTGGCGGTGAAGAAGAGGTAGCGGTCCTCGCCGACGGCGGCGACGGGGCCCTCGACGCCCAGCGCCGTCAGCCGCTCCAGCGCCAGCCGTCCGGCCTCCGCCGGGACGTCCAGCACGTCGTGCACCCGGCCGGTGGCGGTGATGAAGTTCGCCTCCGGATCGCGGGAGAGCCAGCGGGAGAGCTGCTCGGGGTCGGTGGTGGCCTGGGTCTGCCAGGCGAAGGAGACCGGGTGCTGCGCCGGGGCCGGACAGGCCACCCGGTCGCAGGAGCACCGGTAGCCGGCCGGGTGGGCGGCGGGCGCGAGCGGGAATCCGGCGCGGACCGCGCCGAGCAGCTGATCGAGGTCGGCGGCCGGCCCGTCCGGGCCCCCCGCCCGCTGACGATCACGCTTCTGCCACCAGGTCGTCCACCTGCTGCCGGCTTCCATCGGGCCCCTTCCGCGCAACTGCCGTGCCTGGTGCGACACAGCGTTCGACGTACCACTCCGACGCAACGCACGGCGCCCCCGTCTGCTTCCCGGGGTGCTCGGCCCTGACGTCGGCGCCCTGCCGGCCGCGGCCCGGGGTCACCGGACGGCCGACGCCCGGGTCACGGTACGCAGTCGCGGCAGCACGCTGTCCGCGCCAAATCGGCCGGAGGGCGCGCGGATTCGCGCCTCGCCCGGCCCGTACGGGCCCGCTGACCCGGGTGGACCCCGAGGGCGTAACAGGAAGGATAAGGGTGCGGAGGGCCTCCGGATGACCGGGGGCGGTGCCTCTCCGGTCACACTCCCGGCGACGGCCGCGGGTGCGGCCCACGGGTGCGCCCCGGGCTCGTCCGCGGAGGTGAGACCCTGGAGGGATGAAGAGCGCGGACACCGCATTCGTCGGCGGCCCCCTGGACGGGAAGATCCTCCCCATCCCGCTGGGGCCGATGCTCGGCGTGCCCAAGAAGTACAAGGTCCCGGTCCCCGCGCACGGCGGGACGCCCGCGCGCACACTGGTGTACGTCCGGAGCAAGCAGGTTCGGGGCCTGAGCTGGTTCTGGCGCTACGAGTACGACGAGGCGGCCTCCGGCTGACGGCCGCCCCCTCCCTCCGCGGCCCCCCGGAGGTCGGCCGCAGTCTCCCCCGGAGGTCGGCATGGCGAGGACGGTACGGCACCCGCGGGACCGCTCCCGGGCGGTCCGGCACCACAACCGGGAGGTCGCCGGCGTCACCGGGGTGCTGCTCCTGGCGGTGTGCCTCTACAGCGTGGTCATCGAGCCGAACGCCTGGCTCTGGTTCGGCTGGGCGGTGCTGCTGCTGGTGTGCGTGGCCCTGTTCACGGTCCGGCCGTGAGGCCCTCCCCCCGGCCGCCCGGACCGCTCGGGCCACCCGGGCAACAGCACCGCCCGTCCCGCTCCCCCCGGTCGGTCAGTCATCCTCGGCGAGGATGAGGTACAGCTTCTTGCGGGCCTCGGTCAGCACCGTCAGGCCCTTGGCGCGCTGCGCCTCGGTGCCCGTGGCCATGACCTGGCGGATCGCCTGGTCGACGGCGGCGAGCGCCTGGCCGACCTCCTGGACGGCCTCCCAGTCGACCTCCCGGCCGGCCTCCGCCCACGGCTCGGCCGGCCCGGCGTCGGCCTCGGCCCGGCCCGCCTCGGTGAGCGAGACCAGCCGCTTGCCGCCGACCTCCTCCGCGGTGATCAGGCCCTCCTCCTCCAGCAGCTGGAGGTTGGGGTAGATCGACCCCGGGCTGGGCCGCCAGGCCCCGCCGGTCCGCTCGGCGATCTCGGCGATCATCTCGTAGCCGTGCATCGGCCGCTCCTTGAGCAGCGCCAGCAGCGAGGCCCGGACGTCACCGCGCCGGGCCCGCCCGCCCCGCCGCCCGTGCGGACCACCGCGCCGGCCGCCGTGCCCGCCGAAGCCGTGCCCGTACGGGCCGCCCATCGGCCGGCCGGGACCGCCACCACCGAACGGCGGGCCGAACCCGCCGAACGCCTCCCGGCCCTCGAAGCCCTCCCCGGGCATCCCCCGGAACTCCGGCCCCGGGCCCGGCCCGCGGCGCCGACCGCCGCCGCCGAGGCCACCGGGGCCACCACTGTCACCGCCGCGCGGGCCCTCCCAGCGGAATCGCCTTCCTTGACGTTCTGAGCGCATCGCGCCCACCTCCTCGAATCTCTGAGGTTCAACGAGGCAGTCGAGTCACTGTCTCGATAGTTCGACGATATATCGGTGACTGTCGCTCGTCAACGGATTCCGACACGCCCACGGAGCACCGCGCAGCCCCCGCCCAGCCGCTACGGTGGCGGGCATGGCCGCAGAACGAGACCTCGCGACGCTGCTGCGCGGCATGAGCCCGCAGCTCAACCCCGGGCGGTACGTCTACTGCACGCTCCCCGCCCGGGTGCCCGCCGGCATGCGGCCGGTGGTGACCGTCGCCGAACCCGAGGGGGTCACGATGGTGATCGCCCAGGAGGAGGCGGACGCGCTCGGGCTGCGCTACGAGTACGTGGCGGCCTGGATCACCCTGCGGATCCACTCGGCGCTGGAGGCCGTCGGACTGACCGCCGCCGTGTCCGGCCGGCTCGCCGAGGAGGGCATCAGCTGCAACGTGGTGGCCGGCTTCCACCACGACCACCTGTTCGTCGCCGCCGCCGACGCCGACCGCGCCGTCCGCGCCCTGGAGGACCTCGCCGCCGGCTCCGCCTGAGCCCCCGCCCGCCCCCTCCGGGTGGCCGCCGCCGACCGGGCCTTCGACACTGGGAGACGAGCCGCCCCGCCGGGGTCGGCCCCACCGGAAGGAGACGGCCGCCATGGCCATCTGCGTCACCTGCGGCAACGACTACTGGCTGGCCTTCGAGATCAGGACGGTCACCGGCGACACCTACACCTTCGACAGCTTCGAGTGCGCGATGGAGAAACTCGCCCCACGCTGCGAGCAGTGCGACGTCCGCATCGTCGGCCACGGCGTCGAAGTCGCCGGCATGTTCTTCTGCTGCGCCAACTGCGCCCGCGTCAACGGCGGCCTCGGCGACCAGATCCGCGACGCCGTCGGCGCCCGCCCCGCCTGACCGGCGGGCGGGAAAGGGGGCGGAAGAGTCGGCCTGTACGCCGGGTTCTGTCTCCCGGGTTGCTTGCGCGGCCCGGGGAGGCGGCCATCCATCTAGGGCTGCCGTTGCCGACAGCCTCGTGCGGTCCACCCGCGGACTCGGGCGAGCAGCCTTCAATCGTCCGCGCACGGCGCCCGAGGGCGCCGATCTTGACCTTGCTCCAGGTGGGGTTTACCTAGCCGGCCGGGTCACCCCGGTCGCTGGTGGTCTCTTACACCACCGTTTCACCCTTACCCACCACGAAAAGCGGTGGGCGGTCTGTTTTCTGTGGCACTGTCCCGCGGGTCACCCCGGGTGGGCGTTACCCACCACCCTGCTCTGTGGAGCCCGGACGTTCCTCGGCGGGTCTGGGACCCGTCGCGACCGCCCGGCCGACTCTTCCGCCGTAGTGGTCATCGTAGCCGCTCGGGCGGCGCCTCCCGTACACCGGACCGGACGGCCGGTGCCTCGGCGCCGAGGCGGGCGGCCACCCGGGCCGCCGTCGCGCTCGCCCGGGCGGTGGTGGTGGCCAGGCCGAGGGCGAGGACGGCGCCGCCGAGGCCGACCAGGATCCACCAGCCGGCGTGGCTGGCCGGGGCGAAACCGGTCGCGACCGGTCCGACCACGGCCGCGGTGACGACCGTACCGATCACCGCCACGCCCAGCGACTGGCCGACCTGACGGCTGGTCGAGGCGACCGCCGCCGCCACGCCAGCCTGGGCGCGCGGCATCCCCGCGACGGCGGCGTTGGTGATCGGCGCGTTCACCATGCCGAAGCCGAAGCCGAACAGCGCGTACGCGACCAGCAGCAGGGCCGGCGGGGAGTCGGCGGCGAGCCGGGTGAGCAGCAGCCCGCTCGCGGCGAGGCCGATCCCGGCCGCGACCAGCGGCAGGCGCGGGCCCCGGCCGGCGACGATCCGTCCGGACAGCGGCGCGCAGACCAGCATCATCCCGGCCATCGGCAGCGTCCACAGGCCGGCCTCGACCGGGCTGTAGTGCCGGACGTCCTGGAGGTAGAGGGTGCTGAGGAAGAGGAAGCCGCCGAGCGCGGCGAACGCGCAGACCGCGGTGACGGCGGCGCCGGTGAACGGCACGCTGGCGAAGAACCGGGGGTCCACCAGCGGCTCGGCCACCCGCCGCTCCCAGAGCGGGAAGGCGACCAGCGCGGCCAGCGCGGTCGCGGCCAGGGTGAGGATCAGCGGGGAGGTCCAGCCGTTGGCCGGGCCCTCGATGATCGCGGCGGTGCCGCAGCCGAGCAGCACGATCATCAGCAGCTGCCCCACCGGGTCCAGCCGGCGCGGCCGGGGGGCGCGGGACTCCGGGACGTAGCGGGCGGTCAGCGCGATGGCGGCGAGCGCCACCGGGACGTTGATCAGGAAGATCGACGGCCAGCCCGCGCCGTCCACCAGGAAGCCGCCGAGCAGCGGGCCGAGCGCCATCGAGATGCCGACCACGCCGCCCCAGACGCCGATCGCCCGGGCCCGTTCCTTCGGGTCGGTGAAGGTGTTGGTGATGATCGACATCGCCACCGGGTTGAGCATCGAGCCGCCCACCGCCTGGAGCGCCCGGAACGCCACCAGCCAGCCCAGGCTCGGCGCCTGGCTGCACAGCAGCGAGCCGAGCGCGAAGCAGACCAGGCCGGTCTGGAACACCCGGCGGCGGCCGAAGCGGTCGGCCACCGAGCCGAACAGCATCAGCAGCGAGGCCAGCACCAGGGTGTAGGCGTCGATGATCCACTGCAGCCCGGACGCCGGGGCGTCCAGGTCCCGCTGGATCACCGGCAGGGCGATGTTCACCACGGTGTTGTCGAGGCCGACGATGAACAGGCTCAGGCAGCAGATCGCCAGGACGAGCAGACGGCGGCGGCGCCCGAGCGCGGGCCCGGGGGCGGGCGCGGCTGCGGCGGCGCGGGGCTGGGGGGCGGGCACGGGACCGATCCTCCCACCGCGGGGCGGGCCGGGGCGGGTGAGCCGCGCGTCCGGGTGGCGGGTGGCGTAATCCAGGTGGCACGGGGACGCGGCCCGCTAGACCGCCGTGAAGCGGACGGTCCGGGTGGCCGGGTCGGCCGTCGTCAGCCGGACGTCGATCACCCGGCCGAGCGGCAGCCCGTCCGCGGCCGTGTCGCAGCGGGCCCGGACGGCCGGGTCGCGCAGCTGGACGGTGCCGGAGCCGGGCCGCCGCTCGTCCACGTCGATGACCACGGCGGCGAAGTCCTCGCCCTCCCGGCCCGCGAGCAGCTCCGCCTCCACCAGGTCCACGCAGGCCCGTTCGACCTCCGCGGCGCGGCGGTCCCCGCCCGCCATCAGCGCCGGGACGGCCGGCAGCGCCTCGCGCACCCACTCCGGCACGTCCTCGCCCGCCGCCACCGCCGCGCACACCTCCTGGGCGAAGCGGTCGCCGAGGCGGCGCAGCGGCGCGGTGCAGTGCGCGTACGGGGCGGCGAGCGCGGCGTGCTCCGGCTCGGCGGGGGCGGGCAGGCCGCGGGACTCGTCGAAGGCGTGGTAGCCGGCGCCGCGCAGCAGGCCCGTACAGGCGTTGAGGAAGGCGGCGTTGAGCGGAATGTCCGGGTCGAGGGAGCGGATCAGCTCGGGGTACGGGACGGCCTGCGGCCAGTCCACGTCGAGGGCGGCGGCGATCCGGCGCAGCCGCTCGTAGCCGGTGGCGGGCGCGGCGGGCAGGGTGCGCAGCAGGCCGACGCCCGCGTCGAGCATCAGGTCGGCCGCGGCCATGCCGGTGAGCAGGGAGATCTGGGCGTTCCAGCCGTCGGCGGGGCCGGGGGCGCGGTAGCCGAGGACGTAGCCGTGCAGGGTCTCCTCGACCTCCTGTTCGGGCACCGGCAGGCTGATCCCGCCGCGGGCGCGCTCCTGCTCCTCGCGCAGCCGCCCGACGGTCGCGAACAGGGCGAGCTGCTCGTCGGCGCCGCCGAGGTCCACCGCGCGCTCGACGGCGGCGTAGTCCAGCCGGCGGTGCGAGCGGACCAGGGCGCGGCGCAGGTCGGCGAGGACGACGGCGCCGTCGGCGTCCAGGTCCAGCTGCCAGAGCAGGGCCGGGCGGGGCTCGCCGGGCAGCAGGCTGGCGGCGTCCTCGGAGATCCGGGTGGGGTGCAGCGGGACGCGGTGGTCGGGGAAGTAGAGGGTCTCGACCCGGCGGCGGGCCTCGGTGTCGATCGCGCCGCCGGGGTGGACGAAGGCGGCGACGTCGGCGATCGCGTAGTGCACCCGGTAGCCGCCGCCGGGCCGGTGGGCGAGGTGCACGGCCTGGTCGAGGTCGCGGGAGCCGGGCGGGTCGACCGTGAACAGCGGCAGGTCGGTGGCGTCGTACTCCGGCAGCCGGGGGCGCTCGGCCGCCTCCTCCGCCTCGGCGAGCACGGCCCGCGGCCACTCGGTGTGGACCTCCAGGCGGGTGCGGAGCTCGGTCAGCTCGGTGTTGATCCGGGCGGAGTCGGCGGCCTTGACGCGCAGTTTTCGGCGAGGCATGCACGCCAGGGTAGAGCGGGGCCGGGCGGTTCCGGGCCAGGCTCTGCCCGGGGGCGGCGTAAGCACTCGTACGGTGGGGGCAAGTGGCCGTGCACGAAGGGGGTTTGGGCGATGGGTGCGGTGAAGGTGGCCGGGGGTGTGGTGGCTGCGGCGCTGGGGGCGACGGGGGCGCTGCACGCGGTGTGGGCGGTGACGCCGTGGCCGCTGGGGTCGGCGGAGGAGTTCGCGGACGTCGTGGTGGGGCAGGGTGAGGGGGTGCCGCCGGTGGGCGCGTGCCTGGCGGTGGCGGGGGCGCTGGGGGCGGGGGCGTACCTGGTGGGGGCGGAGGCCGGGGTGCTGCCGCAGGTGGGGCCGCGGCGGCTGCGGCGGGCCGGGGTGCGGGTGGTGGCGGGGGTGCTGCTGGCGCGCGGGGTGGCCGGGCCGGTGGTGTTCGGCCGGGTGAGTGAGCGTTCGGAGCGGTTCCGGCGGCTGAACGTGCGGTACTACTCGCCGCTCTGTGTGGCGCTGGGGGCCGGGGCGGCCGCAGTAGGGTTGCGGGGTTCGTCCGCCACAGATTGTTGAGGAGTCCGCTGTGCTGGTGCTGTTGCCGCCCTCGGAGGGCAAGGCCGGGTCCGGGGACGGCGGGCCGGTGGCGCTGGAGCGGCTGTCGCTGCCGGGGCTGACGGCGGCGCGCGGCGCGGTGCTGGACGCGCTGGTGGGCCTGTGCCGGGGTGACGAGGACGCGGCCTCCGAGGTGCTCGGCCTCTCCCCCGGTCTGCGCGGCGAGGTCGCCAAGAACGCCGGGCTGCCGACGGCGGGTGCCCGCCCGGCGGGCGAGGTGTACACCGGGGTGCTGTTCGACAACCTCGGCCTGGCCACCCTGGACGCCGCCGCGTACGACCGGGCCGAGCGCTCGCTGCTGGTCTTCTCCGGTCTCTGGGGCGCCGTGCGGATCTCCGACCGGATTCCGTCCTACCGCTGCTCGATGGGCGTCAAGCTCCCGCAGCTGGGGGCGCTCGGGGCGTACTGGCGGAGCGCGATGGCCCCCGTGCTCCCCGAGGTCGCGGACGGGCTGGTGCTGGACCTGCGCAGTTCCGCGTACGCGGCGGCCTGGAAGCCGGCCGGCGAGGTGGCCGCCCGGACCGCGACCGTCCGGGTGCTCCAGGAGCGGAACGG
The DNA here is from genome assembly GCF_048159585.1 of Kitasatospora sp. SC0581. Lineage (NCBI taxonomy): Bacteria > Bacillati > Actinomycetota > Actinomycetes > Kitasatosporales > Streptomycetaceae > Kitasatospora > Kitasatospora sp. SC0581. The sequence goes on along the minus strand of NZ_JBLRWA010000002.1, from coordinate 256,035 downwards.
CAAGCGCAGCGTGGTCAGCCACTTCAACAAGGCGACCAAGGGGCGGATCGTCCGGGACCTGCTGGCGGCCGGGGCGGAGCCGAAGACCCCCGGTGAGCTGATGGACGCGCTGCTGGGGCTGGGCCACCACGTCGAGCTGGCGGCGGAGGGCACCGCGCGCAAGCCGTGGCAGCTGGACGTGGTGGTCACCGAGGTGCACTGAGCACCCCGGTGACGACGGGCCCTAGCGCAGGTGCGAGGTGTCGTTGAGCAGCCGCACCGAGGCGTTGCCGTCCGCGTAGTACTGGACGGCGCAGATCGAGGCGGCGGACAGCTCCATCCGGTACATCGAGTCCGGCGGGGCGCCGAGCGCCAGCCGGACCAGGGTCTTGATCGGGCTGACGTGCGAGACCACCAGCACGGTCTTCCCCGCGTACCGGGCGAGGATCTTGTCCCGGGCGACGCCGGCCCGGTGGGTGAGCGTGGTGAAGCTCTCGCCGCTGCCGGTCGGCTTGGCCTTGGCGGAGCCGAGCCAGGCGGTCAGGTCGTCGGGGTAGCGCTCCCGCACCTCGGCGAAGGTCAGGCCCTCCCAGGCACCGAAGTCGACCTCGCGCAGCCCGTCCTCGTACCGGACCTCCAGGCCGAGCCGGGCGGCGACGGTCTCGGCGGTCTGCCGGGTGCGGAGCATCGGGGAGGCGACGACCGCCTGGACGCTGCCGCGCGCGGCCAGTGCCTCGGCGGCCCGCTCGGCCTGCCAGCGGCCCTTGTCGGAGAGCTCCGGGTCGCTGCCGCCGCTGCCGGAGAAACGCTTCTCCGGGGTGAGCGGGGTCTCGCCGTGGCGCAGCAGGACGAAGGTGGTGGGGGTGCCGAGGTCGGCGGGGGCGGCCCAGCCGGCCTTGGGGGCGGCGGTCTCCAGCGGCGGCTCGTCGACGGCCGCGGCTGCGGCCTTGGGCTTCGGCTCCCACTGGCGGCCGTCGCGGCCCGCGTCCATCGCCTCGTTGGCCAGCCGGTCGGCGTCCTTGTTCCGCTCGCGCGGGATCCAGGTGTACGTGACCCGGGCGCGCGGGAGGACGGTGCGCGCCTCGGCGGCGAGCGGCTGCATGTCGGGGTGCTTGATCTTCCAGCGCCCGGACATCTGCTCGACGACCAGCTTGGAGTCCATCCGGACGTCCACCGAGGCGTCCGGGTCCAGGTCGCGGGCGGCCTTGAGCCCGGCGATCAGTCCCTTGTACTCGGCCACGTTGTTGGTGGCGTGGCCGATGAACTCGGCGGCTTCGGCGATGATCTGCCCGGTGTCCCCGTCACGGACCACCGCGCCGTAGCCGGCCGGCCCCGGGTTGCCCCGGGACCCGCCGTCGGCCTCGACGATGAAGCGCGCCGCCACCGGATCAGACGCCCGAGTCGGAGGTGCGGACCAGGATCCGCGAGCAGTTCTCGCAGCGGACGACCTTGTCGGCCGGCTCGGCCTTGATGGCGTTCAGCTCGGTGATCGAGAACTCGGTGCGGCAGCCCTCGCAGCGGCGCTGGTAGAGGCGGGCCGCGCCGACGCCGCCCTGGGTCTCGCGCAGCTTGGTGTAGACCTTCAGCAGGTCGGCCGGGATGACGGCGGCGACGGTCTCGCGGTCGCGCTTGACCTTCTCGGCCTCCCCGTCGATCTCGGCGAAGGCGGCGTCGCGGCGGCCCTCGGCCTCGGTGAGGACGACGGTGGAGTGCTCCAGGCGGGCGGACAGCTCCTCGACCCGGCTCTTGGCGCTCTCCTGGCGCTCCATGATCTCCAGCACGACGTCCTCCAGGTCGCCCTGGCGCTTGGCGAGCGAGCCGATCTCGTGCTGGAGGTTCTCCAGGTCCTTCGGCGAGGTGATCGCGCCGGAGTCCAGGCGCTGCTGGTTGCGGGCGGCACGGGAGCGGACCTGCTCGACGTCCTGCTCGGCCTTGGTCAGCTCGCGGGCGGTGTCGCCCTTCTGGGCCTCGGCGGCGACGACGAGGTCCTTGAGCGCGGTGTGGTCGGCGGTGACCTTCTCGATCTCGGCGTGCTCGGGCAGGCTCCGGCGCCGGTGGGCCAGCTGGTCGAGCTTCGAGTCGATGGCCTGGAGGTCGAGCAGGCGGTTCTGGTCGGCGGGCGCGGCGTTCAAGCGGAGAGCTCCTGTGAATCGGGTCAGGCGGTGAAGGACATGGGGGCGTGCGCGGTCCACGGGTCGGTGACCCGGTGGGAGACCTTGGTCTCCACGGCCCAGCCGCGCTTGTCGGCGGCGGCCAGCAGGGCCCGCTCGGCCAGGGTGAGCCAGGGCCACTCGGTGGCCCAGTGGGCGGCGTCGAGCAGCGCGACGGGCGACGCCTCCGCGGCCTCGGAGGCCGGGTGGTGACGCAGGTCGGCGGTCAGGTAGGCGTCCACGCCGGCCGACCGGACGTCGGCGAGGAAGCTGTCGCCCGAGCCGCCGCACACCGCGACCCGGCTGACCAGCCGGTCCGGGTCGCCGGAGACGCGGACGCCGGCGGCGGTGGCGGGCAGGCCCGCCGCCACCTGCGCGGCGAAGGCGGAGAGGGTCAGCGGGGGCTCCAGCAGGCCGATCCGGCCGGTGCCGCGGCGGCCCAGCGGGTCGGTCGGGTCCGGCACCAGCGGGCCGGTCACCCGCAGGCCCACCGCCTCGGCGAGCGCGTCCGAGACGCCGGGGTCGGCGTGGTCGGCGTTGGTGTGGGCGACGTGCAGGGCGATGCCGTTGGTGATCAGCGTGTGCACCACCCGGCCCTTGAAGGTGGTCGCGGCGACGCTGGTGGTGCCGCGCAGGTAGAGGGGGTGGTGGGTGACCACGAGGTCGGCGCCCCACTCCACGGCCTCGTCGACGACCGCCTGGACGGGGTCGACGGCGAAGAGCACGCGGTTGACCTCGGTCTGAGGGTCTCCGCAGACCAGGCCGACGGCGTCCCAGGACTCCGCCCACTGCGGGGGGTAGACCTCTTCGAGCGCGGTGATGACGTCGGACAGTTTCGGCACCTGTCGAGACTACCGTGCGCGCGGGGGCGGTCGGGCCTCGGCCGTACGGCCGTACGGCCGGGCGCCGGGGGAACGGTCGCGGCCGGGTCGCGTCGCGCCTGCGGCACCGGCCGACGCCGCCGGTCCGTCGCCGGTCCGTCCTCGGTACGTCCTCGGTCCGTCTTCGACGCGTCGCGGCCGCGTCGGCCGGTGCCTCGTGGCCGTTCGGACAGGGGAGCTGGGGGCGTACGGGTGCACGTCAATCTGCGACGAGAGGCGCCCGGCGGGCCCCGCGCGCTCCGTACGCGGCCGCGCGCCGGTCGTCCGTTACTCACAGCAGGGTTCCCGTACGGGTTCGAAACCAGGCCTTTGCACCCTTACGAGTGAAGTGACCGGCTCTGCGTTGAGGCTTCGGTTGGCTCGAAAGTAACTTCACTTCTGCGAACAGGAGTTGCCCCGGCGGCGGCCACGACCAGGAGTCGGGCGGTGCCGTGCCGGGCCGGACGGGATCCGGGTGAGCACTCCCGTACCGGGGCGGTACCGCCGCCCCTTCCGGAAGAACCGATCAGGCCGGGCCGTCCCCGGGTGCCGTGAGCAGTGGGCACCGGGGGCGGCGGCCGCGACGAAGGGATGTGGTGGCGAATGGGGGCGGGCACATCGCTGCGTACGGCCGGGGACAGGGGATCGGTGGACCGCGGACCGGGTGCGGCCGGTTCGTGGCCGGAGGCGGAGCGGGCGGCACCGGCCGGTGCCGGAGGCCGGGGAGGCGGCGGTGACCGGGAGGTCACCGTCGGCGGCTTCCGGCACACGGCCCGGCCCGCCGGGCGAGGGCCGGTGCCGCCCGCCGTCGGTCCGATCGGGCAGGAGGACCCCGCCGTCCTGGTGCAGGAACGAATCGCCGGGCCTCCGTCCTGCCGCGGCCGGGTCGCCGCCCGGCCGGGGCAGGCCGACGGCCTGGCCCGCCCCGGCGCCGTGGACCCGTCCGGCAACGCGGGCCCGTCCGGCACCACAGGCCCCTCCGACCCGGCGGGCCCGTCCAGCACCACCGGGGTGAGCGGAGCATGAACGTGGCCACCCGAACCATGACCCAGACGCTGCGCCGGCTGAGCTTCACCTTCGCCGCCGACGGCAGCCACGCCGCCTGCCTCGCCTCCTCCGCCGACAGCGGCTGGTACGTGGAGAGTTGGCGGCTGCCCCAGGACGGCGGACCGGCCGTGCCGACCGCGCTGCCACTGCCCGGCAACCGCGCGGAGAGCCTGCGCTCACAGCTGGTCGCACTGCCGGACGGCTCGGTGCTGACCTGCCGGCACGACGGCGAGCGGCACGACCTGGTCCGCCTCTCGTACGGCGGGAACGGCGCCCTGGAACAGCAGTTGGGCTCGCTGCGGATGACCGGCCTGCGGGTCCTGCCGCTCCCCGCCCAGGCCGGGGCCGACCCGCGGACGCCGGTGGCGGTCGCACTCGGCAGCGACACCCGTCCGGCGACCACCGCCTGGCTGGTGCGCACCGACGGCAGCGAGCCCGAACAGGTCGCCGAGATCCCGGGGTTGCACGGCGGCGGCACCTGGCTGGACCGTACCGGCACGCTGCTCGCGCTGGACCGGGTGAACGCGGGCCTGGTCCGCAGCGTGGTGCTCGACCTGCGCGCCGGCCGCACCTCCCCCCTGCTGGAGATCGGCCCGCAGAGCAACGACCGCCTGGTGCTGTTCGACCCGGACAGCCGGTTCGCGATGGTGCGCAGCGACGCGCCCGGCACCGACCGGCTCGGCTGGGGCGTCCTCGGCGCCGGGGAGCCGCTGCGCTTCCCCGAATGCCTGCACGTCGCGGGCATGTTCCTGCGGCCGGTCGCCCTGCGGGTCGCGGCGGACGGCCCCCGGGTCGCGGTGCAGATCGACCACGGCGCGGGCTCGGCGCTCGCGCTGTGGCGGCCCTCGGCCGGGCGGCTGGACCCGCTGCCGGTCCCGCCCGGGCGGCTCGGCGCGGTCGGCCACTGGGGCGAGGCGGGGCTGCGCGTGCCGTACTCCTCGCCCGACCACCCGACGGCGCTGGCCACCCTCGACGTCGACACGCTGCTGACGCACGGCCCGCTCCCGCCCGTCTCCGGCCCGACGCCGCTCCCGCTCCAACTCGCGCCGCTGGCCTCGGGGTTGCCGGGCCCGTGGCGGGACACCATCCTGCCCTGGCAGCCCGGCGGGGTGCGCCCGGTGCGGACCGAGCCGCCCGGCTGGCGGCTCGACGGCAGCACCCCGCCCGGGGACGGCGGCCGCTGGCATCCCGCGCAGAGCCTCGAACTCGCGGGCCCGGCAGGCCCGTTGGAGGCCGTGGTGTACGGCGGGGACGCCTGGCTGAGCAGCCCGCACCTGGTGCTGGCGCTGCACGGCGGCCCGGCGGACGCCTGGCGGCTGGAGTTCGACCCGACACTGCAGCGGATGGCCGCCGAGGGCCTGGCGGTGGTGGCGCCGAACCAGCGCGGCTCCACCGGCTACGGCGTGGCGCACGCGCTGGCCATCCGGGGCGCCTGGGGCGGTCCCGACCTGGACGACGTCCTGTACCTGCTGGACGGCATCGCGGGCCAGCGTGCCGCCCTCGGCCTGGAGCCGCCGGCCCTCTTCGGGGTCAGCTACGGCGCCTTCCTGGCGCTGCTGGCGGCCTCGCACGCGCCGGCCGAGCAGGTCGCCCGCTGCGCGGTGGTCGCGCCGTTCCTGTCCGGCGCCCGGCTGCTGGCCGAAGCCGCGCCCCCCGTACGGGCGTTGACCACCCGGCTGGGCGGCGGCGAGCAGGTCGCCGACGCCCGCGGACCGCGCGACGTGCTGCAACTGGCGCACCGGCTGAGCGCGCCGCTGCTGGTGGTGCACGGCAACCGGGACGAGGTCGTACCGGTGAGCCAGTCCCGCTCGCTGCGGCACGAGTTGCTGCGGATCGGCCGGGTCGAGGGCGAGGACTTCCGGTACGTCGAGGCGGCCGGCTCCGGGCACGAGGTGCTCGCCGACGAGGGCGCCGCCGTCCTGCACGAGCTGCTGGCCACGTTCCTGCGGACCGGCCGCCCGGGCTGACCCGCCGCCCGGCGCCGTCCCGGACACCAAGCTCGGGCACCGAGCCCAGGCGCCAGGCCCAGACGCCAGCCCCGGACGGCCTCGACGCCGCGCTAGGCGATCCGAGTGAACTCTCCGCAGGTGGGCGCCACTTGTCGGCCTTGGTACGGACCTGCCCGTCCCCCGCCCCGGCCGTGCTGCCGGACCGGGCGGCCCGTCGTCCGGACGCCGACGCCGAGGAGCGGGTCGAACGGGCCTCCGCCGCGCACGCGGGGACACTGATGATCGCCGATGATCGTTGCGCGCCGCATCAGTTCCGCACCGCGGGCGGACCCGGCTGCCGCCGCCGGACGGCGGGCGCGGGCCGCCGGCCCGGCCCGGCGGTCTCCGGGCGCCGTCCCCGCGCCACCGCGAGCCGGTCGGCCGCAGGCCCGCTTCCGGGCCCGGGACCAGCGCGGGACTCGCGTCATGATCTCGATAGGATCTCGTCCGTCCCGGCCGTTATGGTGACCGGGGCACGGGCCGCGATCACCGGCTACGGGCGCGTACCGGGCGCCCGATCGGGGACCAGACCGTGCGCCACCGGCGCCGGCCGGGCGCCGATGACCTGCACCCTCCGCACGGAAAAGACGATTCTCATGTCCGACACCCTCACCGACACCACCGGACCCGCGGTTACCGGGACCGACGCCGACGAGAAGACGGCCAAGGACACCGCGTCGCACGGCCGCCACCGCGGTGGCTCCGCCGCCGACGACAGCCCGGAGTCCGACCCGCACGGCCGCCACCGCGCGGCCGGGGCGCTGGGCTGACCGCACCACCACCAGGGCACCGCGTACGAGGGCCCGCCGGGAGGGCACGGACTCCCCCGGCGGGCCCTCGGCCTTCCCGAAGCCTCTGCCCGAAGCCTCCGCCCGAAGCCTCCGTGCGAAGCCCCGAGCAGCGCCCCGGCCGCGGCCCGCCCTCAGCCCAGCGTCACGACCGTCCGCAGCGCCTCGCCGCTCCGCATCTGCGCGATCGCCTCGTTGACGTCCGCGAGCCCCACCCGGTGGGTGACCATGCCGTCGAGGTCGATCCGCCCGGCCCGCCAGAGGTCCACGACCAGCCCGATGGTGCGCGCCACCGTCGCCCCGCCGTAGAGCGAGGGCAGCAGGCGCTTCTCGTTGAAGAACAGCTCGCCCATGGTGAACTGCGCGAGGTCGTCCTGCGCGCCCGCGCCGATGACGACCACCGCGCCGCCGCGCCGGGCGGCCTCGTAGCCGGCCCGGACGGTGGCCGCGCGGCCGACCGCCTCGAAGACGTAGTCGAAGCCGCCGCCGGGCAGCTTCTTGGCCGTCGCCTTCAGCTCCTCGGGGGCGATCGCCTCGGTGGCGCCGAACGCCAGGGCGCGCTCGCGGCGCGAGGCCACCGGGTCGACGACGGTGATCCGGCCGGCGCCGCAGACCCGGGCGCCCTGCACGGTGGCCACGCCGACCCCGCCCGCGCCGATCACCGCGACGGAGGCGCCGGGCTCGACCCGGGCGGTGTTCACCGCGGCGCCGATGCCCGTGGTCACGCCGCAGCCGATCAGCGCGGCGGCCTCGTACGGGAGGTCGTCGGGCACCTTGATGACGGCGTTCGCCGCGACCACGACCTCCTCGGCGAAGGCCCCGGTGCCGTAGAAGCCGGAGGCGCTCAGCCCGCCCTCGGCGATCCGGAAGCCCGGGGCGCCGAGGCCGCGCAGGCTGGCGATGCAGAGGTGGCCGCGGTCCCGGCGGCAGTGGTCGCAGCGGCCGCAGGGGGCCATCCAGCAGAGCACCACGCGGTCGCCGGCGGCGAGGCCGGTGACGCCCTCGCCGACCTCCAGCACGTCCCCGGCGCCCTCGTGCCCGGGGACGAACGGCGCGGGCTGCGGCAGGACGCCGCTCATCGCGGAGAGGTCCGAGTGGCAGAGGCTGGCGGCGCGCATCCGGACCCGTACGGTGCCCGGCCCGAAGCCCACGGCCGTCACGTCCTCGCGGACGTCGAGGGTCTCCTGGCCGGTCTTGTGCAGGACGGCTGCGCGCATGGGTGCTGCTCCCGGGGTGCCTGGTGTTCCTCGGATCGGCGGTCGGGCCGATTCTGGCACGGGCGGCGCGACGCGACTAGAACGCGTTCCACAACAACCGGCCGGCGGAACTGTACGAATTCACTGTCCTTCCACCACTGCGACACGCCATGATCACCACCGTGTCGACACCCCTTCCGACGTCCTCACCGACGTCCCCGCCTGCGCCCTCACCGGCCTCCCCCGAGCAGCCCGCCCACGGCGCGTCCTGCCCCCGCTGCGCCGCCGAGCTGACCGCCGACCCGCGCTTCACCGCCTGGTGCCCGGCCTGCGACTGGAACCTGTCCCCCGGTCAGGACGGCGCTCCCGCGCCCACCCGGCGCGAGCGGGCGGCGGCCGACCGCACCGACCGGCTGTTCGAGGAGCAGGCCGCCGGCGGCGACTCCCCGACCGCCCGCCGCGACTGGCTGCTGGCCTCCGCCGCCGCCGGCCTGGTCCACCTGGTCACCGTCGGCCTGCTCTGCCTGGCGGTCTGGCTGCTCGTCACCGGGAGCACGGTGCAGCGCTGCGCGGGCGTGGTGGCGCTGGTGGTCGCGGTCGCGCTGCGGCCCCGGCTCGGCCGGGTGCCGCGCGACCAGAACGTCCTCGACCGCGCCTCGGCCCCGGCCCTGTACGGGCTGGCGGACCGGGTGGCCGCCGAGCTGGGTGCCGCGCCGGTGGCCGTCATCCGGGTCACCGACGAGTTCAACGCCTCCTACGGGCTGGTCGGGCTGCGCCGCCGTCCCGTCCTCGAACTGGGCCTGCCGTTCTGGGAGGTGCTGGACGACCGGCAGCGGATCGCCCTGCTCGGCCACGAGTTCGGCCACCACGTCAACGGCGACCACCGCCGCTCGCTCTGGCTGCACAGCGCGGTCTCGGCGCTCGCGGCCTGGTACGGCATGGTCCGGCCCGACCGGCCGGGCCGCGCGCACGGCGACGAGCTCTCGCTGCTGATCCGGATCGGCGCGCTGGTCGGCGCGGTCGTCCTGCGGGCCGTCGCCTGGCTGCTGCTCCAGGGCCTCTACCTGTTCGACCGGCTCACCTCCCGCGCCGGGCAGCAGGCCGAGTACCGCGCGGACGCCCTCGCCGTCCGGGTCGGCGGCAGCGAGGCGGCCGGCGGGATGCTCGCGACGCTCCTGCTGTTCGGCCCGGTGTGCACCGCCGTGGGCCGGATCCGCGCCGAGGAGCGCCGGCGCCCCCGGACGGTCCGCCGCGGCCGGGGCCGGGGCCCGGAGCAGCCAGAACAGCCCGAACAGTCCGAGCGGCCGAAGCCGCCCGCCCCGGAACTGCTCTGGGAGCGGCTGCGCGAGCACCTCGGCTCCGTCCCCGCCACCGAGCACGAGCGCCTGCTGCGGCTCAGCGCCCGTGACCACGCCGCCGTGGACTCCACCCACCCTCCGACCCACCTGCGGATCGCCCTGGTCGAGCGCGCCGAGGCCCGGCCGGCGGCCGTCACCGCCACCCCCGCCGAGGTCGGGGCGATCGCCGCCGAGCTGGCCCCGCACCGCGCCCGGATCGCCGCCGACCTGCTCGCGGGCTGACCGCCGCCCGAGCGACGCACGGCACCGGTCGGCGCCGGCCGCCCCGGCGGCGCCGCTACCGCTACCGTCGAGTAGGGTCCGTGCACGTCCGCCCGCGTCCCGACCCCCCGAGGAGCACCGCATGTCCGACCTGCTGCTGAGCGCCGAGCCGGCACCCGAGGTGCTGGCGGCGTTCGAGGAGGCCACCGGGTTCATGCCGGTGGACGAGGGGCTCGCGCTGTACGCGGCGGCGGTGGAGGCGGCCCGGACCACCGGGCTGCCGGTGCTGGAGATCGGCACCTACTGCGGCCGCTCGGCGATCCTGCTCGCGGCGGCGGCCCGGGAGGCGGGGACGGTCGCGCTGACCGTCGACCACCACCGCGGCTCGGAGGAGCAGCAGCCCGGCTGGGAGTACCACGACCCGACCCTGGTCGACCCCGAGGTCGGGCTGATGGACACCCTGCCGCGGTTCCGCCGCGCCCTGCACGCCGCCGGGCTGGAGGAGCACGTGGTGGCGCTGGTCGGCCGCTCGCCGCGGATCGCCGCGCTGTGGGGGCGCCCGCTGGGCCTGGTGTTCATCGACGGCGGGCACACCGACGAGCACGCGACCGGCGACTACGAGGGCTGGGTGCCGCACCTGGCGCCGGAGGGCCTGCTGGTGGTGCACGACGTGTTCCCCGACCCGGCGGACGGCGGCCAGGCCCCGTACCGGGTGTACCTGCGGGCGCTGGCCGAGGGCTTCGAGGAGGTCTCGGTGACCGGCTCCCTGCGCGTCCTGCGCCGCGCCGCGCGGTAGGACATCTGTTCGCTCCCGGGGCCCCGCACCGATGCTCTAACGTCGTGCCGGGGCTGCCGGGCAGGGGTTCGAACGGTACGGTGGCCGCGCAGCACCAGGCAGAGCATCGGCGGACGGTGGGGGCCAGCAGCGACATGACGGACCAGCAGAACAGCGCTCCGGCGGTCTGGGACCCGACCGCGCGTGGTGGCGCCGGCGGCTGGGTGCGCGGCCCGCAGCGCCCGGCCGACGCGCAGCCCGTCCCCGAGGCGCCCGCCACCCCCCAGCCTCCCGCGGCCCCGCAGTCCACGGCCCCGCAGTCCGCCGCCCAGCCCGGTCCGATGGCCCCGCCGCCCTCGCCCGGCGCCGTCGGCGACCAGGGCCCGCCGCTGGGCGCCCGCCCGTACCTGGCCGCCTCGCCCGGCTACGACCCGCCGACCGCCCGGCTGTTCCCCGGCGCCGCCCCGCCGCCCCCGGCCGCCCCGCCGGCGTCCGCGCCGTTCCCCTCCCACCCGGGTCCGCCGTCCCACGCCCCGCAGCAGGAGACGCAGCAGACCCCCGGCTACGACTACCTCCTGCAGCCGCCCGCCGCCCCGCCGCAGTCCCCGTACGGCGCGCAGCCCCCGTACGGCAGCCTGCTCCCCTACGGCGCCCAGCCCGACTACCCGACCGGGACCGCCCACGGGGACGACGAGGACCGGCCGACCAACCGCAGGGCCCCGCTGCTGATCGGCTTCGCGCTGCTCCTGGTGCTGGCGGTCGGCGGCGGCCTGCTGTTCGCCCTGCGGAGCGGCGGCGACAAGGACGGCCAGGCCGCGCCCGCCCCGGCCTCGGCCCCGGCGACCGGCGCGGAGAACCCGCCGCCCGCGACCGCGCCCACGGGTGCGGACGGTGCGCCGAGCGCCGCCGCGAGCGCGTCCGGCTCGCCCGCCGGTACGCCGTCGCCGAGCTCGACCGCTCCCGGTCCGGGCGCCAAGGCGCAGGCCCAGGCGCTGGACGGCCTGCTCAGCGAGGGCGAGAGCGCCAAGGCCCCGATCGGCAGCGCCGTCGCCAAGGTGACCAGCTGCCCGCCGAAGGCCGACATCGAGAGCGCCGCGCAGGACTTCGACAACGGCGCGAGCCAGCGGACCGCCCTGCTGGCCAAGCTCTCCCAACTGAGCGTCACGGACGTGCCGGGCGGCGCGGACGCGGTGAACTCCCTGAAGTCCGCCTGGCAGTTGTCCGCCGACATAGACAAGGCGTACGCGAGCTGGGCGCGCGCCGTCGCCGCCCAGGGCTGCACCGGACGGGCCCCGGCCACCGCCGACAAGAAGCACGCGGACGAGCTCAACCCGCAGGCCACGCAGGCGAAGACGGACTTCATGACGAAGTGGAACGCGATCGCGAAGAGCTACGGCCTGACTCCGCGCACCCAGGACAGGATCTGACCGACCAGTGACCGGCACCGCCCCCCGACCGCCCCGCCGCTCCGCCCTGCTGCGCGCCACCACCGCCGCGGCCGTGGCCGTTCCGCTCTGCACGGCGGGCTGGTTCGGCTGGCGGGCCCTCGACCACTCCGGCCCAGCGGGCGCCACGGCGGCCCCGGCCGCGTCGGCGCCGGCCGCGTCGTCCCCGGCTGCCGGCCCGGCTTCGGCGCCGCCCGCCCCGACGGCCACGGACCAGCCGGGCACCGCCGACCCCGGCAACCCCGCCGACGGCACCGCCGCGCCCCTCACCCCGCCGGTCGCACCGCCGCCGTCCACCACCCCGGCGGCCGAGGCCCCGCCCGCGCCCGCCGACGCCGCGGTCCTGACCGGCCGCACCGTCCTGCTCGACCCCGGCCACAACCCCGGGAACTCCGCCCACACCGCCGAGATCAACCGCCAGGTGGACATCGGCAACGCCCGCAAGGAGTGCGACACCACCGGCACCGAGACCAACGCCGGCTACACCGAGGCCGAGTACACCCTGGACGTCTCCCGCCGGGCCCGCGCCCTGCTGGCCGCCCGGGGCGCCACGGTGGTCCTGGTGCAGGACGGCGACCGGCCCTGGGGCCCGTGCGTCGACGAGCGGGCCCGCGCGGGCGCCGACGCCCACGCCGACGTCGCGGTCTCGGTGCACGGGGACGGCGGCCCGGCGAGCGGCAGCGGGTTCCACGTGATCATGCCCGCCCGGGTGGTGGCGGGGAAGGCGGACAACGCGGCGATCGTCGCCCCGTCGCGCCGGCTCGGCCTCCTGCTGCGCGACCGGTTCCACGCCGCGACCGGCGAGCCGTACGCGGACTACATCGCCAAGGACGGCCTGGACACCCGCTCCGACCTGGGCGGCCTCAACCTCTCGACGGTCCCCAAGGTGTTCATCGAGTGCGGTAACATGCGCAACTCGACGGACGCGAAGCGGATGACGGACCCTCAGTGGCGCCAGCAGGCGGCCCGGGGGATCGCCGACGCGCTGACCGCTTTCCTGACGACCCAAGAGAAGACCGAAGAGCGGTAAGGGAGTTGGGCCGCGACCGGCGGAGGACGACGCTCCGCCCGGACCGCACGGTTTGCAACGACTTCACCCCATTCCCGGTCCCGCCGTGCACCGGCAGGACGGTTGGGCCTAGGCTTCTGGTCCGTTCGGGAGTTTCGGCCGGTCGGCCCGACCGCGCGAACCACCGTCCACGACACGTCAACGAGGGGAACGTTAGTGAATCTGCGCGCTCTCACCAGGGGAGACGCCGCCGTCGCAGGCGCGGCCGTCCTGCTCTTCATCGCCTCCTTCCTGCCTTACTGGACCGTGGACTGCGGCAACAGCCGGTACTGCCCGCCGTCGCAGAACGCGTGGAGCACGGACCTGTTCCCCATCCTGCCGTCGATCTACCTCCTCGGCATCGCCGCCGCGGTGCTGATCCTGGTGCAGCGCTTCCAGGGTGCGGCCGCGGCCAACCGCCAGGTGCTCGGCCTGCGGCTGGACCAGTGGGGCATCGCCCTCTCCGTCGCGGCGCTGTGGACCTCGGTCTGGGCGCTCGGCGGCGGCACCTCCAGCTCCGTCGTCAGCCACGGCTTCGGCGCCTGGCTCGGCTTCATCGCGCTGCTCGCGCTGGCCGGCGCGGCCGCCGCGGGCCCCCTGGTGCCCGCACTGAAGGCCCCGCTGGCCGCCGACCGCCCGGCGGCCGTCCCCGGCCAGTACGGCTACCCGGGCCAGCCCGGTCAGCCGGGTGCCCCCGGCCAGCCCGGCCAGTACGGCTACCCGGCCCAGGGCCAGGACCCGGCGTTCGGCGGCCAGGGCGGCTACGGCTACCCGGGTGCCGGCCAGCCGCAGCCCGGCCAGCCGGTCCAGGCCGCCCAGCCGCACGACGCCGGCGCCCCGGCCCCGCAGCCGGTCCCGGCCGCGCAGCAGGCGCCCGCCCCGGCGGCGGACTTCCAGCCGTTCTGGTTCGCCGTCCCGGCCCCGCGCCAGCTGGCCCCGAAGGACAACCCGGCCGGTGCCCCGGTCGGCGAGGTCGTGCCGGGCACCTGGTACCTGGCCGTCGAGCAGCGCGGCGCCGCGCTGGTCGCGCAGCTGCCGGACGGCAGCCAGGGCGTGCTGGCCGACACCACGGGCATCCAGCGCGGCTGAGACAGCACGGCTGACGCCCGCGGACGCACACCGCGAAGGGGCGGGACCGGTTCTCCGGTCCCGCCCCTTCCGCGTGTACGCGCCGTGTCCGCGCCCTGTGCGCCCGTCCCCCGCGCGCCGTTCCGCGCGCAGTGCGCCGGGCTCAGCAGCAGTCCGCGACCACCAGCCCGGCCGGCAGCTGCTCCCCGCCGAAGACCGCGACCGTCGCCGGGTCCCCGCCGAGCGCGGCGACCGCGAGCAGCAGCGCCCCGGCCGTCCAGGTGGTGCGCTCCTCCGGCCAGATCGCGTCGTCCTCGAAGACGTACCCGGTCCAGTACGAGCCGTCCTCGTGCCGCAGGTGCTTCTGGATCCAGCGCAGGATGTCCACCGCGCGGTCGGACTGGCCGATGGCCCAGAGCGCGAGCGCCAGCTCGGCGCTCTCGCCGCCGGTCACCCACGGGCGGTCGCTGACGCAGCGCACGCCGAGGCCGGGGACGACGAAGCGCTCCCAGTCCCGCTCGATCCGGGCCACCGCCGCCTCGCCGCGCAGGCCGGTGCCGAGCACCGGGTAGTACCAGTCCATCGAGTAGCGGCCCTTGTCCAGGAACCGCTCGGGGTGGTGGGAGACGGCATGCCCCAGCCGGCCGGCCGCGAGCTCCCAGTCGGGCTGCGGCTCCTCCAGGTACTCGGCGACGGCCAGGCCGCAGCGCAGCGCGTGCAGGATGCTGGACGAGCCGGTGAGCAGCGCCTCGTCAGTGGCGGTGCCGTCCCCGTCGACCCGCCAGGCGATCGGGCCGCCGGGCAGCCGCAGCCCGACGATGAAGTCCAGGGCGCGCCGGACGACCGGCCAGATCCACTCCAGGAACGCGTCGTCGCCGGTGCTGAGGTGGTGGTGCCAGACCCCGACCGCGATGTACGCGCAGAAGTTGCTCTCCTTGGCCCGGTCGGTGACCGCGCCGTCGGTGTACGCGGCGTACCAGGAGCCGTCCGGGTTCTGGGCGGCGGCGAGCCAGCGGTAGGCGGCCTCGGCGGCGGCGTGCTCGCCGGCCGTGTCGAGGGCCATCGCCGCCTCGGTGTGGTCCCAGGGGTCGAGGTGGTGGCCGGCGAACCAGGGTATGGCGCCGTCGGGGCGCTGCTCGGCCAGGATGCTGCGCACGGTGTCGGCGGCCTGCTCGGCGTCGAGCACCCCGTCGAGCAGCAGCACCTCGGGGACGGCGGCCGTCACGCCGTCCCGCCCGGCGCGCGGTTGGGCTTGGAGGCGTACGCGACGAAGCTCTTGCCGATCACCGGGTTGAGGGCCCGCTCGGCGGCCCTGGTGAGGCTGCTGATCACCGGGGTGCCGACGATGTCCCAGACCAGCAGCTGGTGGTAGGCCTTGACCGGCAGCGCCTTGTCGTTGTCGACGCCGACCGCGCACTTGATCCACCAGTACGGGGAGTGCAGCGCGTGCGCGTGGTGGGTGCCGTACGGCTCCAGGCCGGCGTCCTTGAGCTTCTCGAGCAGCTCGTCGCCCCGGTAGATCCGGATGTGGCCGCCCTCGTTGGCGTGGTACTCGTCGGACAGCGCCCAGCAGATCTTCTCCGGGAGCCAGCGGGGCACGGTGACGGCGAGCAGGCCGCCCGGCTTGAGGACCCGGAACATCTCGTTGAGCACGCCCTTGTCGTCCGGGATGTGCTCCATCACCTCGGAGATGATGATCTTGTCGAAGTACTCGTCCTCGAACGGCAGCGCCAGCGCGTTGCCCTCCATCGCGACCGCCGACGCGCCCTCGGGGGCCTCACCGGCCTGCTCCATCGCCGCGAACCACTTCCTGACCTCGGCGATCTCCTCGGTGTTCTGGTCGAGGGCGATCACGTTGGCGCCACGGCGGTAGCACTCGAACGCGTGCCGGCCCCCGCCGCAGCCCAGGTCGAGCACCCGGTCGCCGGGGGCGAGCGGGAAGCGCGAGAAATCGACGGTCAGCACTGCAGGACTCCCATTCCTATTGCTACCAAGCGTTCTTGACGCTTCGTCACGCCACTCCCGGCACGTCACGCTTCGTCGGGCAGGCTCGCCCTGCCGCCACCGCTCCGCCTCCGCCGACCGGCCGTCACCGACCTGCCGCGGGCGGGCGGCTAGGCCACGTACCGCCAGCCCGGCCCCGAGCGGGCCCGGGCGCCGACGCCGGTGGCGAGCGCCGCGCGGTAGGCCTCGGCGGTCAGCTCGGCGGCCCGCTCCCAGGTGAACCGGGCCAGCACCCGCTCCCGCCCGGCCGCGCCGAGCCCGGCCCGCAGCTCCGGGTCGTCCAGCAGCCGGCCGAGCGCGGCGGCCAGCGCGTCCGCCTCCCCCGGCGGCACCGCCAGGCAGGACTCCCCGTCCGGCCCGGCCACCTCGGGGATCGCCCCGCCGGTGGTCGCGACCAGCGGGGTGCCGGTGGCCATCGCCTCGGCGGCGGGCAGCGAGAAGCCCTCGTAGAGCGAGGGGACGCAGGCCACCTCGGCCGAGCGGTAGAGGTCGACCAGCTCCTGGTCGGTCAGCCCGCTGCGGAACTCGATGTGCCCGGCCAGCCCGAAGCGGCGCACCGCCTCGGCCACCGGCCCGTCCTCCTTCTGCGGCTTGCCGACCACCACCAGGTGGGCGTCCCGCTCGGTGCGGACCTTGGCGAGCGCCTCGACCAGGAAGACCAGGCCCTTCAGCGGGACGTCCGCGCTGGAGGTGGTGACGATCCGGCCGGGGACGCGCTCGATCTCCGCCGAGGGCGACCAGAGCCGGGTGTCGGCGCCGATCGGCACCACCGAGATCGCGCCGGGCGCGACGCCCAGGTGCTCGGCGATCTCGCGCTGCGAGGTGCCGGAGACGGTGATCACGTGGTCCAGCCGCGCGGCGACCCGGCGCTGCATCCGGGTGAAGGCGTACCAGCGGCGCAGCGAGAGCCGCTTGCCGCGGGTGGTGGCGGCGTCCAGTTCCAGCTGCCGGTCCACGGTGATCGGGTGGTGGATCGTGGTGACCAGCGGGAAGCCGTGCCGGGCCAGGCCGAGCAGGCCGTAGCCGAGGGTCTGGTTGTCGTGCACCACGTCGTAGCGGCCCTTGTGGGCGGCCAGGTACCGGCGGGCGCGCAGCGAGAAGGTGAGCGGCTCGGGGAAGCCGCCGGTGCGCATGGTGGCGAACTCCAGCACGTCCACCGGGCCGCGGAACTCGTCGCGGGCCGGGGTGCGGAAGGGGTCGTCGGCGCGGTAGAGGTCCAGGCTGGGCAGCTCGACCAGGCGCACCGAGCCGGGGCCGTCGACCTCGTCGAGCACCGGGAAGGGCTGGGCGCCGATCACGTCCACGTGGTGGCCGAGCCTGGCCAGCTCCCGGGAGAGGTGCCGTACGTACACGCCCTGACCGCCGCAGAAGGGGTCCCCTCGGTACGACAGCAGGGCAATCCGCAGCGGCTGCGCGGTCATCCTGGGCCCTCTTCTCTAGCTGCTTACGGTGCTGCCGGTCGTGCTTCCGGTCGCTAAAGTAGATCAGGTTTCAGTGGCTGGGGAACTCGTCGTCGACCACGTGAACAATGAGAGACCTCGAAGATACCGGCCCGTAGCTTTCCCTCAGGAGCCAGGGCTGGTGATTCCCGCCACGCCGGATCCTGCCGACCATGTGGAGCACGCCGCCACTCTCGCCCGCCCGGGAGCACCCTTGCCGCCACCCCCTCCTTCCACCTCTCCGCAGCTCTCGCCCCCGGGCGAGCCGCCGCTGACCGCGCGCCAGGCCGAACGGCGCCGGCGCATCCTGCGGGCCGCCACCGCGCTGGCGGTGCGGGGCGGGTACGAGGCGGTGCAGATGCGGGAGGTCGCGGAGGGCGCCCAGGTCGCCCTCGGCACGCTCTACCGGTACTTCCCGTCCAAGGTCCACCTGCTGGTGGCGGTGATGCTGGAGCAGCTCCAGGGCCTCCAGGAGCACATCCGGCGGCACCCGCCGACCGACCGCGAACCGGCGCCGCGGGTCGCCGACGCCCTCACCCGGGCCTTCCACGCGCTGCAGCGCGAGCCGCTGCTGGCCGAGGCGATGGTCCGGGCGCTGTCCTTCGCGGACCGCTCGGTGGGGGCCGAGGTGGACCAGGTCAGCACGGCCACCGGGCAGCTCATCCTGGACGCGATCGGCCAGTCCGGGCCGCCCACCGAGAGCCAGCGCGCGGCGGTGCGGGTGATCGAGCACACCTGGCACTCGGCACTGGTCGCCTGGCTCTCCGGGCGCGCCTCGATCGCCGAGGTCCGGGCCGACCTGCACACCGCGGCCCGGCTGCTCGCCCTGCCGTGAGCCGCCCTCCCCCCTGCTCCGACTGGAACCTGTTCCTGCCTGTCTCGGGGCAGGCGGCGTGCTCCGGCGGCTAGAGTCGACAGTCGGCACAACTCCATCCCGCTCCTCCCCCGGGGAAAGCCGGTGCGAATCCGGCGCTGACCCCGCAGCCGTGAGACCGGCGCCGCCATCGGCCGCCCGGACGAGTCGGAGCACCCGGGGAGGGGCGAGCGGCCAGTCCGGACGCACGCGCCCGGCACCGTCGAGGACTACGGAACGGCCCCGCCCGGGCCACCACCGCTCACCGAAAGGCACACCCGCACCATGCTGACCGCCGCCCGCCTGGGCGCCGCCGCCCTGTCCGCCGCGCTGCTCACCGGCCTCGCCGCAGGACCGGCCCTCGCCGACAGCCCCGCGCCGACCCCCGCCGCCGTTCCCGACGGGCTGTACGGCAAGAGCGACCCGACGTACGACGGCGTCTGGCGGCAGTCGCTGGCGCTCACCGCGCTGACGGCGGCCAAGGTCACCCCGGCCGACTCGGCCGTCGGCTGGCTCACCGGGCAGCAGTGCGAGGACGGCGGCTGGCCCTCCTACCGGGCCGCCGGCGCGGCCTGCGACCCCAAGACCGAGGACAGCAACGCCACCGCCGTCGCCGTCCAGGCCCTGGTCGCCCTCGGCGGGCACCAGGAGGCCGTCGACAAGGGCGTCGGCTGGCTCAAGGCCAACCAGAACGCCGACGGCAGCTGGGCGTACAACCCGGGCAGCCCCGGCGACGCCGACTCCACCGGCCTCGCCGTCAACGCGCTGTTCGCCGCCAAGACCGACCCGGCGGGCGTCGCCAAGGCCGGCAGGTCCGCCTTCGACGGGCTCGCCCTCTTCCAGCTCGGCTGCGCCGCCCCCGCCGACCAGCGCGGCGCCTTCGCCTACCAGACCGACCCGGCCGGCGGCGCCCTCACCCCGAACGCCCTGGCCAGCGCCCAGGCCGCGCTCGCCGCGAGCGGCGGCCACCTGCCGGTCGCCGGCACGGTGCACGCCGACGCCGCGCCCAAGGCCCTGGCCTGCGCCGACGCCCCGGCCGCCCAGGGCTCCTCGGCCTCCTCGGCCCCGGTTTCGCACGCGGAGTCCGGCGAGGCCGTCGGCGCCTACCTCACCGCCCAGCTCGCGGCCGGCGGCGACCACCTCACCCTCACCACCCCGGGCGCCGCCCCCACCCCCGACTACACCGCCACCGCCTGGGCCGCCCTCGCGCTCAGCCAGAGCGGCCACCCCCAGCAGGCCGCCGGCGCCGTCGACTGGCTCGGCAAGGAGGGCGCCACCTGGACCAAGGGCGGCACCGACGCCGGCGCCACCGCCACCCTCCTGCTGGTCGCCCAGGCCGCCCACCGCGACACCGCCGCCCTGACCGGCCAGCTCACCGCCCTCGGCCCGGCACCCAAGGCCACCGACGCCTCCGCCACGGCGACGGCGACCGCCCCGGCGAAGAAGAAGGACGGCGGCATCGGCCAGTACTGGCTGATCGGCGTCGGCCTGCTCATCGGCGTCGGCGGCGGCCTCCTCCTCAGCCTCCAGCGCAAGCGCAACACCCACCTCTGATGCGTCCCGCCTCCCACGCCGCTCTCGGCGGGCCGGGCCTCGGCCTGCCGGGTGACGGCGCCCGCGCCCGCCGTCGCACCGCGCTCGCCGCGCTGCTCCTCCCCCTCCTCGGGGCGGTGCTGCTGCTCGCCTCCGCCGCTCCGGCGCAGGCCGCCGGGTACCGGTACTGGTCGTTCTGGCGCGGCGCCGAGGGCGGCAGCTGGACGTACCAGCAGCAGGGGCCCTCCGTCGCGGTGCCGCCGGACGGGGCCGTGGACGGGTGGCGGTTCGCACTGAGCCCGGACGGCGGGCAGGACGCCGCGAAGCCCCGGACGGCCGGGAGCTTCGCGGAGATCTGCGCGGACACGCCCGCGCAGGAGGGCCGCAAGCGGGTGGCCGTCGTGCTGGACTTCGGCACCGCCGAGGACGCCGGCTCCGTCTCCGGCTCGTCCCTCTCCGGCTCGTCCGCCTCCGGTTCGTCCGCCGCCTCGGTGCCCGAGCAGCGCACGGCCTGCGCCGCCGTCGCGCCCCGCGCCACCTCGGCCGAGGTGCTGGCCACCGTCGCCCCGCCGCTGCGCTACGACACCAACGGGCTGCTGTGCGCCATCGCCGGGTACCCGAAGGCGGGCTGCGGCGACCAGGTCGGCGCGGCCGGTGCCGCCCAGCCGGCCGCCGGATCCGCCGACCAGAGCACCGGCAGCGGCCCGGACGTCGGCCTGATCGCCGGTGGCGCGCTGGTGGCCGTCCTCGCCGGTGGCGCCGTCTGGCAGGCGCGCCGCCGCCGTCACCCCTAACGTCCCCCACCCAGGAATCACCGTGAGCAGCACCGCCGTCCGTACCACCCGGCCGCCCACCGGCCCCCGTCAACTTCACCCCGGGGCCTGGTGGTTGTGGGCGCTGGGGCTGGGCGCGGCGGCCACCCGCACCACCAACCCGGCGATCCTGCTGCTGCTCGTCGCCGTCGCCGGGTACGTGGTCGCGGCCCGGCGCGGCGATGCGCCGTGGTCGCGCTCGTACGGGGCGTTCCTGCGGCTGGGCCTGCTGGTGCTGGGCATCCGGCTGGTGTTCGCGGTGTTCCTCGGTTCGCCGATCCCGGGCACCCATGTGCTGTTCACGCTGCCCGAACTGCCGCTGCCCGTCTGGGCGCAGGGCGTGCGGATCGGCGGCCGGGTCACCGTCGAGGGGCTGCTCGCGGCGCTGTACGACGGGCTGCGGCTGGCCACCCTGCTGGTCTGCGTCGGCGCCGCCAACTCGCTGGCCAGCCCGGCCCGGCTGCTGCGCGCCCTGCCCGGCGCGCTCTACGAGGCGGGCGTCGCCGTCGTCGTGGCGATGACCTTCGCGCCGAACCTGATCGCGGACGTCCGCCGGCTGCGTGCCGCGCGGCGCCTGCGGGGCCGCTCCGACAAGGGCGTCGCGGCCGTGCTGAGCGTCGGACTCCCGGTGCTGGAGGGCGCGTTGGAGCGGTCCATCGCACTGGCCGCCGCCATGGACACCCGGGGGTTCGGCCGCACCGCCGACGTCCCGCGCCGGCTCGCCCGGGCGACGGCCGCGCTCACCCTGGCCGGACTGCTCGGGATCTGCCTGGCCGCGTACGGGCTGCTGACGGCCGGTGGCGCGGGCTGGGCGCTGCCCGTCCTGCTGCTCGGCCTGGCCGCCGCCTTCGCCGGCCTACTGCTGGGTGGCCGACGGTCCGTCAGAAGCCGCTACCGGCCCGACCCTTGGGCCGTCCCCGAGTGGCTGACGGCCGGTTCCGGTGCGGCCGTGGCGGCCCTCACCACCTACCTGGCCGCGCGGGACCCGGCCGCCTTCGCCCCCACCGTCGTCCCGCCGACCGTCCCCGCGCTGCCACTGGCCGCCGTGCTGACCGTGCTGCTCGGCCTGGTACCGGCGTTCGCCGCCCCGACCCCGCCCCGGAGGGCATCGTGATCACCTTCGAGCAGGTCTCCGTCCGGTACGCGGACTCGGCCGCACCCGCCCTGAACGGCGTCGACCTGACCGTCCCCGAGGGTGAACTCTGCCTGCTCGTGGGCCCGTCCGGCTCCGGCAAGTCCACCCTGCTGGGGACGGTAAGCGGCCTGGTGCCGCACTTCACCGGCGGGGTGCTGCACGGCCGGGTCACCGTCGGCGGCCGGGACACCCGCGAGCACCGTCCGCGCGAACTCGCCGACCTCGTCGGCACGGTGGGGCAGGACCCGCTGGCGCACTTCGTCACCGACACCGTGGAGGACGAACTCGCCTACGGCATGGAGTCCCTGGGCCTGCCGGGCGACGTGATGCGCCGCCGGGTCGAGGAGACCCTCGACCTGCTCGGCCTCGCCGACCTGCGCGACCGCGCGCTGAACTCCCTCTCCGGCGGCCAGCAGCAGCGCGTCGCGATCGGCTCGGTGCTCACCGTGCACCCGCGCGTGCTGGTCCTGGACGAGCCCACCTCGGCGCTCGACCCGGGCGCGGCCGAGGAGGTGCTGTCCGTCCTCCAGCGGCTGGTGCACGACCTCGGCACCACCGTACTGATGGCCGAGCACCGGCTGGAGCGGGTCGTCCAGTACGCCGACCAGGTGCTGCTGCTCACCCCCGACGCCCCGCCCGTCCTCGGCGAGCCCGCCGAGGTGATGGCGCACTCCCCGGTGCACCCGCCGGTGGTCGGCCTCGGCCGGCTCGCGGGCTGGCGGCCGCTGCCGCTCTCGGTCCGCGACGCGCGCCGCAAGGCCGCGCCGCTGCGCGCCCGACTGGACGGCCGGACGCCCGCTCCCGCCGACCTCCGCGCCACTGCCGCCCCTCTCGCCGTCACCGACCGCCTCGCCGTCCGGCGCGGCCCCGTCCCGGCCCTGCGCGGCGTGGACCTCTCCCTCCACCCCGGCGAGATCACCGCCCTGATGGGCCGCAACGGCGCCGGCAAGTCCACCCTGCTGGGCAGCCTGGTCGGCCTGCACGCCCCCTCCTCCGGCAGCGTCAGGGTCGGCGGCCGCACCCCGCACCGCACCCGCCCCGCCGAACTGATCCGCGAGGTCGGCCTCGTCCCGCAGGACCCGCGCGACCTGCTGTACGGCGAATCGGTCGCCGCCGAGTGCGCCGCGGCCGACAGCGACGCCGGCGCCGCCGCCGGCACCTGCCGCGCCCTGGTCGAACGCCTGCTGCCCGGCATCGACGACGACACCCACCCGCGCGACCTCTCCGAGGGCCAGCGGCTCACCCTCGCCCTCGCCGTCGTGCTCACCGCCCGGCCCCCGCTGCTGCTCCTCGACGAGCCGACCCGCGGCCTCGACTACGCCGCCAAGGCCCGGCTGGTGGAGATCCTGCGCGGCCTGGCGGCCGAGGGCCACGCCGTGCTCCTCGCCACCCACGACGTCGAGCTGGCCGCCGAACTCGCCCACCGCACGGTGATCCTCGCCGAGGGCGAGATCGTCGCGGACGGCCCGACGGCGGAGGTCGTGGTCTCCTCCCCCGCCTTCGCCCCGCAGGTCGCCAAGGTGCTGGCACCCGGGCCGTGGCTCACCGTGCGGCAGGTCGCGGAGGCGCTGGACGCATGAGCACTCGTCCCGTCCCGCTGGGACGCCGGTCCGTCGCGGCGCTGCTGTCGGTCTCCTTCGTCGGCGTCGCCGCCTTCGGCTGGCCGCTGCTCGCCTCCACCAAGTCGGCGCTGGTCGGCCACTCCACCGACGCGCCGTGGCTGTTCGCCCTGCTGCTCCCCCTCCTCCTCGCCGTCGTCATCGCCCAGATCTCCGAGGGCCGCTCGGCGGGCGGCGGCGCCCCCGGCCTGGACGCCAAGTCCGTGGCCCTGCTGGGCGTCCTGGCCGCCGCCGGCGCCGCCCTCCGCCCCCTCGGCGCGGGCACGGCGGGACTGGAGCCGATGTTCTTCCTGATGGTGCTGTCCGGGCGGGTGCTCGGCCCGGGCTTCGGCTTCGTCCTCGGCTCGCTGTCGATGTTCGCCTCCGCGCTGCTCACCGGCGGGGTCGGGCCGTGGCTGCCGTTCCAGATGCTGGCGATGGGCTGGGTCTGCCTGGGTGCGGGCCTGCTCCCGGGGGCCTCCTCGCTGCGCGGCCGCCGCGAACTCGTGGTGCTGGCGTCCTATGGCGCCATTGCGTCCCTCCTCTACGGCACGATCATGAACCTCCAGGGCTGGCCGTACATCGGCGGCCTGGCCGGCTCCATCTCCTTCGTCCCCGGCGACCCGCTGCCCGCCAACCTGGTCCGCTTCGCCGCCTACTGCCTGACCACGTCACTGGGCTGGGACCTGCCGCGTGCCGCACTCACCGTGGTGCTCTGCCTCACCCTCGGCACCCCCGTCCTGCGCGCCCTGCGCCGCACCACCCGCCGCGCCGCCTTCGACGCCCCGGTCACCTTCCGCCCGCCGGAGCGCTAAACCCGGCACGCCCCGCACACCTGCCCGGCTCCCGCCACGGGCCGCCCGCACATCCCACCCCGGCCGGGGCACTCGTGCCGACGGGTCCCATCGCTTGCCTTCCTGGACGCCGGAACGGTCGGCACCTTGGCGATCCGCGTCGCCAGGATCGCCCCGACGCTGTGCGTGACCTTGTCCGGCAGCGGAGCCGCGATAATCCCCGCCAGCGCGTCCCGCGTCCACCCACTCGCGAGCAACCCCTCCACCCGCGCGGCTTGATCACTCAAGGGCTTCCCCGCCAGGGCCATCTTCGGCTCCCGGCGCCCGAGTTCGAGCAGCAGCGCCATGCCCGCCGTCAACGTCTCGGAGGGACGGACGGAAGGTTCTTCCACGTCCTTGGTTTCCCGTTCCTTGGAAGGGCTTCCCGCCTTCCCGACGCCTGGCCCACCTGGAGCTGGACCACCGGCGGCCGGGGGCACGGGAAGCGGCGGCACCGTGTGCACCGCCTTGCCCGTCGTCACCGGCACCTCGTGCACCGAGACGACCGTCCGCACCTGCCCGGTCAGCGGGTCCCGCTGGGTGCGCCGGACGTAGTGCCCGGCCGCCTCCAACTCCCTGAGCGCCCGCGCGACGGTCGTCCGACCCTCCACGCTCTTGGCGGCCAGCGTACGGACGTCTTCGCGCGCCCCGTCCGGCAGGCTGAGCAGGTAGCTGAGGAGCCCCCGCGCGGCCCACGACAGCGAGTGCTTGCGGACGACATGCCCGTTGTCCAGGATCGTGTACCCGGGAGCGTGCCGAGGGATACGATGAATCTGCATCTGGAGTTGCTTTCTCCTGGTGCCAAACCCCGGGGTGTTGGAGCACCGCCGGGGTTACTTGTGCCCACGCACCGGGCGCTTCTCCGAGCACCCGACACCACAATCTTCACCGCAACGCCGTAACACCTCGTCAAACCCCCACCCACATCACCCTTTCGTGCGGCGCGAGCGCACGCCCCCCAGCGCCCCCACCAAGCACACAAGCCCCGGGCACGCAGGGGCTCTTCCCCTGGTGACGCCTACGCCTTCCTCGCCTTGCGCCGCTTGCCGTACGGCCGTTCCCGGCCCCCGGCCGACATTTCCGCGTCGAACCGGACCTTGCTCATCACCACTCGCGGCTCGGGTACGAGCACGGTCGCGGCCGACCGCCAGGGAACGGCCGAAGCCCAACCGATCAGGGGCATCGTCTCGTCGTAGTGCGAAGCGAACCGAGCGACGGAGACGGCGGGCATCCGGTAGTCCAGGCTGCGGACGTGCTCCATGAAGGCCCCGGGGAGCGCCACGTGGTGCGTCTCCAGGTAGTGCGGGAAGTCCAGACGCCACAACCACACACCGTCGGTCATCGGGGAGGAGCATCCCGAGGAATGCCGGTGCACGCTGCCGGTGATGACGTCGCGGCCGCCCTCCATGACGTCGATGAGGACATGGCCCGCGTCCAGGTAGGCCACCAGGTCCGCCTCATCCGGCTCCCCCACCGGCCGGACGGCATCGAGTATCGACCCGTTCGGTGAGCCGGAGCGTTCGTCCAACTCGTCGTAGAAGCCCAGCAGTCCCAACACGGTCTCTCCTTTGCCGCCCGGTCCGTCCCACAGACAATGATCCTGGCCGCGCCGCCGGGTCGGCGACGCGGCCAGAAGGCCAGTGGGGCCGTCTCCCCTCACCCGACGACGCGATCCGGCTCGTCCAGCCACACCCGGTGCTCGCCCGCGACGGTGACGGTCAGGCCGAACCGGTCGAGGCCGGGCTCGCCCTGGCGCTGCCACCAGGCATGGGCGGCGGTCACCTCGTCCCACAGGTTCCGGGGGCCGGACTGCGAGACGGCGTGCTTGCCGTCCCGGTCGGCGAGGCGGCAGTGGGCGTACGAGACCCCGTCCCACACCTCGAACCGGCCGGTACCGAAACGGTCGTAGCCCGCCCAGACCTCCCGCCGGAACAGGCCCGGCAGCCGCAGTCCGATCGCGAAAGCGGCGTCGGTGCGCTCGGCCACAGCGGCGGGGTCGAGGGCGGACGGGCCGTGCCGGACGTCCTCGACCTCGAACTCGCCGCTCCCGGGGCGCTGGTCCCGCACCCACATGAACGCCACATCCTCGACGAACGGCCCGCTCGCGGACCGGCCGTCGTCGGCGACGGTGAGCCTCAGCAACCCCCCGTTGCAGAACGCCGTGCCGTACGGGACGACGATCACGCCGCCGGGCACCGTCTGCTCGATCAGCGCCCCGGGGACGCGTTGCACGGCCGCGGTGACATGGATCCGGTCGTACGGCGCGCCCGCCGGATGGCCGAGCATGCCGTCGCCGACAACGGCCGTGACCGGCAGGCCGTTCGCCGCCAGGCACCGCCGCGCGGCACCGGACAGTTCAGGATCCAGCTCCACGGTGGTCACGTTCTCCACCCCGAGCCGGCGCGCCAGCAACGCGGCCGTCCACCCCGCACCGGTGCCGATGTCCAGCACCCGCATGCCGTCGGCGACCCGGAGGTGCCAGAGCATCCGGGCCACGACGGTGGGCATCGAACTGGACGAGGCCGGCGTGCGGTCGTCCTCATCCAGCCGGGTCACGAGCGGGACGTCCGAGGCGACCAACTCCCCCCACTCGCCCGGCCGTTCCGCCCGGTCGAGCCACTCACCCCCGTGGTGGACCCGGTCCGGGACGAACAGGCGTCGGGGCACCGCCCGGAACACCGGCTCCCAGTCGACCGACAGCGCCCCGGACTCCCGGAGCGCGTCGGTGAGCGCGTTCCACTTCACGCGGTCATCCCCCTCAAGGCTTCGACGGCTTGGGCAGGTTGGTGGGCGGCGCGTCCCGCTTGCCATCCTGGGACGCCGTGTCCGGCTTCCCGGAGTGGCTGCCGCCCTTGCCTCCGCCCGCCGTACCGGGCCCGTCGCTGCCGGGCCCTCCGCTGTGCTTGCCCATGTGCCCTGTTCCTCTCGAAGTGGTGGAGATCGTGGTGCTGGAGATCGTGGTCGTCGGCCTACCGGTCCGGCGGCCGGGGCGTGCGCGGGCCCGCCGGCTTCGACGGGGGCGGTTTCGGCTCGGGCTGGGACATGGCGGTGCTCCTCTCGAGATGACCGCAGCACGACGCTTCACCGACCGTCCCCTTTCGCTTCGCAACGGAACTCGGTCGGTGCGAGTCGAGTACAGCCCAACTCGCCCTCACCGGAAAGCCATTGCCCGTGGTCCCGGGGTTGTCCCGCCCGCACCGGCGGTAGGCTCGCGGTCACTGTCGATGATGGGATTGACCCCGTGGACGACCCGATCCGGCATCCCCTCGCCTACGCGCGCGAACTGCGTCGCTGGTCGCAGGGCGACCTCGTCGCGGAGCTGAACAAGGCCGCCCGGCGTCACGGGCTCCGTTCCGGCGCCGACAAGGCGGCCGTCAGCCGGTGGGAGCACTGGCGCAAGACGCCGAACACCGACTCCCAGCTCCTCATCGCCGAGGCCTTCGACGTCCCGCTGTCGGAGTTGGAGGCGTACGGCTGGCCGTACTGGCTGCCCGGGCGGGACGAGCCGCTGCCCCTGGGCGCCGCCCACACCGTCCGAGCACTCCACGACGCCCAGAGAGCCGCCATGGACCGCCGCAGCTTCATGACCTTCAGCGCGATCTCGCTGGGCGGCCTGGCCGCCCAGTGGGCCACGACCGAGCCCGGGCGCCTCGCCTCGGCCCTGGACGGCAAGCACGTGGACGGCGAACTCGTGGACTGGCTGGAGGAGACCAGCCGGAAGCTGACGGCCCTGCCCACCGAGCAGCGCCAGCACACCGTCCGCCTGATGGACGCCCACCTGGCCACCGTCACGGAGCTGATCGAGGAGGGCCGCTACGGCGAGGCGACCGGTCGACGCCTCCACCGGCTGGCCGCCTCGCTCGCCACCACCTGCGGCTGGTACCGCTTCGACCAGGGCCGGCACTGGGCGGCCGGAAAGCTGTGGGAGGCCGCCCTGCAGTCCGCGAACGCCGCGGGCGACCGCGACCACGGCGCCGGGGTGCTGTCCGACTTCGCCTACCAGGCCACCTGGCTCGGCGAGGCGGGGGTATCCGTCGGCCAGCTCGGGCACGCCCTGTCCGGCGTCTCGCACCCGACCGCCCGCTCCCTGCTCCTCCTCCGCCGCGCCAGGGCCCACGCGGCGCTCGGCGACCGCGCCGCCTGCTATCGGGACCTGTCCGACGCCGAGTCCGCCCTCGCCGTCGACGCCGCCGACCCCGCACCCGGGTGGTGCGCGTGGATGGGCCCCGCCGACCTGGCCGTGGACTCCGGCCAGTGCCTCCTGGACCTCGGCCGGCCGGACGAGGCCCGGGCCCGGATCGCGGAGGGGATGGCGCTGCTGCCCCGCGCCAGGGACAAGACGCGCGGCGTCTTCCTGACGTACCAGGCCCGGGGCTACCTGGAGGCCAAGGAGGTCGAGCAGGCCGTGTCCGTCACGGGCGAGTCGCTCGACCTGGCCACCCGGATCGGCGCGCCCCGCTGCGTCGCCCTGGTCCGCGAGCTCGCACCGGCCTTCGAGCCGTACCACCGGGTCGACGGCGTCCCGGAGTTCCTGGAGCGCCTGCGGGCCTGCTGACCACCGGCCCGTTCCTTCGTCCCCGCACGCCCTGGCGCCGACCCGCCCGATCAAGCGATCATGGTCTTGACGTTCTGTCATATCCCCATGCTGAGAAGGTGCCCACGATGCTGGTCGATTGGCCCACCGAGACGTTCGTCCTACGCCTCCACCGCATTCCCGGCCTGGTGGCCGGAGCCGCGCCGGGAAGCCCCGAGGGCACCCCGGTGGTGCTCGCGCCCGAGACCGGTGGCGACGGCGAGCAGTGGGTGGCCGAGCGGTTCCGGGTGCTCAACCACCGGATCCGCCACGTGGCCACCGGCCTCTACCTGACCGCCGAGGAATCGAGCCGGGGCGCCAAGGTCACCCTGCGGCCCAAGTTCTCCGACACCGGCAGCGACTCCTCGTACTGGCGGCAGGCCTGGCGGGCCTTCGTCCAGCGCGACACCGGCCGGCTGATGGCCCTCCACGACTCCTCCAACTGCCTCCTCGGCCTGGCCGAACCGGCGGCCGAACGGCCGGGCGGGCCCCTGATCCTGGAGAAGGGCGCCGGGGCCCAGGACCTGAACTGCACCGCCTGGGCGCCCGCGCCCCTCCCGGCACCGGAGCCCGCCCCCGCCCCGGCGCCGAAGGCCACCGACCTGCCGGTGGGGACGGGACGGGTCCGGGTGCCGGCCCGCCGCTTCGAGAAGCGCGTGCGGACCATCGAGCAGATCTACGACGAGACCAGCTTCCGGGAGGTCCCCGGCGAGCTCCTCACCCCGGGCACCCGCATCGGGGCCTTCGACTTCGACCAGTACTCCCAGGGCGACTGGTACCAGGAGGGGCGGGAGGGAAGTCTCGTGACCTTCACCGACAGCTACGACACGGCGGGCGCCGTGCGCAGGGCCTTCCACCGGCTGCCGGGGGAACCCGCCCGCTACGTGGACTCCGGCGAGGTCGACGTCCACTACGTCCCGCCGAAGCTCGTCGCCCGCACCAACTTCCCCGCCGCGCTGTTCGACGACTACAGCGGCTCCCTCGTCCGGACGCCGTACCGGCTGCCCAACGGGCACGGCTTCTACAACCAGCCCGAACGCCGCGAGGGCCTCTACTTCCCCAAGCGCGACGGCGCCGGCACCGTCATCCAGTGGAACAAGACCTGGATCGCGGACAACGACACCACGTCCAAGGTCTTCCTCTGCTTCGACGGCCGCTACTTCATCGACGAGATGGACATCACCTGGGCCGACGACCAGAAGAGCTGACCCCGCTGCCCGCGAAGTCGTCCTGCCCGGCCCCGTAGCGTTGCCCCCCTTACCCAGGAGGCGTGTTGAGCGAGATCATCCTCATGTCCGACCCGAGGGTCGCCGCGGTCCCCGTCCAGGACTGCGGCGAGCGGCTGTCGGACGTACGGCTGTCGGACGTACGGAGCGGCGGCGGGCTGCCCGTCGACGGGCGCAAGCAGGACGGCACCGGGGCCTTCGCGCAGCTGCGGGCGGGCGTGCTCGACCGGCTGCTCGACGCGCAGGCCGCCCTGCCGGACGGCCTGCGGCTGCTGTTCGTCGAGGGCTACCGGCCGCCGGCCCTCCAGAGCCGCTACTTCGACGAGTACGCCGCCGAGTTGCGGGCCGCGAACCCCGACTGGCCGGACGAGCGGATCAGGTCGTCGGCCAGCCGCTACGTCTCCCCGCCGGAGATCGCACCGCACAGTGCCGGGGCCGCCGTCGACCTCACCCTCGTCGACGCCGACGGCCGTGAGCTCGACCTCGGCACCCGGGTCAACGCCAACCCGGAGGAGAGCGCCGGGGCCTGCTACACCCACGCCGACAACATCGGTGCCCAGGCCCGCGCCAACCGGCGACTGCTCGGCAGCGTCCTGACCGGCGCCGGGCTCGTCAACTACCCCACCGAGTGGTGGCACTGGTCATACGGGGACCGCTACTGGGCACTGGCCACCGGCGCGCCGTCGGCGCTCTACGGGCCGGCGCACCGGTAGCCGACACTGCGCACAGCCGACACGACACGCGGCCCGCTGCCTGCTGTCGGCCGCGCCCGCGGCCCCGGGTCAGGATGGCGTCAACACCGACGCCGTCCTGACCCGAGGAGCAGAGCGATGACCGAGCAGAACCCCGAGCACGCACCCCCCGCCGTCGCCGTCGCGATCGTCGTCGAGGACGGCCGGGTGCTGATGGTGCGGCGGCGGGTCGCCGAGGGCGAACTGTCCTGGCAGTTCCCGGCCGGAGAGGTCGAGCCGGGCGAGTCCGCCGGGGCGGCGGCCGTGCGCGAGACCGCCGAGGAGACCGGCCTGCGCGTCACCGCCGCCCGGCTGCTCGGCGAGCGGGAGCATCCGCAGAACGGGCGGCGGATGGCGTACACGGCCTGCGAGGTGGTCGGCGGCACCGCCACCGTGGTGGACTCCGACGAGCTGGACCGGGTGGTGTGGGCGACCCGCGCCGAGCTGGCCGAGTACGTGCCGTTCCCGCTGTTCCCGCCGGTGCGGGAGTACCTCGACGGCGCGCTCGCCGAGTAGGGGCACGCGGTCTCCGGAACTCCTCCCCGCCGGAAGGACGTTCGGACGGGAGACCCCCCTCCCCCGCCCCGGAAGGAAACGCGTGACACCCGCGCACGGAGCCCCGTCCGACCCCGCCGCACCGCGAGCACGCCGGTCGGGGCGGGAACCCGTCACCGACGAGACGGTCGCCCGGCTCCGGGTCCAGGCCCGCACCGACCCCGCCTCGGGCCTGCCCGCGCTGGCCGAGGCACTGCGGGGCCGGGCCTACGGCCGGCCCGAGCCCCGGCCCGAGGACGCCGTCTCGCTCCTGGAGGAGTCCGCCCGCATCTACCGCGCCCTGGTCGCCGACGGCGGCACCGAACACCTGTCCGCCGCCGCCCGCGCGCTGGCCTCCCTCGCCCTGCAACTCTCCCTGGCGCACGCCGACGGCCCCGCCCTCGCCGCCCGGCGGGAGGCGGCCGACCTGGCCCGGCGCGCCGAAGCGGACCAGCCGGTGGAAGGCCTCGGCCAGGCCGCCGTCCTGCACGCCGACCTCGCCCACGGCCTCGCCGAGGCAGGACGGTTCGACGAGGCTGTGGACGCCGCCCGCACGGTGGCCGACCGCTCCCGGGCGGTGACCGAGCCCGGCGGGAGCGACCTGGCGTGGCGGCTGCTCGACCTCACCGTGCTGCTCCGCCTCGCGGACCGCACCGAGGAGGCCGTGGCCGTCGAACACGAGGCCCTCGCCCGGCTGCGCGAGGGCCGCACGGAACCGGCCCGCAGCCCCGTCCCGGCCCTGCGGACGGCCGGCGCCGCCCTGTGGTTCGCCGATCTGGGCCGCGCCGAACAGTCGCACCGGCTGCTCGCGGACGCCGCCCGCTCCTGCGAACTCCTGCCCGCCCGCGGCGACGCCGGCAACTTCGGCTTCAACGAGGGCCTGCGGAGCGCCCTGTTCGCCCGCTCCGGCGTACGGGACGAACAGGCCGCGGCCGACGCCCCGGACCCGCTCGCGCTCGGCGTCGACCCGGGCCGACCCCTCCAACCGGTACTGGGCCTGAGCCTCCACCACTGGTCCTTCAGCCTGCGCGAGTCCTTCGAGGACGGACTGGCCACCCTCGCGCGGGCCGTCGAAGCCGTCACCGGCAGGCCCGAGCCCACCGACCCCCTGCCCGACGAGGACGACCCGTCCGAGCACCCCGACGACCCCCTTCCCCTGCCGGAGGACCGCACCCTGCTCGCCACCCTCGGCACCCTCACCCGGCGACTCGACCTGCGCCGGGCGGTCCGCGGAGACCACCCCACCTACTACGCCCACCTCACGCTCCCCCGGCTACGGCGGAGCGTCCGGATCGAACGCCACCTCCACGCGACCGGCCCCGCCGACGACACCCGCCGCCTCGTCCGGGCACTCACCGACCTCGCCATGGCCCAACTCGTCCACGGCGCCCACGCCGAAGCGACCGCCACCCTCCACGAGGCCCACACCCTCGCCGTCCGGCCGGAGGCCCCAGAAGGGCGCTAACCGCCGGCGGCGGCGAGCGTGTCGCCCACCCGGAGCAGGTGGGCGTACCGCCCGTCCCGGGCCAACAGTTCGGTGTGGGTGCCGCGTTCGACGATCCGTCCGCGGTCCAGGACGACGATCTCGTCGGCGGCCCGGATGGTCGACAGGCGGTGGGCGATGGTGATGGTCGTCCGGCCCGCGGACAAGGTGTCGAGGGCGTCCTGGACCGCGCGTTCGGTATGGGTGTCCAGGGCGCTCGTGGCCTCGTCGAGGATGAGGACCGGCGGGTTCCGCAGCATCGCCCGGGCGATGGCCAGCCGCTGCTTCTCGCCGCCGGAGAAGCGGTAGCCGCGCTCTCCGACGATGGTGTCGTAGCCCTCGGGCAGGCTGACGATGAGGTCGTGGATCTGGGCGGCCTTGGCGGCCGCCACGATCTCCTCGTCCGAGGCTCCGACCTTGGCGAAGCGCAGGTTGTCGGTGATGGTCGTGTGGAAGAGGTGGGTGTCCTGGGAGACGACACAGACCTGGTCGGCGAGGTCGGAGAAGCCGAAGTCCCGGACGTCGACCCCGTCGATCGTGACGCTGCCGGCGGTGACGTCGTAGAGCCGGGGCACGAGGTAGCCGAGCGTGGTCTTCCCCGCGCCGGTCGCGCCGACCACGGCGAGCCGGCCGCCGGGCGGCAGGTCGACGTCGATGCCGTGGAGGATCCGCTCGTCGCCGTAGGAGAAGTCGACGCCCTGGAAGCGGATGTGGCCGCGGACGGACGCCGCCGTGACGGGTCGCGGCGGTTCGGCGACCTCGACCGGCAGGTCGAGGTACTCGAAGACCCGCTCGAACAGGGCGAAGGAGCTCTGCAGGTTGATGCCGACCTGCAGGAGTGAGACGGTCGGTCCGAACAGGCCCTGCTGGAGGGTCGTGAAGGCCACCAGGGTGCCGACGGACAGCGCGGGCCGCCCCTGGTCGCCGGTGAGGCCGGCGCTCCAGTAGATGGCGATCGGCATGATCGCCATGATCACCTGCACGACGGACTGCCGCCACCGCCCCGACAGGGCTGACCTGACGGTCAGGTCCGCGAGCGTCCGGGACTGTCCGGCGAACTCGTTGTTCAGCGTCGCGGTGCGCCCCATCACCCGGCCGAGGAGGAAGCCGTTGACCGACAGCGACTCCTCCACGAGGGTTGCCATCGTGGCCAGTTGCTGCTGCCGTTCGAGGACGAGCGCCCGGCGCTCCTGCCCGACCTTGCGGCTGATCCAGACGCACAGCGGGAGGATCAGCAGGGACACCACCGTCAGCCGCCAGTCCAGCAGCAGCATGGCGACCAGGCTGGCCACCAGGGTGGTCACATTGCCGACGACGCCGGTGACGATGTTGGTGACACTCGACCCCATGCCGCCGATGTCGTTGGCGATCCGGGACTGCACCTCGCCGTTGCGGGTGCGCGTGAAGAAGGCCAGCGACATCCGCTGGAGGTGGGTGTAGACGGCGTTGCGGAGGTCGTCCATCACGGACTGGCTGACCGTCAGTGACAGGTACGACTGCAGGACCCCGACCGCGGTGGAGAGCAGGACCAGGCCGAGCATCGCGGCCGCCAGGGCGGTGAGCAGGCCCGTCCTGCCCTGCGGCAGCGCCGTGTCGAGGATCTGCCGCAGGAGGAAGGGCGGCGCGAGGGCCACCAGGGAGGAGCCCAGGATCAGGGTGCAGACCAGCAGCATCCGGCCGCGGTAGGGCCGGAAGAGTCGGGCCACCCGCCGCAGCGACACGTCGGGGACGGGCGCCTCGGGGGTCTCGTTCGCGTCCAACGGGGGTGATCTCCTCGGTGCCGTCACAGGGCTCTTCCGGCGAGCCCGGGCTGTGGTGACGTGTCCCGTCCGGGGCCGGAGCCGGACGGGACGGACGTCGGACGTTCCGCCGCCCCCAGGGGGTGGCGGTTGGGGCCTGCGCTCGGCCCGTCGCTCAGGCCGACTTTCAGACCCGCGTTCGGGCCTGCGTTCGGGCCTGCGCTCAGGCCAGCGCTCAGGCCAGCGTGAGGAAGCCTTCCCTCAGCAGGGTCCGGACCAGGACCAGGCGGCCGGGCAGGTCGAGGTTCCCGCGGACGTCGTCCGCGGTCAGACCGCCGCCGGCGTGCTCGGCGACGTACCGGACCTCGTCCGCCACGTGCGCGGGGAACTGGACGGTCTTGTTGTTGAAGTCCAGGCACACCTGGCCCTCGGCCACCGTCAGGTTCCACTGCGTCCCCGGACGGCGGGACACCCGGGTACCGGCGTCTACCTCGGCCGCCTGCTCCAGGTCCAGGAGGTGGTGGCGCAGCTGCGGGAGGCTGAGGGAGGCGGCGCGCTTGAGCGAGTTGTCGACCATGGCCTTGGCGGACAGCCGCTCGTGCAGCACGTCCACCAGTTCGGCGAAACGCTTCTCCGCCTGCTGTGGCAGCTCGTCACCCGCGGCGAAGGCGAGCGGGAGCCCCTCGCGGAAGCGGACGTCGTCCTCGAAGACCTGGCGGACCGCATCGGCCATCATCTCGGACCAGATGACCGGGTGGACGCCGATCGTCACGTGGGCCGAAGCGGTCTCGTTGGAGGTGGCCGAGTGGATGGTGCCGCGCGGCAGGTAGAGGAGGTCGCCCGGGCGCAGCTCGAGTTCCTCCACCGGCCCGTCGGGCAGGGTCCCGGAGCGGTCGAAGGGCTGGGTGCGCAGCGGCAGCGGGTAAGGGGCCCCGTGCAGCTTCCAGCTCTTGGTTCCGTGCACCTGGGCGATGAAGACGTCGTGGGTGTCGTAGTGGGGTGTGAACCCCTGGTTGCCGGCGGGCGTGAGGTAGAGGTTCGCCTGGAACCGGCAGTTCGTCTCGACGCCCAGCCGCGCGGT
The DNA here is from genome assembly GCF_048159585.1 of Kitasatospora sp. SC0581. NCBI lineage: Bacteria > Bacillati > Actinomycetota > Actinomycetes > Kitasatosporales > Streptomycetaceae > Kitasatospora > Kitasatospora sp. SC0581. The sequence goes on along the minus strand of NZ_JBLRWA010000002.1, from coordinate 220,558 downwards.
CAGCCGCGCCAGCGGCTCCCAGCGGCCTTCGAGGGCGTTGAGCACGATCGTCGAACCGTTGCGGTACCGCTCGTAGAGCGCCTCCAGGGAGTTCGCGATCCCGTTCCAGCCGAAGCTCACGCCCAGTGTGGAGACCGGCGTCTCCTTGCCGTCGATCACCAGCCGGATGCCCTCGAGGGTCGCCCTGGACGTGGACAGGATGCTGTCCACCTCGTCGAGGGTCGGCAGCTGCGTGTAGTGCGTCGGATCGTCCCGCCGGATGAACAGCGGTTTCTTCTCCCAGTAGTCCCGCAGGAATTCCTCGACGGGCACGGGGTGGATCAGATCGGAGAGATCAGAAAAAGGCTGCGCGCCGGGCGCAGCCTTTCCCTGATCCGCAAGAGTCGTCATCGGGCGAGTCACCTCACGGATTTTCGAACTACGGTCGGACCGGCCGGACCTGGATCAGTCGCGGTCGTCGTGCTCGCCCCACGGGTGCGAGTCCCACGTACCCATGTCGTTGTAGTCGTCGTCGTCGTTGGCGCCCCGGTCCGGGTCGTGCAGGGCGATGTTGGCGGCGATCGGACGAACGACGGTGATGTCCGCCGGGTTCAGCGATGTCGACATCGGTAACCCTCCTTCTGTTGGTAGGAATTACGTGCGGTGAACGTCCGGTGCGGGCGGTCCGGGATGCATGCACGCATGCCACGGAAATGCACGGGGTGATTCCCCCCGCACATGACCCGTCCTCTGGAGAAACGGTTCAGAGCCCGGATCCTCCGCCTGCCGACCGTTCGCTCGAAGTCTTTCGCAGCGGTGGTGGTGTGGCCAGGAGGTCTGTCCGGCAGACTCGGCGGCAGACTTCCACCGAAAGGTGCCGGTCTGCCGGTCCCCAAGTCCTGGCCGGGTCCCCGGGTCCGAAGCGGCGCCGGGGACCGGGGACCGGCGTCTGGAGCCCGGGGGCCGGCGCCGGGTCAGACGTCCCTGCGGTCGATCACCACCGCCGCCACCGAGAGCAGGACGAGCGGGGTGATCACGAGGACGGCCCAGGCCCCCGGGGTGGAGGGGCCGTGACGCTCCACGTGACCGACGGTGAGGTGGCGGACCGCGCTGTCCATCAGGGACTGGTGGACGCGCAGGAGCCAGCCGCGGTCACCCTGCAGGAAGACCGGCGCCAGGAAGAGGAATCCGAAGCACGCGGTGACGGCGCCCGCACCGTGCCGGAGCAGGGCGGCCAGGGCCAGTCCGACCAGGGTGACCCCGGCGAGGTGCAGCGAGCTCGCGAGGATCGCGCGCAGGGCGCCCGGTGAACCGAGGGAGAGGCCGAAGTGCTTCTCCGCGAACATGGCCTGGCTGACGGTGAACGTCGTCAGGGAGGCGGCGAGGCCGACCCCCGCCGCGAGGGCGCCGACCGTCGCGGCCTTGGCCGCGAGTACGGCGCGGCGGGCCGGGGCGGCGGTGAAGGTCGTCCGGATCAGTCCGCTGGAGTACTCCCGGCCCATGGTGAGGACACCGACCGCCGTCAGGGCGAGTTGGAGCAGGGCGAAGCCGCTGAAGGAGGCGGCCAGCGGGTCGAAGGCGGCGCGCTCGGCCGGCTCCCAGCCGTCCCACTTGCCCACCGTGGAGTTGTTGTACAGCAGTGCGCTCCCGATGGAGCCCAGCAGCCCGAGGGCGACGATCAGCCAGGTCGACCGGGCCCCGCTCAGCTTGATCCATTCGGCGGCGAGCAGGTCGACGGCGCGCTTCCAGCGGCTGTCACGGGTGGCGATCGGGCCTTCGGCGAGCGGGCCGGTGGCGGCGAGCGGGCCTGCGGCGGGCTCGCGGACCGCCGGACTGTCAGTGGTCATGGTCTCAGTTGTCCTGTTCTGCGCCGGCGGCCGGGTGACTGGTGTGCTCGGCCTCGGCCGAGGCGAGGTCCATGAAGGCCTCCTCCAGGCTGGCCGAGCGCGGGGTGAGTTCGTGGATCGCGATCTGCCGGGCGAGGGCGAGGTCCCCGATCCGGGGGGCGGGCAGTCCGAGCACCTCGATCGCCCCGTCCGCGAGGACACGGGTGCGGGCGCCGGCCGCGGCGAGGGCCGCTTCGAGGTCCGCGCCCTGCGGCGTCCGGACGGTGACGGAACTCCCGCTGGAGCCCTGCCTGATGAAGTCCGCCATCCCGGTGTCGGCGATCAGGCGGCCCCGGCCGATGACGATCAGGTGGTCGGCGGTGTTCTCCATCTCGCTCATCACGTGACTGGAGACGAGAACGGTCCGCCCGTCGGCGGCGAGCCGGCGGAACAGCATCCTGATCCAACGGATGCCTTCGGGGTCCAGGCCGTTGACGGGCTCGTCGAAGATGAGCACGGGCGGGTCACCGAGCAGGGCGGCGGCGATGCCGAGGCGCTGCTTCATGCCCAGGGAGTAGCCGGCCGTCCGTTTGCGGGCGGCCGAGGCCAGCCCGACCTCTTCGAGGACCGCGTGCACCCGCGCGCGGCCGATGCCGTTGCTGCGGGCGAGCGCCGCCAGGTGGTGGTAGCCGCTCAGGGCCCCGGGGACGGCACCGGCGTCGAGCAGCGCACCGACCCGGTGGAGCGGGCGGCGCAGCTCCCGGTAGGGGCGGCCGTCGATGACCGCCGATCCGGCGGTGGGCGTGTCGAGGCCGAGGACCAGCCGCAGCGTGGTCGACTTTCCGGCTCCGTTCGGGCCCAGGAACCCGGTCACCCGGCCGGGTTTCACCTCGACCGAGAGTCCGTCGAGCGCGACGGAATTCCCGTAACGCTTCGTCAGGTTTGTTGTGGTGATCATTCGTTGCCCCGTTGCGGATCGTCACTTCCTGTACACGGAGCAGCCTGCCGGAACTTCACCGGCGGAACATCGAACCTGAGAAGGACTGTCGGCGGCCCCACGACGGCGAACGTGCCCGTTCACGGCCGCCACCGTGAGTTCGTAAGCTAGCTTTAGATCCGAACGAATGCTCGATCACTCGACGGGGGGCCGCCGGGGGTGCGGGGCCGACCTGGAGGAAGTCGGCCAGGTGTGACATGTATCGATCACGGGGGATTCTTGATGTCCAGTGAGACTGGGGCACTCATCCGGCATTGGCGCCTACGCGCCGGACTCACCCAGGAGGACCTGGCGACCCGGTCCGACCTGAGCATACGAACCATCAGGGACATCGAGACGGGCCGCAGTCGGCAGCCCTACCGCAGGTCGCTGGAGCAGCTCGCGGCAGCCCTGGGGCTGGACGCCACGACGGTCGTCGCCCTGACCCGCCGGCGACCGAGGCACGACCTGCCGCCGGACCTGCCCGGCCACCCCCGGCCCCAGACCCCGGTCCCGGCCCCGCAGGCTCCGTCGCACCCGACCGCCCTGCCGCACTTGGCCGCCGCGACCGGACCAGAGCCCGCGTACCCCGCGACCGCCCTGCCGCGACCCGCTCAACTCCCCCCGGACATCGCTCACTTCACCGGCCGCCAGGAAGCGCTTCGACAGTGCGACGACGAACTCCTGCTGTCGCCACGGCAGCGGATGGGCCGGGGCAAGGTCGTCCAGCTGTTCGGCGCCGCGGGTGCCGGGAAGTCCGCGCTCGCGGTGCACTGGGCCCACCGGGTGGCCGACCGGTTCCCGGACGGCCAGCTCTACGTGGACCTGCACGGGCGCGACGCGAGCGAACCGCTGCGGCCCGCCACCGTCCTGCGGAGCTTCCTGCGCGCACTCGGCATCCAGCAGTCCGCCCTGCCCGAGTCCGGCGCCGAACTGGCGGCGCTGTACCGGTCGACCGTGGCCGGCAAGAGCCTCCTCATCCTCCTCGACAACGCCCGGTCCGCCGAACAGGTACGCCCCCTCCTGCCGAACTCGCCGTCCTGCGCGGTCGTGGTGACCGCCCGGGCCCACCTGACCGGACTCACGGTCAAGGACGGCGCCCGCCCGGTCGGACTCGGCCGGCTGCCCGACCACGACGCCGTCCGGCTGCTCACCTCGATCATCGGCGCCGCATCCGTCTCCGCCGCCCCGGAGGCCCTCGTCGAGCTCGTCGAACTCGCCGAGCGGTGCGCCGGACTCCCCCTCGCCGTCCGGATCATCGGGGAGCGGCTCGCGGGACACCCCGGAACCGTCCTGGCCCACCTGGCGGAAGCGGTCGAGACCGACCCGCTCGACCTCTTCGACAGCCCCGACGACCCCTCGGTCGGCATCCGGACCACCCTGTCCTGGTCGTACCTCCGCCTGCCCGAGCGCTCCGCCCGGCTGTTCCGCCTGCTGAGCCTCCACTGCGGACCGGATCTCAGCCTGCGCGCGGCCGCGGAGATGGCCGACGCCGGCCACACCGCGAAGGCCCTCCACCGGCTCCGGGCCGACCTGGCGGCCCTCGTCCACGAGCACCTGGTCGAATCACCCGAACCCGACCGGTACCGCTTCCCCGCCCTGGTCCGCCTCTACGCAGCCGAACGCGCCGCGGCGGAGGAGCCGGAACACGAGCGGGAGCAGTCCGTCCGGCGCCTGCTCGCCTGGTACGGACACACCTCCGCACTCGCCGCCCACCTGGTCGCGCCCTCGACCGCCCGCACGCCGCAGCCCCGGCCCGCGCCACCGGCGAGGGCACTCCCCTTCAGCCACGCGCAGGACGCCCGGGCCTGGCTCGCACGGGAGTCCGCGAACCTGCGGGACGCCGTCGGAGCGGCCAACCGGCAGCGGGCCTTCACCGCGGCCCAGGCCATCCGCCGATCGCTGAACACCTGGACCGGCTTCCCCCCCGACGCCGCGACGGACCGCGACCGAGCCACCCTGGTGCCCAGACTCGCCGCGGGAGCCTGAACCCCGGGCCGAACGCGGTCCGCCGAAACCACCGAACCGACCGGAATCCCCGTCCGCCCCCGGTGCACCCCCCGTACCCTGTCCCGCAGCACTCGCACAGGCACCGTACGGACCTTCGGGGGAACCGGGGAAACCAGTGGAACTACGTCAGTTGCGCGTCTTCGAGGCCCTCGTCGCCCACCGCACCGTCACCGGCGCGGCCATGGCCCTCGGACTCGCCCCGGCCTCCGTCTCCGAACAGGTCCGCACCCTCGAACACAGCCTCGGCACCGACCTGTTCGACCGGGCCAGGCCCGACCTGACCCTCACCCCAGCCGGGGAACGCCTCCTGCCCTGGTCCCGCCGACTCCTCGACCAGGCCGACCAGGCCCGCCGCGAAGTCGCCGTCACCCGGACCCGCCTGCGCCTCGGCGTGCTGGCCGCCGTCTCCGCCACCCACCTCCCGGCCGTCCTGGCCCGCCTCACCGACCACCGCCCCGACCTGGACATCTCCCTCCACACCGACGCCACCCGGGACGTCCTGCTCGACGGCGTCGCCGCCGGAGCCCTGGAAGCGGCCCTCGTCCTCGACGCCCCCGGCCCGCTCGGCGCCCTCGGCTTCCCCCTGCCGCCCGCCCCGCTCGACCACCTCGACCTCCAGGCCGTCCCCCTCACCCTGGTCGCCGCCCCCACCCACCCGCTCGCCCGCGCCACCGCCCTCACCCCCGAGCTCCTCCGCGGCCACCGCCTCCTCGTCGACACCCCCGCCTGCTCCTACCACCTCGCCGGCGAACGCCTCCTCGGCCACCACGTCCGACGCCTCCACACCGGCACCGTCCCCACCACCCGCGCCTGCGCCGAACAGGGCCTCGGCATCGCCCTCCTCCCCACCCACGCCATCCACACCCACCTCACCGCCGGCACCCTCACCCGCCTCCCCCTCAACCCCCCACCCCTCCACCTCCGCCTCCTCTGGCCCACCCACCACACCCCCTTCCCCACCTGACCGCCTGAGCCATCGGGGCCACCGAAACACCTCGCAGCAGCTTGCCGTCCCGGCGCGAGAAACCCCGAACCGGACGAGAACCGCCCCCTTCCGGATCATTCACCTCAGGACAGTGCTGCCCCTCCTGTCAGTGCGACATGCGAACCTCTTCCCAGCAGAGGAAGACAAGGGGCAGGCCGTGGGAAATCGCAAGAAGATGAAGACCAAGTCAGCGAGTGACACGGCACCGAAAGGTGTTGCGATCTACCACGACATGAAGGTCTACGAGAACTTCGAGCGAGCAGCAAATAGAATATTTGAGTGCGTGCAGTCGGCACAGAAGACCCGCCCCGGGGCCCCTCGCCACCTGTACCTCGATATCCAAGGGCATCGAAACAGTCAGGGCGGATTCGACCATGACGCCCTGGAGTTGATGCAGGAATTCATTATTGGATACCTCGGCAAATATCTCACCACGATCAATATGCCTCTGCTGCATGGCAGCAATACTGTTCCGCAGAGAAATGACCTCCCCGAGGCCCTGATGATTGGATATCCCGACGACGGCAGCGATTACGGGTACGAGGTTTCCGGCCTATCCCCGAAGCCGCGCGAGAAATTTCCAATCGACCGAAAGTCTCCACCATCCGTGCGAGCAATCGCCGACTACCTGGGTATCGACGATCCGGCATGTCTCGTCTGCTGGCGCACCCCGGTGGAGCGTGCACATGTCGTACCGACATCCCTCGGCGGCTCGATGGACGTACGAAACTTCGCCCTGCTCTGCAAGGGGCACCACTCGGAAGCTCCGGACGTGGCCGATGCGGAGAGCTTCTGGGCATGGGTGGACTACGCCGAACTGCGCGACAGTCCAGACAAATGGCTCGACGCCTCCGATGACCAGAAGGAGTGGCTGGCCCGGAACGGTGTCAAAATTGGCATCGGACAGCGCGAGCCCATGTCGTTCTTCTCTGCCGTAAAGGGCGAGCTCAAGTCACTCTACGGGTGGAGCGAGTCAGATTTCCTGAACATTGACTGGCAACACCTCATGGACGAGTTTCACCAGGTTATGGAATCGGCCACCGGGAGGCACTTCTCCATCGAGAAGAAGGCGTCGACCTATGCATGGGCTTACCATATCGCGCGACAAAGGTGCACCGACCGAGACGGGCGAGCTCTTCCGATCCCGCGCCTCGGCAAGGAACTGCAAAGGCATGCCCACAAAGCCCCGACCATCGCGAAAAGCTGAGCAGGCCCTGCCCGAGAAGGGCAGGGCCTGCAACAGAACGGTGCGCGCCGGGTCAGGCCTTGGGGCCCGCCGACTGGACGACCTCGAAGGACCAGAGGGTGGAGCCGGAGGCGGCGGGGCGCTTGGGGGCCTCGCCGGCGGGGCCGTTCTGGTGGGCGGCCTTCATGGGGCCCTCCATCCAGGCCTTGAAGTCCTCCTCGCTGCGCCAGCGGGTGTAGACGAGGTACTGGTCGGTGCCCTCGACGGGGCGGAGGAGCTCGAACCACTCGAAGCCGTCCGAGTTCTCCACCGCGCCGGCCCGGGAGGCGAAGCGCTGCTCCAGCACCTCGCGCTGCTCGGTCGGCACCGTCAGGACGTTGATCTTGACGACGGACATGGCGCACTCCTTCTGCTCCGGTGACTGCTTACGGGGAGCAGTCTGCTACACCTCACGGCCGGACCGTTCGGAGGCACCGGCGGTCACGGCGGGTGGTGGGGCGTCGACATGCAGGGACCGGGCCCGGGTGGAAGCCTGGAGGTAGAGCCCAGAACCCGAGGGACAGGGGAACGGTCATGGGTATCGGCGACAAGTTCCGGGACAAGGCCCAGCAGGCCGAGGAAGAGGCCAAGCAGCGTATCGGAAGCGGGCAACCGCAACAGGACGAGGCCCAGCAAAAGGCCTCGCAGGCCCAGCAGTAGGCCCAGCAGCAGGGTCAGCAGAACGTGGACGACCAGGGGAACGACATCGAGGGCCAGCGGTAGCGGCGGCTGTCGAGCGGGGACGGCCGGGGCGAGTCCTCGGCCGCCCCCGTCCCCGTCCCCGCCCCCACCCCCGTCGGCATCGGACTCAGGCGATCCACGGCGGGAGGACGCGCTGGTCGTCGCGCGGGGCGAGGGCGCAGGCGTCGGGCGGGGTGACGGCGTCGGGGTTGTAGGCGTGGGCGGGGGACGGGGAGGCGACGACGGCGGTGAAGCCGGTGTCGGTGGCGATCTGCCGGAGGGTGTCGGCGGGGAGGGCGGCGGTGTCTCCGGCGGCGAGGGTGAAGGTCTCCCCCGCCAGGTCGACCCGGGCGGTGCCGGTGAGGAGTGTCCAGACCTGCTCGGTGTCCATGGCGTGCAGCGGGCCCCGGGCGCCGGCGGTCATGTCGACGTGCCAGACGGCGAGGGAGGTGGCGCCCTGGGTGGGCGAGGCGTAGGTGGTCATGACGGCGTTCGGGGTCTCGGTGCGGCGGGCGTCGGTCCGGCGGATGACGGGCATGGCGAGGGAACCCCCTAAGATGGACAATGAAGTTGTCTATATGGTCAATGAGGTTGTCTATCGTGTCAAGTGAACCGTCCCCGCCCGGCTTTGAGCTGCCGCTGCGCCTGCTGCTCGCCTTCCGGACGATCATCGACGAGCTGCACGAGCGCATCGCCCGCGAAGGCCACCCCGACCTGCGCCCGATGCACGGCTTCGTCTTCCAGGCGATCGGCCCGCACGGCACCACCGCCACCGAGCTCGGCCGACGCCTCGGCGTCACCAAGCAGGCCGCGGGCAAGACCATCGACGGCCTGGAGCAGCTCGGCTACGTCGAGCGGGCCGCCGACCCGGCCGACACCCGGCGCAAGCTGGTCCGGCTCACCGCACGCGGGGTGGACTGCCTGCTCCGCTCGGCCCGGATCTTCGACGAGCTGCGCGAGGAGTGGGCGGCGGCCCTGGGCGAGGAGCAGCTGCGCCAACTGGAGGACGGCCTGCGCCTGCTCGCCCCCGGCGACCCGTTCCGCCTCGACACCCCGCGCTGGTTCGGGGCACCGTAACCCCGTTACCGGTCTCAGGAGTTGGGCAGACCGCCGGTCGCCAGGGTCTGGTTCTTGTACGCCTTCACGCCGGTGATCTCGGCGCCGAACCACTCCGGCGCCGAGAACGCCGCCGCCTCGGCCTCCGAGCCGAACTCGACCTCGACGGTGCGCAGTCCGGCCAACTCCCCCTGGTAGACGTCCGCGTAGACCGTGACGCCGGACGCGTCGAAGGTGTAGCGCTCCTTGACCAGCCGCGCGCCCTCGGTGGCCGGCCAGAGTTCGGTGAACTCCTGTTCCCCCAGCTCGCGTTCCACCTCGATCCGCACCGGGGAACCGGCGCCGGACGCCTTGCGCTTGACGCCGAGGACGCAGCTGCCGCCGATCCGCCGCAGCCGCACCTCTGTCCCGTCGTCCTTGATCGCGATGTACCCCTGCTCGATGTGCTGCCGCACCGCCGTCTCCGGCGGCTCGAAGGCCTCCAGCAGGAACTTGCGCTCGATCTCGAGCGGCACGCCGCACCACCCCTTCCCCGGTCACGCCCCACGGGCCGACGGACGAACGGACGGTCAGAACGACCGTCCCTCCCCACGGTACGGCCCCTGCGGCCCCGACGGGTCCGGACGGTCGCGCCGGTCCGCGCAGAGCGAGGAGCTGAGCCGGTTCAGGACCCCGGCGAGCTCGGCGTACCGCTGCTCGTCCCAGTCCCCCAGCAGTTCGGCGAGCTGGGTGCGCCGGGCGGCGACCAGCCGCAGCGCCGCCTCCTCCCCCGGTTCGGTGAGCCGCAGCGGCAGCCCGCCGGCCCTCGCCGCGAGCCCCCGGCCCTCCACCTCCCGGACGGCCTCCTCGATCACCGAGACCGGGACGATCCGCCGCTCGGCCAGTTCGGCCGGCTCGACCGAGCCGTGCTGGTGCATCTGGAGGAGCAGCCAGCTGGAGGCGGGCCGCAGGTCCAGCCCGGCGGTCTCGGTGATCCGCCGGAAGAGGTCGCGCCGGGCCTCGCGGCTGTTCAGCACCGAGAGGGCGCGGGCGATCTCGTCCAGCGAGGTGCGCTCGACCGGGTTGAACCCGATGGACTCGCTGAGGTCCGGAGCGGTGACGGTGGAGCGCAGCTTCTGTTCGCGCAGGAACAGCGACAGCACGAAGGCGACCACCGCGACCGGCACCGCGTACAGGAACACCCGGGTGATCGACTCGGCGTACGCGTGGTAGACGCCCGGCTGGACGGCGGTCGGCAGCCGGGGGATGACCCGCGGGTCGGAGGTGATGACCTCCGGTCGGAAGCCGGGCGGCAGCGGCACCCCCGCCAGGGCGTCGGCGAGCCGGCTGCGCAGTCCGCTCGCGAAGACCGTCCCGAAGATGGAGACGCCGAAGGAGGCCCCGATGGAGCGGAAGAAGGTGGCGCCCGCGGTGGCCACGCCGAGGTCCTCGTAGCCGACCGAGTTCTGCACGATCAGCACCAGCACCTGCATGACCAGTCCCAGCCCGAGGCCGAAGACCAGGAAGTAGAAGCTCATCTCGGCGGTGCTGCTGTGCTCGTCCAGCCGGGAGAGCAGCAGCAGCCCGATGGTCGTCACGGCCGTCCCGGCGATCGGGAAGATCCGGTAGTGGCCGGTACGGGCGACGATCTGGCCGGAGCCGATCGAGGTGAGCAGCATGCCGAGCACCATCGGCAGCATGTGGATGCCGGACATGGTGGGCGAGACCTGCTGGACCACCTGGAGGAAGGTCGGCAGGTAGGTCAGCGCGCCGAACATCGCGAAGCCGACCACGAAGGAGATCACCGCGACCAGGCTGAACGTCCGCGAGCGGAACAGCCGCAGCGGCAGCACCGGCTCCGCGGCCGTCCGCTCGACCTGGACGAAGGCGAGCAGCAGCACCAGCCCGAGCACGCCGAGGCCGACGACCTGCCAGGACGTCCAGGCCCAGGTGGTCCCGCCGAGCGAGGTCATCAGCACCAGGCAGGTGGCGACGGCGGCGATCAGGACGGTGCCCAGGTAGTCGATCCGGTGCTCGCGCCGGACCTCCATCCCGTGCAGCACCGCCGCGATCACCACCAGGGCGACGATGCCGATCGGCAGGTTGATGTAGAACACCCAGCGCCAGCTGAGGTGGTCGACGAACACCCCGCCGAGCAGCGGACCGAGCACGCTGGTGACGCCGAAGACGGCGCCGAAGAGGCCCTGGTAGCGGCCGCGGTCCCGGGGCGCGACGAGGTCGCCGACGATCGCCTGGGAGAGCACCATCAGCCCGCCGCCGCCCAGGCCCTGGAGGGCGCGGAAGGCGATCAGCTCGCCCATGTTCTGGGCGATCCCGCACAGCACCGAGCCGAGCAGGAAGATCACGATGGAGGCCTGGAAGAAGCGCTTCCGGCCGTACATGTCGCCGAGCTTGCCCCACAGCGGGGTCGCGGCGGTGGAGGCCAGCAGGTAGGCGGTGACCACCCAGGAGAGGTGGTCGAGGCCGCCGAGGTCGCTGACGATGGTCGGCAGCGCGGTGGAGACGATGGTCTGGTCGAGGGCCGCGAGCAGCATCGCCAGCAGCAGGGCGCCGATCGGCACCCAGAGGTTGGGGACGGTGACCGCCGGCGGGCCGGGCTCGCCCGCCGGGCTCCGGCCGGACGCGGTGCGCGGCTCCGTCATCGGGTCCCCGCGGGCGTCACGGCGTCCGCGCGGGGCGTCACGGCGTCTCCCCGGGCATCACGGCGTCTCCGTGGGCATGGCGTCTCCATGGGGTCCCGGGCCCGTCGGCCGGGCCGTGCGGATGATCACTCCCAGCTCACCGCGCTGGTCGGTTTCGTCCCGGTATGTTCCACCGGGTTGAGCCGAGCGTAAGCGCCGGGGACAACCGCCGCGCTCCGGGCGTTCTCGGAGGAGCCAACCCGCACCAACCGGCACAACACCCCCGCCGGGGGACGGACGCCCCTGTCCCCCCTTCGGACGGTCCTGCATAATCAGGCCCGATCGTGCGCCCGGATCCGCCGGGAACACGCGCCGAACGCGCACCGGACGATCGACCGACTGAACGAACGACGACCGACCGACCGACCGACCGCGAAGTCGACGCGAACCCGAGGAGGACCGGCCGATGCCGGACCAGCACTGCCCGACGTGCGGCACCGCACGCTCCACCGGGTGCGGCTGCGTCCCGGACCCGAGCCTCACCGAGACCGCCGTCCTGCCGCACGTCGAGGGCCCGCCGCTGGTCCGCCCGTACGTTCCGCAGACCGCCGACCAGGTGGCCGACGAGAGCCACCCGAACGCGCCGGTGGTGGACCCGTTCGCGACCACGGTGCTGCCGCCGGTCCCCCCGGGACAGCCCGCCCCCGGGCAGCCGGCCGCTCCCCCGCTCGGACCGGACGCGGACGCGTACGCCACCACGGTGCTGCCGCCCGTCGCCCCGGGACAGGACCCCTTCGGGTCGGCGCAGGCCCCCTTCGGGTCGGGACAGGCCCCGGCCGGCCCCGGGCATGACCCGTTCGGCCCCGCCGCCGACGGCTACCCCGAGGCCCACCCCGGCGGCCACGGGGACGTGTACGCCACCACCGTGCTGCCGCCGGTCCCGCCCGCCGGGCCGGGCGGGAACGAGATCGGCCTCTTCGCCTTCGGGCAGGCACCCGGCGCCGGGCAGGGCCCGGACGTCGCACGGGCCCCGGACGCGCCCGGGCCCGAGGGCGGCGGCCGGGCCGCCAGACGGGCGGCCGAGCAGGCCGAGCGGCGCCCGCTCGCCCAGCGCAAGGGGCTGCTCGCCGGGATCGGCGCCGCCCTGGTCGCGCTCACCATCGGCGTCGCGTACGCGGTGACGCCCTCCGCCGAACCGCCGGCCAAGCAGGCGCAGCCGCTGCCGACGAGCACCCTGGCGCCCGCCCCGGTGGACCCGCCCACCCTGGCGACGCCCGTTCCGACCACGGCGGCGCCGACCAGCGAGGCGCCCAGCCCGACGCCCACCGCCACCCGCAAGCCGAGCCCGACGAAGACGGTCACCCCGCCGCCGACGGCCGCACCGACCACCGAGGCCCCGGCCGCTCCCCCCGCCCCGGCCCCCACGCCGACCGTTCCCCCGGCCCCCTCCCCGACCCCGACGCCCACCACCGCCCCGACCCCGCGCGTGCTGCAGTCCGGGATGAGCGGGCCCGACGTGACCGCCCTCCAGCAGAAGCTCGCCGTCGTCGTCTGCTGGGCGAGCGTGCCGGTGACCGGGGTGTACGACGACACCACCGTGAACACGGTCGGCTACGTCCAGTGGATGTGGGCCGTCAAGGGGGACAAGCGGGGCGTCTTCGGCCCCAACACCCGTGCCGCCCTGGACGCCCACAACAGCTGCTGAGGCCGACAGGCGGCGGACGGCGGACGGATCAGCCGGTGATCGCCCCGAAGATGCTGATGCCCGCCAGCACCACCATGATCGCCGCCGCCACCCGGATGATCAGCTTCATCGGCACGTACTTGAGCAGCTTCTGGCCGCCCACGATGGCGATCCCGCCGACCGCGCACAGCGCCAGCCAGGAGCCGAGGCCGACGGCCAGCGGGTCGGCGTACTTGGCGGCCAGGTTGGCGGTCATGATCTGGGTCAGGTCGCCGAACTCGGCGATCGCGACCACCACGAAGCTGGCCCCGGCCACCTTCCAGAAGCTGTTCGAGGACGGCTCCTTGGCCGCGTGCTCGTCCTCGTCCTCGCCGCCGTGGAACAGCAGCATCGCCGCGCCGACCAGGAACAGCAGGCCGGTGACGCCTTCCACCCAGCGGTGCGGCAGCAGCGAGAGCAGGTGCCCGGCGGCGAGCGCGAGGCCCACCTGGAGGGCGAAGGCGGCGGCGATGCCCGCGAAGACGTAGCTCGCGCGGTACTTGGTGCCGAGCACCAGGCTGGCCAGCGCGGTCTTGTCCGGCAGTTCGGCCAGGAAGATGATGCCGAAGGTCAACGCGGCAACGGTGAGACTCATCAGGGGTTTTCCTCGGTCGGAGGCTGCCCGGCCGCCGCGGCTCCGTCAGGGGACGCTTCGGCCCGACAGCACTGGTCATGGTCACAGCACTGCGGCCGAAGGTCTCGCCGGCACCGTTCATCGAGCGGTGCCCCGGGCGCCGGGCCCCTGGGGGCCAGTATGTCGACGGTCCGGTGGAGGGCTACTCCCCTTCAACGGCCCCAAGCGTACCCGACGGCGTCAACCGACCCCTCTCGGAAGACCGACGAGGGCCACGACGACCCACGGTGACCTACGACGGGCCGACGGGGACCGCCCCGCCTACCGGCCGCCCCCGTCCGGCTCGACCGCGACCAGCCCGCGCCCGACCAGTTCCAGCACCACCACGATCGCCACCGATTCCACCGCCAGCAACCCGATCAGCACGAACAGCTGCACCGCCCCCGCCTGGACCGGCGAGGACCCGCCCAGCAGCATCCCGACGAACGCCCCGGGCAGGGTCACCAGGCCGACCGTCCGGGTCTGGTCCAGCGCCGGGACGAGCGAGGTCGCCGCCGCCGTCCGGCAGATCTCCAGCCGGGCGTCGCGCTCCTCGAAGCCGAGCGCCAGCGCGGCCTCCACCTCGCCGCGCCGCAGCCGCAGCTCGTCCAGGGCCCGCCGCCCGGCCAGCGAGGTCGCGCTGAGCGCGCCGCCGATCAGGATGCCCGCGACCGGGATGACGGACAGGCCCTCGGCCGGCAGCAGTCCGACGCCCAGCAGCAGGGCGAGCACCGGCAGCACCCCGGCACCGATCGGGGCGGCCGCCCAGACCCAGCCCGGGCCCGGGGTCATCCGCCGGCCGGCGGTGCGCACCGCGACCGAGAACATCACCAGCACGAACAGCGCCGACCACCAGAGTGAACCGACCACCCAGCTGATCACCGCGGCGACGGCCGCCAGCTGCACCACCGCGCGCAGCCCGGCCCGCAGGACGGCGTGCCCGTGGCCGAGCAGGCCCCGCCCGGCCACCGCGACGGCGGCCAGCAGCAGCACGGCGGTGACCACCCCGAGCACCGGGGTGACCGGCAGCAGCTGGCCGCCCGACGCCGCCAGCGGCACCGGCACCGGCATCAGATCCAGCTGGTGAACCACATCCGGTCCTGCCAGGACGACATCGGGATCACCTCCGCCGTGTACAGCGGGTAGAAGAAGGCGAAGCAGCCGACGATCGCGAGCACGACCGCCCCGGCCCCGATCGCCCCGATCCGGCGGCGCTCGGGGCTGCACCCGGCCGGGCCGAGGATCGCCCCGAGCATCTGGGCGACGGCCAGGCAGAGGAACGGCACCAGCACGACCATGTAGAAGGAGAAGATCGTCCGCTCCTGGTAGCGGAACCAGGGCAGGTAGACGGCGGCGACCGCGCACAGCACCGCGCCCGAGCGCCAGTCCCGCCGGAAGAACCAGCGCCACAGCAGGTAGACCAGCGCGAAGCAGGCCGCCCACCACAGGAACGGCGTGCCGAGGCCCAGGATCTGCGCCGCGCAGCCGCCCGAGGAGGTGCAGCCGTGCTGCCCGTACGGGATCTGCTCCCAGTACATCGAGACCGGGCGGCCGTCGACCAGCCAGGCGAAGGGGTTGGACTGGTAGGTGTGCGGGGTGCTCAGGCCGGTGTTGAAGTCGTACATCTGCGCGTGGTAGTGCCACAGGCTGCGCAGCGGCGCGGGCACCCAGCCCATCGGGACCTGCGGCAGCGGGATGCCGAGGACGCTGTCCGGGGAGAGCCCGGCGCGCCCGTCGGCCCAGTGCCGGTCGTAGCCTCCCCCGCCGTTGGCGCCGCTGCCTCCGGTGGCCAGCCAGCCGCTCCAGGCGCCGACGTACACCACCACGGCGGAGCCGACCATGGCGAGGAAGGCGGGGACGGCGTCCAGGCGCAGCATGGAGCGCCAGGGGCGGCGGGCGCCGGCCCCGCGGCGGCCGGACTGGTCCCACAGGACGGTCAGGATGCCGAAGGCGGCGAGGATCGGGGCGCCGTTCCACTTGACCGCGCAGGCGGCGCCGACGAACACCCCGGCGGCGATCCGCCAGGGGCGCCAGCCGAGCCGGACGGCGTCGGCGTCGGCCACCCCGGCGAGCCTGGCGCGGACGTGGTCGCGGTCGACCAGCAGGCTGCCGAAGGACGCGAGCACGAAGAACATCTGGATGCCGTCGAGCAGGCCGACCCGGCTCATCACCAGCTGGAGGCCGTCCACCGCCATCAGCAGCGCGGCGGTGCAGCCGACCAGGGTGGAGCCGAAGAGGCGGCGGCCGATCCGGGCGAGCATCAGCACGGCGAGGGTGCCGAGCAGGGCGGTCATGAACCGCCAGCCGAAGGGGTTGAGCCCGAACAGCTGCTCGCCGGTCGCCATCACCCACTTGCCGAGCGGCGGGTGCGCGACGAACTCGGGCGCGGAGCCCAGCGGGATCGACTGCGGGACGGAGAGGATGTCGGCGTTGGCGTGGTCCGGCCAGGTGCCCTCGTAGCCCTGCTGGAGCAGCGACCAGGCGTCCTTGGGGTAGTACGTCTCGTCGAAGACGAAGGCGTTGGGGTGGCCGAGGTTCCAGAACCGCAGCAGGCCGGCGAAGAGCGCGACGGCGATCGGTCCGAGCCAGCCGGAGCGGTCGGCCGCCCAGCGGACCAGGCCCCCGCGCGGGGCCGGGGCCGGGGCGGCGGAGGTCGGGGCCGCCGGTGGGTGCGTGAGCGCCGCTTGCGTCATAGCCTCGCCGATTTCGCCTGTCTGCTCTGCCCGGGGCCTGGCTCCGCCCGGGTCGCGCCGCGCCCGCCGGGGCCGGGCGGTCAACAGCCACTGACACTATGTGGCGGTGCCCGCGAAGCCAAGCGCGACGGGCGCCGACCAGGTGACCTGGTCGGCGCCCGTGACGAACACCCTTGCGGGCCGTTCCGCTACGCGGCGGTCTGCAGTTCCCGGACCGGGACGGCGTGGACCACGGCCGGGGCCGCGTTGTCCTGCTCCGGCGTGAGGTACGGGCGCAGCCGCAGCGCCAGGACGACGATCAGCACCGTGGAGCCCGCCATGGCCGCCAGGTAGAGCGGCCAGGCGCCGGAGCCGACCAGCAGCACGCCGACGGCGGGGCCGACCGCGATCGCGATCTGCTTCACCAGGGAGTACCCGGCGTTGTAGGTGCCGAGCAGCCGGGCCGGGGCGAGGTCCGCGACGATCGGGCCCATGGTGGGCGCGAGCAGCGACTCGCCGACGCCGAAGAGGGCGTAGATCGAGACGATGGCGACCGTGGCGGCCATGGTCTCCGTCCGGATCAGGCCGGCCACCAGGGCCATCGCCCAGGCACCGAGCCAGACCACGCCGGCCGCGGCCATCGCGGTGGTGCGGCGGCGGCGCGCGGTGATCCGCACCATGAACATCTGCAGCACCACGATGGTCAGCGCGTTGGCGCCGATCGCGAAGCCCAGGGTGGAGGGCGCGGTGCCGACGGTGGAGGTCGCGAAGGCCGCGACACCGGACTCGAACTGGCCGTAGCAGGTGAAGAAGATCAGCCCGGCGAGCAGGCAGAGCCGCAGCATCGCCTTGTCGGCGACCAGCGCGCGCAGGCCGGTCGGGCCGTCGGCCTTCTCGTGGACGGCGGTCAGCTGGACCTTGGATATCCGGGCGGTGCCGGTGACCAGGGCGAGGCCGAGGAACGTCGCCGCCTCGATGGTGAACAGCCGGGTGAGGCTGGCCGGGTCGGACACGTTCACGATCTGCCCGCCGACCAGCGCACCGATGCCCATGCCCAGGTTGACCAGGGTGAACTGGAGCGCGAAGGCACGCGAGCGGGTGGCGGCCGTGGAGCAGCGGACGATCATGGTGGCGAGCGCCGGCTGGCAGGTGGTGACACCCGCGCCGAACAGGAAGGCGGAGACCAGCAGGGCCGGGGTGCCGGTGGCGTGGCCGAAGGCGAACGCGCCGGTGGCGGCGAGCGCCGTACCGGCCAGCAGCACCGGGCGGGGGCCGTACTTGTCGATGCCGCGGCCGATGAACGGGAGGACGGCGAGGGCCGCCAGCGCGAAGAGGGTGAACACCATCCAGGCGACCATCGACCCCAGCCCGCGCACCTGGTCCACGTACACGAACATGTACGGCATCGTGAACCCGCTGCCGAACGCACTGAGTGCGTTGCCGATCTGGACGCGGCGCAGCGGGCCGCCCGCTCCACGCCGCTGCCTCTGCTGCTTCACCGTGCCGGTCACCGTGCACATCCCTTCCTGGTTTCAACTGGATACTCTTAAGTCCAGAAGATTTCAGAGCTAAAGTTTGACGAGATAAAGTCTTAGCACCGGAAGAGTGCGGAGTCAAAGGCTTAAGGAGTGCACGCTCGTGCGACACTGGTCCGCATGACTACGGACAAGCCGCGGCCGGCCACTGACAAGCCCGCCCCGGCCACCCCCCTGGAGTTCGGCATCGCCGAGCAAGTGGCCCTCTACCAGCGGGAGTTCCCCACGGTCGACCCCCAGGTGGAGACCATCGTGCAGACCCTCAACCGGGTCTCCCGGCGGATGGGCGTGGCGTACGACCGCCAGCTGACTGTGCTCGGAATCACCTCCGCCGAGTGGGAGGTGCTCAAGGCCCTGGTGGTCGCCGGCAGCCCGTACCAGCTGGGGCCGGGCGAGCTGGCCAAGCGGCTCGGGCTCACCCCGGCGGCGATGACGCACCGGATCGACCGGATGGTGGCCGACGGCCTGGTCACCCGGGAGCGGGACGAGAACAACCGGGTGCGGGTGATCATCGAGCTGACCGAGACCGGTCGGGACAAGTGGCTGGAGTCGATGCGGATGGCGGCGGTGTTCGAGGAGGAGCTGCTCCAGGACGTCGCGGGCGAGGACCGCGCCGCACTCTCCGCGATGCTGGGCCGGATGCTGCGGCGGATCGAGGAGAGCCGGCCGGACGCCCCCGGCCGCACCGCCGGCCAGGCGTAGCCCGGCGCTGGGAACACAAAGGAGCCCGGGGCCGGGAACGCGGAGGATCCCGGCCCGCCGGATAGTCGTTAGCTTCCAACCCTTCGATATGAGAATCTGCCTGGCTCTGGAACGATCCTGATGCTCCGTTACCGATTGGGCTCCACCATGCAGATCAAGCGCACCTCCGCCCTGCTCGCCGCCGTCGTCGCGGCCGGACTGGGGCTCACCGCCTGCAACAGCGACGGTTCGCCCACCGCCGCCCCGAGCACCCCCGCGGCGGCCGCTCCGACGACCCCGGCCGCCGCATCCTCCGCCCCGGTGTCCGCGCCCTCCGCCCCGGCGACCGGTGCCCCGACCGCCGCTCCGTCCGCTCCGGCGCCGGGCGGGACCGCGCCCGCCACCGCGGTCCAGAACGGCAAGACCAGGCCCGCCGACCTTCCCGCCGACATCCCGCTCCCCACCGGGAAGATCACCACGGTCAACGGCGCTACCGGCGGCTACCTCATCACCTGCGAGGCCGCCGACGGCGACCTCGCCGCGTACCAGGCGGCGCTCAAGGCCGCCGGCTTCGAGGTGTCCCCGGTGGGCGACGGTTCGGTCCTCGCCGAGAAGGGCGAGAGCAACCTGCTGATCACCAGCTCGTCGACCACGATCACGGTCACCTACGCCAAGATCTGAGCGGCCCGAAACAGCGGGCGGCCCCGGACGAGGTCATTCCTCGTCCGGGGCCGCCCGCGTTCGGTGCGAGGGTCCGTCAGGCCCCTCGGTCAATCGGTGGTGCGGGTCTCAGCAGGGGCCGTTGTCGGTCCAGACGCCCCACTGGCCGCTCTGGCTCGGGTCGTCGCCCTTGGTCCACCACTTGTTGGTGTAGTAGTGGCCCTTCCACGAGACCTTGGTGCCGCCGGCCGCGTAGGTGGTGTTCGCGTCCCAGCTCGGGGCGGACGGGCAGGAGGCCGGCGTGGTCGGGGTGCCGGTCGGGGTCCCGGTCGGCGTGCCCGTGGGGGTCCCGGTCGGCGTGCCGGTGGGGGTGCCGGTGGGGGTGCCGGTCGAGGTCGGGGTCGGCGTGCCGGTCGGCGGGGCCGGGCAGGCGGACGCGGAGCCGTTGGTGGCGCTCACCATCTTGTCGAACAGGGCGGTCTTGGTGCCCAGGTCGTACAGCGAGAAGGCGAAGGCGCCGCCGAGGCCGTTGCAGTGCGCGTAGTCGAGCTTGGCCTGGATCGACTTGGCGTCCTCACCGCTCCAGAAGGTGTTGCCGTCGTAGAAGTACGTGGCCTGGGCCGCGTCGTCCCAGAAGGTCTTGGACGGGTTGTCGACGAAGCCCGCGAGCTCCTTGAACATCTGGATGCCCGGGACGTTGCCGGACATCGCCGCGCCGGCCGCCGGCTGGGTGGCGGGCTGGTACAGGCCGTGCTTGCCGTTGTCCTTCACGCCGGTCCAGCCGCGGTAGTAGAACGGCACACCCATGTTGATCTTGTTGGCGGGGAAGCCGCCGGGGATGCCGTACTCCTTGTCGCCGACCGTCCACGCCTTGATGGCGTTGTCGATGGAGTACTTGCCGTTGCCCGGCTTGGCCGGGGTCGACGGGTCGTCCGGGGTCGAGTAGAGCGCGGCCTGGTGGTTGGTCGGCCCCTGGGCGTCCCAGCCGCCGTGCATGTCGTAGGTCATGACGTCGAGGAAGGTCAGGTACTGACCGATCTTGTCGGTCTCGACGTTCATGATCTTGTCCTGGCCGGCGCCGACCGCCGCCGCCAGGGCGTAGGTCTTCTTGTCGGCCGCGCCCTGCGCGTCCAGCTGGGTGCGGAACTCCTTCAGCAGCGCGGTGAAGTTCTGCTTGTCCGCCGGGCTGGAGATGTTGCCGGTGTGGCCGCCGCCGCCCGGGTACTCCCAGTCGATGTCGATGCCGTCGAAGACGCCGGCCGCCGAGCCCGGGCCGCCGAAGCCGGCGTCGGCGGGCAGGTTGCCCTTGATGAACATGTCGATGCAGGACGACACCAGGTGCTTGCGCGAGGCGTCCGTGGCGGAGGCCGGCGAGAAGTACTTGGAGTAGGTCCAACCGCCCAGCGAGAGCAGGACCTTGAGGTTCGGGTTCTTCGCCTTCAGCTTCTTCAGCTGGTTGAAGTTGCCCGCGATCGGCTGGTTCCAGACGTCGCCGACGCCGTCGACCGAGATGTCCGCGCCGAAGCTCTTCTGGTAGTCGGCGAACGCGTCGGCGGCGCCGTCACCCGCGTTGGGGTTGTTGTCGTTCGTGTCCGCGGCCTTGGTGGCCTCGAAACACCCCAGGTCGGTCGGGTGGATGTTGGCGAAGTCGTAGATCAGGTAGTCCAGCTTCCCGGCGACGCCGGTGTCCTGGATCGTCTTGGGGTAGTACGCGTTCGCGTAGACCGACCACTGGTCGTAGTAGGCGACCTTGATGCCGCCGCTGGTGGCGGGCGCGCCGGTGGAGTTGGTGGTCGCGGCGTTGGCCGCGGCACCGCCGGTCAGCGCGAGACCGGCGCCGAGCAGCAGGGAGGCGGTGGTGCCGGCCGCGATGGCGGCCAGGCTCTTGGGACGGCGTCGGCGGCCGCCCTGCGGAGCCGGGGTCCCGGCCCTTTCAATGCGTGAGCGCAGCATGGGTGCGTGACTCCTGGTTGTGGGGGTACCCGCCGTCCCGGGGGCGCGCGTCCGGGGTGGGGCCGGACGACCGGGACATGACAGGCATGGGTGGGGAATCGAGCGGATCAGACCATGACGGACTACCGGGATGTGCCGAACCGGCGCCGGCAGCACGAGGCCGCCGGCGCCGGTTCAGGGGCTCCCTGCACCTGGGCAATAAAAATGGACTAGACCAACTCGCCCGTCAAGGGGTGCCGTTGGGCCTTGAGCCCCGCTTAAGGTTCCGCACCCACGCTGAGCTGGGCGGCCAGGTCCAGACTCAATAGCGGACGGCGTTGGCCACCTCGGCCTTGACCGTGCCGGACAGGTCCCGGTTGGCGTGCCCGGTGGCCTGGGCGCTCTGCCCGGCGGCCACGTCCTGGACGGTCACCGCGGTCGCGTCCAGCACCTTGCCGGACTCGTCGGTGAAGTCCAGCTGGATCACGTACCGGTACGACTGCTGCCCGTGGTTGGTGACGGTCAGCGACACCTGCGGCTTGCCGTCCGAACCGGTGCTCACCGCCCCGACCGCGACGTCCCCCTTGGCGTCCAGCCCGCCCTTGATCCCGGCGACGGCCGAGGAGGCCGCCGACACCGCCGCCGAGGCCTGCGCCTCCGCCGAGGCGATCGCCGCACCCGCCCCGCCGGCCACCGAGGCCAGCGCCGAGGCGGCGGAGGCGGCGGCGCTCGCACCCCGCTCCACCGCGGCCGCCGCCCCGGAGGCCACACTGCTCGCGCTCTGGCCGGAGGAGCAGCCCGCGAGCGCCGCCGCGCCGACCACCACGGCGGCCAACACCCCTGCCACCGCCCGCCGTTGGCGGCGCAGCAACGGTGCGTCCAGGTCCTGGGCGGTGGCCCTCGGCGGGGTACAGGCCCTCGCGCGGGTGAGCGGCTGGCGGTCCATGCGGTCCCTCGTTTCCGGTCGGCGCCGGGCTGCCCGGCACACCTCCCGGCCCACCCTCCGAGGGCGGGCGGGCCTCCGCCAGCAGGGCTGCTGCCTCCGGGTGAACCGGCCTGCGGGACCCGCCTCCGCGAGGGGCCCTACGAGAGCCCCGAGCCCTCCTGCTCGTCCGCCTCCACCGCGGCCCGCTCCTCGCGCAGCCGCACCTGGTGCCGGCGCCGGGCGACCGCGCCGTACGCCCCGGCGGCACTCGCCACGAAGGCCACCAGCCCGACCCACGGCCGGTCGAAGACGTGGCCGGTCAGGTGGTCCAGCGAGTACCGGCCGGCACCGGCCAGGCCGATCGCCAGCCCGGTCGCGCCGAGGAAGGCCGGGTACTCGTAGCCGCCGGACATCGCGAAGAAGCCGGCCGGGGCGTGCACCGACACCGCGCCCGCCATCGTCCCGGCCACCACCGCGCCGGCCGCCGGGGTGGCCAGCCCGGCCACCAGCAGCGCCCCGCCGCCCGCCTCGCCGAGGCCGGCCGCGAGCGCGCTCTCCCGGGCCGGGTGGAAGCCCATGTGCTCCATGGCCTGGGTGGTGCCCTCCAGGCCGCCGCCCCCGAACCAGCCGAACAGCTTCTGGGTGCCGTGCGCGATCAGCACCCCGCCGACCGCGCCGCGCAGGGCCAGTAGGCCCAGGTCCTTACGGTTCAGGCACATGTCGCATCCTCGCTTCCGCGGCGGGCTGGTCCCGCTCGCTGGCAGTCCTGCCTCCATAGCAACCGAGAGCGCCCGTCCCTTCGAGCCGGGACCGCCATCCGGGCGAATTCGCCCCTGACCAGGAATGGACGGCCGCCGGGGAGATTCACGCCACGCCCGGACGCGGGGCGTGGCGCCCCGGCCGCCCGGGGCCGCGCGGTCATGCTGGGCCCATGTTCGTCTTCAACCTGGGCAGCGCCTTCATCACCTTCTTCGCCGTGGTCGGTCCGCCGAAGACCCTGCTGGCCTTCGCCCGGCTGGCCGGGACCAGGAGCAACCTGGAGCTGCGGCGGCTGGCGGCGCTGAGCACGGCCATCTCGGCGGTGATCGGCCTGGTGCTCGGCTTCGGGGCCGACGAGCTGACCACCCTGTTCCACATCAGCGACCAGTCGCTGCAGCTCGCGGGCGGGGCGATCTTCTTCGTCTACGCCGTCGCGCTGGTCTTCGGCGTCCACCTCGGCTCGGACGGCGAGGAGGACGAGCACCTCGCGAACCCGCTGGTGGACGGAATCCGCGAACTGCTGCTGCCGTACATCGCCAGCCCGCTCGCCATCACGGCCGTCCTGGTCGCCTCGCTCAACCAGGACAACTGGGGCTGGAAGGCCGCCGTCTCCGGGGCGTACGTGGCCGTCGCGGTGATCAACTACCTCTGCGTGGCGGTGCTCGCCCCGCTGATGCGGCGCACCCACCGCACCTCGCTGGAGGTGCTGTCCCGGCTGCTCGGGCTGCTGCTGGCGGCGGTCGGCGTCGAGCTGTTCCTGGAGGGCCTGGCCGGGCTCGGAGTGCACCTGCCGACGGGGCACTGACCCCGGCCAGGCCCTCAGCCCCCTCCCCCGGCTGAGCCCCCGCTCAGCCCGCCGCGAGCCGGGCCAGCACCCCGCCGATCCGCTCGCGCACCAGCGGGTCGGCGACCAGCCCGTCCGGGCCCACCGCGCCGCGCTCCAGCGGCAGCCGGACGCAGGCCTCGTCCAGCACCGCCGCACCGGTGTAGCCGAGGACGGTGCGCAGGGTGGCCTCGGCCCCCAGGCCGCGGCCCGGGCCGGCGGCGTTGATCCAGCCGGTGGGCTTGTCCGAGATCTCGACCCCGCCGACCGTCCAGTCCAGCAGGTTCTTGAACGCGCCCGGCAGCGTCCCGGCGTACTCGGGGGTGCAGACCAGCAGCGCGTCGGCCGCCCCGATCGCGGCCCGCAGCCCGGCCACCGGCTCCGGCAGCGGGTCGGTGTCGTGGTCCGGGTTGAAGTGCGGCAGCCCGGCCAGGCCCGCGTAGTAGGTGGCCCGCAGACCCGGGGTGGCGGCCGCCACCGCGGCCGCGGTGCGCAGCACGGTCTCGTTGGTGGAACCGGCCCGCAGGCTCCCGGGCAGCAGCAGGATGTGGCGCTCGTTCGGCATGCCGGGCAACCTACCCCTTGACGTCCGCGTCAGGGCCGGCCGGCCGCGGTGCCGCGACCCGACCGCGGCCCGACCGCGACCCGGCGGCGCTCAGTGCGGCACCACCGGCCGCCAGGGCACCGGGCTGGAGAGGATCATCGAGCTGGACGGCTGGCCGTAGCCGCCGAGCCGGTCGCACACCGCCTCGAACTCGGCCATCGTCGACACCGCGACCAGCAGCACGCAGCACGCCCCGCCGGTGACCCGGTGCAGCTGGACCACCTCCGGCCAGGTCGGCACCTCCGGGTCGCGCAGCACGCAGCGCGGGCCGTAGCACTGGATCTGGACCAGCGCGGTGATCGGCAGCCCGGCCCGGGTGAGGTCCACATGGGCGTGGTAGCCGCTGATCACCCCCTCGGACTCCAGCCGGCGGACCCGTTCGGCCACCGCGGGTGCGGACAGGCTCACCCGGCGGGAGAGTTCGTTGTACGAGAGCCGGGCGTCGGCCTGGAGCTCGGCGAGCAGACGGCGGTCGACGGCGTCCAAGGCGGCCTCCCGGGTGGTCGGGATCAAGGGATTTCCATTCGTAAAGCGAATCGGCGGAACGCCTCGCGAACGACAGCTCCAAAGGCGGTTGTGATGCCCGTCGACCATTCAAGCGGGGGGCACCGCCGCCGCACAATGGGCACCCGGTGGAACCCGGCAGTCCGGCTGGTCCACCGGACCGGGCGACGCGGCCCGGAGGATCTGGAGGGATCGGGATGGGGCACGACACGGTGGAGACGCCCAACCTGTCGTTCGGCCGGGGCGGAGCGCCCGGCCGGGGCACCCCGTACGCCGAGTACGTACGCCTGGAGGAACTGCACGGCCTGCAGCACCCGCGCAGCAAGGAGCCGGCCGAGCTGTCGTTCATCGTCACCACCCAGGTGATGGAGCTGCTGTTCGACCTGCTGCGGCACGAGTGGACGCTCGCCCGGCAGGCGCTGCGCGAGGACGACCTGGCCGCCGCCCTGGCCGCGCTGCGCCGGGGCACCCACGTCCAGGACGTGCTGGTGGAGTCCTGGGACCTGCTGGCCACCATGACCCCGCACGAGTTCAACTCCTTCCGCTCGCTGTTCGGCGAGGCCTCCGGCTTCCAGTCCGCCGCCTTCCTGCGGCTGGAGTTCCTGCTCGGCAACAAGAACGCCGCGCTGCTGGCGATGTACGACGGGATGCCCGACACCCGGGCCGAGCTGACCGAGGCGCTGCGCTCCCCCGGCCTGTACGACGAGGCGCTGGCGCTGCTGGCGCGCCGCGGCCTGGCCCCGCACCCGGCCCCCTCCGAGCAGCGCTACCAGCCGTCCGCGGAGGTCGAGGCGGCCTGGCGGCGGGTGTACACCGAGCCGGAGCTCG
The DNA here is from genome assembly GCF_048159585.1 of Kitasatospora sp. SC0581. Classification (NCBI taxonomy): domain Bacteria; kingdom Bacillati; phylum Actinomycetota; class Actinomycetes; order Kitasatosporales; family Streptomycetaceae; genus Kitasatospora; species Kitasatospora sp. SC0581. The sequence continues at coordinate 194,940 of NZ_JBLRWA010000002.1, read as the reverse complement.
CCGCGCTCCGGCCGCTCGGCGAGGCCCTGCTGGACGTGGCCGAGCGGGTCACCCGGTGGCGCCAGCGCCACCTCTCGGCGGTCAAGCGGACCATGGGCGGCAAGCCCGGCTCGGGCGGCTCCAGCGGGCTGACCTGGCTGCGCAAGTCGGCCGAGCAGGACGTCTTTCCGGAGCTGTGGACGATCCGGGACGGGCTGTGACGGGCACAACGGGTACGGAACGGGACGGGCAGAGGATGACGAGGGAGGGACGGGCAATGACCACGCGCGAGGACTGCGCGGCGCTGGACGCCGCCGACCCGCTGGCGGCGTTCCGCAAGGAGTTCGCCCTGCCGGACGGGGTGGTCTACCTGGACGGCAACTCGCTGGGCGCGCTGCCGGCGCGCACGCCCGAGCGGGTGCGCCGGGTGGTCGAGGAGGAGTGGGGCCGGGAGCTGATCCGCAGCTGGAACGACGCCGGCTGGTTCGAGCAGCCGTACCGGCTGGGGCGGCGGATCGCGCCGCTGGTCGGCGCCGCTCCGGCGGAGGTGGTCGTCTGCGACACCACCTCGGTCAACCTGTTCAAGGTGCTGTCGGCCGCGCTGCGGCTGCGCCCGGGCCGGCGCACGGTACTCGGCGACGCCGAGGCCTTCCCGACCGACCTGTACATCGCCGAGGGCGTGACCGGCCTGGTCGAGGGCGCGCGCAGCGCGCTGATCCGCCCCGAGGAGCTGGACCGGCACCTGGACGGGGACGTCGCCGCGGTCGTCCTCTCGCACGTCGACTACCGCACCGGCGAGCTGCTGGACATGCCCGGGATCACCGCCCGGGTGCAGGCCGCGGGCGCCCTGATGATCTGGGACGTGTGCCACTCCGTGGGCGCGCTGCCGGTCGGACTCGACGCCGCCGGCGCGGACTTCGCGATCGGCTGCACCTACAAGTACCTGAACGGCGGCCCCGGCTCGCCGGCCTTCCTGTACGTCGCCGAACGGCACCTGGCGGCCGGCCCGCTCCAGCCGCTCAGCGGCTGGTTCGGCCACGCCCGGCCGTTCGCCTTCGAGCCCGGGTACGAGCCGAAGCCGGGCATCGGCCGGTTCCTGACCAGCTCGCCCTCGCTGCTCGGCCAGGCCGCCCTCGGCGCCTCGCTGGACATCTGGGAGCGGGTCGACCTGGCGGAGGTGCGGGCGAAGAGCCTGGCACTGACCGACCTGTTCGTCTCGCTGACCGAGGACCTGGACGGCGTCGAGGTGGCGACCCCGCGCGAGCACGCCCGGCGCGGCAGCCAGGTCGCGCTGCGGCACGCCGACGGCTACCCGGTGGTGCAGGCGCTGATCGAGCGCGGGGTGATCGGCGACTTCCGCGCGCCGGACCTGATGCGCTTCGGCTTCACGCCGCTCTACCTGTCGTACACAGAGGTCTGGGACGCGGCCCGGCAGTTGGCCGAGGTGCTGGAGAGCGGCGAGTGGCGGGCGGAGCGCTTCTCCCGCCGGGGCGAGGTGACGTAGCCGGCCGGGAGGGTCGACCTCCGGATCGGCGGCACGGCCCGGCGGCCGCCGTGACGCAGCTCATGCCCGGGCCGAGTTCGACCTCCGTCGTCCTTGGGGATGCTCAAGGCTGACGGAACGTCACACCCTGGGGAGGCGTGCGTGAACCTCGAACTCGGCCCGCTCAAGCCCGAACCGGCCCCGCTGCTGCTGGGCCTGGCACTGCTCTTCCTGCTGATGTGGGCGCTCGGCCGCCGTCTGCTCCCGCGGATCGAACGGGTGCAGTCCGAACGCTGGGAGGCCACCGAGGGCCGCGCCGAACGCGCCGAGGCCCTGCTCGCCGAGGCCGAGGCCACCCGGGAGGCCCGACTGCTGGAGCTGGCCGAGGCACGGCACGAGGCGGCCCGGATCCGGGAGGAGTACGCCGAGCGCGGCGCGGCGGCGATGGTCGCGGCCCGCGCGGAGGGCATCCGCGCCCGGGACGAACTGCTCACCACCGGCCGCGCCCGGATCGCCGCCGACCGGGCCGAGGCGGCCCGCGTGCTGCGGCAGGACGTCGGCGAGCTGGCCGTCGCCCTGGCCGGCCGGGTGATCGGCGAACCGGTGCACGCCGTCGCCGCGCGACGTCGCACGGTGGAGCGCTTCTTCGAGGCGAACTAACCTCGCCGGAAGGTCAGTTCGTCAGCTCCTGGACCAGCCCGCGGTAGACCGCGAAGGCCGGCTTGGGCGTGTAGTCGTCGCGCAGCAGGCCGAAGCGCGGGAACAGCCCGGCACCCGCACTGTCCGCGTCGCGCAGCGCGAAGAACGCGTAACCGGTGACGTGGAGTTCGGCGGCGAGCCCGGCGACCGTCCGGACCACCTCCGCCACCACCTCGGCCTGCCGCGCCTCGCTCCGCCCGGGGCCGGTGGGCCAGCCGTTCTCGCAGATCCGCAGCGGGACGTCCGGCCCGATCCCGGCCCGGGGCAGCGCGTCCCGGCGGAAGCCGGTGAGCACCGCCCGTACCGCGTCGGCGAGTTGGGACGGCTGGACGGGACGGAAGACGTCCGGGAAGAAGTCCAGGCCGACGTAGTCCAGGGCGCGGTGGAAGCGCTCGTCGGCGAGCTCCCCGAGCTCGGTCCAGAAGGTGTCCGCGGGGTCGAAGGAGGGCACCGCGTTGAAGCCGACGGCCAGCCGGTCGAATCCGTGGGCCAGCGCCTCCTCCTTGGCCGCGACCACGCCCTCGACCAGCGCCCGGCGGACGTTCGGGATGCTGCCGTCCACGGGCGGGAGGTCCAGGTTGGGCTCCTCGCAGATCTGGAGCAGGGCGAGGCGGTGCCCCTCGGTCCGGACCGTCCGCCGGACGAAGTCCAGCCAGCCCGCCAACTCCCCGCTCCGCTCCCGGTACTGGACCACCAGGTCGAGCCGGCGGCCCTCGACGGCGTACCGCTCGGGCCGCTCGGGGGTGTGCTCGCCGCCCGGGTACGAGCGGTAGGCGCGGACCAGGAACTCCCCTGCACCGCCCTGGAGTTCGCGCAGGGCGGCGGTGATCAGGGCCGGGTCGTCGGGGCGGGCGGGGGTGATCACGCCGGTGTCGTCGCCCGCCAGCCCGCCGGGATAGATGCCGAAGGTGAAGGTCATGCCGTCACCGTAGCGGATATTTTTGGTGTCACCGCAAGTTTTCAGTGACACCATGATTGGCGGATAGGATCCGGCCATGGGACTTCGCGAACTCAAGAAGCAGCAGACCCGGGAGCTGCTCTCCGACACCGCCATGGGCCTGTTCGCCGAGCGCGGCTTCGACCGGGTCACGGTGGTCGAGGTGGCCCGGGCCGCCGGGGTCTCGCCGAACACGGTCTTCAACTACTTCCCGACCAAGGAGGACCTGTTCTTCGACCGCCAGGAGGAGGTGGTCGCCCACCTGGCCGAGGTGGTCCGGCACCGCCCCCCGGGCAGCTCGGCCGTGGACGCCGTCCGGGCCGACCTGCTGGCGGCCTTCGCGAGCGGCGAGCCGACGGTCGGACTGAACCCGGGGATCGCGGCGTTCTGGCGGATCGTCGAGGACAGCGCCGCCCTGCGGGCCCGACTGCTGGAGCTCGGCGAACGGGCCGAAGCGGCGCTGGCGGCCGCCCTGGCCGAGGAGTCGGGCGCCGCACCGGAGGACCCGCTCCCCCGGGTCGTGGCCGGAGCCGTCGCGGGGGCCCACCGGGCGGTGCTCGGCGAGATCCGGCGGGCCATGGTCGCCGGGGAGCCGGCCGAGGCGGTACGGACCCGGGTCGAGGCGGGGGTGCGGCACGCCTTCGGCCTGCTCACCTCGGGCCTCGCCCGCTACCCGACCGAGCGGTAGGCGGCCGGACCGGGGGAAGCCCGCGGCGGCGGGGACGGGAACGGCGCAGGCCGCCCGGTCGGGGTCGACTCGGGCGGCCTGCGCCGCTGTCCGGCTGATCAGTTCGTCAGTTCGTCAGCGGTACGGTCCGTCAGCTGTGGCGGCCGCGGCGGCGGGCGGCCAGTACGGCCAGACCGCCGAGGCCGAGCAGGCCGACGCCCGCCAGGCCGAAGACCACCGGGGCGTTGCCCGCACCGGTGGAGGGCAGCTCACCGCCACCGGGGTGCTGGCTGGTCGGCGCCTTGGTCGGGTGGTGACTGGTCGGGCCCGGACCGGCGCTCGACGTCGTCGCGCTGGCCGACGGCGAGGTCGGCGCCGGAGAGGTCGGCGCGGGGGACGTCGGGCTCGGCGACGTCGGGCTCGGCGACGTCGGGGACGGGGAAGTCGGCGACGGCGACGTGGGAGACGGCGACGTCGGACTCGGCGAGGTCGGCGAGGGGGACGGCGTCGGCGAGGTCGGCGACGGGCTGGGCGTCACGGCGCAGTCCGGCAGGTCGCCGTCGAACGGGTAGCTGTGGATCTCGTAGCCGCCGGTACCGGTGTGGACCAGGTTGCCCGCCAGGTACACCCGGCCGTTCATGCCCGGCTGGGCGATGGTCGTGGTGCCGCCCGGGTTGCCGGCCATGACCGAGCCCTGGAACTGGGCGCTGCCGAGGATCTGCGCCGAGGTCGCGGTCGGGAAGTTGTACATCAGCTTCGAGCGCATGTCGGTGGTCTGGTCCCCGGCCAGGCCGGTGCCGGTGTAGGTGTTGATGATCGGGCTGTCCCCGAGCATGTTCACCACGACGGTGGCGCCGGCCGGGATGTTGTTGAAGACCAGGCCGATCTGCCCGCCGGACGGCGAGGCGAGGTTCTGGGTGACGTTGAAGACCTGCTTCATGCTGGTCCCGTCACCGGTGAAGGTCGCCTGGCTCGGGGAGATGTCGACGGTGCCGGTCGCGGTGGCCCGGCCGACACAGTCGGAGACCTCCTCGATCTGGGTCAGCACCGACTGGTAGGGCGCGGCCGCGTTCGGGTCCTGGATCGACTCGCCGGTGGGGTCGATGTTCACGGTGCCGGTGACGGAGCCCGCGTGGCGCAGGTTGCCGAAGGCCGGGCCGTGCGAGTCGCTGCCGCCGATCAGGATCGCGTTGCCGGTCAGCACGTCGACGTTGCCGCCGGCGGTCACGAAGTCGCTGCCGTTCGGCGGCACCACGCGCGAGCCGACGCCGACGACGCCCATGTTGTAGATGCCGCCGCCGTTCTTGTCGACGGTCAGGTTCCCCAGCGTGACGATCTTGCCCTCGGCCTCCGCGGCGCGGCCGGTCACCGTGTAGTCGCCGCCGGTGAAGACGTTGATGGTGGCGTCGCGGCCGGGGAAGTCGCCGTTGTTGGGCGGCGGCCAGGTGGCGGGGCAGTCGGGCCCCGAGCAGGCGCCCAGCGGCGGGGCCAGCGGGGCGGCGGAACCGACCGTCAGCACCGCGGCCAGCGGCAGCGCGGTGAGGGCGGTCGCCACCGCCACCCGGACGGCCCGGCGCCGTCGTGTGGCCGGTGTTCTCACGGCGGTCGTTCTGTGATCCGGCGAACCGGTGGCCTGACCCATCGACAATTCCTCCGTGCATGAGAAAAGGACAGGCCGGGACGACCTGCCATGTTCCGTGCCATCTGCTGGCGATCTAACAGATCCGGGACATCCAACCCCAAAACGGACCATCCGCACTTTACAGACCCTCAGATCGGATCCGAAATTCATCCGTACGGAGCAGCGCTTCCTCGGGCGGGTGCCGACGGACGGCAAGGCCCTAGGTTGGAGGCATGACCACCGAGGCCCAGGAACAGAGCGCGCCGCTCGTCGCCGTCGCGTCCGCCGACGCCGTACTGCGGCACCCCGAGGCGGGCGAGCACCTGCTGACCGCCATGGAGCGGGAGCGCGCCGCGCGCTTCCGGCACGAGTCCGGGCGGACCGACTTCACCGCCGGCCACGTCCTGGTCCGGCTCTGCGCCGCCCGGCTGCTCGACGTGCCGGTGGCCGGCCTCGTCCTCGCCCAGCAGTGCCCGGACTGCGGGCTCGCCGACCACGGCAAGCCCTACCTGCCGGACCACCCCGGGGTGCACGTGAGCCTGTCGCACACCCGGGGCGTGGTCGCGGCCGGCGCCGGGTTCCAGCCGGTCGGGGTCGACGTCGAGCTGTCCACCCGGGGCGGCTCGCTGCGCTCGGTCGCCCGCCGGGTGCTCGCCCCGGCCGAGCTCGCCCTGGTCGAGGCCGACCCGGAGCCGGAGCGGGCGTTCCTGCGGCTCTGGGTGCGCAAGGAGTCGCTGATCAAGATCGGGCGGGCCACCCTGGACACCCTCGGTCGGGTCGACCTCTCCGCCCTGCCGCTGGCCGTCCCGCCGGGCGCCCCGCTGCGCAGCCGGTACGAGGACCTGCACCTGCTCGACTGGACCGACCCGGAGCACGCCGCCGCCGTCGCGGCCGTCAGCACCGCCCCGCCCCGGATCGTGGAGCTCACGGCGGCCGGCTGAGCGAAGGGGGGCTGGACGCCGGGGCGGGCTCCGGCGCCCACCCGCGCGGTGGGCCGGTGAATAAGCGGTGTTAGCGTGCCTGGTCGTGGGCCCGCCGATCGCGTGCGCCCCGCCCCCCAGCTGCCCAGCTGCCCAGCTGCCCAGCTGCCCAGCTGCCCACCGGATTCAAGAGGGTGCCCCGCCATGGCCAAGTTCCTGCTGAGCCTGCACGTCCTCGTGTCGGTCCTGTTCATAGGCCCGGTCGCGGTGGCCGTCAGCATGTTCCCGCGCCGGGCGAAGGCCGCGCTGGCGGGCGGACCGGACCGGGCCTCCGACGCCGGCGTGCTGCGGGTGCTGCACCGGATCACCCAGGTCTACGCGCTGCTCGGGGTCGCGGTGCCGGTGCTGGGCATCGGCCTGGCCCAGGTGATGGACGTGCTCGGGCAGTCCTGGGTGATCGTCTCGATGGTGCTGACCGCGATCGCCGCGCTCTCCCTCCTGCTCTTCGTGCTGCCCGGCCAGCAGGCCGCCGTGGACGCGCTCGAACTCGACCCGTCGGACGAGCGGCACGCCAAGGCCGTCGGCGGCCTGAAGCTGCTGCCGATGACCTCCGGGGTGTTCAACCTGCTGTGGGCCGTGGTCGTGGTGCTCATGGTCATCCGCCCGGGGTCGAGCACCGGCGTCTGAGCCCCTGAGCACCGGGCCCTGATCCCCCGGGCCCCGGGCTCCTTGTCGCCTGGTCCCCCGCGCCCCCTCCCGCCGACCGGGGTGGTTCGAGTACCGTCCTGGGCCATGACGATCATGGCGGGCATGGGCAGCCCGACGGGAACCGGCGTCGGTCCGCTGCTGCGCGGCTGGCGGGTACGACGGCAGCTCAGCCAGCTGCAACTGGCACTGCGGGCGGACTCCTCGGCCCGCCACCTCAGCTTCGTCGAGAACGGCCGCTCCCGCCCCAGCCGGGAGCTGGTGCTGCGGCTGGCCGAGGAGCTGGACGTCCCGGTGCGCGAGCGCAACGCCCTGCTGCTGGCGGCCGGCTACGCCCCGCACTACCCCGAGACACCGCTGGACGACCCGTCGATGGCCGCGCTGCGCGGCGGGCTGGAGCGGCTGCTGGCCGCCCACGACCCGTACCCGGCGGTCGTGGTCGACGGGTCCTTCCGGGTGCTGGCGGCCAACCGCTCGCTCGGACTGCTCCTGGCCGGCGTCGCCCCGCACCTGCTGGAGCCGCCGTTCAACGCGATCCGGATCACCCTGCACCCGGACGGGCTCGCGCCGCGCATCGTCAACCTGCGGCAGTGGCGGCGGCACCTGCTGGAGCGGATGGAGCGGCAGCTGGAGCTGGTCCGCGCCGAGCCGCTGCGCCGGCTGTACGAGGAGGTCCGCGGCTACCCCGAACCGGCCGGCGACCCGGCGGACGAGCCGGCCGACGACCGGGTGGACGGGCCGGCCGCGTACGGGTCCCCGTTCGCGCTGCCGCTGCGGATCCGGTACGAGGAGCGGGTGCTCTCCTTCCTCTCCACCATCGCGACCTTCAACACGCCGCTGGACGTCACCGTCTCCGAGCTGGCCATGGAGACCTTCCTCCCGGCCGACGCGGAGACGGTGCGGTTCCTGCAGTCCGTGGTCGGCCCCGAACGTCAGGTCGTGCCCGACACGCCTTAGCCCTGCTGCCGGGCCCGGCGCCGCAGGGCGGTGAACTGGAGGACGGCGAACAGGGCCACCGCCGCAGCCTGCACCGGGATCCAGACGAACCCGGCGGTGGTCGGCTCCAGCCACACCTCCATCGCGACCAGGCTGAGCACCACCCAGGCCAGGTTGACGCCGATCACCGCCCGCACCCCCGGCCCCGGCGGCTGCCGCCGGGCGGCCAGCGCGCCGACCGCGAGGGCGTACCCGAGGAGCAGCAGCCCGACCTCGACCAGGGTGGTGCGGCCCGCGCCGAGCAGCTCGCCGAGCGGACCGGAGAAGGCCAGGTAGGCCAGGCCGTTGCCGCCGGTCACCAGGGCGTCCAGGGTCAGGGCGCCGCGCACCGTCCACGGGGAGAGAGCGGAACCTGGCCGGGCGGGGCTGAGGGTGTTCGCGTGGGCGGACATGGCGGATCGCCTCCTGTCGGGGGTGGGCCCCGGGACCGTGGCGGCCGCACCGGGTGCCCCCACCCTGCCCGGCCCGGCGGCGGGCGTCGATTACCCCGCAGGTAAGGGCGGGCGCCCGCACGGGCACGGTCGTCGGGCTACGGCCGCCGGGCCACGGGCACCCGGGCTACGGCCGCCCGGGCGGCTGCCGGAGCAGGACGCCCGCCCGCTTCACCGCGCGGGCGGTGATGGTGGTCTCCGCCCGGGTGACGCCGAGCGGGCCGAGGGTGTCGGTGAGGAAGCGGTAGAGCTCACCGTGGTCCGGGCAGAACACCGTGGCCAGCAGGTTGGCCGGGCCGCTGGTGGCGAACACCCCGTGCACCCGCGGGTGGCGGGCCAGCACCGTGCCGACCTCGGCGATCCGGCCGGGCGGTACGTCCAGCCAGAGGTTGGCGTCCACGGCCAGGCCGAGCAGCCGCGGGTCCACGGTGGCATGGGTGCGCAGCAGCCCGGCCCCGTCCAGCCGGTGCAGCCGGCGGCGCACCGTGGACTCGGGCGCGCCCACCGCCGCGGCCAGTACGGCGTGGGACTGCCGGGCGTCCTCGCCGAGCCGCTCCAGCAGCGCGCGGTCGAGATCGTCCAGCGGCGGGGGCTCGGCGGGGCGCGGGACGGCGGGCCGGGCGAGCGCGGCGGCCTCCTCCCCGGTCAGGTACCCGGCCCGCCACTGCCCGGCGTCCGCGAAGGCGTGCAGCACCGCGTGGGTGGTGGTCTCGGTGACGGCGCCGGTCGCGGGCAGCTGCCCGTACAGCAGCCGGTCGCGGGAGCCGGCGTCGGTGAGCACCACGGCCCCGACCTCGTGGCCGCCGAGCATCACGTCGACGAACGGCACGTCGGGGCGGTCGGCGAGGGCCCGCGCGATGGCGTCCACCCGGCCGCTCAGCACCCGGACCCGCAGCAGCAGCGCGCCCACGGCGGCGTCCTCGACGTCCGGCAGCCGGACCACCCGCAGCACCCCGGCCTGCCGCATCCGGCCCAGCCGGCGGGTGACCGTCCGGGCGGAGACGCCCAGCACCTCGGCGATCCGGCCGGGCTCGGCCCGTCCGTCCACCTGGAGGGCGCACACCAGGCGGCGGTCGAGGGTGTCCAGCACGCTGTCCGGATCGGCGGTGGAGAGGTCCATGGTGTCCGATCCCCGCCACTTCCGGCGGCTGCTGCGTCCTGTTCGGCAGCCCTGACGGTACTCCTTGTCCCGGGCGGCCGGAGCGGACACCGGCCCGGAGCGAGGAGGAGTCACCGTGACGGACGGGCTGTGGACGCTGGCGGAGGGCGTGGAGGCCGCGGTGCGCGAGGTCGGTGCGGGGCTGGTGGCACGCCGGTCCGCCGAGCCGGTCACGGCGCGGACCGTCGAGGAGGCGGCGGCCCGCTTCGCCGAGCTGGACGGCCCGGCGGCCGCCGCCCTGCGGGAGCGGCTGACGGCGCTGCGCCCCCGGGCCGGCTGGGTGTCCGAGGAACTGGACGGCCCGGTGCCCGCCGAGGGCGAGTGGTGGCTGTGCGACGCAACCGACGGCGCGGTGCAGTACCTGCTCGGGCAGCCGCACTGGGCGGTGACCGCCACGCTGGTGCGGGACGGCTCGGCGGTGCTGGCCGTGGTGCACGCCCCGGAGCAGGACGGCCGCACCTACCGGGCGGTGCTCGGCGGCGGGGCCGAGCTGGACGGGCGGCCGATCGCGCCCCTGGAACGGGAGTTGGCCGTCACCGTCGCCGCCACCAGCCAGCCGCCCCGGGTGGCCGCCGACCCGGTGGCGCTGCGCCGGGCCGGCGAGTCGCTGTCCGCGATGGCGGGCGCGGTCCTGGCGGTGCGCAACCTCGGCCCGACCGCGCTCCAGGTGGCCCAGGTCGGCTCCGGGCACCTGGCGCTGTTCTGGGAGTACGGCCTGGACGCGGGCAACCTGCTGCCCGGCGCCCTGATCGCGCGCGAGGCGGGCGCCACGGTGACGGACGCCGCCGGGGCGGCCTGGACGGCCGGCTCCGACGGCTTCCTCGCCGCCGCGCCCGGGCTGCACGCCCGGGCGCTGGAGGTGCTGCGGACGGTGCGGTGATCAGCCCCTCGGCTCGGGCCCCGCTTCGGGCCCCGCTTCGGGTCGCGGTTCCGGTCGCGGTTCCGGTCGCGGTTCGGGTCCCGGTCCGAGTCCCGGTCCGAGTCCCGGTCCGAGTCCGAAGAGGGCGGCCGCGTTGTCGTGGCAGACCGCCCGCAGCCACTCCTCCCCCAGCCCCAGCCCGGCCAGCGCCTCCAGCTGGTGGACGTACCGGTAGGGGATGTTGGGGAAGTCGCTGCCGAGCAGGACGCGCTCCCGCAGCCCGCGCAGGCGCGGCAGTTCCGCGCGCGGGAACGGGACGTCGGCCTCGGCGAAGTCGGTGAACGCGATGGTGGTGTCCAGCCGGACGGCCGGGTGGCGCTCGGCCAGGTCGAGGAAGTCGCGGTACTCGGGCATCCCGAGGTGGGCGACCACCAGGACCAGGCCGGGGTGCCGCTCCAGCACCGCGCCGATCGGGCCGGGGCCGGTGAACTCGCCCGGCACCGGCCCGGACCCGCAGTGGGTGACCACCGGGGTGCCGGTCTCGGCGAGCAGCCCCCAGACCCCGTCCAGCAGCGGGTCCGCCGGGTCGTAGCCGCCGACCTGGAGGTGCGCCTTGAACACCCGGGCGCCGTCCTCGATCGCCCGGGCCACGTAGCCGGGCGCCCCGGGCTCGGGGAAGAAGGTCGCGGTGTGCAGGCACTCCGGGGTGCGGGCGGCGAAGTCGGCGGCCCAGCCGTTCAGCCAGCCGGCCATGCCGGGCTTGTGCGGGTAGAGCATGGACGTGAACGCCCGGACGCCGAAGTCCCGCAGCCGCCGGACCCGTTGCTCCTCGGCCTCGCGGTAGGTGATCGGCCACGGGCGGTTCACCAGCGGGCCAGCCGCGTCGAAGTACGCCCACACCTTGTCGAGGACGTTCTTCGGCATGAAGTGGGTGTGCACGTCGATCAGCCCCGGCAGGCCGAGGCCCTGCCAGAACGCCCGGACGCCCTCCGCCTCCCCGACGCCGTCCGCCTCCCCGACGCCGTCCGCCTCCCGGTCGCTCACGCGATCACCGGGCGGGCGCGGTCGATGATCGCCCCGGTGTCGACGCCGGACGGCAGGGTGCCGAAGGCCGCGCCGTGGTCGCCGCCGAGCCGGCTCGCGCAGAACGCGTCGGCGACCGCCGGGCTGCCGTACCGGACCAGCAGCGAGCCCTGGAGGGCCAGCGCCATCGACTCGACCAGCCGACGGGTGCGGTACTCCAGCTCCCCCGGGTCGGTCAGCTCCTTGCGCAGCGCGGCGACGGCCGCGTCCAGCCGGCGGTCCGCGCCGGCGGCGGCGTCGAGTTCGCCGAGGAAGGCCTCGACGGTCTCCGGGCGCTTGGCCATGGCGCGCAGCGCGTCCAGGGCGGCGACGTTGCCGGAGCCCTCCCAGATCGACACCAGCGGCGCCTCCCGGTAGAGCCGGGGCATCCCGGACTCCTCCACGTAGCCGTTGCCGCCCAGGCACTCCAGCGCCTCGGCGGCGTGCGCCGGACCGCGCTTGCACACCCAGTACTTGGCCACCGCGAGGCCCAACCGCCGGACCAGCGCGTCGGTTTCGTCGCCGGCCAGGGCGCGGTCCGTGGCCCGGGCGAGCCGCATCGCGACGATCGTGGCCGCCTCGGACTCCACCACCAGGTCGGCGAGCACGTTGCGCATCAGCGGCTGGTCGACCAGCGCCTTGCCGAACGCCCGCCGGTGCAGGGCGTGGTGCACCGCCCGGGTGGCGCCGTAGCGCATGCCGGAGGCCGCGCCGACGGTGCAGTCCAGCCGGGTCATGTTGACCATCTCGATGATGGTCGGGACGCCCCGGCCCTCCTCGCCGACCAGCCAGCCGACCGCGCCGTCGTACTCCAACTCGGCGGAGGCGTTGGACTTGTTGCCGAGCTTGTCCTTGAGCCGCATCAGCTGCAGGCGGTTGCGGCCGCCGTCCGGCAGGACGCGCGGCAGCACGAAGCAGCTGAGGCCGCCCGGGGCCTGGGCGAGGGTCAGGAAGAGGTCGGACATCGGCGCCGAGGTGAACCACTTGTGGCCGGTGAGCCGGTAGGTGCCGTCGGCCTGCGGGATGGCGGTGGTGGTGTTGGTGCGGACGTCCGAGCCGCCCTGCTTCTCGGTCATCGACATGCCGGCGATCAGCCCGCGCTTGGTACGCGGCTCGCGCAGCCCGTAGTCGTACTCCCGGGCGGCCAGCAGCGGCTCCAACTCGGCGGCCAGGGCCGGGTTGGCGCGCAGGGCCGGGACGGCGGCGTAGGTCATCGAGATCGGGCAGGTGTGGCCGGCCTCGACCTGGCCCCAGACGAAGAACCGGGCGGCGCGGGCGGAGTGGGCGCCGGGGCGCTCGTCGCGCCAGGGGGCGGCGTGCAGGCCGTACCCGACGGCGGTGCGCATCAGCTCGTGCCAGGCCGGGTGGAACTCGACCTCGTCGATCCGGTGGCCGAAGCGGTCGTGGGTGCGCAGCACCGGCGGGTTCTCGTTGGCCAGCCGGGCCCACTCGGCGGCCTGCTCGGAGCCGGCCAGCCGGCCCAGCTCGCGCAGCTCGGGCTCGGCCCAGCCGGCGTCGGCCCGCTGGAGGGCGGCGAGCAGGGTGGGGTCGGCGGCGGTGTCGTGTCCGTACGGCAGGGGCACCTGGTTGGTGACCTCATGCGTCGCTGTCATCGCGTCCTCCCAGGGCACGCAGGGTGAAGGAGACCAGGGCGGGGACCACCGTGGTCTTGTCGCTCTGTTCGGGCTCGGCGTCTCCGGTCCCGGCCGCTCCGGGTGTGGCGGCTGCTCCGGACGCGGCTGTTCCGGGTGCGGCGGCGAGCGGGCCGGCCAGGGCCTCGCCGACCGCGCCGACCAGGGCGGCGGCGGTCAGCACCGGGTCCTGCTCGGGCAGTTCGCCGCTCGCCACGGCGGCGGCGATCTCGGTGGCGATCACGTCCCGGAACGCCCGCCGGAACACCAGGCGCTCCTCGTCCACGACCGCGTCGGCCGGCTCGACCAGCAGCGCGTACGCCAGCCGGGGCGCGCGCAGGGCGCGGGCGGCGAAGGTCTCGACCACGGCGGCGATCCGCCGCCTCGGGGTGTCCTGGCGGGCGACGGCGGCGTTGACCGCGTCGATCTCGTGCGTGACCACCCGGCGGAACAGCTGCACCGACAGCTCGGCCTTGCCGCTGAAGTGCTGGTAGAGGCTGCCGGTGGCGATCCCGGCGCGGTCCGCCACGGCGGCCATCGTGCAGCCGCCGTAGCCGCGCTCGGCGAGCAGGCCGACCGCCGACTGGAGCACCGCTTCGCGCTGGGCGTCCAGGCGGGCTTGTACGGCGGGCGTGCGTCGGTAGGCCATGCAAGCATTGAAGCACTGATTCACTGCTTCGGGGAGGGGCTGGGGCGGCCCGACCTTCCCGCCGGCGGGGTGCGGGGGACGCGCGGGCGCGGGGGGCGCGGGACGACGCGAGGAGGCCGCCCCGGGTGCCGGGACGGCCTCCTCCTCGTGCGTGGTGGTGCGGCTTGCCGCGCGCGAGCGCTACAGCGGGCGGCGCTCCTGCTCCAGCCGCTGGCCCTCGACGTCCAGCGGGCCGAAATCCGAGCCCGGCTGCGGCGTCTTGGCGAGCGAGCGGGCGGCGTTCGCGTCGCCCAGACCGGCCCACTCCAGCACCTTGGCGGTGGCCTCCGCCGACTGCGCGGCGGGCAGCTGCTCGATCTTCGAGCCGTGGTTGCCGCCGGGCACGGTGTAGACGTAGCTGTCCTCGCTGCCCCGGCCGAGGTGGAACGGCTTGGCACCCCACGGGTCGTTGCCGCCGTAGACGTACATGATCCGCTCACCCTCGCGCTTCACCCAGCGGTCGATGTCGGGCATCGCGTTCGGGTTGAAGACGGTCGGGATCTCCTTCGGCACGTAGCTGCGGACCGAGTAGAGCTCCTTGTAGTCGTAGTGCAGCACGTCCTTCAGGTGCGAGACGTCGAAGAACGGCGCACCCAGCTCGGTCGCGGCCTGGTAGTAGTACGCGGTGTACTTCGCCAGCGACTGGTCGCTGTTGCCGGTGATGCCGGACTGCGAGTCGAACCAGGCGTACAGCTCGTCGTCGGTCGCGGTCGCGGCGACCGGGACCTTGGCGCAGTCGGCCTCCAGGCTGTACTGCCAGAAGCCCCAGACCACGTCCAGCACGCCGGCCTCGTACGCGCGGTCCGGGGAGCCGAGGGTGTTGAAGGTGGAGCCGGACGCCTTGTTGTCGGCGACGTAGCGGGGCACCAGGCGGTCACGGCGCACCAGCAGCTCGCGCTGGGCGGCGTTCAGCCTCGCCCGGCACTCGGGGGTGCCGACGGTCCGGAAGAAGTCGCTGTACGCCTGGTAGTCGTTGACGTTCGTGTTGTTCGGCGCGACGTAGGCGATCGTGCCGGCCACGTCGTCAGGGTAGAAGCGGCGGAAGTAGGTGGAGGACATGCCGCCCTTGCTGGCGCCGGTGGACAGCCACTCCTCCTGATAGATCCGCTTGAGCGCGGTCACCAGCCGGTGCGAGTCCGCGGCGCCCTGGCGGATGCCGGCCTTCGACCAGTCCGCCGGCTCCGGGCGGGAGGGGGTGAAGAACCGGTACTCGATGGACACCTGGTTGCCGTCCACCAGCCGGGTCGGCTCGGTGCGGGACGGGTTGGTGCCCAGCGTGTAGCCGTTGGTGTAGAAGACGGTCGGGCGGTCGTAGCCGCGGTGCAGCAGGCTGAAGCGCTGCTGGAAGGTGCCCAGCCAGGGCCGGAAGTGGTCGATCGGCTGGGTGTACGTGGCGACGAAGTAGCGGTGACCGGTGGTGGTCGGCTTCTCCTCGGTGATCGTCACGCCGGGGATCGCCGCCAGGCGGTCCTTGATGTCGGCGGTCGGGTCGTCGGCGGGGCTCCGGCCGTGGCGGGACCCCTTGCCCTGGTCACCCTGCGCCCCCTGGGCACCCTGCGCGCCCTGGCCGTCGGCGGCGGACGCCGGGCTCGCCAGGCCGCCGAGCGCGAGCAGCGGTATCAGCAGGGCGGAAGCCAGCAGCCTTCTCACGGTGGTGGTCATCAACTCTCCATCTGTTCAGCTGACATGATCGCCGCCCGCCGGTACGGCCGCGCGGCGCGGGTGGAGCGGATGGTGCGGGTGGAGCGCGGTGGAACTGGTGGGGCGGGGTGGAGCGGTGGCCGACTGGTGGACGGCCGGGTGGAGCGGGGTGGAGCGGTGGCCGACCGACGGACGGCCGAATGGGCCACCCGCCGTTCGCGGATGGCCCATCGGGGGAAAAGTGCTGGTCAGCGCGGTTGCCCTGGTGGCTTACGGGCGGGGCAGGGTGCAGCCGGCGAGGGTGAGGTCGAAGCGGTTGCCGGCGGCGAAGCAGGCCGGGATCCCGTAGGTCTCCTGGGCGTAGCCGATGCCCGGACGGACCGTCACCGCGCCGTTCTGGTCCACCTCACAGGGGTTGTCCAGGGTGCAGGTCTCGCCGCTCTCGTTGATCGTGTTGTTGACGGCGACCACCTGGCCGGTCGAGGCGTCGACCACCGGCGAGCCGGAGGTGCCGCCGATCACGTTGCAGGTGGAGGTGTAGCGGACCGAGTCCTTGAAGGTCCAGTCGGCTTCCTTCAGCCGGTAGGCGAAGCCGTCCACCGAGCAGGAGTAGATCTTCTTCCAGTAGCCGGAGACGACCTTGATCGAGGTGCCCTGGACCGGGTGGGTGGCGGCGATCGTCAACGGGGCTATGCCGTACCGGGACTGGATCGAGGCGTAGGTGGTGTTCAGCTGGTAGATCGACACGTCGGTGTCGGTCATCGCGCCGTAGACGATCTTGTTCGCGCGCAGCGTGGCGACACCGCTGCCGCTCCCGTTGAGCAGGGTGAAGGTCCGGCTGGAGGACCGGTTGAGGACCACCTCGCCCGGACCGGGCATGCCGGTCTCCAGGCAGTGGCCGTTGGAGAGTATGAGGGCCGGGTCGTTCGCGGTCGAGCCGGGCATCCGCACCAGCGAACCGGAGCAGTTGCTGAGGGCGACCGTCCCGGCGAAGTTGACGGCGGTGACGGGCTTGGCGGCGGACTTGTCGGCGGACTTGTCGGCGGAGGCTGCGGCCTGGGCCGGAGCGGCTCCGCCGAGGGCGGTGGCCCCGGCGACCAGGAACGCGGCGACCGTGCCTATGAGCGGCTTGAGCGGCTTCTTCATGAGAGACCTCTCGGTGTGGGGGGATCCACTGGTGGGGGTGCACCAAAGCTGTCGCGGACATGACCCACTGTCAAGAGTCAAAGCAACACCAAGAACCGCCCAAGCCGCAATGACCGGTTATCGTCGCCACCCGGCCAACGCCCGGACGGTCAACCCGCCTGCCAGTGCTCCCGACCGAGACTGATCAGGCGCAGTTGGAGGCGCGCGGTGGCGGCGATCCGCCGCTCCCGGGCCGGGTCCGTCTCCAGCGCCTCCAGGAAGGCGGCGGCCGTGGAGACCATGTGGTCGACGTACAGCTCGGCGAGCATCCGCAGGTCCTGCTCGCTCCACCCCCGCGACTGCGGCTGCAGCGCCAGGGCGGCTCCCACCTCGGCGGCGAAGCGGCCGAGTTCGACGTCGATCGCCTCGCGCACCCGCCGCACCCCGCCGTGCCGCTCGCGCGCCAGGAAGCGGACGTGCGCCCGGTGTTCGCGGACGTGCCTCTCGATCACGTCCACCGCGCGGTCGATCAGCTCCTCGGCGTCGCCGGCCTCGGCGAGCACCGAACGGATCATGACGTGCAGGCTGGCCAGCGACTCCTCGACCAGCGCCACCCCGAGGGCGGCGAGGTCCGGGAAGTGCCGGTAGAAGGCGGCCGGGGAGAGCCCCGCCTCGCGGGTGACCTCGCGGACGCCCAGGCTCGCCAGGTTCTGATCGGCCAACAGGTGCAGCCCGGCATCCAGCAGGGCCCGCCGACTCTGCTGCTTCTGGGCCTGCCTGGCCCCAACGGTGTGACTCACGCCATTCAGTAAACATTCGTTTGCCGAACTTGGCCAGCCGAGCGTAGAGTGGGGCCGAAGTCAGTGAACACTTGTCAACCGAAATCGGCGCAGTCCCAGCCGCAGCCGAAGGAGTCAGCCGTGATCCTGCTCTCCGCCCTGGTCGCCATGGGCATCCTGATCGGCACCGCCGCCCACACCTCGCTCCCGGTCTTCCTCGCCG
The DNA here is from genome assembly GCF_048159585.1 of Kitasatospora sp. SC0581. NCBI lineage: Bacteria > Bacillati > Actinomycetota > Actinomycetes > Kitasatosporales > Streptomycetaceae > Kitasatospora > Kitasatospora sp. SC0581. The sequence goes on along the minus strand of NZ_JBLRWA010000002.1, from coordinate 177,335 downwards.
CTTCCGCCGGCATCACCGCCTGGCTGCTCGCCTTCGGCGCCCGCGAGGGCATCGCCCGCCTCCGGCACCGCTGACCCGGCCGCTCCGCGGACCGCACCCGCGGCCACTCTTCAGAGAGGACCCGCACCACCATGAGCACCGTCACCGACCGTGTCACCACCGGCCGCCTCGCCATCGGCCGCCAGAACATTGACCGCCCGGAGCGCCAGGCCCAGCAGACTGCTCGTCAGGCGACCGGCCGTCAGGGCACCGCCGAGGCCGACGGCCTCGCTGTCGCCTCCTTCCTCCTCGGCCTGCCCGGCCTGCTGCTGTTCAACATCGTCCTCGGGCCGATCGCCATCACCCTGGCCACCCTGGCCCTGGTCCGCGGCACCAACCGGCGCGGCCGCGCCGTCCTCGGCCTGACCCTCGGCATCGCCTCGCTGGCGATCCTCGCCGTCACCACCGCCACCTCCCACGGGGTGCTCATCGACATCAGCTCCTGAACCGGCCCGACCCCAACTCCCCTTCCACTCCCACTTCCTGATTCCGCCTCCTGTCCTCAGCCCGCCTTCCGCTCGGCTCCCGATCCACCGTCCCGGCCCTGACCCGCCGGTGAACCACCGGTGAATCGCCGGGCTGACCTCGGCTCCTGAACCGACGGTTCGAACGACTGATCCCGTCAACCCGCCCCACTCCCCCCGCCCGCCACGTAGGGTGGGCCCCATTGGCCGGGCGACCTCAGGGGGCAGGAGTGACTACGGAGAACCGCAGCGAGGCACAGCCGGAACGGACCACCCCGACGGGTGGACGGCTGCTCGCCGTGAGCGATCTGCACATCTCCTACCAGGAGAACCGCGACCTGGTGGAGAAGCTCCAGCCCTCCCACCCCGGGGACTGGCTGCTCGTCGCCGGTGACGTCGCCGAGATCACCACCAGCATCGAGTGGGCCCTCGGCCTGCTCGCCGAACGCTTCGCCCGCGTGGTGTGGGTGCCCGGCAACCACGAGCTGTGGACCCACCCCGAGGACCCGGTCCAGCTGCGCGGAGTGGCCCGCTACGAGCACCTGGTGGAACGCTGCCGCCGGCTCGGCGTGGTGACCCCCGAGGACCCGTACCCGGTCTGGGAGGGCCCCGGCGGACCCGTCCGCATCGCCCCGCTCTTCCTCCTCTACGACTACACCTTCCGCGCGCCGGGCACGACCACCAAGGAGGCCTCCCTGGCGGCCGCCTACGAGAGCGGCATCGTCTGCGCGGACGAGCGGATGCTCTACCCGGACCCGTTCCCGGACCGCGACTCCTGGTGCCGCGAGCGCGTCCGGCTGACCGAGAAGCGACTGGCGGCCTGCGACCCGGACATCCCGCTCGTCCTGGTCAACCACTACCCGCTGGTCCGTCAGCCCACCGAGATCCTCTGGTACCCCGAGTTCGCCCAGTGGTGCGGGACCGAGCTGACCGCCGACTGGCACACCCGGTTCAACACCGCGGCGATGATCTACGGCCACCTCCACATCCCGCGCCGGACCACCTACGACGGCGTCCCCTTCACGGAGGTCTCGCTCGGCTACCCGCGCGAGTGGCGCAAGCGCGGACTGCCGGACCCGCTGCTGCGGGAGGTCTTCCCGCAGCAGGCGGGCTGAGCCTCCGGCCCACCGTCACGCGGCCGGATTGCCGGCCCCCGGTGCCGCCGACACCGTGGACCTCCACGGCGTCGGCGACCCGGTCGTCGGCCACCCGGGCGGCGGCGCCCCGTACGACGCCCGGGGCGGTCACTTGGCGCCACCTCCTCCGGGGTCGCCCCGCGGCGGTTCGCTGAGCACGGCCCGCTTGGCGCGGTACTCCTCGGCGTCGATGTCGCCCTCGGCGTAGCGGCGGCCCAGGACGGCCAGCGGATGCTCCGCGACGGCCCCGGCTCCCGATCCGGGCCCGAACCCGGCCCTGGCGCCGTACCCGCAGCCGTGCCGCCGCCAGACCGTGCGGCGCAGGACCGCGATCACCAGGACCACCACGGCGATCCAGACCAGGGGGATCAGCAGGATCCACGGGCCCGGGCCGTGCCAGTCGGCCAGCTGGGTGTACATGGTGGTTCAACTCCTCGGCGGTGGGCTTCCAGCGCCTCGGGCGGTCCCCGAGACACCTGAAGCGTCCCGCCGAAGAGCCTCATCGCGCGTCCTACCAGCAGCGGCAGTTGGGATACTCCCGGGAGAGTACGAACCACCCGCGACGCTCCGGCCCGGGAGCAGGCCTCAGCCCAGCCAGCCCGGCCGCACCAGCCCCGACTCGTAGGCCAGCACCACCAGTTGCGCCCGGTCCCGCACCCCGATCTTCACCATCGCCCGGCTGACGTGCGTCTTCGCCGTCAGCGGGCTGACCACCAGCCGCCGGGCGATCTCCTCGTTGGACAGCCCCATCCCGACCAGTGCCAGCACCTCGCGCTCCCGCTCGGTCAGCATCGAGATGTCCGGGAGCCCCTGCGGCACGGTCTCGGGCCGCTTCGACCGGGCGGCGAACTCGCCGATCAGCCGCCGGGTGACCCCCGGCGAGAGCAGCGCGTCCCCCGCGACGGCGACCCGGACCGCCCGCAGCAGGTCGGCCGGCTCGGTGTCCTTGACCAGGAAGCCCGCCGCCCCGGAGCGCAGCGCCTCGAAGACGTACTCGTCCAGCTCGAAGGTGGTCAGCACGACCACCCGCACGGAGGACAGCGCCGGGTCCTCGGCGATCCTCCTGGTCGCCTCCAGCCCGTCCATCCGCGGCATCCGGATGTCCATCAGCACGACGTCCGGCACGAGTTCGCGGGCGAGCCCGACCGCGGCCTCGCCGTCGTCCGCCTCGCCGACCACCGTGAGGTCGTCCTGGAGGTCCAGCAGGGCCCGGAAGCCCGCCCTGACCAGCAGTTGGTCATCCGCCAGCAGTACCCGAATCAATCGCTCTCCGCCTTCGGTGTCGGCAGCTCCGCCCGGACCCGGAAGCCGCCGTCGGGCAGCGGCCCCGCCGTGATGGTGCCACCGAACGCCGCCGCGCGTTCCCGCATCCCGACCAGCCCGCTGCCCGACCCGCCCGCGTCACCGGGCACCGCGGGCCCCGGGTCCTCCACCCGGACCACCAGCACGGCCCGGTCCGTCCAGTCCAGCACCACGACCGCCTGCCGGGCCGCCGAGTGCCGGACCACGTTGGTGAGCGCCTCCTGGACGATCCGGAAGGCGGTGAGGTCGACGGCGGCGGACAGCGCGCGCCGCTCGCCGCGCTCCTGCACCTCCGCCTCCAGGCCCACCCGGTCCGCCTGCTCGGTGAGTTCGTCCAGCCGGTCCAGCCCCGGGGCCGGCCCGCGCGGCGGCGCGCCGGGCCCGCGCAGCGTCGCGAGCACCTGGCGGACCTCGCCGAGCGCCTCCTTGCTGGTCGACTTGATGGTGACCAGCGCGCCGCGCGCCTCCTCCGGCCGCCGGTCGAGCAGCGCGAGCGCGACCCCGGCCTGGATGTTGATCAGCGACAGGCTGTGCGCCAGGATGTCGTGCAACTCCCGGGCCATCTTGAGCCGTTCCTCGTTGGCCCGGCGCTCCTCCAGCTGCTGCCGGTAGGCCCGGTGGGCGGCGATCCGCTCGCGCCGGAACCGGACCAGCTCGCCGCCCGCCATCACCAGCAGCAGCCAGGCCAGCAGCCCGAGCTCCTGCGGCCAGACGCTGCCGGACGGCGGGGCGGCGCGCTGCCAGCTCGCCGGCAGCACGAAGGCGCCCAGCAGGTGCACCAGGTAGACCCCGGCCGCGCCCGTCCAGGCCGCCCGGCGGTGCCCGGAGCAGATCGCCGCACAGCAGGCGATCAGCCAGCTCACGAAGACCGGCCCGTACGGGTACCCGGCGGCCAGGTACCCGGCGGTGACCACCGAGGTGCCGGCCGCCACCGCGACCGGCCGGCGGCCGCGCAGCACCAGCAGGGCAGGCCCGAGCAGCAGCAGGAGGTAGCCGAGGGCGTCCAGCGGGACCCGCCCGTGCTGGCCGTGCGCGGCGACGGTCGAGCCGACCACCTGGATCGCCGCGACCGCCACCGCCGGCCCCAGCGCGTGGCCCACCGCGGCCGCGCGCGCCCACGGCGGGCGCGGCGGCTCGGGCGGCTCCCCCGGCGGCTGCTCCGCCACGGGCGGCTCGGTCGGCGGGGAGGTGGGCGGCATCATGCCCACAAGCTAGACCCGCGCCGCGCCCGTACGCGTCCTCCAGCAGTGGCGTTCGGGCGTACTCCCCCTGGAGTACGCCCGAACCATGCCCGCCTCGACCGGATCAGCCCTCGGCGGCAGCGGCGGCAGCGGCCTTCGCCTCCGCCTCCTCGAAGGTGGCCGAGGCCTCCGGCCGCGCCAGCGTGACCACCAGCTCCCCGTCGCTGACCTCCGCGATCAGGGTGTCCCCCTCCCGCACCGAACCGTCCAGCAGCAGGTTGGAGATCCGGTTGTCCAGCTCCGACTGGATCGTCCGGCGCAGCGGCCGGGCCCCGAACTCCGGCTGGTAGCCCCGGTTGACCAGGTACTCCTTGGCCGCCTCGGTGACCTCCAGCCGGACGTCCTGGGCCCGCAGCCGCCGCCGGCTGCGCTCCAGCAGCAGGTCCACCACCGACAGCAGGTCCTTCCGGGTGAGCGCGTGGAAGACGATCACCTCGTCGATCCGGTTGAGGAACTCCGGCCGGAAGTGCTGCCGCAGGTCCCGCATCAGGTCCTCACGGATCTCGTCCACGTTGCCCGCGTGGTCGAGGATCCGCTGCGAGCCGATGTTGCTGGTCATGATCACCACGGTGTTGCGGAAGTCGACCGTACGCCCCTGGGAGTCGGTCAGCCGCCCGTCGTCCAGCACCTGGAGCAGCAGGTTGAAGACGTCCGGGTGGGCCTTCTCCACCTCGTCGAAGAGCAGCACGCTGTACGGCTTGCGGCGCACCGCCTCGGTCAGCTGCCCGGCCTCCTCGTAGCCGACGTACCCGGGCGGGGAGCCGACCAGCCGGGAGACGGTGTGCTTCTCCTGGAACTCGCTCATGTCGAAGCGGATCATCCGGTCCGGGTCGCCGAACAGCAGTGCCGCCAGCGCCTTCGCCAGCTCGGTCTTGCCGACGCCGGTCGGCCCGAGGAAGAGGAAGGAGCCGGTCGGGCGCTCCGGGTCGCCCATCCCGGCCCGGCCGCGGCGCACCGCCTGGGAGACGGCGGTGACCGCCTCGTCCTGGCCGATCACCTTCTGGTGCAGGTGGTCCTCCAGCTTAAGCAGCCGCTCCTTCTCCGTCGCGTTCAGCTCCGCGACCGGGATGCCGGTCCGGGAGGAGAGCACCTGCGCGATGTCGTCGGCCGTCACGTCGACGACCTCCTCGCGGGACTCGGCGACCGCCGCCAGCTCGTCCTCGGTCTGCCGCAGCTCGGTCTTCAGGTTGGCGGCCCGGACGAACTCCTCGTCCGCGACGGCCTCGTCCAGCTCCCGCTTCAGCTTGGTGATCCGGTCCCGCACCCCGGTCGCCTCGGTGGAGCCGCTCAGGCTGCGCAGCCGGACCCGCGCACCCGCCTGGTCCAGCAGGTCGATCGCCTTGTCGGGCAGGAAGCGGTCGCTGACGTACCGGTCGGAGAGCGTCGCCGCGGCGTCCAGCGCCTCGTCGGTGAACCGCACCTGGTGGTGCGCCTCGTACGCGTCGCGCAGCCCCTGGAGGATCTCGATCGTCTCCTCGACGCTCGGCTCGGGCACCAGCACCGGCTGGAAGCGGCGCTCCAGCGCGGCGTCCTTCTCCACGTGCTTGCGGTACTCGTCCAGGGTGGTCGCGCCGACCACGCTCAACTCACCGCGCGCGAGCGCCGGTTTGAGGATGTTGCCGGCGTCCATCGACCCCTCGCCGCCACCGCCCGCGCCGACCACGGTGTGCAGCTCGTCCAGGAACAGGATCACGCTCTTCTCGGCCGCGGTGACCTCGTCGATCACGTTCTTCAGCCGCTCCTCGAACTCGCCCCGGTACTTGGAACCGGCCACCAGCGCGGTCAGGTCGAGGGTGACCACCCGCTTCTCCCTGAGGCTCTGCGGCACGTCCCCGGAGACGATCCGCTGGGCCAGGCCCTCGACGATCGCGGTCTTGCCGACGCCCGGCTCACCGATCAGCACCGGGTTGTTCTTGGTCCGCCGGGAGAGGATCTCGACGGTCTGCTCGATCTCCTCGGCCCGGCCCACCACCGGGTCCAGCCGGCCCGAGCGCGCCTCCTCGGTGAGGTCGCGCCCGTACTCGTCCAGCGTCGGCGTCTCGCTCGGGTGGGCGCCCGTACTGCTGCGCTCGCCGCCGGTGCCGCGGCCCTCCAGCACCGACTTCAGCGCCTCCTGCGAGGGCGCCGCGTTGCGCAGCGCCACCCCGGCGCCCGAGCGCTCCTGGTCGAGCAGCGCGCCGAGGATGTGCTCCGGGCCGATGTACGAGGCCCCGGCCTCCTGCGAGCGGGCGTGCGCGACGAGCAGCGCGCGCTTGGCCGAGGGGGTGAGCGCCGGCCGGCCGTCCACCGTGTCGGGGTTGCCGGACGGCAGGGCGTGCTCCAGGTCGCCGGAGAGCCGGTCCGGGTCGATCCCGGCCCGTTCCAGCATCCGGCGCGAGGGGTCCACCCGGGTGGCCGCCCAGGCCAGGTGCGCGGTGTCGAGGTCGCTGGAGCCGTCCTCGGCCGCCCGCTGCGCGGCCAGCGCGAGCAGCTCCTGCGAGGACTCGCTGAGCAGCCGCCCGATCGGCACCCGCTGTACGGCGGGCGGGGAGGCCAGCGGGCTCATCCCGAAGAACCGGCTGAGCAGGTCGGAGAACGGATCGTTCGATCCGAACGGGGGCATGGTCACGGCAAGTCACCTCTCCCAAGCGGTTTGCAGCCACACAAACACAGGCCGGACCGGCCCGCCCGTCGAGCCGACCGGGGCCGTCACCCGGCGTGCCCGGGCCCCGCCGCCACGGTCCGCCCGTCCGCCCTTACGGCCGGGGGCGCGGTCACCCGGTGACCTGGTCCAGCAGCACGCCACCGCTGTACGTCACCGCCATCGCCAGCAACCCGCCCACGACGTTGCGCAGGACCGCCCGGGCCGGACCGGCACCCCCCAGCCGGGCGCTCGCCCAGCCCGACAGGGTCAGCGCGGCCACCACCGCCACCACCGTCACCACCAGCCGCCACGACTCCGGCGGCAGCAGCACCGCCAGCAGCGGCACCAGCGCGCCCAGCGTGAACGCCGCCGCGCTGGCCAGTGCCGCCTCCCAGGGGTTGGTCAACACGTCGGGGTCGATGCCGAGTTCGGTCTGCGCGTGGGCGGCCAGCGCGTCCCGCTCGGTCAGCGCCGTCGCCACCTCCCGGGCCAGGCCGTCCGCCAGCCCGCTGCCCCGGTAGTAGTCGGTCAGCTCGTCGAGCTCCCCCTCCGGGTCCTCCGCGAGCTCCCGCCGCTCCCGCGCCAACGCGGCCCGCTCGGTGTCCCGTTGAGTGCTGACCGAGACGTACTCGCCGGCCGCCATCGACATCGCCCCGGCCAGCAGCCCGGCCACCCCGGCCGCGAGCAGCGCCGTCCGGGAGCCCGCCGCACCCGCCACGCCGGTCAGGATGCCCGCCGTCGACACCACGCCGTCGTTGGCCCCCAGCACGGCCGCGCGCAGCCAGTTCAGGCGCGAGGACAGCTCCGCCCGCGACCCCCCGGCCTGCGCTCCGACCTGCTCCCCGACCTGCTCAGCCATCTGCCCACCGCTCCCAGGGGTCCGACCGGTCCCCCCGATCCTCGCCCGGCGCCCCCGGCCCCGCCACCCGCCACCGAGCACGGCCCGCCGGCCCGAGCTCCCTCAGCCCGTGCACCGCCCGCCGACCCGAACCCCCTCAGCCCAGCACCGCCCGCCGACCCGAGCCCCCTCAGCCCAGCACCCCGTCAGCCCAACACCCCCCGCCCGTCCAGCACCGCCGCGAGCGCCCGCCGCAGGTCCTCCGGCCCCCGGTAGCGCACCCCGGTCATGCCCAGCGCCACCGCCGCGTCCACGTTCTCCTGGCGGTCGTCGACGAACAGGCACCGCTCCGGTGCCGCCCCGGCCTGCTCGGCGGCGATCTCGTAGATCCGCCGGTCCGGCTTGGCACTGCCCACCCGGGAGCTGTTCACCACCTCGTCCGCCAGGTCCGTCAGCCCCAGCAGCGCCAGGTCCTCGTCCAGCCACGCCGTCGCGTTGGTCACCAGCACCACCCGGCAGTGCTCCCGGGCCCGCCGCAGCAGCCCCACCACCGCCGCGTCCGCCCGGAACGGCGAGTCCGCGAATGCCTGCGCCAGGGCGCGCGCCTGTGCGTCCGTCACCCGGCCGGCCAGCCCCCGCGCGATCGAGTCCACCCACTGCGCCTTCCCGATCCGCCCGAGCAGCAGCGGGAGGTCGTTCTCCGGCGCGAACCCGACCTCCGCCGTGCTCCCCTCCGCCAGTCCCGCCGCCCGCTCCAGCGCGGCCACCCGGCTCCCGTCGAAGAACCGGATCACGCCGTCCACATCGCACAGCACCGCGTCGAACGCCACCTCAGCCACCTCAGCCATCCCACCTCCCTATCACCCGGGATCGCCGGCCCCCGGAGCGGGTGCGGCACGAGGACCGGGCGGCGGTCCTGGTCCGTTACCGGCCAGAAGGGGCGGAATCGGCCCGTCGGGCGGACCCGGGGGCCAAAACGGCACATTCCCGGCTGGCGTTCGAATAACAACCTCAGCGTTCGATTGCAATGTTCGAAATGTGACAAGCCACCCTGCCGCTCTGGCCAGCAACAACACCGGATGTCACACACCGGAGTCATCCGGCGACGGGCCGCAATCGAACGCCGATAAAAAACGAAGATTCACCCGTTGGAGTGACCCAGCTGGACATGCACCGTTCCGGAAAGGGAAAGTCTCGATGTCCTCAACAAGGGCCATTGGGGGGCTCCTATGGTGGAATCTCGCTCGAATCAGAAGACGATCGAGCAAAAAAGCGGAGTCGGATCACTGCTCGGCGCTCAGAAGCCGAGTCGCTCCGCAACTCCCGGGGTCGGAAAACCGTGCGACGGCGGAATGCCGGCGGACACGTTCGACCCCGAGCTGTTCCGGGAGAATTCCGAGACGGTACTGAACCGGCTCGAAAGCCATCTGGCCGATTCCTCGATCAGAGGGCTCGAACTCATCGACCCCGAAACGCTGACGCTGGCCGCCAGGGCCCTGATGACCTCCGAGCGCGAGAAGATCGCGGCCTTCGACGAGAAGCGGCTGGACGCGATCACCGACCTGTACATCAGGACGGGGATCCAGGTCCACTCGCCGGGGTACATGGGCCGGCAGTTCTCGGGCGTGGTGCCGCTGGGCGGGGTCGTCGACTTCGTCAGCTCGGTGGTCAACCAGCCGTCCTCGTTCTACGAGGCCGGCCAGCTGCCCAGCGTGGCGGAGCGCATCATGGCCGAGGAGCTGAACCGTTTCATCGGGTGGGAACCGGACTCCTTCGCCATGGTGACCACCTCGGGCGGGTCGCTGGCCAATCTGACCGCGCTGCTGGCGGCCAGGAACAAGATGTTCCCCGGCTTCTGGTCGGACGGCAGTCCGTCGGGGGACGGCCTGCCCCGCCCGGCCATCGCGGTCGGCGCGGACGTGCACTACAGCGTCTCGCGGGCGGCCGGGATCCTGGGGATCGGCGAGTCGCAGATCGTCCGCCTGCCGATCAACGCGGAGCAGCAGATCTGCCTGGAGCAGGTGCGGCCCGCCCTGGCGGCGGCCGAGCAGCGGGGGCTGAAGGTGTTCGCCCTGGTCGCCTCGGCCGGCACCACCTCGGTCGGCGCCTTCGACCCGCTCGACGGACTCGCCGACATCGCCCGGGAAGCCGGCATCTGGCTGCACGTGGACGGCGCCCACGGCGCCAGCCTGCTGGTCTCCGACCGGCTCCGGCACAAGCTGCGGGGCATCGAGAAGGTCGACTCGGTGGCCTGGGACGCGCACAAGATGATGTTCGTCCCGGCGCCCTGCACGCTGCTGTTCTACCGGAACAAGGAGGACAGCCTCGGGGCCTTCCAGCAGCGCGCCAGCTACGTCTTCGACGAGGAGCCGGACCGCTACACCGAGCTCGACAGCGGAGCCCGGAACTTCGAGTGCACCAAGCGGCCCATGATCATGCCGCTGTGGACCCTCTGGTCCGTCTACGGCCCGGCCCTGTTCGCCGAGAAGATCGAGTACCTCTGCGACCTGACCGGGGAAATCCACCGGATTCTCCTGGACGAGCCGGATTTCGAGACGCTGCACCGCCCGGAGGCCAACATCCTGTGCTTCCGCTACCGACCGGCAGAACTTCCGGACGACGGCGTGCACCGCCTCCAGGTGGCGATCAGGAACCGGATCAAAATCCGGGGGAATTTCTTCATCTCCAAGGTGAACATCGACGGGGTCGCCGCCCTGCGCGTGGTGATGATGAACCACCAGATCACCGCCGAACACTTCCGGATGCTGCTCGGCGAGATCAGGCGGGTCGGTACCGACCTCCTGACCGACGCCCGCTGAGGGCCGCCGAAGAACCGTGCCCGAACAATCCCTGCCGAACGAACGACGGCACCTGAACACGTGAACAACAGAAGGACGGGGAATTGACGATGAGTGCAGTGAGTGTCGCGCCCGACCGGCCGGCGGCACCCGGCGGCATCGACGAACTGGCGAGCTGGCTGATCCCCGAGTGGGAGCTGAATCCGGAGTCGGTCGACGCGGTGGAGAAGCTCCCCTCGTTCGCGAGCAAGCTCCGCGAGTGCGAGCGGGTCTGCCAGGCGCCGTACAGCGAGGTGTCGCACGAGCTCCAGGACGCCCTGGTGCTGCGCCGCCTGCAGCAGATGGTCAACACGGTGCGGCTCAACCCGCTCTGGCGCAGCCGCCTGTCGGGCGCCGGCGTCGACGCCGCCCCGCAGACGTACGAGGACTGGCAGCGGATCCCGCTGTCGGACAAGGAGACCCAGCGCGAGTTCTTCATGGGTTCGCGCCCGGGCATGGTGGTGCCGCTGGCGCGCGGCGGCTTCGAGATCGTGGCCAGCGGCGGCACCAGCGGCGGGAAGCCCCTGGAGTCGGTGTACTCGCTGCGGGAGCTGCGGGACACCTACGAGGTGGCCGGCCGCTTCATGGGCACCTACCAGCTCGCCAGGTACCTGCCCGGCACCGACCCCAAGTGGCTGTACACCACGCTGGCCGACTACCAGATGTGGAGCAGCGGCACCATGGTGGGCGGGGTGCTGGCCCAGGTGCCGGGGGTCAACTACATCGGCGCGGGGCCGGTCACCGCCCCGGTGCTGGAGCACATGTTCTCCTACCCCGGCCCGAAGGCGCTGATGGGGATCACCGCGGGCATCGCGATCCTCAGCGAGCTCGGCGCGGGCATGAGCCAGGAGGCCAAGGAGAGCTTCCGGGTGGCGCTGTACGGGAGCGGGGTGCTGCCGCAGCGCAAGCGGGCGGAGCTCAAGGCGATGTACCCGAACCTGTCGATCCTCAGCTACTTCGCCGCCACCCAGGCCGAGACCATCGGGCTGCAGCTGACGGAGGAGTCCCCCTGCCTGGCGGCCGTGCCCGGGCTGCACCTGGTGGAGATCGTCGACGAGAAGGGCCGCTGGGTCGCCGAGGGCGAGGAGGGCGAGCTGGTCGTCACCCGGCTGCACGGGCACGAGGCCCCGCTGCTGCGGCTGAAGCTGGGCGACCGGATGATCCGCCGCCCGCGGCTGGACGGGCCCGGGCTGAAGACCGGCCAGTTCGAGTTCGCCGGCCGCACCGGGGACATCCTGCACCTGAACGACAGCCAGTACTCGGCCCCGCGCGCGTACGAGGCGGTGCGGGACGACCTGCTCAAGGCCACCGCGATGGACCTGGACGTGGTGGCCCACGAGATCCAGTTCGTGAACCACCGCGAGGGCAAGACGATCACGCTGCTGGCCTCGGTCGACGACGTCGCCGGTCTGACGTACCGGATGGACGCCGCGCTCGGCCCGTACGGGGTCCAGCACGTCTTCGTCAACGCGCTGCCCCGCTCGCTCTCGCTGTTCAACCAGGGCGAGGCGAACCCCGCCTCGATCGAGAAGACCGGTTACCGGTTCCTGGTCAAGTTCGTACCCCGGGCGTCCACGGAGATCGAGCGGACGTCGGTCGGCAAGGTGCCGCTGGTGCGCGACCGGGGCTGACCGGGACTGACCAAGCCGGCGGGGCGGTACGACCGCCGCTCCGGAACGTTGGTTCGAGGAATGGAGTGAGGATGAAACCGCAAGTGAACATCGCCGTCGTGGTGGACGTGATCGGCGCGCTCTCGGACAAGTCGCTGCTCAACGGCAACCTCTGCCTGATCGACGACGGGTCGTTCGACAGCAAGAACCAGGGGACGCCCGACCTGGTCACCGTGGTGGTCCCCGGCCAGGTGGTCCAGTGGTCCGCCCTGGCGGTGGACCTGCAGACGCCCGTCGAGATCCGGAGCATCAGCTTCGTGCCGGCGGACGGGGCCGCGGGCGCGGCCGCGTACGGCGTCGACCCCGCCGCTCCGGCCGGCTCCGCGGTCGAGGGCGTGGACGCCGGTGCGGCGGACGGCGCGGACGGCGCCGCGCCCGCCGACCACCGGGTGTCGGCCGGCCAGCTGGACCTCAACGTCTGGTCCGGCGTGGTCCCGCCGTACCTGGTGCCCGGGGTGCCGTACCGGTACCGGCTGGAGCTCCAGATGTACGAGGGCGAGCACAGCGTGCTGCACATCGACTCGCCCGCACTGATGTGCCTGTAGGCGGAACACCGACAAGGAGGGTGGGCGCATGGCCCAACAACTGGCGATCATCGTGCTCGTGGACGTCGGCAACGCGCTGGAGTCCCGGACGCTGACCGGCAACACCTATCTGTTCGACAACATGAAGCTCCACGGCTCCCTGAACCAGGGCACCGGCGAGCTGGTCACCGCGATCAACGGCAGCTACTGGAGCGACGGCTCGCAGGCCGGCGAGCAGGTGCTCAACTGGCTCCCGTACAGCCTCGGTTCGATCCCCCCGACGGTGCCCCGCGGCTACCACACCACCCGGGCGCGGGCGGCCGAGAAGGAGGCGCTGGCGGAGCTCGCGAACCTGAGCGAGAAGGCCGGGGTCGCGAACGGCGACACCGAGGCCGCGCTCACCCGGATCCGGCAGACCGTCGGCACCAGGGTCAACGGCGCCTCGCGCACCGCGGCCCTCTCCGGGCAGCGGGTCCTGGACGTCACCGGCCGGGTCGTCTCCGACCACGGCCAGGACACCCACAGCTACCCGGCGCCGGTGATCACCGACATCTTCGGCGAGGCGGTGGACGAGAAGATCATCTACCCGGCCGAGTACGGCTCCCCGGACCTGGTCACCGACGGCTGGTACTGGTCGGCGACGATCGACACCTCCCGGCCCGGCACGTACAGCTACAAGATGCGGATCCAGCTCCACGAGCTGATCCAGCGGGCGGGCGAGTGGACCTGGGAGCCGGTCAACCTCACCTGCGAGTCGAAGCTCCGGATCACCGCGGAGCCCAAGCGGAACGGCTTCACCGGGGCGGGCGTGGGCTACCTGCCGATCGCCCCGGCCGCCTTCGGCTGAACCGCTGTCCCAGGAAGTCCCCGTAAGGACGAGGAGGAGTAGATGACCACCAAGCCACGGCTGAAGACCACGCCGAAGCGCCCGATCTCGATCACCGCGGTGGTGGACTGCGTGGGCATGCTGGCGTCCCAGAGCACCCACGGCCACCTGTACCTGTACGACACCAACAAGGCCGGCGGGTCCGCCGACTTCGGCACCGAGGAGCTGCGGACCAAGGTCAAGGCCGGCGACCAGCTGCTCTGGAACGTGCTGGCGCTCGAGTGCGAGGCCTACGTGGCCATCGACGGGATCGAGATCGACCACGAGGTGTGCGAGCCGGTCCGGAAGGTGTACCCGGGCACCGACGTCGCCTACTGGACCGGGACGGTGAAGAAGGACGCCGCGTCCCCCGTGCCGTACCGGATCCGGTTCCGGCTGGGCACCCAGGCCGAGCCGATCACCACCACCGTGTCGCCCGTCCTGGTCGGCCGGGCCACCTGACCGCTCCGCGCAACGGACGGCTCCGGGCGGGTGGACCGCCCGGAGCGGCGCGCTCGAAGGAGGAACCTTGACAACCACGGCAAGCAGCGCCACCGAGGGGAAGCAGAACCCCGGGCAGCTGAACTCGGTCCAGCTCAACGTCGTCACGCTCGTGAACATGGAGCGGGCCACGGCCAACCGCTCGCTGGGCGACGCGATGTACATGATGGACAACAGCGTCGGCGGGTCCGGCCAGGGCACCCGGCAGCTGGAGACGGTCTGCAAGCAGGGCCAGGTGATCAACTGGATCATCCGCCCGCTCGACATGGAGCGGCGGCTGGACGGCACCTGGCCGCCCATGCCCAAGATCAACAACATCGTGGTCCTCGACACCGAACTGGGTGACGAGGAGGACGTGGCCGAGCGGAAGCTCTTCACCGAGCTCAAGATCTACGGCATGCCCGACCGCATGCGCTCCCCTCTGACCCCGGTCTACTACTACTGGGCCGGCACCGTGCTCAGCACCGCCAAGCCCGGCCTGTACCGCTACCGGCTGGTCGTCGAGCTGGAGCAGGAGGGCACCAAGGAGAAGCTCTACCTCAACACGGTCGACCACCCCGCCCTGCGGGTCCTCGAGGTCTGACCCGGCCCCGGCGCCGACACCACGAGAGCCCGGTGCCCCCGACCATCCCGGTCGGGGGCACCGGGCTCCCTGCTGTGGGCGCGGACGGTTTCGAACCGCCGACATCTGCTTTGTAAGAGCAGCGCTCTACCACTGAGCTACGCGCCCCCTGCCGTGGCCCGACCGGGCGCACGACGAGAGCCTAGGGTACCTGGTCCCGGGAGGTGGTGGGGGACGGGCGCCCGGTGAGGGGCGGGGCCGTGCGGCGGGCGGGGTGGGAGGGGGTGCCGGGCCGGCGGGGGGATCGGGGAGAATGGGGGCCGGATCAGCGGGTCGGAGCAGGGAGCGCGCAGTGACGGTGGCCGGCGGGAGCGGGCGGGGGCGGCGTCGGGCGGGAGCGGCACTGGCCGACGCGTTGGTGGTGCCGGTGGCGCTGGCGGGTGCGCTGGCCGCGGTCGGGCTGGCCTCCGCCGGAACCGGCGGCTGGTGGGGCCGGCGGGGCGGCGGCGAGGGCGGACGGGCGCAGGCCCGGGAGGCCCGGGCGGCGGCCCAGGAGGCGTTCTACGAGCTGGAGGAGACCCAGCGCGAGGTGCAGCTCGCGGTGGAGACCGTCCGAGCGGCCGAGGAGGGCCCGACGGCGCAGCGCGCGCTGGCCGACCTGGCGGCGATCTCCGGCCGGGTCGAGCAGGTCACCGTGAACTACCTCGCCGCGCTCGACGCCCACAACCTGGACAGCGAGACCCTGGACGCCGGCACGGCCGCGCAGGCCAGACGCCGGCTGGAGGACGTGAAGAGCCAGCTCGGCTCGGCCCGGGCGGAGCTGAACGACTTCCTGCGCCGCCTGCAGCCGACCGTCGAGCACGCCGAGCAGCAGCTGATGCGGGTCACCCCGGCGGTCGAGCAGGCCAAGCGCGCGCTGCTCGCGGCCACCACCGCGCTGGACGGGGCGCGCGGCGCCGGCCTGCGGGCGGACGACCTGGCGGCCCGGCTCGCCGAACTGGCGCCCGAGCTCGGCCGGCTGAACGAGGGCCCGGCCCGGCACGGGGTCGCGGACACCCTGCGGCGCGCGGAGGACGTGAAGCAGCGCGCCGAGGCGATCGCCGCCGACGCCGGACAACTGCCGGAGCGGGCGCGGGAGATCGACCGGCGGGTGGCGAGCCTGCGGACCCGCATCCAGGCGCTGGAGACCAAGGCCGAGACGGTCGAGCCCGCCCTGAGCGAGCTGCGCCGCCGGTTCAGCACCGCCTGCTGGCAGGACCTCCAGCGGGTGCCGGACCAGGTCGCGGAGGCCGGGCGGGCCGCCGAGCGCAAGCTCGCCGAGGCCGCCCGGGCCCGGGACGAGCAGCGCTGGGCCGACGCCACCGCCGCGATCGGGACGGTCCGCGCGCTGCTGGAGACCGCCGACGGCTCGGTGCTCGCGGCGAACGACCGGCTGCGGCAGCTGAACGAGGTGCAGCACGACCCCAACCGGGAGATCGAGCGCGCCCGCTTCGCCATCCGGGACGCGCAGCGGCTGGCGATGGCCGGGCGCAGCGCGCCGGACCCGCGGCACGCCGCCCCGCTGGACGAGGCGGTGGCCCGGCTGGACCGCGCCGTGGCCACGCTGGAGGCGGCCGGCCGGCACCCCGACTACTGGCACTTCCTGACCGAGCTCGCGGCGGTGCGGGACACGGCGGCACGGGTGATCGAGCTGATCCGCGGGGACCTCGGCGGCCACCGGTAGCACCGGGAGCGCCAGGGCATCGGTAGCACCGAAGCACCCGGAAGCCCTGGAAGCACCCGAAGCGGGCTGCCGGCAGGGGCCCCGCTCGGTACCCTGCCGGTATGCCTCGCTACGACTTCCGCTGCCGCTCCTGCGGCGCCACCTTCGAGCTCCGCCGCCCGATGGCCCAGGCCAACGACCCCGCCGTCTGCCCGCAGGGCCACCAGGACACCGTGAAGCTGCTGTCCACCGTCGCCGTCACGGGCGGCGCGGCCGCCGCCCCGCAGGCCCCCGCCGGGGGCGGGGGCGGTTGCTGCGGCGGCGGCTGCTGCGGCTGACCACCCGCTACCGGACCCGGATCCGAACCCGGACCCGGGGGTCAGCCCCCGACCGGCAGGGCCGACGCCCCCGCCAGGAACCGCCGGACGATCTCCTCCCCCGCCGTCACCCCCACCTCCGTCAGGGCGGTGACGCCGGGGGCCGTCCAGCCGCTGTCCGCGAGTTCGCCGTGCCCCGGGCGCCAGCCCGCGTCCGCCGCGAGCAGCAGGTCGGCGTCGAGCAGCGAGTCCCCGGCCGCCAGCACGGTGTCCGCGCCGCGGCGCCGGACGACCTCGGCCAGCGCGGCGCTCTTGGTGAGCGGCGCGGGCACCGCGTACACCTTGCGGCCCTGCAGGGAGACCGTCCAGCCGCGCTCGGCGCACCAGCCGGTCAGCTCCGCCAGCCAGCCCTCCGGCAGCGCGGCGCGCTCGACCACCAGGTAGGCGAACAGCTCGTCGGCGACCCGCCGCTTGTGCGTCCACTCCGGGTCGGCGCACAGGGCGAGCCGCCGGACGACCTCCTCCAGCGGGGCCGAGCCGGCGGCTATCCGCGCGGTGATCTCGGCCCGCCAGTCGAGGTCTGGCACGCCGTCCACCAGCAGTTGCCCGCCGTTGGCGCAGATCGCGTACGCGGGGACCCAGTCCGGCGTCGGGCCGGGCAGGTTGACCCGCCCGTACTGCTCCGGCGTGCGGGTGGTGGCCGGGACGAAGCAGGCCTCCCGGGCGAGTTCGGCGAGCAGCCCGGCGGCCCGCTCGGTCATGAAGGACAGCGGCCGCCCCTGGTACACCTCGACGCAGAGCAGCCTCGGCGCCAGCCGGTCGGGCCCGGCCAGGGCCATGGCCCGCTCGGAGTAGATCAGCGTCCGGTCGAGGTCGCTGGCCACCAGGACACCCATCAGGATTCCCTCCCCGTCGTCTCGGTCACGGTGCCCCCGTCGGCCACCGCGCGCCCGTCTCCCCCGGTCGCCCCGCGGCTGTAGCGGGGGTGGATCAGGCCGACGCAGGTGTACGGCAGGCCGTCCACCTCCTCGACCTCGACGCCGCGCTGGGCGGCGAGCAGCCGGACGTGGTCGAGGTCCGCCCCGGCGCCGCGCCGGGCGAGGATCCGCCAGGGGACGCGGCGCAGCAGCACCCGGGTGGTCTCGCCGACACCGGGCTTGACCAGGTTGACGTTGTCGATGCCGTACTCGGCGCTGATCCGCTCGACGGCGGCCCAGCCGGCCCGGTCGGGCTCCCGGTGCGGGTCGGCGGCGAGCCGGTCGGCGCCCTCGACCGCCGCGGCGCGGACCTCGCCGAAGCGGGCGGCCACCGCGTCCAGGAAGAGCGCCGAGACGTCGTTCCCGGCCAGGTCGTCGTAGTGCTTGGCGCCGTGGAAGTCGTCCGGCCCGATCAGCCCGGCGCGCAGCACGGTGCGCGAAACCAGCCCGGAGACCGTGGAGTTGAGGCAGGCGGACGGGATCAGGAAGTCGTCCCTGGTGCCGTACGTCCGCACGCAGCGGCCCGGGTCGGCGAGCACCGCGAGGTCCGGGTCGAAGCCGGTGCCGGCCAGCGCGTCGGCCAGTTCGCGGGTGATCGCGCCCTTGCCCGTCCAGCCGTCCACGAACACCACGTCCTGCGCCCGGTGGTGGGCCGCCAGGTACCGCAGTGCGACCGGGTCGATGCCGCGGCCGCGCACGATCGAGACCGCGTAGTGCGGCACCGACAGGCCGTGGGCGAAGGCCAGCCAGCGGCGGACCAGGATGCCGACGGGCGTACCGGCCCGGGCCAGCGAGGCCAGCACCAGCCCGGGGCCGCGCTCGCGCAGCAGCGTCTCGGCGACGGTGCCGACGGCGAGCGCGATCCGGCCGGCGGAGCCGCGCAGCGCCTGGTGGAACAGCTCCTGGTACTCGGGGCTGGGCTGGTACTCGACCGGCAGCGACTCGGCGTAGTGGGCGCCGCCGTTCTGGACGGCCTCCTCGCGCTCCTCGGTGGGGGCTTCGAGCGCGACCCCGGAGAGGTCCTTGAGCAGCCAGGCCACCTCCTCGGTGGGGTACGAGGAGAACGCCGGCCCGTACAGGGGCGCGGGCAACTCCGAAGAACCGGGCAACTTCGAAGACCCGGGCGGAGACAGGGGCGCGGCGAGCGGAGCGGGCACGACGGGCACCGGCCGGTGCGAGGGCAGCACGGCGAGCACCACCCGGTCGGTCACCCGCCGCAGCTGGCCGAGCAGCGCGTGCTCGCCCTCGTGCAGCGCAGGGGTGTCGGCCACGTCGTCCACCACCAGCACCACGGCGTCGAAGCGCCGCGCCGGGTCGCTGCCGGGGGCGACGTTGTACGCGTAGCGCTCGGACGAGCCGCCGTCCCGCGGGTCGTCGTGGGCGGGGAAGGCGAGCCGGGTGCGGATGGCGTAGCCGGGGTCGTCCACCGCCAGGACGGGCGAGCGGGTGGTGGTGGAGAACCGGACGCGGTCGCCGCCGAGCCGCTCGGCGAGGGCGTCGGCCAGGCGCAGCGGCGCGTACATCAGCTCCTCGAAGCCGAGCACCAGCACCCGCCGCGCACCGGCGGGCAGGGCCTCGGCGAGCTGCCCGGCCAGCCGGGGCAGTGCGGCGTCCAGCCGGGCGCGGTCGTGGGCGGTGAAGCCGTGCCGGCCGCCGTCCGGGAGCCCGGCGGGCCAGTCCAGTTCGACCCGGTCCAGCGGCGCGGGGCCGGCCGACGACGGCTCCCCGACCGGGGGCGCCGCGGCCGGCGCCGCCTCGGCGATCAGCCGCTCGGCCCGCGCCACGACGTCCTCCGGCAGCTCGACGCCGCCGCTCGCGGTGGCCACCAGGTCCAGCCGGACGCCGAGTTCGGCGGCGGCCTCATCGAGCCGTCGCCGGTCGGCCGCGGAGCGCAGGTCCACCAGGGCGACCACCACGTAGTGCCCGCGCGGGTGGCGGGCGTGCAGGTCGCGGATGGTGTTGAGCACCGTCCGTCCGGTCGAGAACTCGTCGTCCACCAGCACCAGCGGCCCGTCCCCGGCGAGGAGTCCGGGGTCGGCGGGGAGCAGCAGGTGCGAGGTGGCGTGCGAGTGCTCCTCCTCGAAGCCGCCGACCGGGTCCAGGCCGGGCACCGGCCGGCGGGTGGAGTGCAGGTAGGGGGCGTCCAGGCCGTCGGCGACGCTGTGGCCCAGGCCGGTGGCCGTCTCCGCGTAGCCGAGTACGACGGCCCGTGCGGCCGCCTCCGCGCCGAGCAGGTCGCGGACCCGGCGGCCGAGTTCGAGCCCGGCGCCGTGGACCACCGAGGGCCGCTGCGGCACGTGCTTGCCGAGCACGGTGGAGACCAGCAGGTGGGCGCGCTTGGGGTTCCCCGAGCGCAGCGCCAGGCCGACGAGTTCGGGGAGGCGCTCGGAGCCGGTCAGGGCGATCCCGGCCCGGTCGGCGACCCAACGGCCGGTCCACGTCTGCGGTGTTGCTGTCACTGCTGGTCCTGCCTTCGGTGGTGCGATGGTGCGTTCGTCGGTGCGTTCGTGGCCGGCGTTCACGGGTGCGTTCGTCATGTCCGTCGGTGCGTTCGTCGTGTCGGTCCGGGCGCCGTCAGCCGCACAGGCAGGCCGACAGCAGTTCGGCGAAGCTCACGTCCTCCCGGGCCACCCCGAACACCTCCGCCCGCAGCAGCACCCGCTCCGCCCAGGCCCGGTGCGGCCGGGCCTCGTTCATCTTGTTGGTGTACGCCGAGCGCAGTACCCCGCCGCCGTCCTGCTCCTGCCGGAGGATGTCGCGGGCGTCGCAGTACTCCTCGTGCGTGACCACGGAGAGGGCGTGCACGGCCGGTACGTGGCTGGGGTGGATGCAGGTCTTGCCGAGCAGGCCGTTGGCCCGGTCGAGTTCGACCTCCCGGATCAGCCCGTCCAGGTCGTGTTCGATGATCCGCCGGCGGACCTCCTCGCCGGAGGCCCGGAGCACCCCGGCCGCGGCCGGGACGGAGGCCCCGGCGAACGGGGTCCGGCGCAGCTGCGGCTTGAACATCCGCTCCTGCACCGGGAAGTACTCCCAGACCGGTCCGGTGACGGTGTACCCGGTGCCGTCCGCCCGGCCGAGCACGTTGACCACGTCCCCGATCACCGAGGCGACCAGCGCCACGTCGTACGCGGTGAGGTCGGGCGAGCGCCGCAGGCCGTACGCGGAGCAGAGGTCGGTGACCCCGAGCCGGACGGCGAGCACCCGTTCGCGGTGGGCGGCGAGCAGCTCGGCGATGCCGAACAGCTGCTCCCGCCTGGTCTCCAGGTGGGCGAGTTCGGGCGACTCCAGGACGGGCATGGCGAACAGCCGCCGCCCGGTCGCGGCCTCGGCGGCGGCCAGCGCGGCCAGGTACCCGCCGCCGTTCGCCGGGGTGAACTTCGGCAGCACGAAGCCGCTGAGCAGTTCGACGGCCGGGCCGAGACGCTCGGCCAGGTCGAGGATCTGGGCGGCGCTGCGGACCCTGATGAAGAGCAGGGGGTGGCTCTGTGCACAGTCGGTGAAATCCTTGACCAGGTCATTCAACTGCTCGACCAGGTTCCGCTCGCCCGCGTCCACCTCGTGGTCGGCGATCGCGTCCTCCAGGCAGAGCACCATCGACACCACGCCCCGACCAGCGAGTTTGCGGATGTCGGCGGCCAGGGCGGGCCTGGTGGCCGGGCTGTAGAGGGTGCCGCCGAGGGCGGTGGCGATCACCTCCGGCCCGCTCCGCGCGCTGAACGGGCGCGGCTGTTCCAGGAAGAGCCGGCCGCGTACGTCCTCGGCGAGGTGGCCGAAATGGCGCAAGGTGCTCTCCTCCAGGAAGTGGACCGGCCCCCGGCCCGTTGCCGACGACACCCTGGTCAACCGGCCGACCGGGCGCCAAGGTTCCCGGGCACGCCGCCGCCGGACGCCCCTCCGCCGAACCCCCGGAGACCTTTCGACCGCCCATCGTACGGACGGGATCCGGCCGGTCCCGGTTCCCCGGCACTGAACTCCCGGAACATCCCGGTCCACTTGGACGATCATGGGCGCATCGAGACCCCATCCCGGAAACGACGGCGGCAAACCTCGGAAAGCGCAAGTCTTGGCAAAGTCCGACTCCGCGCGGACCGGTCCGGTCACGTTGTCCGAAGGGGTGGCGAACAGGCAGGATGGTCGGCTATGACGCACGTGATGGCCAAGGGCGCCAACATCGCACTGCCGGCGGCGGCGGTCCGCGCCGTGCTGCGCTGGAGCGCCACGCCCGGTGCGCCGGACGTGGACGCGTCCGCGCTGCTGCTCGGCGCCTCCGGAAAGGTCCGCTCGGACGCCGACTTCGTCTTCTACAACCAGCCCCGCCACCCCTCCGGCCTGGTCCGCCACCTGCCCAAGCAGCAGACCTCCGGCGGCGCCGAGATCATCGACACGGTCGAGGTCGAACTGGGCAAGCTGCCCGCCGAGGTGGACCGCGTGGTGCTGGCCGGCTCCTCCGAGGGCGGGCCGTTCCGCGCCGTGCCGGGGCTGCGCCTGCTGCTCTTCGACGCCACGGCCGGCGAGGGCGTCCCCGCACTCGCCGAGTTCGCGATCGACGACGCCGAGAACGTCACCGCCCTGGTCGCGGGCGAGCTGTACCGCCGGTCCGGGGCCTGGAAGTTCCGGGCGATCGGCCAGGGCTACACCTCCGGGCTGATCGGCCTCGCCACCGACTTCGGCATCACCGTGGACGACGAGGCGGAGGCCGACCAGGCCCTCGGCGCCGCCCCCGCCCCGTCCGGCCCGTCCGGCGCGTTCGACCCGCGCAGCACCCCGCTGCCGGACCCGCGCTCGACCACCCCCGAGCCGGGCACCTTCACCCTGGCCCCGGCCGTCCCGCAGTCACCGCCCACCCCGGCCCCGGCCACCGCACCGGCCCCGGCCACCGCCGCGAACGCCTCGCCCGCGCCGGCGACCCCGCCGCCGCCCACCGCCCCGCCGACCGTGCCCCCGCCGCCCACCGCTCCCCCGAGCAACCGACCCGGCACCGGCTACGGCTACCCCCAGCAGCCCGGCACGGGGTACGGCTACCCCCAGCAGCAGCCCGCACCGCCGCAGCAGCCCACCGGCGGCTACGGCTACCCGCAACCGGGCACCGGCCAGCAGCCCTACCAGCAGCAGCCGGGCGGTTACGGGTACCCCCAGCAGAACCAGCCCGCGCCGCCGCAGCAGCGCCCCGCCGGCTACGGCTACCCGCAGCCCGGCACCGGCCAGCAGCCGCCCGTCCCGCCGCAGCCGCCGACGGCCCAGCCCCCGGCGCCCACCGGCGAGGAGTTCGCGCTGCCCCCGCAGGGCCCGCAGTTCCAGCCCCGCTGACACCCCCGGCGGGGCCGCCGGACGACCCCGGCCCCGCCGCGCGCACCGCCCTCCGCCGTGGAACCGCCGCGCCCGCCGGCGTCAGTCGCCCTTGTACCCGCGCTGCCACTGCATCCCGAACCCGTACAGCCGGTCGATGTCCGCCTGGAACCCGTTGACGTACCGCACCTCGCGCCGCACCGTCAGCTGGTTGTCCCCCGCGTTCTCGATCAGCACCACCGCGCAGGAGCGCGCCGCCCGGGCCCGCTCCTCCAGCTTGATCTCGATCCGCGGCCCGGTCTGCGGCACGATCGTCACCACCGCGTGCGACTGCTCGAAGGCCGGCGTGCCGTCGTAGATGTAGACGAAGATCAGCAGCCGCTTGAACTTGTCCTTCTTCTCCAGGTTGACGTACATCGTCTCGCCGGACGGCGCCCCGTACTGGTCGTCGCCGCTGAGCTTGATGTACGGCGCGTTCTGGAGGTCGCCGAAGAGCCCGCCGAGCGGCTGCACCACGCCGGTGCTCCCGTCGGAGAGCTCGTACATGCAGGCCAGGTCGAGGTCGACGTTCATCGGCTCGCTGTTCTGCGGCGAGTCCGGGTCCTGCGGCCGCAGGATCCGCGGGCTGAAGAACCGCTTGACGGACTCCCGGGCGCTCGGCCGGCGGGAGCCCCCGGCGCTCATCGTCCAGTGCAGGTTGACGTAGAGGTAGCCGGTGGTGGCGGCCGACCCGGTGATCGCGTGCTGCGGAGTCGACTTGGTGAGTATGACCTTGTGCTGACCGCCGGGGTTGTCGAAGGTGTAGCTCTTGTCCCCGCGCAGGTACTCCCAGATCGAGACCATGCCGTCCTCTCCCCCTGCTCCCGCCAGGCGTTCTGACGGTCCGCCGACCAATGATCGGGCATCGGCCCGGCCGTCGGATACCCCGTCCACCCCTCCCCTATCCAACCGGCGGGTCGATTGGCAGGAGGAAGCCGCCCTCCCGTAACATGCCGCCCCTTCGGACGCGATATCGTCTAGCCGCACAGGCGTCCCGTCCGCCCCTGCGCGGGTGCGGCGGGCATGCCGTGCGGCGACGAACCGACCGTCAGGCGGTGCCCGTACAGCGGGCCCTGACCACCTGTGTCGCGCTGTGATCCTGTCCCCTGCGGAAACCCGAGGCCCGACCCGCAATGAACCTGACCTCCATACAGCTGGTCTGGACCGTCATCGGCGGCGCAGCCCTGCTGTTCGTCGCCGTCCTGCTGGCGACGCTGCGTTTCAAGAGCTCGAAGAAGGACGAGTCCGGCGACTCCTGGGAGCGCAGCGAGGAGCGCCGCCGGCGCAAGGAGATGATCTACGGCATCTCCTCGTACACGCTGCTGTTCTGCTGCGCCGGCGTCGCCGCGGCCCTCTCCTTCCACGGCCTGGTCGGCTTCGGCAAGGAGAACCTGGGCCTGTCCGGCGGCTGGGAGTACCTCGTCCCGTTCGGCCTGGACGGCGCCGCGATGTTCTGCTCGGTGCTCGCCGTCCGCGAGGCCAGCCACGGTGACGCCGCGCTCGGCTCGCGCCTGCTGGTCTGGGTGTTCGCGATCGCCTCGGCCTGGTTCAACTGGGTGCACGCCCCGCGCGGCGTGTCGCACGACGGCGCCCCGCAGTTCTTCTCCGGCATGTCGATCTCGGCGGCGATCCTGTTCGACCGCGCGCTGAAGCAGACCCGCAAGGCCGCGCTGCGCGAGCAGGGCCTGGTGCCGCGCCCGCTGCCGCAGATCCGCATCGTCCGCTGGCTGCGCGCCCCGCGCGAGACCTACGCGGCCTGGTCGCTGATGCTGCTGGAGAACGTCCGCAGCCTGGACGAGGCGGTCGAGGAGGTGCGCGAGGAGCGTCAGGCGAAGCTGGACGCCAAGGCCCGCGCCCGCACCGCCGACCGCCGCGAGCGGGCCGAGCTGAAGGCCATCTCGCGCCAGGGCGGCATGCTCGCCCGGGGCCGCGGCGGCCGCCAGGTTCCCGCCCTCACGGCTGCCGGAGACGGCCCGAGCGCTACGGAGCCTGCCCTAGCCGCGGAAACCGACGCCACCACCTCGACCTCCCCGGCCTCCTCGTACGCGGACTCGCACCGGTCCGCCGACTCCTTCGAGCCGGCCGCCCTGGACGCCGGCCGCCGGCCGCGCGCCGCCGTCGGCTCCTCGTACGCGTCCTCCTCGTACGCGTCCTCCGGCACCGGGTCGTCCCGCAGCGACTCGACCATCGACCTGACGGCCGACGACGACACCCTGTCGATGCCGAAGCTGGACTCGCTGGAGCGCAAGCTGCGCGCGATCGAGCAGCAGCTCGGCTGACCGGGCGTCCCCCGGGGACAACCAGGAAGCACGGGAAAGGCCGCCCCCGGGAGACCCCGGGGGCGGCCTTTCCGCTTGTCCTGCGGACCGCGTGGGCGGCTACTTGCCGCTGCCCACCAGCTCCGGTTCCTCGTCCTCGCCGGCGCCCTCGCGCCGGTTGCGCAGGATCGACGAGCCGAGTGCCAGTCCGATGAAGGCGACGCCGATCAGGCCGGTGACGATCTCCGGGATGTGGAACTTGATGCCGACCAGCAGGATCGCCGCCAGCGCGCCGATCGCGTAGTGCGCGCCGTGCTCCAGGTAGACGTAGTCGTCCAGGGTGCCCTTGCGGACCAGGAAGACGGTCAGCGAGCGGATGTACATCGCGCCGATGCCGAGGCCCAGGGTGATCTGGAAGATGTCGCTGGAGATGGCGAACGCGCCGACCACGCCGTCGAAGGAGAACGAGGCGTCCAGGACCTCCAGGTAGAGGAAGAGGAAGAACGCGGCCTTGCCGCCGACCTGCATGATCGACTTGCCGGACTTCTCCGCCTCCTCCTCGCGCTCCTCCTCGGCCTCCAGGCCGGATTCGAAGATCGACGAGAGGCCGTTGACCGCGAGGTAGGTCACCAGGCCGAGGACACCGGCGAGCAGAACGGTTTCCGCGTGCTCCCCGGCGAAGAAGTTGGAGGCCAGCAGCAGGGCGACCAGGGCGACGACGGTGGAGAAGGCCTCCAGCTTGCCGACCTTCTCCAGCGGGCGCTCGATCCAGGACAGCCAGTTGTAGTCCTTCTCCCCGAGGATGAAGTCGAGGAAGATCATCAGCAGGAAGACGCCGCCGAAGGCCGCGATGGCCGGGTTGGCCGCCTCCAGGTACTGGCCGTAGGTGAGGCCGTCGTGGGTCTTGTCGGAGTGCAGCGCCAGGTCGATGACCGTCGTGGGGTTGAGCTTCGCGGTGAGGCCGACGACCAGCAGCGGGAAGACCAGGCGCATGCCGAAGACCGCGATGAGCACACCGACGGTCAGGAAGATCTTCTGCCAGTACGGGTTCATCCGCTTCAACACCGTGGCGTTGACCACCGCGTTGTCGAACGACAGGGAGATCTCCAGGATGGAGAGGATCAGCACGATGCCGAAGCCTTGGGCTCCCCAGAGCAGTCCGGCCGCGACCAGGCCGATGGCGGTGATCGCGAGCGACCAGCCGAATGTGCGGAGGAACACGGGAGTTGGCTACCTTTCGGGTTTTGGCCGTGCCGGGGTCGGCCTCGTACCCGAGACGCCCTGACCGGGCCGGGCCCGGTCAGGCCACCCCCGCACTGCCCTCTGTTCTCATGATCGGGTCGGGTGCGATAAGTCCGATTTCCGCCCTTACTGTACGTTCACGCCGAAGTCGAGCGCGATGCCACGCAGGCCGGAGGCGTACCCCTGGCCCACTGCGCGGAACTTCCACTCGCCCGCGTAGCGGTACAGCTCGCCGAAGATCATCGCGGTCTCGCTGGACGCGTCCTCGGACAGGTCGTACCGGGCGATCTCCTGGCCGTCGACCGAGTTGACGACCCGGATGTAGGCGTTGCGGACCTGACCGAAGTTCTGGAGCCGCGCCTCGGCCTCGTAGATCGAGACCGCGAAGATCACCTTGTCGGCCTGCACCGGGACGAGGTCCAGGTTGACCTCGACCACCTCGTCGTCACCCGTGTCGTCGCCGCCGGTGAGGTTGTCGCCCTGGTGCTCCACCGAGCCCTCGGGGCTCTTGAGGTTGTTGTAGAAGACGAAGTACTCGTCACCGAGCACTCGCCCGCCACCGCAGATCAGGGCGCTCGCGTCGAGGTCGAACGGGGCGCCCGTGGTTGAACGGGCGGACCAGCCGAGGCCGATCCGAACCTGCGTCAGGTTCGGCGCGGCCTTGGTGAGCGAGACGTTGCCACCCTTGGCAAGCGTGACCACCATGACGTTCTTCCTCCCTTGCTTCTCCCGGGGCGCCATCCAGGTGTAGTCCCCCGCGGCCCCGGCCGACCGGCTTTGGTCGGCTGAACTTCCTGAACTCACATCCTCGCAGCGCCGCGGACCAGCACGGCACCGGGTCGGACGAAGCCGGGGCGGCCCCGGACCACGGAGGTCTGGGGCCGCCCCGGGAGAACGGCGCGCAGCCCGCGCCGCAGGGCGCCGGCGACGGCTCAGACGTTGACGCCGAAGTCCTGCGCGATGCCGCGCAGGCCGGAGGCGTAGCCCTGGCCGATGGCGCGGAACTTCCACTCGCTGCCGTTGCGGTACAGCTCGCCGAAGACCATCGCGGTCTCGGTGGAGGCGTCCTCGGAGAGGTCGTAGCGGGCCAGCTCCGAGTTGTCGGCCTGGTTCACCACGCGGATGAACGCGTTGCGCACCTGGCCGAAGTTCTGGCTGCGGGTCTCGGCGTCGTAGATCGACACCGGGAAGACGATCTTCTCCACGTCCGCCGGGACGCCGGCCAGGTTGACCTTGATCGCCTCGTCGTCGCCCTCGCCCTCGCCGGTCAGGTTGTCACCGGTGTGCTCGACCGAGCCGTCCGGGCTCTTCAGGTTGTTGAAGAACACGAAGTTGCCGTCCGAGGCGACCTTGCCCTGGGCGTTGCACAGCAGGGCGCTGGCGTCCAGGTCGAAGTCCGCACCGGTGGTGGTCCGGACGTCCCAGCCCAGGCCGACGACCACGGCCGTGAGGCCGGGTGCCTCCTTGGTGAGCGAGACGTTGCCGCCCTTGCTGAGGCTGACTCCCACTAGTCCTCCAAGAATCGGGAGGCACGTCCAGTGGTGCCCCCGGTGGTGCGGTCCGGGGCGGCGGGAGGCCGATCGGCCCCCGCGTCCCACCCCGCCAACGGCCCGAGCGTAGTACGGGGTTCCCGCCCGCACCCCTGATCAGGCCGGACACGGCCCCACGGCACCCGGCCGGCGGGCGCCGAAGGGGCCCGGCGGGCGCGCCCGGGACGCGTCCGGGGCCCCCGGCGGGGGCCTCAGAGCGCCGCGAGCACCTTCAGGTACTCCTGCTCGTCCCGGGCGTCCGGGAGGCCGTTGACGACGCTCCAGCGCACCGCGCCGGCGGTGTCGACCACGAAGGTGCCGCGCAGCGGGCAGCCCCGCTCCTCGTCGAGGACGCCGTACGCGCGGGCGACCTCGCCGTGCGGCCAGAAGTCGGCCAGCAGCGGGAACTCCAGGCCCTCCCGGTCGGCGAAGACCCGCTGGGAGAACTGGGAGTCGCAGGAGAGCCCGAGCACCTGCACGGTGTCGTTCTGCAGGCCCGCCAGCTCCCGCTGGATCGCGCCCAGCTCGCCGGTGCAGACGCCGGTGAAGGCGAACGGGTAGAAGACCAGGACGACGTTCTTCCGGCCGCGGAAGTCGGAGAGCCGGACGGACTCGCCGTGCTGGTTGCGGAGCTCGAAGTCCGGAGCCTGGGTGCCGACCTCGATGGCCATGAACGGGACCTTTCTGACGCGAGCGCGCCGCGCGGCGGGCGCGGCAGGCCACATCCTCGCATTCGTTTACGGCCGTTCCGCCGAACGGATGAGGCGGGCGGCCGCGGCCCGCCGCGTTCGCCGTCCGCGAACGGGCCGGTCCGGAGCGCCGGCCGGGCCCCGGGCGGGCGGCGGGCATGCAGCGGGCCCCGCCGGAGGGGGTTCCTCCGGCGGGGCCCGGTGCGGGGACTTCAGAGCCCGCTCAGCGCTTTCCGCCGCTCTGCTTCGCCGTGGACTTGGTCGCGAGCCGGGTGGCCGCCCAGTCCTTGACGATGTTGATCGAGCTGGTCTGGGAGAGACCGGCGGTCTTGGCCGAGTCGTTGATGTCGGACGCCTCGATGTGGCCGTCCCGCCCGGTCTTGGGCGTCATCAGCCAGATGAGGCCGCCCTCCGCCAGGTACTCCAGCGCGTCGACGAGGGCGTCGGTGAGGTCCCCGTCGTCGTCGCGGTGCCACAGCAGGACGGCGTCGGCGACGTCGTCGTAGTCCTCGTCGACGAGATCCGTCCCGGTGAGCTCCTCGATGCCTTCGCGGAGGTCCTGGTCAGTGTCTTCGTCGTACCCCAGCTCCTGGATGATCTGGCCCTCTTCGAAGCCGAGACGGGTCGCCGGGTTGGACTTGTCCGCGGGGTCCGCGGTCGCGCTCACGGGAATAACCTCCAGTATTCGGCTCGGCATCCATGCCGAGGCTGTGGCCGTAGTCCACACGGGCGCGGCGGTTCGCGCAAGTACCCGACCCCCGATCCCCTCCAAAGGTTGACGTGTCGCACCGGAACACGCCGTGGGACGTGTCGGGAATCACACCGATTTGCCCTTTTCTGCATGGTCCGAGGATGCTTCGGGTGGTCCCGGCCCACAGGCCGTACGTGTGCCCGAGATGCGAACGGCATTCGGGGTCCGCGCGTGCGCGGGCGTAGAGTCTCCTGTTGGCCCTCACCCCGGCCGCCCGCCATCGGGCGGACGGGACACCAGGTCGGACCACCTCTTTTCGTAACACCCGGGGGTGTGCGGAGCGGACGGAGACGCCCGCACCGCGCACCACCAGACCGGACCGCCCACCGGGCGCGACGGTTACCGATCGGTAGAGATGACGGATCTCCGAGCGCGGTAGCACGATGGAGGCGGCGCGACACACCTCAGTTTCGACCGACAGTGAAGGAACAGCGTGGCTTCCGGATCCGATCGCAACCCGATCATCATTGGCGGCCTTCCGAGTCAGGTCCCGGACTTCGATCCCGAGGAGACCGCGGAATGGCTGGAGTCGCTCGATGCGGCCATCGACGAGCGGGGGCGTGAGCGTGCCCGTTACCTGATGCTGCGGCTGATCGAGCGCGCCCGCGAGAAGCGTGTCGCCGTGCCCGAGATGCGCAGCACGGACTACGTCAACACCATCGCGACCAAGGACGAGCCGTTCTTCCCCGGCAACGAGGAGATCGAGCGGAAGATCCTCAACGCGACCCGGTGGAACGCGGCCGTCATGGTCTCCCGGGCGCAGCGCCCCGGCATCGGCGTCGGTGGCCACATCGCCACCTTCGCCTCCTCCGCGTCGCTCTACGACGTCGGCTTCAACTACTTCTTCCGCGGCAAGGACGCCGAGGGCGAGTCGGGCGACCAGATCTTCTTCCAGGGTCACGCCTCCCCCGGCATCTACGCCCGCGCCTTCCTGCTGGACCGGCTCACCGAGCAGCAGCTCGACGCCTTCCGCCAGGAGAAGTCGAAGGCCCCGTACGGCCTCTCCAGCTACCCGCACCCGCGGCTGATGCCGGACTTCTGGGAGTTCCCGACCGTCTCGATGGGCCTCGGCCCGCTCGGCGCGATCTACCAGGCGCGGATGAACCGCTACCTGGAGCACCGCGGCATCAAGGACACCTCGGACTCGCAGGTCTACGCCTTCCTCGGCGACGGCGAGATGGACGAGCCCGAGTCGCTCGGCCAGCTCTCGCTGGCCGCCCGCGAGGGCCTGGACAACCTGACCTTCGTGGTCAACTGCAACCTGCAGCGCCTGGACGGCCCGGTCCGCGGCAACGGCAAGATCATCCAGGAGCTGGAGTCCCAGTTCCGGGGCGCCGGCTGGAACGTGATCAAGCTGGTCTGGGACCGCTCCTGGGACCCGCTGCTCGCGCAGGACCGCGACGGCGTCCTGGTCAACAAGCTGAACACCACGGTGGACGGCCAGTTCCAGACCTACGCCACCGAGACCGGCCAGTACATCCGCGAGCACTTCTTCGGCGGCGACCTGCGCCTGCGCGCCATGGTCGAGAACATGACCGACCAGCAGATCCAGCACCTGGGTCGCGGCGGCCACGACCACAAGAAGATCTACGCGGCGTTCAAGGCGGCCCGCGAGCACAAGGGCCAGCCGACGGTCATCCTGGCGCAGACGGTCAAGGGCTGGACGCTGGGCCCCAACTTCGAGGGCCGCAACGCCACCCACCAGATGAAGAAGCTGACGGTCGAGGACCTGAAGCGCTTCCGCGACCGGCTGCACCTGCCGATCACCGACAAGCAGCTGGACGAGGGCTACCCGCCCTACTACCACCCGGGCCGCGACTCGGAGGAGATCCAGTACATGCACGACCGCCGGGAGGAGCTCGGCGGCTACGTGCCGACCCGCAAGGTCCGCCCGCGGAAGCTGGAGCTGCCCGGCGACGACGCCTACAAGGCGGTCAAGAAGGGCTCCGGCAACCAGACCATCGCCACCACCATGGCGTTCGTCCGGGTGCTCAAGGACCTCATGCGGGACAAGGGCATCGGCAACCGCTTCGTGCCGATCGCGCCGGACGAGTACCGCACCTTCGGCATGGACTCGCTCTTCCCGTCGGCGAAGATCTACAACCCGCTCGGCCAGACCTACGAGTCGGTCGACCGGGACCTGCTCCTCGCCTACAAGGAGTCGCCGACCGGCCAGATGCTGCACGACGGCATCTCCGAGGCCGGCTGCACCGCCTCGCTGATCGCCGCCGGCTCGTCCTACGCCACCCACGGCGAGCCGCTGATCCCGGTGTACGTCTTCTACTCGATGTTCGGGTTCCAGCGCACCGGCGACCAGTTCTGGCAGATGGCCGACCAGCTGGCCCGCGGCTTCGTGATCGGCGCCACCGCCGGCCGCACCACGCTGACCGGTGAGGGCCTGCAGCACGCCGACGGCCACTCGCACCTGCTGGCCTCGACCAACCCCGGCGTCGTCGCGTACGACCCGGCGTACGGCTTCGAGATCGCGCACATCGTCCAGGACGGTCTGCGGCGGATGTACGGCTCCAGCGCCGAGCACCCGCACGGCGAGGACGTGTTCTACTACATGACCGTCTACAACGAGCCGATCAAGATGCCGGCCGAGCCGGAGAACGTGGACGTCGAGGGCATCCTCAAGGGTCTGCACAGGTACGCGCCGGGCACCGCGGGCCAGATCCCGGCCCAGATCCTCGCCTCCGGCGTGGCCGTGCCGTGGGCCCTGGAGGCCCAGCGCATCCTCGCCGAGGAGTGGAACGTCAAGGCCGACGTCTGGTCCGCGACCTCCTGGAACGAGCTGCGCCGCGACGCGGTGGAGGCCGAGGAGTTCAACCTGCTGCACCCCGAGGAGCAGCAGCGCGTGCCGTACGTCACGCAGAAGCTCCAGGGTGCCGAGGGCCCGGTCGTCGCGGTGTCCGACTGGATGCGCGCGGTGCCGGACCAGATCGCCCGCTGGGTGCCGGGTCAGTACCAGTCGCTGGGCGCCGACGGCTTCGGCTTCGCCGACACCCGTGGCGCGGCCCGTCGCTTCTTCCACATCGACGCGCAGTCGGTCGTCCTGGGCGTGCTCACCGAGCTCGCCAAGCAGGGCAAGATCGACCGCTCGGCGCTGAAGGACGCGATCGACCGCTACCAGCTGCTCGACGTGACCGCGGCCGACCCGGGCGCCGCCGGCGGCGACGCCTGACCGGCCGGTAGGCCCTGAGGCACCGAGGGGCCGGACCTCCCGCACGGGGGGTCCGGCCCTTCGCCGTCCGTCGTGTTCTTGCCCCTCACACCGGTGTGAGGTCCTAGGCTCGGCGTCATGACCGACGAGACGAGGCCCGGGCCCTCCGGGCGGCACCCCGAACCCGCCGACGGCGCGGGCGAGTTCAACCGGAACGTGATCGCGGAGTTCCGCACCCGGCAGGGGGCCGTCGGCGGCCCGCTCGCCGACGCGCCGGTCCTCCTGCTCACCGTGGTCGGCGCCCGCAGCGGCGAGCCGCGCACCACTCCCCTGGTCTACCTTCCGGACGGCGGGCGGCTGGTGGTCTTCGCCTCCAACGGCGGCAGCGAGCAGGACCCGCTCTGGTACCGCAACCTGGTGGCCCACCCCGAGGTGACCGTCGAGGTCGGCGCCGAGCGCTACCCGGCCCTGGCGGCACCGGTCGACCCGGCCGAGCACGACGCGCTCTGGGCCCGTCAGATCGCCGCCCAGCCCCAGTTCGCCGGCTACCGCACCACCGCCAGGACCGTCCCGCTGGTGGCCCTCAGCCGCGCCTGACGCACAGGGGCGCCCGCCGCCCGGGCACCACGACGGCCCCGGACTCCGAGGAGTCCGGGGCCGTGGCGTGCGGCGGGGCCGTGGGGCCGTCAGATGTGCACGGACGGGCCCGCGTCGGTGGTGCCGCGGCGGGTGAGCAGGCCGAGCGCGGCGGCGGCGAGGGCCACCACCGAGGCCACCGCGAAGGCGAGCGACATGCCGCTCACGAAGGACTCGTGGACGGCGCCGGCCATCGCGTCCACCGCCTGCTGCGGGGTGCCGGCCGGGGCCGGCGGGGCGATGCCGAGCTGGGCGGCCTGCTTGAGGCCCTCGCCCGCCGCGCCCTCGACCGGCGGCAGCCCGGCCCCGGCCCAGTTGCCCGGCAGCACGTCGCCGACCTTGGCGGCCATCAGCGCGCCCAGCACCGCGGTGCCGAGGCTGCCGCCGACCTGCATCGCGGCCTGCTGGAGGCCGCCGGCCACGCCGGAGAGCTCCAGCGGGGCGTTGCCGACGATCACCTCGGTGGCGCCCACCATGACGGGGCTGATGCCGAGGCCCATCAGGACGAACCAGAGCGACATCACGCCGTTGCCGGAGCCGGTGTCCAGGGTGGACATGCCGTACATCGCGATGGTGGTGATCAGCATCCCGGCCACGATCGGGATGCGCGGGCCCAGCTTCCCGATCGCCAGGCCGGCCAGCGGCGAGCCGACGATCATCATGCCGGTCATCGGCAGCAGGTGGACGCCGGCGTCGACCGGCTTCATCCCGTGCACGTTCTGCAAGTAGAAGGTCACGAAGAAGATCGCGCCGAAGAACGCGAAGGCCATCAGCGCCATCAGCAGCACGCCCGCCGACAGCGGCACCGAGCGGAACAGGCCGAGCGGCACCAGCGGCTCGCGGGCCTTGCCCTGCCAGAGCGCGAACAGCACCATCAGGACCACCGCGCCGCCCAGGAACAGCAGCGTCCGCCCGTCGCCCCAGCCCCACTCGGGGGCCTTGATGATGCCGAAGACCAGCGCGAACATCCCCACCGAGAGCAGCGCGATGCCGGGCAGGTCGAAGGACTTGGCGGCCTTCTCGGCGCGGACGTCCCGCAGGATCCACAGGCCCAGCGCCAGCGCGATCAGGCCGACCGGGACGTTGATGAAGAACACCGACTCCCAGTTGACGTGCTCGACCAGCAGGCCGCCGACGATCGGGCCGGCCGCGGTGGAGGCGCCGATCACGCCGCCCCAGATGCCGATCGCCATGTTGAGCCGCTCGGCCGGGAAGGCCCCGCGCAGCAGGCCGAGCGCGGCCGGCTGGAGCAGCGCGCCGAACAGGCCCTGGAGCACCCGGAAGGCGATCACGGTCTGGATGTTGCCG
The DNA here is from genome assembly GCF_048159585.1 of Kitasatospora sp. SC0581. Classification (NCBI taxonomy): domain Bacteria; kingdom Bacillati; phylum Actinomycetota; class Actinomycetes; order Kitasatosporales; family Streptomycetaceae; genus Kitasatospora; species Kitasatospora sp. SC0581. The sequence goes on along the minus strand of NZ_JBLRWA010000002.1, from coordinate 142,836 downwards.
GCGAAGCCGATCGCGGCCGAGGTCACGGCGAAGCCCACCGCGCCGACCAGGAAGGTGGCCTTGTGGCCGAAGCGGTCGCCGATCTTGCCGGCGGTGACCAGGAAGACCGCCAGGGCCAGCAGGTAGCCGCTGGTGACCCACTGGATCTCGGCGGGCGCCGCGTGCAGCTTCTCCTGGATCACCGGGTTGGCGATGGCGACGATCGTGCCGTCCAGCGCGACCATCATGACGCCGACCGCGACGGTCAGCAGGGTCAGCCAGGGGTGCCCCTTGAGGCCGCCCCCCGACGGCGGGTTCGGCGGCGGCGGTGCGTCCGCCTCGGAGTTCTTCACGACGGACTGGCTCATCAGGGCCCTCCGGGGGCGTGGCTGGGGTGCAGGACGTGGTCGTGGCGCCCCGGCCCACCCGTCCCCACAGGTGCCCCGGCCCGACGGGCGCCACCTCGGCAGATTATGTCAGCCGCTGACATTCGGCAAACAGTGACTTCTGGCCATAACTGACATTTGTCAGAGCGCTAGGATCGTGCTCCCACCGCCGTACCCAGCCCTCCGGAAGGCCCCTGCTCATGGCCGCTCACACCCCCCGCACCACCGCCGCCCCGGAGGGCCCCGGGCGCACGCCCGGACTGCGCGAGCGCAAGAAGCAGCAGACCCGGTACGCCCTGATCCAGGCCGCCCACGTGCTCTTCCTCCGGCAGGGCTTCGCCCGGACGACCGTCGACGAGATCGCCTCCGCCGTCGACGTCTCCCAGCGCACCTTCTTCCGCTACTTCGCCAACAAGGACGAGGTCGCGCTCGCCGTGATGGCCGTGGCCGAGGACTACTTCATGGAGTGCCTGCGCCACCGCCCGGCCGAGGAGACCCCGCTCCAGGCCCTGCGCGCCTCGATCGTCAAGGCCTGGCACGACCTCGGCAGCGAGGAGGCCGCCGGCCCCGGCTCGATCCACAGCGCCCTCGAACTCATGCGGATGATCGAGGAGACGCCCCCGCTGCTCGCCGCCCACCTGCGGCGGGTCAACGAGCAGGAGCGGCTGGTCGTCCGGGTGCTCGCCGAACGCGAGGGCCTGGACCCGGCCGAGGACCTGCGCCCGGCCGTGCTCGCCGCCGTCTTCGGCGGACTGCTGCGCCTGGCCCACCTCTCCTGGAGCGCCGAGCACGAGCCGGCCGGCCCCGAGGGCATGGTCGCGGTGATCGAGCGTCACTTCGACCAGCTCGGCCCGGCCCTGGCCGGCCACTGGCACGACCGCGCGTAGTACCCGGCCGCGCACCCGCGTCATACCGGGGTATCACCCGGTACCCCGGTAGCACCCGGAAAATCGGGCTCCGGTGCGACGCCCGGCGGGGCCCCGCCCTCCTAGGCTGGCGCGCGATGAAGAACCTCACCGCCGCCGACCTCCGCCCGCACGCCCTGCGCCTGCTGGGCACCTTCCGACACCACCTGACCACCCCGAGCGGCGGCCACACCCCGCTGCTCGGAACGTCGCCCCGGCGCTGGGTGCGCCGGCTGCCGTACGCCGTCGTCCTGATCATGCTGTCCTCGCTGATCCCCGCCGGGATCGCCACCCTGGTCGGCTTCTTCGGCCTGGTGCTCCCGGTGGCCGGCGCGCTCACCGTCGCCCAGACGGTGCCGCTGCTGCTCGCCATCACCCGGCCGCTGGCCGCCTGGTGGATCAGCGCGGGCACCCTGGTCGCCACCGCCACCATCACCGCCCGGTACGACCAGGACGGCGGCACCTGGCCGTGGACCGCGCCGATGATCCTCTCGTACCTCTTCCTGCTGATCGCCCTGGCGCTGCGGGAGAGCCGGGCCACCCTGCTCTCGGTCTGGCTCGCCACCATCGCGCTCACCGCGCTCACCACCACGCTCGGCCTGCCCCGCTCCGGCGACGGCACCACCATGCTGCTGATCGCGCTCAGCGGCGCCGTGCTGCTGCTCGGCTGGGCCGTCCGGGACCGCGCCGAGGCGCGCCGGCTGCTCAGCGAGCAGGAGCAGATCAGCGAGGTCGAACGTGAACGCCGCACCCTGCTGGAGGAACGCGCCCGGATCGCACGGGAGTTGCACGACGTGGTCGCGCACCACATGTCGGTCATCGCGGTGCAGGCCGCCAGCGCGCCGTACCGGATCACCGGGGTGCCGGACGAGGCCGCCGAGGAGTTCACCGCGATAGCCGGCACCGCCCGCGAGTCGCTGGCCGAGATGCGCCGGCTGCTCGGCGTGCTGCGCAGCGAGGAGTCCGGCGGGGAGCGGGCCCCGCAGCCCGGGGTGGGCCAACTCGCCCAGCTGGTCGAGACGGTGGGCCGGGCCGGGGTACCGGCCGAACTGACGGTGGAACCGGGCCTGGTGGACCTGCTGGACCAGGCACCGCAGGCCGTCGGCCTGTCCGCCTACCGGATCGTGCAGGAGGCGCTGGCCAACGTGGTGCGGCACGCCCCCGGCGCGCGGGCCTGGGTGTCGCTGAGCACGGACGGCCCGGCGCTGCTGGTGACGGTGGTCAACGCGCCCCCGCCGCAGCGCACCGAGTCGCTGGAGGCCTCGGTCGAGGGCACCGGGCAGGGGCTGGTCGGAATGCGTGAACGCGTCCGGCTGGTCGATGGCAGGCTGGACACCGGCCCGCTGCCGGACGGCGGCTTCAAGGTGGCCGCCGTCCTGCCCGTCGACCGCCCCGACACCGACACCCCCCAGGAGACCACCGCATGACCATCCGCGTGATCATCGTCGACGACCAGGCCATGGTGCGCGCGGGCTTCGCGGCCCTGCTCAACGCCCAGAGCGACATCGACGTGGTGGGGGACGCGGCGGACGGCGCCCAGGCCCTGGAGGTCAACGGCCGCACCCACCCGGACCTGGTGCTGATGGACGTCCGGATGCCCGTCATGGACGGCCTGGAGGCGGCCCGGCGGCTGCTCGAACCGGCCGTGCCGGGCGCCCACCGGCCCAAGGTGCTGATGCTGACCACCTTCGACGTGGACGACTACGTGTACGAGGCGCTGCGCGCCGGGGCCAGCGGCTTCCTGCTCAAGGACGCCCCGCCGGCCGACCTGATCGCCGCGGTCCGGGTGGTCGCGGCCGGCGAGGCGCTGCTCGCCCCCTCGGTGACCCGCCGGCTGATCGAGGACTTCGCCCGCACCCGCCCGGCCAGGCGCCGCGACCCCAAGGTGCGGCTCAACGGCCTGACCCCGCGCGAGACCGAGGTGCTGGAGCTGATCGCCCGCGGCCTGTCCAACCAGGAGATAGCCGCCGGGCTGGTGCTCGCCGAGCAGACCGTCAAGACCCACATCGGGCGCATCCTCGCCAAGCTCGGCCTGCACAACCGCGCCCAGGCGGTGATCCTGGCCTACGAGTCCGGCCTGGTGACACCGGGTCAGTAACCGGCAGCTGTTCGCCCTCTCCTCTGATACCCGGGTAGCACCCGGGAGTTGGCCCCGCGGTGTGACGTCCGCGGGGCCGTCGCATTCCTACCTTCCTCCTCGTCGGAAGCCGAACCGAGTCGGCGGCCGAACGGACGAGGAAGGAGCAGGGACATGCGCAGGTTTCGAGCCGGGCGGGCGATCGCCGGCGCCGCGGTGGCAGTGGCGATCATGCTCGGCGCGGGCGGCTGGGCCGCCGACACCCAGACCCCGGTCACCGGCCCGCCGCCCGGCAGCGCCGCGTGGACGGCCGACACCTCGCTCGGCCTGCGGCTGCCCGACCCGGCCACCACCGAACCGGCCCGGGTCGCCGCGTTCTTCGCCGGGCTGGACCCGGCCCGGCAGGACGCCCTGACCGCCCGGTACCCGCTGGTGGTCGGCAACCTGGACGGCGCCCCGGTCGCCCTCCGGTACCGGGCCAACGCCCTGGCCCTGACCGCCGAGCGCACCCGCGAACTCGCCCGGGCCGCCGACCCCGCCCTCACCCCGCAGGACCACGAGGCCGCCCGCACCCGCGCCGAGCGCTACCGCGCCCTGCTGGACGGCGGCCGGCGGATCCTCGCCTTCGACCCGCGCGGCCGCGGCCAGGTCGCCGAGGTGTACGGCGACCTCGCCACCGCCCGCCGCACCGCCGTGATCGTCCCCGGCTCCGACACCGACCTGCTCCGCTTCGACCGCGCCGGCGACCCGTACGGCACCCCGGCCGGCATGGCCCGGGCGCTCCTGGACGCCACCGGCGGACGGACCGCCGTGATCGCCTGGGCCGGCTACACCACCCCGCTCGGCCTCGGCCTGGACGCCGCCACCGAGGACCTGGCCCGGGCCGGCGCCCCTCGCCTCACCCGGCTGCTCGACGGACTCGCCGTCGCCACCCGCCCGCAGGACCCGCCCACCGTGTTCTGCCACAGCTACGGCTCGGTGGTCTGCGGCCTGGCCCGCCCCACCCCCGCACAGGCCTCCGGCGTGGTGGTGCTCGGCTCGCCCGGCATGGGCGTCGGCTCGGCCGCCGACCTCGACCCGGGCGTCCCGCTCTGGGCCACCGCCCGCAACGACTCCGACTGGATCGGCGACGTGCCCAAGGTCCGGCTGTTCGGCCTCGGCCACGGCGCCGACCCGACCGCCCCCGGCTTCGGCGCCCGCCCGCTGCCCGCCGCCGGATCCCACGGCCACACCGGCTACTTCGCCCCCGGCACCGCCTCCCTCGCCGCCTACGCCGCCGTCGCCCTCGGCCGCGCCTGACCCGCCCGCACCGGAAGGAGCACCACCATGGCCGACACCCTCGCCGCCCCGCCCCGTACCCCCCGAGCGCTCGCCGCCGGACCGCTCACCGCCCTGCGCCGCGCCGCCGCGCGGGTCGACGCGAAGACCCCGGCCGACCGCGACCGCGCCCTGGACGGGCTGCGCGCCCTCGCCCTGCTCGCCGTACCGGTCGGCCACTGGATGCTCGGCGGCTTCACCCGCTCCCCCGACGGCGCCCTGCACAACGCCAGCCCGCTCTCCACCCTCGGCTTCTTCGCCCCGCTCAGCTGGGTGCTCCAGATGCTCGGGGTGTTCTTCCTGGTCGGCGGCCACTCCTCGGTCCGCTCGCTGGAGCGGGCCCGGGCCAAGGGCGTCACGTACGGCGGCTGGCTGCGGGCCCGTGCGGTCCGGCTGCTGCGCCCGGTGCTCGGGGTGGCGGCCGTCTGGGCGGCGCTGATCCCGCTGCTGCCCGCGCTCGGCGTCCCCGAGGACACCGTGCGCACCGGCGCCACCCTGGTGGTGCAGCCGCTCTGGTACATCGGGGTCTACCTGGGGCTGACGGCCCTCACCCCGCTCTGCGTGGCCGCCGGGCGCCGGCTGGGCGGCTGGTCGGCGGGCCTGCTGGTGGCCTCGGTCGCCGCCGTCGACCTGCTGCGGTACGGGCCGTGGGCCGGGTCGGTGCCGTCCTGGGTCGCGCTGCTGAACATCCTGCCGGGCTGGCTGTTCGGCTACCAGCTGGGCGTGCTCTGGGCGCAGGGCCGGCTCGGCCGCCCGACGGCCCGGGTGCTGCTGCTCGGCGGCGGCGCGCTGTTCGCCGCGCTGCTGCTGGTCTTCCACTACCCGGCCAGCATGGTCGGCGTGCCCGGGGCGGAGCGGACCAACTCGCACCCGCCGTCCCTGCTGGTGCTCGCCCTGGCGGCGTTCCAGTGCGGCGCCGCGGTGCTGCTGCGGGAGCGGCTGGGCCGGCTGCTGACCGGCCGTCCGCTGCTCTGGCTGCCGGTCGTGGTGGTCAACCTGTCGGCGATGACGATCTTCTGCTGGCACCAGAGCGCGATGCTCGCGGTGGCGGTGCCCGGCGCGGCCGCCCTGGGCGCCGTCCCGGGGCTGAGCACGGCGCCGGACTCGCTCGGCTGGGTGCTCGCCCGGCTGGCGCTGCTGCCGCTGTTCGGCGCCGTGCTGGTGGCGGTCGGCTGGTTCACCCGCCGGTTCGACGGCCCGTGGACGGCCTTCTCCCGGGGCGGCAAGGCGGTGGCCGGGGCCGCGGCGGCGCTGTTCGCGGCGTACGCGCTGGGCATGGTGTGACGGTCCGCCGGGTGCGGCCTGTCCGAACGGCGGGGCGCACCACCGTCGCTGGGGCGTGGACCGGTCGGTCCGCGCCCCAGCGGCCGTCGCCCACCGCCCCCGGTGCGCCGTGCCGCGCGCCGGGGGCGCACTGTCAGTGCCCTGCCCTACCCTGCCGCCATGGTGACGTTCGACGAGTTCCGCACGATGGCCCTGGCCCTGCCGGAGGCCGCCCAGGAACCGACCTGGGACATCGAGACGCTGCGGGTGCGCGGCCGGATCTTCGCGATGGGCGCGCCCGACGGGGACCGCGTCACCGTCAAGGCCTCCCCCGAGGACCAGGCCGAACTGCTCGCCGCCGAGCCCGAGGTGTTCTCCTCCGCCCCGTACGTCGGCCGGCACGGCTGGGTGAGCGTCCGGCTGGACCGGGTGGACGGGGACGAGCTGCGCGACCTGGTCACCGAGGCCTGGCGGCGGACGGCGCCGAAGCGCCTGGTCCGCGCGTTCGACGAATCCGGGGTCTGAGCGCGCCCCTTCCCACCGGCCGCACCGGCCTCCGTACGAACCACTGTCCGAACCACTGGGAGACGTCGGACGGACACCCCCGGTTCATGTGAGCCATCCCACAGTTTAGGCGTTCCCGGCATCCCTTCGGGCCCCCTAGGCTTGCGCAGGGAAGTCAGCAGAGCTATCGCACCCTCCGGGCACCACCGCCCGCGAAACGGTGCGGGCCCCAAGGGAGTTGGTGCGGTGCGCATCCGTCGGCGCTGGAAGCGGGTACTGATCGGGGCGTTCGCCGGCTGCGCGGTGCTCGCCGACGCCGGGGCCGTCGCCGCCGCGGCCGCCGTCTCCTCCGAACAGCTGGCGATCTCCACGCCCCCGGCCGGCAGCGCCGCCTGGGTCGAGGACCACTCCTTCGGCCGCTCCCTGCCCGACCCGGCGACCACCACCCCGGCCGCCGCCGCGGCGTTCTTCGCCTCGCTCGCGCCCACCGAGCTGGACCGGCTGATCCAGGACTACCCGCTGGTCGTCGGCAACTACGACGGCGCCCCGCTGGACCTGCGCTACCGCGCCAACCGGATCGCCCTGGCCGCCGAGCACGACCGGGCCCTGGCCCGCGCCGCCGACGGCACGCTGGACTCCGACACCCGCGCGCTGGCCGTCTCCCGCGCCAACGACGTCGAGCACCTGCTCGCCCCCGACCGGCAGATCCTGGCCTTCGACCCGCGCGGCCGCGGCCTGGTCACCGAGGTGTGGGGCGACCTCGCCGACGCCGAGCGGATCTCCGTGCTCGTCCCCGGCTCGGACGCCGACCTCGGCCACCACGACCAGGCGGCCGACCCGCTGCGCTCCCCGGCCGGCATGGCCCGCGCCCTCCACACCGAGGAGCAGCGCCAGGCCCCGGACACCCGGACCGCCGTGATCTCCTGGACCGGCTACGTCACCCCCTCCGGCCTCGGCCCGGACGCGGCCACCTCCCGGCTCGCCGACGTCGCCGCCCCCCGGCTGGAGCGGCTGCTCGCCGGGCTCAAGGAGACCACCCGGCCGGACGCGCCGCCGGCGCTGCTCTGCCACTCGTACGGCTCGGTGGTCTGCGGTACGGCCGCCCCGGACATCCCGCGCGCGGCCGCCTCGCCGTCCGACACCTCCGGCATCACCGACCTGGTGGTCTTCGGCAGCCCGGGCATGGGCGTGCAGAACACCGGCGAGCTGGGCGCGGGCGTGCACCTCTGGGCCACCCGCAACCCCAGCGACTGGATCGGCAACGTGCCGTTCATGGAGGTCGGCGGGCTCGGCCACGGCGCCGACCCGGCCGCGAGCGGCTTCGGCTCCGAGCTGATCTCCTCGGCCCGCGCGGCCGGCCACAACGGCTACCTCACCGAGGGCACCGACAGCCTGCACAACTTCGCGGCGATCTCCCTCGGCCACTACCAGGACGTGGTCCGGGCCAACCCGGGCTCCTAAGACCCGTCTTCGTACAGCCGCAGGGCCTCCGCCGCCGCCCGGGCCAGTTCGCGCCGGGCGGCCGGCGGGGCCAGTACCTCGACGTCCGCGCCGAAGGCCAGCAGCGACCGGACGGCCGCCGGGGCCGGGAAGGCCATCGCCACCTCGGTCCACTCCTCGGCCGGGACGGCGCCCGGCTCCGGCGGCGGTGCGGTGACCCGGCCGCCGTGGATGCGCAGGAACATGTCCAGCCGTCCGCGCCGGACCCGCACCCGCACCGGCACGTCCTTCGGCAGCCGTTCGACCTGCTCGCGCAGCACCGCCCAGACCTCGCCGAGCCCGACCCCGGTCCGGCGCCGCACCGCCTCCTCGGTGGTGTCGGCGGCCAGCACCCGGTCGGCCCGGAACAGCCGCGGCTCGCCGTGCAGATCGGCCACCAGGTACCAGACCGCGGCCTTGCTCACCAGCCCGTACGGGTCGACGGTGTACTCCACCGGCGCGGGCGTGCCGCTGTGCCGGTAGCGCAGCCGCAGCCGCCGGTCGGCGAAGACGGCGTACTGCAGCTCGCCCAGGTCCGGCCCGGCGGCGGGGCCGGCCGCGCCGGGGGTCTGCATCCAGCGGGCCGGGTCGACCAGGATCCGCTCGCGAACCCGCTCGGCGGCCGGCCGGTGCGGGGCCGGCAGCGCCGCCATCACCTTGCGCAGCGCCGAGCCGAGCGCGCCGTCCAGCCCGAGGTCGCTGTGCGCGCCCTGGGCGGAGAGCACGAACAGCGCCCTGGCCTCGTCCGCGGTCAGGCCGGTGACGTCGGTGCGGTAGCCGGGCAGCAGGCCGATGCCGCCGTGCCGCCCGCGTTCGGTGAACACCGGCACCCCGGCGGCGGAGAGCGACTCGACGTCGCGGTAGATGGTGCGGACGGACACCTCCAGCCGCTCGGCGAGTTCGGTGGCGGGCACCCGGCCGCGGGTCTGGAGCAGCAGGAGGATCGAGAGCAGGCGGTCGGCCTTCATGGTCCAAGAATCCCAGTAATCCTGACGGCCGTTGTCAGGTTTTACTGGGAGATTGCGTTCCGGGCCCGAAAGGGGCCCGAACGACCACCCGACACCAGGGAGTTGAGCGCCATGACCGCCGTCCAGGACGCCCGCCCGCAGTACCAGGCCGCCCTCGACCAGCTGGAGAAGCTGTTCGCCACCGTCACCCCGGCCGACCTCGACCGGCCCACGCCCTGTACCGAGTTCACCCTGCGCGGGCTGCTGAACCACGTGGTCGGCGGCGTCCACCGGTTCGCGTACATGGGCGAGGGCGGCCACGCCGAGGACACCGTGGCCGCCATCGAGGACCCGTCCGACGAGGGCTGGCCGGCCGCCCTGGGCCGGGCCCGCGCCCGGGTGACCGCCGCCTGGGCGGACGACGCCAAGCTCGGCCGCCCGACCGTCGCCCCCTGGGGCGAGGTGCCCGGCGCGATGGCGGTCGGCGGCTACCTGATGGAGCTGGTGACCCACTCCGGGGACATCGCCCGGAGCCTCGACAACGGCTTCGCCCTGGACGACGACCTGGCGCGGACCGCCCTGGGCATCGCCGAGTTCGTGCTGCCGGCCGAGCGGCGGGTGCCGGGCGTTCCGTTCGCCGCCGTCCGGCCGGTCGCCGAGGACGCCGATGTGCACACCCGGCTGGCCGCCTGGACGGGCCGTACGGTCTGAGCCCGGCGGCCGGCCCGGGGCGTCCGCCGACTCCCCGGGCCGCCGGTGCCCGCTACTCGCGCGCCGCCGAGGTGGAGCTCATGTCCGCGTAGCGGCTCCCCGCCACCCGGCCGGCCACCGGCTCCAGCAGCGCCAGCTCCTCGGCGGTCAGCCGCAGCGTCGCCGCCGCGGTGTTCTCGGCGAGCCGGCTCCGCTTGCGGGTGCCCGGGATCGGCACCACGGCCAGCCCGTGCACCTCGGCCCGCTGGTGCACCCAGGCCAGCGCGACCTGGGCGAGCGTGACGCCGCGGGCCGCGGCGATCTCCCGCAGCGGGTCGAGCAGTTCGCCGTTGGCGGCCGCGTTGTCGCCGGTGAAGCGGGGGTGGTTGCGGCGGTAGTCGTTCGCCGAGAGCTCCGTGGCATCCTGGAAGGCGCCGGTCAGGAAGCCCCGCCCGAGCGGCGAGTACGGCACGAAGGTGACGCCCAGCTCCGCCGCGGCCGGCACCGCCGTGCTCTCGACGTCGCGGGCGAACACCGACCATTCGGACTGGAGCGCGGCGATCGGGTGGACGGCGTGCGCCTCGCGCAGCTCGGCCCCGGTCACCTCGGACAGGCCGAGGTGGCGCACCTTGCCGGCCTTCACAAGCTCGGCCATGGCGCCGACCGAGTCGGCCAGCGGCACCGCCGGGTCGCGGCGGTGCATGTAGTACAGGTCGATCTCGTCCACGCCGAGGCGGCGCAGCGAGGCGTCCACCGCGGTCCGGATGTACGCCGGGTCGTTGCTGATGCCGCGGACGGCGCCGTCCTCCTCGGAGCGCAGGATGGCGAACTTGGTGGCGAGCACCACCTTGTCCCGGTTGGCCCGGACGAAGGGGCCGATGAGCTCCTCGTTGCGGCCGGAGCCGTACATGTCGGCGGTGTCGAAGAGGGTGACGCCGGTCTCCAGCGCGGCGTCCAGGGTGGCGAGCGCCTCGTCGGCGTCGGTGGGGCCGTAGAACTCGCTCATGCCCATGCAGCCGAGGCCCTGGACGCCCACCAGCGGGCCGCCGGTGCCGAGTTCGACGGTGGGAAGGACGGTCTGAGTCATGCGCTCTGCTCTTCCTCTCCATGGATGTTCTGGCACTTGGCCGGGACGCCGGCGCCGACGGCGCCCTTCCCGGCATAGATGTCGATCTTGTAGTCGAGGACGGCGAGGGTCGCCTGGAGGTCCACGATCCGCTGTCGGACCTCCTCGCGCTGGGCCTCCAGGAGCAGCCGACGCTCCCCGTAGGTCTGCTCGCCCTGGCGGGCCATGTCCACGTACTTGAGCATGTCCGCCACCGACATGCCGGTCAGCCGCAGCCGGCCCAGGAAGGCCAGCCGGTGCAGGTCGGCGTCGGAGTAGCGGCGCTGGCCGCCCGCCGCCCGGTCGACCGGGTCCAGCAGGCCGATCCGCTCGTACCAGCGCAGGGTGTGGGCGGTCAGCCCGCTCGCCGTGGCGACCTCGCTGATGGTGTGCCTCGGGCTCGGGTCCGGATCGCCGACGGGGCGGCTGAAGACCTCGGAGCAGCTGCGCAGGTCGATCTCGATGCGTGCGGGTGCGGCCATCGCTCGTTCCCCCTTGTCCTGTGCGACGGGAACGACGCTACAGAGTTGGAGTGCACTCCAAGCAAGCCCGACATCCGGGTGGGCCCGCCACCACCTTTTCCGAGGATTTTCCCGGCGACTAGAGTCGGGCCCATGGAGAGCTTGCGGATGATCGAGAACTGGCCGGTGCCCCATGCCGCGGTGGCGGTGGTCCGGGCGGCGGACGGCGCGGTGCTGGGCGCGCACGGGCCGCGGCAGCACCTGTTCCCGCTCGCCTCGGTGACCAAGCTGCTCACCTCGTACGCGGCGCTGGTCGCCCTGGAGGAGGGCGTGTTCGAGCTGGACGACCCGGCCGGGCCGCCCGGGTCCACCGTCCGCCACCTGCTCGCGCACACCTCCGGCCTGGGCTTCGACGAGGACCGGGTGTTCGCCGAGCCCGGCAACCGCCGGCTCTACTCCAACGCGGGCTTCGACGCGCTGGCCCGGACGCTCTCCGAGGCCGCCGGGATCGAGTTCTCCCGCTACGTCGCCGAGGCGGTGTTCGAGCCGCTGGGCATGACGGACACCCTGATCCACACCGCCCACAAGTCCCCGGCCGGCGCCGGCGGCCTGTCCACCGTCGCCGACCTCACCCGGTTCGCCGCCGAGCTGCAGGCCCCCAAGCTGCTGGACCCGTCCACCGTCCGGCAGGCCACCCGCGAGGTCGCCTTCCCCGGCACCAGCGGCGTGCTGCCCGGCTACGGCCACCGCCGCCCGAACGACTGGGGCCTCGGCTTCGAGATCCGCGACGGCAAGAGCCCGCACTGGACCGGCACCGCCAACTCCCCCGGAACCTTCGGCCACTTCGGCCAGTCCGGCACCTTCCTGTGGGTCGACCCGCAGGCCGGCGCGGCCTGCGTCGCGCTCACCGACCGGGACTTCGGGCCGTGGGCGGTCGAGGCCTGGCCGGCCTTCTCGGACGCGGTGCTGGCGGAACTGGACGGCTGACGGTCAGCCGTACGAGACCGGCGAGTGCATCTCCCAGAGCAGGAGTTCGGCGCCGGTCTCCCCCGCCGCCGGGTCGGCGAAGGCCTCGCCGGTGATCCGCACGCTGTCGCCCGGGACCATCGAGCGGCCGCCGCCCTTGGGCCCCGGAACGGTCCGGTAGCCCAGCGAGCCGGCCGTCAGGTGCGCGTACCGCCAGGGCGCCTCGGGCAGCGGCGGCAGCGGCTGCCACGGCCCGGCGGTGGCCAGCCAGAGCGCGGCGTCGCGGCGTCGCAGCCGCAGGGCGTCCGTCCCGGCGTCGCGCTCCAGGCCGGAGGCGAGCAGCGTCAACCCGCCGTCCGCCGGTTCCACCTTGCGCAGGCCGTACGCGGGCGGCGCGTCGAACTCGTCCGGCTGGAGCCACATCTGGACGAAGCGGACCGGCCCGGTGGCGCCGCCGACGTTGCGCTCGGTGTGGGTGACGCCGGAGCCGGCGCCGAGGTGCTGCACCATCCCGGGCCGGACCACCCCGCTGTGGCCGTACGAGTCCCGGTGGGCCAGCGCCCCTTCCAGCACCCAGGTGAGGATCTCGGTGTCCCGGTGCTTGTGCTCCTCGAACCCGGCGCCGGGGGCGAGGAGTTCCTCGTTGCACGCGAGCAGCGCGCCGAAGTGGGTGTTCTTCGGGTCGTAGTGGCCCGAGAAGGAGAACGCGTGCCGGGTCTCGACGCCCTCGGCCGGGGCGGAGCGGTAGCGTTCGGCGGTGCGGCGCAGGTCGGCGCGGGGGCGGTCGGCGGCTTCGGTCACGCCCCCACCGTAGTCGCCGGCGCGCGGGGTGTGACTCTTGCCACCGCGCCGCTCCGCCGGGGGGTGTGCACGAGCAGTCACTCGCGTGAGGCAGTCTTGTCCTTGTGCCAGCCGCTTCCGCGAACTCCAAGAGCGAACCCAGCCCCAGCCCCGCACCCGACCCCACCGGGAAGAGCCCGGCCGCCCGGGCGGGCCGTGACCGCCCCGGCCGCGCGGCGCCCCGCCTGACGGCGCAGGAGCGCAGAAACGCCGCCGAGCGCGCCGAGCGCCGGGCCGCGACGCTCAAGCGGCTGGAGAAGTCCTCCGGCAAGCTGGCCACCGCCGCGATCTCGCGGATGGACGACCAGCTCGGCTGGTACCGGCGGATGCCCCCGGAGCACCGGTCCTGGATCGGCCTGGTCGCCCAGGCCGGCATCGCCGCCTTCACCGAGTGGTACCGCCACCCCGACGCCGCCCAGGCGATCTCCACCGACGTCTTCGGCACCGCCCCGCGCGAGCTGACCAGGGCGATCACCCTGCGCCAGACCGTCGAGCTGATCCGCACCACGATCGAGGTGATGGAGGAGGCCATCGAGGAGGTGGCCGCCCCCGGCGACGAGGCGGACATGCGCGAGTCGGTGCTGGTCTACGCCCGGGAGATCGCCTTCGCGACCGCCCAGGTGTACGCCCAGGCCGCCGAGGCGCGCGGCGCCTGGGACGCCCGGCTGGAGGCGCTGGTGGTGAACTCGCTGCTGTCCGGCGACGCCGACGAGGGCGTGCTCTCGCGGGCCGCGGCGCTCGGCTGGGGCCAGCCCAGCCAGGTCCGGGTGGTGATGGGCAGCGCGCCGGACGGGGACAGCGAGCTGGTGGTCGAGGCGATCCGCCGGGCCGCCCGGTACGCCAAGCTGAACGTGCTGACCGGGGTGCTGGGCAAGCGCCTGGTGGTCGTGGTCGGCGGCGAGAAGGAGCCGGTGCACGCGGCCCGGGCGCTGATCGGCCAGTTCGCGCCGGGCCCGGTGGTGGTCGGCCCGACCGTGCCCGACCTGCTCTCCGCGACCCGCTCGGCCGCCGCCGCCGCGGCCGGCCTGCGGGCCTGCGCCGCCTGGCCGGACGCCCCCCGCCCGGTGCTGGCCGACGACCTGCTGCCCGAACGGGCGCTGGCCGGCGACCAGGCCGCGCGCCGCCAGCTGGTGGAGGAGATCTACACACCGCTGGACGAGGCCGGCTCCGCCCTGCTGGAGACGCTGAGTGTCTACCTGGAGCAGGCCTCCTCGCTGGAGGGTGCGGCCCGGATGCTCTTCGTCCACCCGAATACGGTGCGCTACCGGCTACGACGTGTGACTGACGTCACGGGGTACGCCCCCTCCGACGTACGTTCGGCGTTCACTCTGCGGATCGCACTGGCCCTCGGCCGGCTGGACGCCGTCGGGGAGCCCGGCTGAGCCGGAGTGTAGGGACCATACAATCCCGGATGGTTTTCTTCGTTACCGTCGCCTACCCGCCCCTGGGCGCCTGGCGAGAGAGGGTTGAACCGTGCTCGTAATCGTCGCCCCTGGACAGGGTGCCCAGTCCCCCGGTTTCCTCAGCCCCTGGCTGGAGCTCGACGGCGTCGCCGACCGCCTGCGCGGTTGGTCGGAGGTCGCCGGGCTCGACCTGGTGCGCGCCGGGACCGAGGCGTCCGCCGAGGAGATCAAGGACACCGCCGTCGCCCAGCCGCTGCTGGTCGCGGCCGGTCTGGTGACCGCCCGGGAGCTGTTCCCGGACGAGGACGCCGCCCGTGCGCTGGTCGGCGCCGTGGCCGGCCACAGCGTCGGCGAGATCACCGCCGCCGCCGGCGCCGGGGTGCTCACCGCCCACGACGCGCTGACCTTCGTGCGCGAGCGCGGCCGGGCCATGGCCGAGGCCGCCGCCGTCACCGAGACGGGCATGCTCGCCCTGCTCGGCGGCGAGCCGGAGGAGGTCGCGGCCAAGCTGGCCGAGCACGGCCTGACGGCGGCCAACAACAACGGCGGCGGCCAGATCGTCGCCGCCGGCACGCTGGACCAGCTGGAGGCGCTGAAGGCGGACCCGCCGACCCGCTCCAAGCTGGTGGCCCTCAAGGTGGCCGGCGCCTTCCACACCGAGCACATGGCCCCGGGCGTCGAGCGGCTGGCCGAGCTGGCCCCGACCCTGACCAGCGTGGCCGACCCGAAGGTCCGCTACGTCTCCAACAAGGACGGCGCGGTCGTGGACTCCGGCGCGGAGGTCCTCGCCCGCCTGGTGTCGCAGGTCTCCAACCCGGTCCGCTGGGACCTCTGCATGGAGACCCTCGGGCAGCTGGGCGCGACGGCCGTGATCGAGCTGTCCCCGGCCGGCACCCTCACCGCGCTGCTCAAGCGCAACCTCAAGGGTGTGGCCACGCTCGCCCTCAAGACCCCCGCCGATCTGGACAAGGCCCGCGCGCTCGTCGCGGAGCACGGCGGTCAGGAGCAGGAGAACCAGGCATGACCAAGCCCCAGATCCGTCCGGTGAGCGGCGCGCAGTACTCGCGCATCCTCGGCGTCGGCGGCTACCGTCCGGTCCGGGTGATCCCCAACTCCGAGGTCCTGGAGTGGATCGACTCCTCGGACGAGTGGATCCGCACCCGCAGCGGGATCGCCGAGCGCCGCTGGGCCGGCCCGGAGGAGTCCGTCTCCGAGATGTCCGTCCAGGCCGCCGGCAAGGCGATCGCCCAGGCCGGGATCACCGCCGAGCAGATCGGCGGCGTGATCGTCTCGACCGTCTCGCACTTCAAGCAGACCCCGGCGATCGCCACCGAGATCTCCGAGCGGCTCGGCTGCGGCACCGCCCCGGCCTTCGACATCTCGGCCGCCTGCGCCGGCTTCGGCTACGGCCTGGGCCTGGCCGACGGCATGATCCGCGGCGGCAACGCCGAGTACGTGCTGGTCATCGGCGTCGAGCGGCTCAGCGACCTGACCGACCGGTCGGACCGCTCCACCGCCTTCATCTTCGGCGACGGCGCCGGCGCCGTGGTCGTCGGCCCGTCCGACACTCCCGGCATCGGCAAGCTGGTCTGGGGCTCGGACGGCTCGCAGGCCGACCTGATCACCCAGACCGAGGCCTGGGACACCGCCTTCGCCAAGTCCGACGCCGTCAACGGCGCGGGCGAGGAGACCAAGTGGCCGGCCCTGCGGATGGACGGCCAGCCGGTCTTCCGCTGGGCGGTGTGGGAGATGGCCAAGGTGGCCCAGCAGGCGCTGGACGCCGCCGGGATCACCGCCGACCAGCTCGGCGCGTTCATCCCGCACCAGGCCAACATGCGGATCACGGATGCCATGATCAAGGCGCTCAAGCTGCCGGAGTCGGTGCCCGTCGCCCGCGACATCGCCGAGACCGGCAACACCTCCGCCGCCTCCATCCCGCTGGCGATGGAACGCATGCTGGAGAGCGGTGAGGCCCACAGCGGGGACCTGGCCCTGATCATCGGGTTCGGGGCGGGTCTCGTGTACGCCGCGGCAGTCGTTACTCTCCCCTAGGCGCATTCGCCCAATCCACAAGCCTGTGTCCGGCCGCCGGCCGGACGCGTTCAACACCGAAGAGGAGCAGCCAGTATGGCTACCAAGGACGAGGTCCTGGAAGGTCTCGCCGAGATCGTCAACGAGATCGCCGGTATCCCGACCGAGGATGTCGCGCTCGACAAGTCCTTCACCGATGACCTGGACGTCGACTCGCTGTCCATGGTCGAGGTCGTCGTGGCCGCCGAGGAGCGCTTCGACGTCAAGATCCCGGACGACGAGGTCAAGAACCTGAAGACCGTCGGCGACGCGGTGGACTACATCCTCGCCAACGCCGCCTGAGCGATCGAGTCGTTCGACTCGGCCAGCCCGCCCGGCGTCCCGTACGCCGGCGGGGGCTGACCGGTCGGCCGGGCTCGTGGAGCCCGACCGACCCCACCGGCCGGGACGCCCCCTCACCGGGGCGCCCGGCCGGGCCCATCCTCGGCACGCCGCCGACCCCTGCACACGTGAGAGAAGAAGAAACCAGTGACCGCTGAAAACCGCACCGTGGTCGTCACGGGTATCGGCGCCTTCACGCCGCTGGGCGCCGACGCCGCCAGCACCTGGGAGAACCTGGTCGCCGGCAAGTCCGGCGTGGTCGCCCTGACCGAGGAGTGGGCCGAGGACCTGCCCGTCAAGATCGCCGCACGCACCGCCGTCGAGCCCGGCACCATCCTGCCCCGCCCGCTGGCCCGCAAGCTGGACCGCTCGGCCCAGTTCGCGCTGATCGCCGCCCGCGAGGCCTGGGCCGACGCGGGCTTCGAGACCCCCGCCACCGACGAGTCCTCCAAGCTCGCCCCCGAGCGCCTGGGCACCGTCATCGCCTCCGGCATCGGCGGCGTGACCACCCTCCTCGACCAGTACGACGTGCTGAAGGAGAAGGGCGCCCGCAAGGTCTCCCCGCACACCGTCCCGATGCTGATGCCCAACTCCCCGGCGGCCAACGTCGGTCTGGAGGTCGGCGCCCGCGCGGGTGTGCACACCCCCGTCTCCGCCTGCGCCTCCGGCGCCGAGGCGATCGGCTACGCGATCGAGATGATCCGCACCGGCCGCGCCGACGTCGTGGTGGCCGGCGGCACCGAGGCCGCGATCCACCCGCTGCCGATCGCCGCGTTCGCCAACATGATGGCGATGTCCAAGAACAACGACCAGCCCCAGCGCGCCTCCCGCCCGTACGACAAGGGCCGCGACGGCTTCGTGCTGGGCGAGGGCGCCGGCGTGGTCGTGCTGGAGTCGATCGAGCACGCCGAGGCGCGCGGCGCCCGGATCTACTGCGAGGCCGTGGGCCAGGGCCTGTCCTCGGACGCCCACCACATCGCCCAGCCCGAGCCGACCGGCGCCGGCGTGGCCCGCGCGCTGGCCGACCTGTTCGAGCGCAACGAGCTGGACAAGGCCGAGATCGTGCACGTCAACGCGCACGCCACCTCGACCCCGCAGGGCGACACCGCCGAGCTGAAGGCGCTGCGCAAGGAGCTGGGCGACGACCTCGACCACATCGCCGTCTCGGCCACCAAGTCGATGACCGGCCACCTGCTGGGCGGCGCCGGCGGCATCGAGACCGTCGCCACCGTGCTGGCCCTGTACCACCGGATCGCCCCGCCGACCATCAACGTGGACGAGCTGGACGACGACGTGGAGGCCGACATCGTCCGCGACGAGGCCCGCAAGCTGCCCGAGGGCCGGATCGCCGCGCTGAACAACTCGTTCGGCTTCGGCGGCCACAACGTGGTGCTGGCCTTCCGCACCCACTGACGCCCGTGACGAAGGGGCCGGCGCTCGCCGTGAGCGCCGGCCCCTCCGTCGTACCCGTCTTCGCCGTACCCGTACTGTCCGCCCGGCCCGCCGGCCTCAGACCACCTGGTGCAGCCAGCGCACCGGCGCGCCCTCGCCCGCGTACCGGAACGGCTCCAGCTCGTCGTCCCAGGGCTTGCCGAGCAGCCGGGCGATCTCGGCCTCCAGGTCGGCGCCCTCGCTGCGGGCGCGCAGCAGGACGGCGCGCAACCGGTCCTCGGGGATCAGGATGTCGCCGTGGATGCCCGTGACGGCGTGGAAGATGCCGAGCGAGGGCGTGCTGCTGTACCGCTCCCCCTCCGCCGTGGCGCAGGGCTCGCTGGTCACCTCGTACCGCATCAGCTGCCAGCCGCGCAGCGCGGAGGCGAGTTTCGAAGCCGTACCGGGCTCCCCCTGCCAGGAGAGCTCGGCACGCCAGTGCCCGGGTGCGGCCGGCTGGCGGATCCAGTCCAGGCTCACCCGCACACCGAGCACCCCCGCGACGGCCCACTCGACGTGCGGGCACAGCGCGCGGGGCGCGGAGTGGACGTACAGGACTCCACGTGTCGTCACCGGGACCTCCAGGCTGTGGACGAGGGTCGCCTTCCCCAGCTGCCTCGTGCCTGCAGTTGATCCGCAGTTACTCACGTTAGCCGACATTAAGCTACTAAATTGAGCAAAACGGACAGGCTTTCGCTCAATGCTAGTCGAATCCTCAACGAGGTCTACCCCTCGGCCGGATCTCTCCCCCGAACGGCCCCATCGTCGGCGGGACCACCGTACCGCGAGGCGCCACAGGATGGATGACGCACTTTCGGATCCGGACGGAATGCGGTAGTGCGGCCGCGGCGCCCGCGCCCGACCGCGGGCCGCACATGACGGACCGCCCCGCCGCCCGGTGGGGGCGGCGGGGCGGTTGGATCCCCTGACGGATCGTCAGCCGTCCAGGCGGACGACCATCTTGCCGGTGTTGACGCCGCTCAGCAGACCGAGGAAGGCGTCCACCGTGCCGTCGATGCCCTCGCTCACCGTCTCGCGGTACTTCAGCTCACCGGAGCGCACCCACGCCGAGACCTCCTCGACGAACTTCGGCTGGAGGTCGTAGTGGTCGCCGACGAGCAGCCCCTCCATGCGGAAGCGCTTGGCGATGATCTGCGCCAGGTTGCGCGGGGCCGGAGTGGGCTCGGTGGCGTTGTACTGCGAGATCATGCCGCAGACCGCGATGCGCCCGTGCAGGTTGATCGAGTCGATCGCCGCTTCGAGGTGCTCGCCGCCCACGTTGTCGAAGTACACGTCGATGCCGTCGGGGGCCGCCGCCCGGAGCTGGTCGGCCACCGGACCGTTCTTGTAGTTGAACGCGGCGTCGAACCCGTACTCCTTCACCAGGAGTTCGACCTTCTCGTCCGAGCCGGCGGAGCCGATCACCCGCGACGCGCCCTTCAGCCTGGCGAGCTGGCCGACGATGCCGCCCACGGCGCCGGCCGCGCCGGACACGAACACCACGTCGCCGGCCTTGATCCCGGCGACCCGCGTCAGCCCCGCGTACGCGGTCAGCCCCGGCATGCCCAGCACGCCCAGGTAGGTGGAGAGCGGCGCGGCGTCCGGGTCCACCTTGACGGCCGTCCTGGGGTCGAACGTCGCGTACTCGCGCCAGCCGAAGAAGTGCAGGACGTAGTCGCCCTCGGCGAAGCCCTCCGCCCGCGAGGCGACGACCCGGCCGACCGCGCCGCCCAGCATCGGCTTGTCCAGCTCGTACGGCTCCGCGTAGGACTTGCGGTCCGACATCCGGCCCCGCATGTACGGGTCCACCGAGAGGTAGACGTTGCGGACCAGGACCTCGCCCGGGCCGGGGGTCCGGACCGGGGCCTCGACCAGGGCGAAGTCGGTCGGCACCGGCCAGCCCTGGGGGCGGGCGGCGAGGTGCCATTCACGGGCGGTCGCGGGGGTGGCGGCCTGCTCTGCCATCGGGGGCTCCTTGAGGGTTCGGGTGCGGGTTCAGGCGCTGTTCACAACATGAAAGGTTGATGAACTGAAGTAACGATGGGCATGAAAGGTTCACCCTGTCAACTTTTCAGGTAGACTTTTGACCATGGAGACCCAGCCCGTCGAGGACGCCACGCCGCAGCCCGACGAGATCACCCGCGAGGTCGTCGACCTGATGGCCAACCTGGTCGCGCTGTTCCACCGCGAGTACGAGGAGGCCGCCGCCGCCCGCTCGCTCACCGGCGCCCAGGCCAAGGTGCTCGCCCTGCTGCGGCGCGGACCGATGCCGATGCGCCAGATCGCCCAGACGCTCAGCTGCGAGCCCTCCAACATCACCGGCATCGTCGACCGGCTCGAATCCCGCGGCTTCGTCACCCGCGAGGCCGACCGGCACGACCGCCGGGTCAAGCTGGTCGCCGCCACCGGCACCGGCTCGGCCGCCTCCGAGGAGCTCCGCGAGTCGCTCAACTTCGCCCGCGAGCCGCTGGCCGCACTCGGCCCGGACGAGCGGACGGCCCTGCGCGACCTGCTCCGGAGGATGCTCGCGGGCGCCTCCGGCCCGGGCGCGTGACCAGCATCACAGGTCCCGGGGGCTGTCCGTTGGCCCCGGGGGGGTAACCGAACCGCCTCCCGGAACGTCTAACGTTCGAACATCGAACATCGAACGCGAGATACCTGAAGACGGGGGGCACTGAGGATGAGCAGCAGTGCGCGTCGGCGCCGCTACCTGCGGACCGCCATCGGCCTGGCCGCCGCACTGGTGCTGTCGGTCGCGGGTGCCGGAGCCTGGTTCTACCACCGGCTGGACAACAACATCACCACCTTCGACCCGGGCGGCGTCGCCACCGAGCGCCCGCCGGCCGCCGTGCCGGCCAGCCCCGGCGCCCAGGTGCCGGTCAACGTTCTGCTGCTCGGCTCGGACACCCGCGACGGGGGCAACGACTCGCTGGGCGGCGGCGACGAGGGCGTCGGCCACTCGGACACCGCGATCCTGGTGCACATCTACGCCGACCACAAGCACGCCGTCGGCGTCTCGATCCCCCGCGACACCCTGGTCACCATCCCGTCCTGCAAGCTGCCGAACGGCAGCTGGACGACGCCGAAGAACGACCAGATGTTCAACTCCGCCTTCACCGTCGGCCTGGCGGAGAGCGGCAACCCGGCCTGCACCCAGAACACCGTCGAGAAGCTGACCGGGCTGCGGATCGACCACACCGTCGTGGTCGACTTCAAGGGCGCGGCCGCGATGTCCGACGCCGTGGGCGGCGTGGAGGCCTGCGTGCCCAACGACGTCAACCAGTTCGGCATACACCTCAAGAAGGGCCTCCAGAAGCTCTCCGGGCAGTCCGCGGTGGACTACCTGAGAGCGCGCCACGGCATCGGCGACAACTCCGACATCGGCCGGATGAAGCGCCAGCAGGCCTTCCTCTCGTCGATGATCAAGAAGGTGCAGGGCCAGGGCTTCTCGCTGCCCACCCTGCTGCCGCTGGCCGACGCGGCCACCAAGTCGCTCACCGTGGACGAGGGTCTCGGCACCGCGATGAAGCTGGTGGACTTCGCCCGCTCGATCCAGGACATCAAGCTCTCGGACGTCTCCTTCGTCACCGCCCCCTGGCGCTTCGCCGGCGAGCGGGTGCGGCTGGTCCAGCCGGACGCCGACGCGCTCTGGAAGCTGCTGCGCGAGGACCGCACCCTGGACGGGCAGAGCACCTCCGGGACGGGCCAGGTGACCTCCTCCCCCGGCGCCGACCCGGGGGCCCCGGCCGCCCCGGCCACGCCGCTCACCCCGGAGCAGGCCGCGGCGCCGATCACCGTGGTCAACGGGGTCGGCACGCCCGGCCTGGCCGGCTCCGGCGCCGAGACGCTCAAGGCGCGCGGCTTCCGGAGCATCACCCTCGGCCCCAACTCCCCCGGGCAGCAGGCCACCCAGGTCTCCTACGACCCAGCGCTGAAGGCCGTCGCCGACCAGGTCGTGGCGCTCTTCCCCGGTGCCAAGGCGGTCGAGGAGCCCGGCTCGGGGGCGGTCACCGTCACCCTCGGCGCCGACTACCGCGGGGCGGGCACCCGGATCGACGCGGTGGCCGCCCCGAGCCCGGAGCCCGGTGCCGGGACCGCACCCGGGACCGCACCCGGGGCTGCCGCCGGGGCCCCTGCCGCCGGGGCTCCTGCCGGGGCGGGCGCCGCCCCGGGCGCCACCGCGGGCAGCACCCCCGGCGCCCTCCCGGGCGGCGTCCCCACCGGCATAGCGGAGAACACCCGCACCGCCGACACCGACCCGTGCGCGAACCTGACCTTCGGCTGACCGCGCCCGGCCTCCGGCCCGCCTGAGGGCCGGGCCGCCCGTCGAACTCCCGCCCGCCCTCCCCGCGTTCGCCCGGGGAGGGCGGGCGGCCCGGCGTCCGGGCGGGCACCTCGCGCGGCTGAACCGTGGGCGCCTCGCCCCGACGGCCGCCGGCCGCTACTCCGGATCCGGCAGCCCGGTGACGACGGCGGTGAGGCGGGTGCCGCGCGGGAAGGCGCCCGCCGCCGCCAGGTCCGCCAGCGCGGCGAGCAGCTTGGCGACGTAGCGGCGCTCCAGCGGGACGCCGTGGCGGCGCTCGAACCGCTCGGCGAAGCCGGCCAGCTCGGCCGGGACCTTCCCGTAGCCGCCGCCGTGGTGCCCGTGGTCGATCCGCCAGTTGTCGAACCCGCGCCCGTAGGCGGCCCGGTGCAGCCGGGCGACCTCCTCCTCCAGGTAACCCTCGCCGCCGCGCAGCACCGCCACCCCGAGCGCCCGGGCGCCCGCCGGCAGGCCGGCCGCGATGCCGGCCAGGGTGCCGCCGGTGCCGACCGGGCAGCAGACCACGTCCCGCTCGCCGAGGTCGGGCAGTTCGGCCGGGATCGCGGCCGCGCCGACGGCGGCCAGGGCGTTGGAGCCGCCCTCCGGGAGCACCAGGCAGGGGCCCCAGCGGCGGAGCGGGTCGGCCGCGCCGTCCTCCCCCTCGGCCCGGCCGGTGGCCTCCCGGTACGCGGCCCGGGTCAGGAACTCCAGCCGCATCCCGGCCGCCTCGGCGGCCCGCAGCGACCAGTTGCGCGGCCGGTCGGCCAGTTCCTCGCCGCGGACCAGCCCCACGCTCTCCAGTCCGAGCGCCCCGGCGGCGGCCGCGACGGCCCGCAGGTGGGTCGAGTAGGCGCCGCCGAAGGTCAGCAGCCGGGTGTGGCCCCGCTCCACGGCGGCGGCCAGGTTGGGCGCCAGCTTGCGCCACTTGTTGCCGGGGACGGTCGGGTGCAGCAGGTCGTCCCGCTTCAGCCGCAGCTCCACCCCGGCCCGGGCGAAGGCCTCGTCGGTGCAGTCCACCAGCGGGGTCGGCAGCAGGGCGGCTTCGAGCATCCGGCCAGCATAAGGCGGACGCGCGGAGCCCGGCCCGCCGGTGCGGCGGCCGGGCTCCGCGCCCCGGGACGGGCCGCCACCCCCGTGGACGGCCCGTCAGCCCAGGACGGCGATCTCCGCCGTGTGGCTCGCCTGGCGCCAGGCGAGGGCCGAGCCGAGCGCCTTCGGGACCGGGCCGGCCGCCGGGTACAGCTTCTCGATCCGGCCTCGGTGCTCCCGGCGCTGCTTGGGATCCAGCACCGTGCGCAGCCGCCCCGCGGCGACCAGGGCCACCAGCGCCGCGTCGGCCGGGTCCACCCGGCTGAGCGGGCCCTTCAGCGCGGCGGTGACGGAGGCCGCCAGCGCCGCGCGCACCTCGGGCCCGTCCAGGGTGACCCGGGTGACCGGGAACACCCCGGCCGCCCGGCCCTGCTGGAGGCCGATCCAGCCCGCCTCCGCCAGGCCCTCCCGGATCCGCCGGGCCGGCTGGTCGCGCCCGACGCTGGGGGCGCGGCCGATCCACCAGCTCCAGCTGTGCGGCCGCTTCTCCTGGATCCGGCCCAGCAGGTGGGCGCTGTACGGGTCGAGGCCGGCCGAGGCGGCGGAGTCCCGGACCCTCGCGACGGCCGTCCGGCCCTCCTCGCGCACCAGTCCGCGGCGCAGCAGTTCGGTCAGCGCCGCCGCCTGCAGCACCAGGTGGAGGGTGGACTGCCGGGTGATCCGCCCGCGCCGCGGGTCGTAGGCGAGCAGGTACAGCTTCTCGGGCAGGTTGACGGGGAGGTCTGCGGGCGGCTTGCTGGGCAGTTTGGCGAGCAGGTCCATCTCGTTCTCCGGTCGTTCGGTCGGTGCCCGGCCCGCCGCGGTCAGTCCGCCGCGGAACCACCGCTCTGCGGACCCTCCGGGTTCTCCGGGCGGCTCTCCGGGCTCTCCTCGGGCGGGCTCTCCTCGGGCGGGCTCTCCTTGGGCGGGCGTCCGCGCCGGGGGAGCCGGGCCGCGCCGCCGGGCATCCGGCCGGCGTCGGTGAGGGCGCGGCGGAGCAGGAACTCGATCTGGGCGTTGGTGCTGCGCAGTTCGTCCCCGGCCCACCGGGCCAGCGCGTCGTGAACTGAAGGGTCCAGTCGCAACAGGAGCTTCTTCCGTTCCGTCGCCAAGGCCTCGCCTTACTGGTAGAGGGAGCCCGTGTTCACGACGGGCTGGGTGCCGCGGTCGCCGCAGAGCACCACCAGGAGGTTGCTCACCATGGCGGCCTTGCGCTCCTCGTCCAGCTCCACGACATCGCGTTCGGCGAGCCGGTCCAGCGCCTCCTCGACCATACCGACGGCGCCCTCGACGATCAGCCTGCGCGCCGCCACCACGGCCCCGGCCTGCTGGCGCTGGAGCATCACCTGGGCGACCTCCGGAGCGTACGCGAGCCTGGTGATCCGGGACTCGATGACCCGCACTCCGGCCGCGGCGACCCGGGCGGCGATCTCGGTGGAGAGCTTGCGGGCGATCTCGTCCGCGCCGTCGCGCAGCGACAACTGGCCCTCGTGGTGGGCGTCGTACGGGTAGCTGGTGGCGATGTGCCGTACGGCCGTCTCGGTCTGGATGGCGACGAAGTCGGCGTAGTCGTCCACCTCGAAGACCGCCATCGCGGTGTCCTCGACCTGCCAGACCACCACGGCGGCCATCTCGATCGGGTTGCCGTCCGCGTCGTTGACCTTGGTGGTCTCCGTCTCGTGGTTGCGGATCCGGGTGGATATCCGGCGCCGGCTGGTGAAGGGGTTCAGCCAGGTCATGCCCTCGGCGCGGACGGTGCCCCGGTAGCGCCCGAGCAG
The DNA here is from genome assembly GCF_048159585.1 of Kitasatospora sp. SC0581. Taxonomy (NCBI): domain Bacteria; kingdom Bacillati; phylum Actinomycetota; class Actinomycetes; order Kitasatosporales; family Streptomycetaceae; genus Kitasatospora; species Kitasatospora sp. SC0581. The sequence goes on along the minus strand of NZ_JBLRWA010000002.1, from coordinate 117,522 downwards.
CTGGACCACCCGGGCCTGTCCGGGCGAGACCACCGTCAGCCCGCACATCAGCACCACCGAGCCGAGCAGCAGCACCGGCCCGAGGACCATCAGCCCGATGCCCAACCCCTTTCCGCCGCCGGAGAGTTGGACCGCGCCGGCGACGAACGAGCCGACTCCGGCGAGCAGGCCGAGCAGCGTGCCGCCGAGGACCGGCAGGCCGGCCGCCCCGGTGATGGCCCGTTCGGTGATCTTGGGGACCGGGAGGTCCAGGACGGCACCGTCCTCGACGGCGAAAGGCGGGGTGGTCATGGGGCGACTCCTTCGGCGAGCATCCGCATCCGATGGCAAAGTGATATCACTTTTTGAGCGCGCGGCGCCAGGGTCCGGTGACGGGAAGGAGGGGACGAACGGCCGCGGAGAAGGCGGCGGAGAGCCGTCGGGGACGGTCGGGACCGATGCCCACGGGCGGGTGAATTCCGGCGCGCCACACGGGGAAGGAGGGTGGCCGCGGCCTAGACTCTGCGACGTCGCATGCGGTGGAAAGGCGGCGGGGCCCCGGCTCGGCGGCCCGCCCGCGAAGGGTCGTCACGACACTCGTCGCACATCGAGAAGGTGGGGCGGGTGGGACTCGAACCCACGACCAAGGGATTATGAGTCCCCTGCTCTAACCGGCTGAGCTACCGCCCCGGTTCGCCGCGCGCGCCGGTCGTCGACACGGCAGCAGCAGACGGCCCCAGCGAGGCCGTCCCGGGCAGCATAGCCGGTCGATCACCCGTGATGCTCGCCGGGGGCGCACCTGGGTGCGCGACGGTGCGCCCCTCCCGGGCGGCGCAGCCCGGGTGGCGGCGGGGCACCCGCCCGGGGCAGCCTGGGCGGATGACGACACGTGGGACGGGGGCGGCGGCCGCGGCGCTCGCACTGATGCTGGCCGCGGCGGGCTGCACCACCGCGGCGCGGCCGGGCGGAAGCTCCCCGACCGTCACCTCCGCACCACCCACCGCCGCCGCCACCTCCGCCGCCGTCAACAGCCACGGCTGGAACCGGCAGCGGTTCAAGGGCGCGTCCGGCCGGCACACCGGCGTCACCCGCACCGCCAAGCCCACCGTGCTCAACGGCCTGGTCGGCGCGGTGTTCACCCGCAACGCCACCGGCGACCACTTCTGCACCGCCAGCGTGGTCGACAGCGCCGGGCTCAACCTCGTCGTCACCGCCGCCCACTGCGTCTGGGACCCGAAGCTCGGCCGGCGCGGCGACCTGGTCTTCGTCCCCGGCTACCGCGACGGCGACACCCCCAGCGGCGTCTGGCCGCTGCTGGCCGTCACCGTGGACGACGCCTGGAACGACCACGCCGACCCGGACATGGACGTCGCCTTCGCGGTCGTCCAGGCCCAGAACGGGCAGCAGGTCCAGCAGGTGCTCGGCGCCAACCGACTGGGCGTCAACCGCGGCTACCGGCTCCCGGTGAAGATCACCGGCTACCCGAGCAGCAGCGGCGTCCCGATCACCTGCTCCAACACCACCCTCCAGCAGAGCCCCACCCAGCTGCGGATCGACTGCCCCGACTACACCGGCGGCACCAGCGGCAGCCCCTGGGTCACCGACTTCGACCCGAGCACCAGGACCGGCACCGTGGTCGGCGTGATCGGCGGCTACCAGGAGGGCGGCAACAGCCCGGACACCTCGTACAGCAGCTACTTCGGCGACCGCGTCCAGACCCTGTACGACCGCGCCACCGGCTGACCGGACGGCGGGCGGGACCCCGGCGGTGGCGCCGCCGGGCCCGGCCTGGTAGATCTTCCTCACGAACGGCGGAACGCACGGCCCCGGTGCCCGCCCCGAGGACGAGACGGAGCCCCGATGGCCTCCCGCCCGGCACGGCCCGCGCACACGGCACGAACGGTCGCGCTGGCCGCCCTGCTGCTGGCCGCCGGCACCGCCTGCGGCGGGCAGGACGCGGCGCCCCGCGCCGAGGTCGCGCAGCGGAGCCCCGCCCGGGACCGGATCGGCACCCTCTCCATCCACACCGCGCAGGGACCGCGGGCCTGCACCGCGAGCGTGGTGCACAGCCCCCGGGGCAACCTGCTGGTCACCGCGGCGCACTGCGTGCAGACCCGCCGGATCGGCCTGCTGGACGGCCTGGTGTTCACCCCCGGCTACCGCAACGGGTCCACCCCGTACGGGACTTGGCCGGTGCAGGCGATCACCGTCGACCCGCGCTGGGCGGCCGGCGACGACCCCGAGTACGACGTGGCCTTCGTCACGGTGGGCCCGGTCGACGGCCGGCAGGTCGAGGAGGCGGTCGGCGGCAACCCGGTCGGCACCGGCCAGGGCTTCGGGCTGTCCGTCTCGGTCACCGGCTACCCGAACGAGAGCGACGAGCCGATCACCTGCGCCGTCCGCACCAGCTCGCAGAGCGCCACCCAGGAGCGCTTCGACTGCGGCGGCTACACCGACGGCACCAGCGGCAGCCCGTGGGTCACCTCGAACGGCGCGGTGGTCGGCGTGATCGGCGGCTACCAGGAGGGCGGGGAGACCCCCGGCACCTCGTACAGCGTCACCTTCGACCAGCGGGTCGCCGAGCTCTACCGGAAGGCGACCGCCTGACCCGGGAACCGCCCCCGGCGCCGGCCCTGCGGCGACCCGGGCCCGCGGGCGGTGTCGCGCACGTCACGCCGCGGAGCCGGACGGGGACAACACGAAGGCCCCCCGGTCGACCGAGGGGCCTTCGCTCTGAGCAGTCACCGGGCAGGCCCGGTGCAGCTCCCGCAATTGGACTCGAACCAATAACCTGCCGATTAACAGTCGGCTGCTCTGCCAATTGAGCTATGCGGGATCGCGGTACCCAACTTCCGTACCACGGACGGGAACAGGACCCCGGAGGGCCTTCTCCCGAGCTCCCCCAATTGGACTCGAACCAATAACCTGCCGATTAACAGTCGGCTGCTCTGCCAATTGAGCTATGGGGGATCGGCTCCCGCCTCGGCCCCCGGTCTCCCGGGCTCCTCGGCGCTCGCTGCGGGACATACATTAGCGCACTCGGGGGGGTGGTCCGCCAATCGCTTTCCCGGATCGCCCCCGGATCGCCGCCCGGCGTGCCCCGCGCGCGCCCGGCGACGGGGCCGGGGATGCTGGGGCGCGGACGGTTCGCCGTCCCGACGTACGGGTAGGGCAATGCGGCAGAGGCCGCCAGGAGAGGGTGGATCCGACCATGTGGAAGCTGTCGTTGGCCGTGGGTTTCGCGGCCGGCTACGTCCTGGGCTCGCGAGCCGGGCGCCAGCGCTACGAACAGATCGCCAAGGTCACCCGGGAGATCGCCCGGAACCCCACGGTCCAGAACGCGACCGACCGGGCCCGGCAGCAGGCCGGTGCGGTGGCCGGGAAGGCGGCCGACGCGGTCGCCGGCCGGGTCGGCGACCGGCTGCCGAACGCCGTCACCGACCGGGTGCCGTACTTCAACCGCACCAGGGCGGAGGACGACGGCTGGGGGACCTTCCGGCCGTGAGCGCCGGGCCCGGCCCGACCGCCTCACCCGGGGCGGTCGGGCCGGGTACCCGCCGTCCGTGACGGGACGGTGACAGCTGGGCGAAGCGGACCCCGCCCCGGGGTCGCGAACCCGCAACAGGCCGCCCGGCCCGGACGCGTCCGGGGCCGGGCTGAGGCATGATCTCGGCATGGCCATCGTCGCGGGGATAGACAGCTCGACCAACCGCACCAGGATCGTCGCGTGCGACGCCGACACCGGCGCCGTCCTGCGCTCCGGCAAGGCGCCGCACCCCGTCCCCGAGGACCAGGACCTGCGCCCGGGCGAGGCCGACCCCCAGGTCTGGCTGCACTCGCTCGGCGACGCCGCGACCGGCGGCCTGCTGGAGAGCGTCCGGGCGATCGGGGTCAGCGCCCAGCAGCACGGGATGATCGGCCTCGACGCGGGCGGGGTGCTGGTCCGCCCGGCGATCCTCTGGAACGACCCGCGCTCCAGCGGCGCCGCCGCCAAACTGCTGGACGCCCTCGGCGGCCCGGCCGCCTGGACGGCCGCGATCGGCTCCGTGCCGGCCCCCACGTACACCGTCGCCAAGCTGCGCTGGCTGGCCGAGTTCGAGCCCGCCAACGCCCGCCGGGTCGCCGAGGTGCTGCTGCCGCACGACTGGCTGGTCTGGCAGCTGCTCGGCCACCCCAAGCGCCGCACCACCGACCGCGGCGACGCCTCCGGCACCGGCTACTGGTCGCCGATCACCGGCGAGTACCGGCAGGACCTGGTGGAGCTGGCGCTCGGCCACGAGCTCAGACTGCCCGACGTCCTGCCCCCGGCCGAGCCCGCCGGGCACACCCCCGAGGGCCTGCTGATCTCGGCCGGCACCGGGGACAACATGGCCGCCGCGCTGGGCCTGGGCCTCGGCCCGGGCGACGCGGTGGTCTCGCTCGGCAGCGCCGGGACGATCTTCGCGGTGCACGAGGAGGCCGTGGTCGACGCGTCCGGCCTGGTCTCCTCCTTCGCCGACGCCAGCGGCCGGCACCTGCCGATGGTCGCCACCCTCAACGCCGCCCAGGTGCTGCGCTCCACGGCCGCCCTGCTCGGCCGGGACCTGGAGGGCCTGAGCGACCTCGCCCTGCACTCCTCCCCCGGCGCCTACGGCCTGGTGCTGCTGCCGTACCTGGACGGCGAGCGCACCCCCGCGCTGCCGCACGCGGCCGGCACCCTGACCGGCCTGCGGGCCGAGGCGATGACCCCTCAGCACCTGGCCCGGGCCGCCGTCGAGGGCATGCTCTGCAACATCGCCGACGCGCTCGACGTGCTGCGCGCCCGGGGCGTCCCGGTGAAGCGGGTGTTCCTGCTCGGCACGGCCGGGCGGCTGCCCGCCGTCCGGCACATCGCCCCGATGCTGTTCGGCGTCCCGGTCGTGGTGCCGCCGCCCGGCGCGCACGCCGCCCGCGGGGCCGCCCGGCAGGCCGCCTGGGCGCTGGCCGGCACCCCGCAGCCCCCGGAGTGGGAGCTGCCCGACGCCGAGACCGTCGAGCCCGACGGGGAGCAGGACCTGGCGATCGGCTCGGCGGTGCGTCAGCAGTACCGGGCCGCCCGCGACCAGGTCCACCCGGAGGCGGCGGCCTGACCCCGGAGCGGGGGCGGCGGACCGAGCCCCGGAGCGGGGGCGGCGGACCGCGCGGATGCGTCGCCCGGCACCCGGTGGCAGCGTGGGACGGGACACGGCCACCGACCCGAAGGACGGCAGGACGCCATGGCGCTGCACAAGGGGGCCGGCGGCGACCGCCGGCTGAGCATCGGCCCGTACCCGACCATCGCCGACCCGCTGGGCGCGATGAAGCTGGCCCCGCCGCTGCACCGGCTCGGCGAGGTCCCGGTCGCGGCCGAGACCGCGTACCAGCTGATCCACGACGAGCTGATGCTGGACGGCAACGCCAAGCTCAACCTGGCGACCTTCGTCACCACCTCGATGGAGGCCCAGGCCACCCGGCTGATGACCGAGTGCCTCGACAAGAACATGATCGACAAGGACGAGTACCCGCAGACCGCCGAACTGGAGCGGCGCTGCGTGGCGATCCTCGCCGACCTCTGGCACGCCCCCGACCCGGACGGCGCGGTCGGCTGCTCCACCACCGGCTCCAGCGAGGCCTGCATGCTGGCCGGCATGGCGCTCAAGCGCCGCTGGATGCACCGCAACGCCGACCGCTACGCCGCCGGGGCCCGGCCCAACCTGGTGATGGGCGTCAACGTGCAGGTGTGCTGGGAGAAGTTCTGCAACTTCTGGGAGATCGAGGCGCGCACCGCGCCGATGGAGGGCACCCGCTTCCACCTGGACGCCGAGCGGGCGGTCGCCCTGTGCGACGAGGACACCATCGGGGTGGTCGGCGTGCTCGGTTCCACCTTCGACGGCTCGTACGAGCCGGTCGCGGAGATCTGCGCGGCCCTGGACGCCTACCAGGAGCGCACCGGCACCGACGTCCCGGTGCACGTGGACGGCGCCTCCGGCGCCATGGTGGCGCCCTTCCTCGACCCGGAGCTGCTCTGGGACTTCCGGCTGCCCCGGGTGGCCTCGATCAACACCTCCGGCCACAAGTACGGCCTGGTGTACCCCGGCGTGGGCTGGGCGCTCTGGCGCGACCGGGCGGCGCTGCCGGAGGAGCTGGTCTTCCGGGTCAACTACCTGGGCGGCGAGATGCCGACCTTCGCCCTCAACTTCTCCCGGCCCGGCGCCGAGGTGGTGGCCCAGTACTACGTCTTCCTGCGGCTCGGCCGGGAGGGCTTCCGGGCCGTCCAGGGCGCCTGCCGCGAGGTCGCCACCTACCTGGCCGGGCGGATCGGGAAGCTGGACGGCTTCCGGCTGCTGACCCGGGGCGACCAGGTCCCGGTGTTCGCCCTCACCACCGAGGGGGACGTCCCGTTCGACGTGTTCGACGTCTCACGGCGGCTGCGCGAGCGCGGCTGGCAGGTCCCCGCGTACACCTTCCCGGCGAACCGGGAGGACCTGTCGGTGCTCCGGGTGGTCTGCCGCAACGGCTTCTCCCGGGACCTCGCCGACCTGCTGCTGGCCGACCTCGACCGGCTGCTGCCGGAGCTGCGGCGCCAGCCCGTCCCGCTCCGGGAGCTCGGGGTGCCGCCCCGGCCGGGCTTCCACCACTGACCCCGTTCGCGCGGCCGGGCGTGCATCCGGCCGGTCGTACGACCGGGAGAACGTCACGGCGGGGAGGGCGCAGCGAAGCGCCCTCCCCGCCGGAGCATCCCGGCGGACCCGGGGCAGCCTCCCCCCGCGAGGCTGCCCCGGACCGGTGGGGGCCGGGAGCGGGTGCGGACCGACGACGGGTGATCGATCGGGGTCCGAACGGTTCCACCGACGGGTGGACCGCACCGGCCAGAGAACTCTGCACGATGACCACATGGATGTTCGAGCGTCTCCGGGGGTTGTGAGACACTTCCGTCCGTCTCAGCGCCATGACCTGGGGTTTGGGACGCCAGGCCGATCAGGTTGGAGAAGCGGAGACGCCGAACGGCCCGGACCGGGACCCTGCCGCTCCCCCGTTCCCCGCCCCCCGTTTCTCGAGTTTGGAGCGCCGCCGTGGGTTCCGCCTGGAAGCAGCTGCCCGACGAGCTGTCCGAGCCCGCCAGACGCCTGGCGGAGGAGCTCCGGGCCGTCAAGGACGCCGCCGGACTGTCGCTGTCCGAACTGGCCGCCCGCACCCACTACAGCCGGGCCTCCTGGGAGCGCTGGCTCAACGGCAAGCGGGTCGTCACCGAGCAGGCGCTGGACGCGCTGGCCGGGGCGGTCGAGTGCGACGGGGCCGCGCTGCGGGCGCTGTGGCGGCGGGCGGTGGCCGGGCCGGAGGCCGTCGCTGACGGGCCCTCGGGCGCCGAGGATGCCGCCGTGGAGGAGGCCGTCTCCGTCACGGAGGCGCCGGTGGCCGGGCAGGAGCCCGGGCCCGCCCCCGCCGTCTGGTGGCGGCGCCCGGCGGCGCTGGTCTCCGGTGCGGCCGCGCTGGCGCTGCTGCTGGTCCTGGTGGGCCTGCGGATCAGCCGGCACGACGGGCAGGCCGCGGCGGCCGACCGGCCCGCCGCGACGACCGGTGCCTCCGCCGCTCCCAAGCCCGGGCCCACCGCCCCGGCCTGTCAGGCCGTCGGCTGCGCGCACAAGGACCCGAAGACCACCGGCTGCGGCAAGGACGCCCGGACCCTGCAGACCCAGGTGGTCGGCAAGGTGGTCGTCTACCTCCGGTACAGCCAGACCTGCCGGGCCGCCTGGGCGGCCATCACCGAGGGCCAGCCGAAGGACTACGCGACGATCACCGACGGCACGGGCGAGAGCGAGACGGCGCTCATCCACTGGGGCTACGACAACTACTCGGCGATGCTGGACGCGGCGGACCCCTCCGTCACCTTCCAGGTCTGCGGCTACCAGCCGGCCGGCCACGACTGCACCGCGGTCGTCTCCGACCTGGCCATGGTGGTGGCCTCCACCCCGATCCCGATCGGGCCCGCCTCTCCCCCGCCGGGCACCGGCGCGGGCGCGTCCACGACCCCGGCCCCGGCCCCGGCCACACCGGCCGACCCCGCTCCGACCGACCCCGCACCGGCCGACCCGTCGGCGTCGGCCGCGTCGCCGACCCCGCTCTAGGGTCCGGGCTCAGTCGAGGTACCCGCGCAGCTGCTCGGCGCAGGCGTGGTCGCGGAGCTTGACCAGGGTCTTCGACTCGATCTGGCGGATCCGCTCCCGCGTCACGCCGAACACCGCACCGATCTCCTCCAGCGTGCGCGGGCGGCCGTCGTCCAGCCCGTAGCGGAGCTGGACGACCTGGCGCTCCCGATCTCCCAGGGTGGCCAGGACGGCCTCCAGGTGCTGGCGCAGCAGCAGGAAGGTCGCGGACTCGGCGGGCGAGGCGGCGTCGGCGTCCTCGATCAGGTCCCCGAGCGCGACGTCCTCCTCCTCGCCGACCGGGGTGTGCAGCGAGATCGGCTCCTGGGCCAGCCGGAGCAGCTCGCGCACCCGTTCCTCGGTCAGCTCCAGGGCGGCGGCGATCTCGGCCGCGGTCGGCTCCAGGCCGCGCTCCTGGAGCAGGCCGCGCTTCGCCCGGACCACCCGGTTGATCAGCTCGACCACGTGCACCGGCACCCGGATCGTCCGGGCCTGGTCGGCCAGGGCCCGGCTCATCGCCTGCCGGATCCACCAGGTCGCGTACGTGGAGAACTTGAAGCCGCGGGTGTAGTCGAACTTCTCCACCGCCCGGATCAGGCCCAGGTTGCCCTCCTGGACCAGGTCCAGCAGGGTCAGCCCGCGCCCGACGTAGCGCTTGGCGACGGAGACGACCAGCCGCAGGTTCGCCTCGATCAGCCGGCGCTTGGCGATCCGGCCCCGCACCACCAGGGTGTCCAGCTCGCCGCCCAGCGGGTCGGGCGGCGGCGGGTCGCCGTTCAGCCGCTCCTCGGCGAAGACGCCGGCCTCCACCCGGCGGGCCAGCTCGACCTCCTCCTCGGCGGTGAGCAGGCGGATCCGGCCGATCTCGCGCAGGTACTGGCGCAGCAGGTCGGCGGCCGGCCCGGTGTCGTCGCCGGGCCCGCGGCGCTCGTCCGGGTCCTCGGCGCCGGACCCGGTTTCGGGGTCCGGGCTGTCCGGATGGCCCTCCGGCAGGCCCTGGGCGGGGATCCGGGCACCGTCCGGGGGCACCGCCCCGGCCCGGCCGTGGTGGGTGTCCTGCTCCCCGTCCGGTTCGGCGGGGTTCGCTCTCGTACTGGTGGTGGTCGCTGCGACGACGCCTTGCTCCACGGGCATCCCCTCGGGGCGGGCGCGACTCTGGCGGACCCGCGCAGTACGGAGGTGGGACGCCCTCCAGTGTGCGGTACGCCACGCTCCGTGGCCGAGACTCGTGCGCCGACTTTCTGCGCCCGGGTTCGGGCGCCGGGTCCGGACACCGCGTCCGGGCGGCGGGTGCCGCGGGGCGCGTTACAGCGCCGCCGCGCCCTGGCTGCGCAGCTGCTGCCCGTACTGCTGGAGCTGCCACAGCTCGGTCTGCACCGCGTGCAGCTGCTCGGCCTCGGCCCGGGGGCCGAGCCGCTGGAGGTAGCCGCGGACCTCGGTGATCCGCCGGTCCACCGCCAGCAGGCGCAGCTTGACCAGGAACTCCCCCGCGTAGATCGCGTCCGCCTTGCGGCGCGAGCGGACCGGCTCGACGGTCAGCTCGGTGACCAGCGAGCGCACCTGGTCGTCCGGGGCCGCCTCGCGCACCGCGCTGGTGAAGTCGGGCAGGGTCGCCCCGTACGCGGCGCCGCCGGCCTTGGCGACGGCCTGCCGGACGGCGGTGTACGGCGGGGTCGGGAACTCGTCCTCGCCGTAGTGGTCGAAGGCCGGGCTGACCAGGTCCGGGTGCTGGAGCGCCAGCTTGAGCAGCTCCCGCTCGACGAACTGGGCCGGGTCGCGCGGGTTGAGCCGGTAGACGGGCTGCGCGGCGCGCTGCGGCTGGGCCGGCTCGGGGCGGCGCTGGGCGGCCGCGCCGCGCGGGTTCTGCTGGCGCTCGCGGTCCCAGCGGGCCAGCTGGGAGATCCGGCGGACGACGAACTGCTCGTCCAGGATGCCGAGCATGCCGGCCAGGCGGACGGCGTACTCGTGCTGGATCGAGCGGTCCTTGATCTTGGCGACGATCGGGGCCGCCTCCTCCAGCGCCGCCGAGCGCCCCTCCGGGGTGTCCACCCGGTGCCGGGCGACCGCCGAGGTCAGCGCGAACTCGAACAGCGGGACCGGGTTGTCGATCAGGTGCTTGACCGCCTCGTCGCCCTGGGCCAGGCGCAGGTCGCACGGGTCCATGCCGCCCGGGCTGACCGCGATGGAGGTCTTGGCGGCGAACTTCTGGTCGTCCTCGAAGGCGCGCAGGGCGGCCTTCTGCCCGGCCGCGTCGCCGTCGAAGGTGAAGACGGTCTCGCCCCGGTACTGCGAGGTGTCCATCAGCAGCCGTCGGATGATCTTGATGTGGTCCTCGGCGAAGGCGGTGCCGCAGGTGGCCACCGCCGAGGTGACCCCGGCCAGGTGGCAGGCCATCACGTCGGTGTAGCCCTCGACCACCACCGCGCGGCCCGACTTGGCGATCTCCTTCTTCGCCAGGTCGATCCCGTACAGCACGTGGGACTTCTTGTAGATCGGCGTCTCGGGGGTGTTGAGGTACTTCGGGCCGTTGTCGTCCTCGCGCAGGCGGCGGGCGCCGAAGCCGACCACCTCGCCCGCGATGTCCCGGATCGGCCAGACCAGCCGGCCCCGGAAGCGGTCGATCAGGCCGCCGCGCTGGCCCTGCGAGGCGAGGCCGCCCAGCAGGATCTCCTTGTCCGTGAAGCCCTTGCCGCGCAGGTAGCGGACCAGGTGCTCCCAGCCCGCGGGGGCGTAGCCGACGCCGAAGGTCTTGGCGGCCTCCTCGTCGAAGCCGCGCTCGGCCAGGAAGCGGCGGCCGATCTCCGCCTCCGGCGAGGCCAGCTGCTCCTGGTACCAGGCGGCGGCCACCTTGTGCGCCTCGACCAGCCGGGTGCGCTCGCCCTGCTGGTGGCGGGGGCTGTAGCCGCCCTCCTCGTAGCGCAGGGTGATGCCGGCCTGGGCGGCCATCCGCTCGACGGCCTCGGCGAAGGTGAAGTGCTCGATCTTCATCAGGAAGGCGATGGTGTCGCCGTTCTCCTGGCAGCCGAAGCAGTGGAAGACGCCCTTGGCGGGGTTCACGTAGAAGGAGGCGGACTTCTCGTCGTGGAAGGGGCAGACGCCCTTGTACTCGCCACCGCCACCGTTGGTCAGCTGTACGTAGTCGCCGACCACCGCGTCGATCGGCAGTGCGCTGCGCACCGCCTGTACGTCTTCGTCCCTGATCCGCCCGGCCACCCCGGAAGTCTACTGGGGCGGCGGGGCATTCCGGCCGCGCCGAGGGCTCGGCCCCGGTCGGGACACGGCCGCACCGGAGCCGTCGCGGCCGCGCCCGGCGGCTACGCCCAGGCGGCGCCGACGAGTTTGGCGTGCAGGGCCAGGGCGGAGGCGTCCGTGAGGGTGGCGATCTGGTCGACGACCGTGCGCAGGGCGGCGCGGTCGTCCTCGGCCTCGTGGTACATCGCGGCGAACACCGGGTCCAGCCCGTCGGGGGCGCGCTGGGTGAGGACGTACGCCAGCTCGGCGATCACGATCCGCTGGCGGGCCCGCAGCTGGGCCTGCTCGTCGCGCTGCATCACGAAGCGGACGGCGACCGCCTTGAGCACCGCGCACTCCAGCCGGACGTCCCTCGGCACCACCAGCTCGGCGGCGTAGCGGGTGAGCCGGCCGGGGCCGTAGCGGGCGCGGGTGGCCTGCTCGGCGGCCAGGCAGAAGCGGCCGATCAGCTGGCTGGTGAGGTCCTTGAGCCCGGCCCGGGCCCGGGCGGTGCCGTCGTAGGAGCGGGGCCACCACTCCTGGGCGAGCAGCCGGTCCAGGGCGGCGGCCAGCTCCTCCGGCTCGGCGTCGGGGGCGTAGCGCTCGGCGACCTTGAAGAGTTCGGCGCGCTCGCCGGGGGCGCGCAGCACGGCCGGGTCGATGTGGCCGGCCTGGAGGCCGTCCTCGACGTCGTGGGTGGAGTAGGCCACGTCGTCGGACCAGTCCATCACGGTGGCCTCGAAGCACTTGCGCCCGGCCGGGGAGCCGGCCCGCAGCCAGCGGAAGACCGGCAGGTCGTCGGCGTAGACGCCGTACTTGGAGGAGGCCGGGTCGGTGGGGTGGGCGCCCTTGGTCCACGGGTACTTGCCGGCGGCGTCGAGCGCGGCCCGGCTCAGGTTGAGGCCGACGCTGCGGCCCGGCCAGGGGGCGAGCCGGACGGCCGGCTGCTCCCCCTCGGGCGCGAAGCGCTTGGGTTCGAGCCGGGTCAGGATGCGCAGCGACTGGGCGTTGCCCTCGAAGCCGCCGCAGGCCTCGGCGGCCTGGTCGAGGGCCTCCTCGCCGGTGTGGCCGAACGGCGGGTGGCCGATGTCGTGGGCCAGGCAGGCGGTCTCCACGAGGTCCGGGTCGCAGCCCAGGGCGGCGCCCAACTCCCGCCCGACCTGGGCGCATTCGAGGGAGTGGGTGAGGCGGGTGCGCGGGAAGTCGCTGCGCATCGGGGCGACCACCTGGGTGGTGCCGGCCAGTCGGCGCAGCGCCGCCGAGTGCAGCACCCGGGCGCGGTCCCGCTGGAAGGCCGTACGGCCCGGGCGCTTGTCGGGTTCGGGGACCCAGCGGGCCTCGGCGGCGTGGTCGTACGTGATCGGGGCGGCGAGGCGGTGCGTGGTGTCGTCCATATGTCCTTCACCGTACGCCGCGCCCCCGACACGCGGGGTGTGCCGCGCACGAAGGGGTGCGGGCCGGGGCGTGAACGGTGCGCGGCGCGCGGGTGCCCGCCCCGGTGGGTCGGCCCCACCCGGCCGGCGCACCCCTCGTGCCCCCTCCGTCCCGCGCCCCGGCGCGGGCGTCCTCAGCCCTTGATCGCCTTCAGGACCACCCCGGACATCGCCTCCTGCCCCTTGGCGTTGGGGTGGATCGGCGCCGACCCCTGGGCCGGGAGCGGCGGCTCCACCCAGCGCTTGTCCTCCCCCGCGCACATGTCGTGCCCGGCCGAGGGCCCGGCGAGGTCGACGAACACCGCGCCGGCCGCGTCCGCGCGCTTCTTGAGCATGCCGTTGAGCTGCTGCTGCTTCTCCACCAGGAAGGCGAGGTCGGAGGCGGCCACCGCGTTGCCCAGCACCGGCAGGCAGTTCGCCGGGTCGGCCGGGAGCAGCCCCGGGTAGCCGATCACGTACACCTTGGCCTTCGGGGAGCGCTTCTTGACGTCCTGGAGCACCTGGCCGATCCGGTCGCCGGCCGCGTCCACCTTGCGCTGGACCTCGTCGGTGCCGCTGCCGGCGGCGTAGTGGTCGCGGCAGGGCGAGTCGCTGATCCGGTCCGCGCTGTCGCTGATCACGCCCTTGACGATGTCCACCAGGTTGGCCTTGGCGCACTCCGTCACGACCTCGATGAAGCCGGCGTCGTTGCCGCCGATCCCCAGGGTGACCAGCCGGGTGTCCGCGGTGAGCGCGTCCAGCTGGGCCGGGTTGGTGCCGTCGGCGACCTTCTGCGGGCCGGTCAGGTCCCCGGTGCGGGCGCCGCTGCAGCTGACGTCCTTGAACTGGTCGGCGGCGAGCGAGAGCCCCTTCGCCACCAGGGACGGGTAGTTGGCCCCGGAGCGGTAGCAGGCGCCCGGCTCGCCGACCTGCGGGGAGATCTTCATCCCCGCGGTGTACGAGTCGCCGAGCGCGACGTACGGGCCGGTGGGCGGCGGGGCGGCGGTCGGCGACGCGGCCGCGCCGGCCCGCGCGCGGTCGGACGCCGTGCCCGCGGCGCCGCCGGCCCCGCTGTCCGAAGCGGTGTTGTCGGTGCAGCCGGCCAGCAGCGCTGCGGCCAGTCCGACGGTCAGGGCGATGGTCGGGCGAACGGTCCTCGGCATGGTCTCCCCCCGGGGATACGGGTCACGGTCGGCTCCTTGCGGCGGCCCGTCCCCCGGGCACATCAGGGGCCAACGAACGATCGCGGCCGATGACTCCCGCCCCGGCCGAATCGCCTTCCGGCGGGCCCGAACCGGCCGGAAACCGACCCCGGGGCCGTCCGGGCACCGGCTTCCGACCGCCTCCGCGCGCCCTCTCCGGCCGGCGCACTACGAAACCGCGTGCGCGTCGGCCGCTCCGCGTCGACTACTCCGCGCCGCGCTCGTGCTCGGCCAGGAACTGCTCGAAGCGCCGCCCCAGTTCGTCCGCCGAGGGCAGGTCCACCGGCTCGGCCAGCAGGCTCTCCCGGCCCTCCGCGCCCGCCACGGCGTCGTACTGGCCCTCCATGCCGCGGATCGCCGAGCGCAACTCGCCGTCCCCCTGGGCCAGCTGCTCCTCGATGTCGGCGTAGACCTCGGAGACCTGCTCGCGCAGCCCGGTGCCGGGCAGCACCAGCCCGGTGGCGGACTGCACCGCCTCCAGGACCTGCACGGCCGCCGCCGGGTAGGCGGAGCGGGCCACGTAGTGCGGGACGTGCACGGCGAAGCCCAGGACGTCGCACCCGGCCTCGGCCAGGCGGTACTCCACCAGCGCCTGGGCGCTGCCCGGCACCTGCGCCTGCTCGAACCACTGCGGGTAGCCCGGGGCGAGGTCCAGCCGGTTGCCGTGCGGCGTCATGCCGACCGGGCGGGTGTGCGGCACGCCCATCGGGATGCCGTGGAAGTCGATCGAGAGCCGGACCTCGAAGCGCTCCACCAGCTCGCGGACGGCCCGCGCGAAGCGCTCCCACTCGACGTCCGGCTCGGGGCCGCTGAGCAGCAGGAACGGCGCGCCGGCGGCGTCGTGGACGAGCTGGAGCAGGATCTCCGGGGGGTCGTAGGACGTCCAGTGGTCGTGGTCGAAGACCATCGCCGGGCGGCGGGCCCGGTAGTCCACCAGACGGTCGTGGTCGAAGCGGGCCACGACCTGCGGCGAGCCCGTCTCCAGCAGGTGGGCCACCACCTGGCCGCCGGCCTCCCCGGCGTCCATGAAGCCCTCGTAGTGCTGCAGCAGCACGAGGCCGGCACCGGTGTCGCGCAACTGCTCGTTGGCCGCGGCGACGGCGGCCACGCCCTGCTGATCCAGCTCGTACAACGCCTGGAAGTCACGCACCGCGCACCCAACCCCGTTCCCTGCTCGTTCCGGTCGACCGGCTTCTCGTCCTCTGCAGCGTGCCGGGCGCCGCCGGAATTCCCGCCCCGGCCCCGCCCCGCCCCCGCCCCGCGGACGGACACGTCCACGGGGCCGCGCCGGGGCCGTTCCGGAGCCGCTCCACGGCCGCTCCGGTACCCGTCCGACGGCTCCCCGGGGGGCGCGCCCGACGGCCTCGGCCGACCGCTCCGGACCATGATCGCACCCGACCGAAGAGCCCCTGGTCACGGCCCTGGTAGCGCCCTCGCGGGAGGCCCGTCCGCGGGGCCCCGGAACGGCCCGCGCGGCCATTCGCGTGCCGCGAAGTGACGCACCGCCTTCTGGCGGGTATCGTCCTCTCGCTGCCTCGCATCGTCGCGTCGTCGCCACGTCGTCCGTAACGCCGTCGGCCACGTCCCGGTCCGCTGCTCGGCCAGCCCCCACGACGCATCTTGCCTTCACCTGGCCGCCCGCTTCCCTTCGCGCTCTCGTCTCCTCTTCGGCCATTTCGCGGACGCACACTGTCCCCTCGCTGTTCCCGCCGGACCGGTCCGAGGACCCGTGTCCGTTCCGGCACCCCCGCGCCGCCCGCTCCGGGCCGCCGCCCCCACCCCGTTCGACCGGACCTCCGGCGTGCGCGGGTACCCGGCGGACGGACCCGGGCCCAGGCGTACCCATGTCCAGCGCACCCCGTGCCGTACCCCGGCCCGGGAGGCTCCCTCCGACCGATGAAGGACAGAAGGTTCCGTGCCCGTACCTGTCACCCTCACCGGCCGCACCGTGCGGCTGGAGCCCCTCGCCGCGCACCATGCCGAGGCCATCGCCGAGGCCGGCGCCGAGGACCGTACGACCTACGCCTTCACCCCCGTCCCGCACGGCCTGGAAGCCGCCCGCGACTACGTCGCGCGGGCGCTCGCCGACCAGGCCGCGGGACGGTCGCTGCCGTTCGCGACGGTGAACGTCGCCGACGGCCGGGTCGTCGGCTCCACCCGCTTCCTGGAACTCGACTACTGGCAGGGCCCGATGGTGTGGCCGCCCGTGCCCGGCGTCCCGTTCGGCGATCCGGCCACGGCCGTCCCGGACGCGGCCGAGATCGGCAACAGCTGGCTCTCGCCGCGCGCCCAGGGCACCGGCATCAACACCGAGGCCAAGCTGCTGATGCTGCGCCACGCCTTCGAGACCTGGGGCGTGCAGCGGATCTCGATGCGCGCGGACGCCCGCAACATGCGCTCGCGCGCCGCCATCGAGCGGCTCGGCGCGACCTCCGAGGGCGTCCGCCGGGCGCACTCGCGCGGGCTGGACGGGGTGGTGCGCTCCACCGCGTTCTACTCGATCCTCGACGACGAGTGGCCGGCCGTCCGGGACATCATCGAGCTGCGGATCGCCGCCGCCACCTCGCCGAGCGCCCCGGATCCGGCGATCAACCAGGAGTGCCTTAGACAGGGCGGCAGCGGCGCCGGGCAGCTGATGATCACGGTCTGAGGCCGGCCCGGAGCGGCTCGTAGCCGAGGCGCGCCAAGCCCAGGACGGCCGGCAGGGTCGTGCGGTCGTCCCAGGCCCGGTGGCGTCCCGGGTGCGCCTCGACCAGCGCCTCCACCGGCCGCCAGCCGCCCCGCACCCGGGACACCCGGACCCGGTAGACCTCCGCGCCGCCCACGCCGCGGTGCAGGTGCAGCACGCCCTCGGAGACCACGGACACCCAGCGCTCGTCCATGTCCCGGGCCCGCAGGCCGCGCCTGATCCGCTCCCAGTCGGCGTCCGACCAGAGCAGGTCCGGCACCGGGTGCGGGCGGGGCAGGCGGATCGGCGTCAGGTGCGGTTCCCCGGCCGCGCGGACGCCGCCCGGCTCCGGGAACGCCCACGCGGGCAGCGGCTCCCGGGCGGCCAGCCAGGCCCGCGGAATGCCTCCGGTGCCGGTGTGCGCCGCCACCACTCCCCCGGTGATGGCGGCGACGGTGTCCATGTCGCCGCCGGCCGCGACCGCCTCCCACACGGCGGTGCGGTAGTCGGCCAGGTTCCGGGCGGCGCACCACAGGGCGTACGGGACGGTGTCGGCCGCGGAGGTCCGGCTGCCGTTGCCGAGCACCTGCGCGGCGAGCCGGAAGTCCGGCCGGGCGAGCAGCCCGCGGGCCTCCTCCAGGCCGTCCCTGACCGCCCCGTTCGGGGTGAGGTCGGCGACCGCCGCCAGGAAGGCCTCCGGCGTCATGGCCTCCGCCCGCGCCCGCACCGCGTACGCGGCCGCCACCGCGACCGCGATCGCGCCGTCCACGGCCTGCGGGTGGGTGTGGGTGATGACGGCGGTGTCGGCGGCGGGCCGGACGACGGCGGCCGGGTCCTCGGCGTACGCCGCCCCCAGCGGGGCGGCCCGCATCGCGGCGCCGTTGCCGTACGAACCCTGGCCGTCGAAGAGTTCGGCGGCCAGCCGCCGGGCGTCGCCGCCCTCGCGGACCAGCCGGAGCAGCCGGTAGGCGGCCGGGCCGTAGCCGCGGTCGAAGTCGTGGCGGAGGGCGAAGGCGTGCGTGAGGTCGAAGGTGTCGATCGCGCCGCGCTCGGTGTGGGCGGCGTGGACCGAGCAGGCCATCTCGGTGTCGTCGGTCCAGGGCCAGGAACCGGGCGGTTCGGTGCGGGCGGCGAGGTGGGCCCGGGCGGTTTCCGGGACGAACATCTGGGCGCCGAGGGCGTCGCCCACGGAGAGGCCGTTGAGGGAGTCCAGCGCGGGGCCGGTGTGCGTGGATGGAATGGTCATATGCCCTCCAGCTCAGCGGGTTGACCGCCGTCCCGTCAACACCCGTGGCCGGTGTCCCCACCGACGGGGGATGTTTCGCATACCTCCGATTCCGGCGGGCAGGCACCGGGGCATGACCCGCGCGAACCCCCTCGACCCGGTCGCCCTGCTCGGCGCCGACCAGCAGCACATCGCCACCCGGGCGCAGCTGCGCCGGCTCGGGGTGCCCTCCGGCACCATCGCCCACCGGCTGCGGCCGGGCGGGCCCTGGCAACAGGTCCTGCCCCGGGTGATCTGCCTCCAGAGCGGCCGGTTGACGTTCCACCAGAAGCTGCGGGCCGCGCTGGCGTACGCGACGCCGAAGGGCCGCGACCCGCGGGCCGGGGAGGTGCTGCTGACCGGCTTCGCGGTGCTGGCCGAGGCCGGGCTGCCGAGCGCCGGGCACCCGTCCGACCTGAACGCCGTGGACATCCTGATCCCGACTCAACGGCGGGTCGGGGACAGGGAGTTCGTCCGGATCCACCGGGCCTCCGGGGCGATGCCGGGCGGCTTCGAGCGGGACGACGGGCTGTGGAGCACCACCGTCGCCCGGGCGCTGGCCGACCTCGCGCCGAGGGAGACCGGGCAGCGCCGGTTCCGGGCGCTGTGCGCGGAGGCCGTCCAGCGGCGGCACTGCGAACTCGGCGAGCTGCTCGACCAGTTGCTGTCCCGCCCGGGTGCGCTCGGACTGCCCCAGGTGGCCCGGGTGGTGGAGGACCTGACGGTCGGGGTGCGGTCGGTGGTGGAGGGCGAGGCCCGCGAACTGCTGGCGCACGCGGGGCTGCCGGAGCCGCTGTGGAACCCGGTGCTCTTCCTGGACGGCCGCTTCCTCGCCGTCCCGGACGCCTACTGGCCGCACGCCTGCGTGGCCCTGGAGATCGACTCCCGCGCCTGGCACCTGCGCCCCGCCGAGCACGAACGGGGCCTCGCCCGCGCCAACCGCCTCACCGCCGCCGGCCTCCCGGTGGTCCGCACCACCCCGGTCCAGCTCCGCCGCGACCCGGCCCCGGTGCTCCACGAGCTGACCGCCCTGGTCACCACCGGCCCGCACGCCCCCCACCCCCGCATCACCTGGCGCCGGGCCCGGTGAGGGGCGCGGCGAGGGCTGCCGAGGCCCCGCTCAGCAGCGGGAGTCGATCTCCTGGAAGGTGGCGTAGTGGTCGGCGGACCAGTACTGCTCGCCGGAGTCGCCGGTCACCACGCGGCGGGTGCCGCGGTCGTTGGAGCCGGGGGTGACGACGGTGTACTCGTGGTAGTAGCCGCCGGACTTCTTGGGGAGGCGGCTCTCGCGGTTCTCGAAGACGATGCCGTCGCGGTTGTACGGGTAGGGGCCGCCCTTGGCGATCAGGCCGAGGGTGTCCTGGGCCTGGCTGGGGAGCTTGGTGCGGCAGACGTCGGCCATGGCCGGGTCGGTCGGGACCCAGGTGCCGGCCGCGGCGGGGGTGGTGCCGGCGCCCCCGGCGGGCGGGCTCGGCTTGGGGGCCGAGGGCTTGGGCGCCGTGGCCCCGGACGTCGTGGCACCGGCGGCCGCGCTCGTGGTGGCGCTCGCGGCGGCCTTGGGGTGGCCGCTCCCCTGGTTGGCGAGGAGGTACCCGGCCCCGGCCAGGACCGCCAGGATCAGCACGGCCACGGCCACGAGCGGGTTTCTGCGGTTGGTCATGCGGTCCAGCTTGGCAGGCGGCCGGGCCGGGCCGGGCCGGCTACACACGTGGCCGCCGCCACACCGGCCGGTGCGCCGGTCCGTACGCGGACGTACGGCCGGGCGGGAACGGACGCCGTTGTCCGTTCCCGCCCGGCCGTGTCACGTACGCCGGTTCTCCTGCGCCGAGCTCCGGTGTACGCCCTCCCGACGGGAGGGGAAGCGGTCAGTCGTGCCCGCGCGTGAGGTGGGGATGCCTACCCTCCTCAGCGCGAGTCGCTGCCCGCCGTCTCGATGGCGGCGCGGCCTGCCTCCAGGCGCGCCACCGGGATCCGGAAGGGGGAGCAGGAGACGTAGTCCAGCCCCACCTCGTGGAAGAAGTGGACCGAGTCCGGGTCGCCGCCGTGCTCGCCGCAGACGCCGAGCTTGAGGTCGGGGCGGGTGGCCCGGCCGGCCTCGACGGCGTGCTTGACCAGCGAGCCGACGCCGTCGCGGTCGATGGTCTCGAACGGGGAGACCCCGAAGATGCCCTTCTCCAGGTAGGCGGTGAAGAACGAGGCCTCCACGTCGTCCCGGGAGAAGCCCCAGACCGTCTGGGTCAGGTCGTTGGTGCCGAAGGAGAAGAACTCGGCGGCCTCGGCGATCTGCCCGGCGGTCACCGCGGCGCGCGGCAGCTCGATCATGGTGCCGAGCTTGATGTCCAGCTTGACGCCGGTGGTCCGGGCGACCTCGGCGAGCACCCGCTCGCACTCGTCGCGGACCAGCTCCAGCTCCTGGACGGTGCCGACCAGCGGGATCATCACCTCGGGGCGCGGGTCCCCGCCGGCCAGCCGGCGCTCGGCGGCGGCCTCGGCGATGGCCCGGACCTGCATGCCGAACAGGCCGGGGATGACCAGGCCGAGGCGGACGCCGCGCAGGCCGAGCATCGGGTTCTGCTCGTGCAGCTTGTGCACCGCCTGGAGCAGGCGCAGGTCGTTCTCGTTCGGGTCCTTGCGGGCCTCGGCGAGGGCGACGCGCACCGACAGCTCGGTGATGTCCGGCAGGAACTCGTGCAGCGGCGGGTCGAGCAGCCGGACGGTGACCGGCAGGCCGTCCATCGCCTGGAAGAGCTCCAGGAAGTCGCCCTTCTGCAGCGGCAGCAGGGTGGAGAGGGCGAGCTCGCGGTCCTTGTCGTTGTCCGCCAGGATCAGGTGCTCGACCTCCTTGCGGCGCTCCTCGCCGAGGAACATGTGCTCGGTGCGGCACAGGCCGATGCCCTGGGCGCCGTAGCGGCGGGCGCGCCCGCCGTCCTCGGCGTTGTCGGCGTTGGCGCGCACCGCGAGGCGGCGGCGGCCGTCGGCGTGCGACATCAGCCGGTGCACGGCCTGGACGAGGCCGCCCTGGACGTCGGCGCCGGCGTGCAGGGTGCCCTCGAAGTACTCCACCACCGCGGAGGGGAGCACGGGCACCTCGCCGAGGTAGACCTTGCCGGTCGCGCCGTCGATCGAGACGACGTCGCCCTCCTCCAGCACCAGGCCGTCGGCGGTGGTCATCCGGCGGCGCTTGGTGTCGACCTCCAGCTCCTCGGCGCCGCAGACGCAGGTCTTGCCCATGCCGCGGGCGACGACGGCGGCGTGCGAGGTCTTGCCGCCGCGCGAGGTGAGGATGCCCTCGGCGGCGATCATGCCGTCCAGGTCGTCCGGGTTGGTCTCGCGGCGGACCAGGATGACCTTCTCGCCGGAGCGCGACCACTTCACCGCGGTGTAGGAGTCGAAGACGATCTTGCCGATCGCGGCGCCGGGCGAGGCCGCGAGGCCCCTGGCGATCTGCTTCGACTCGGAGTCGGGGGCGAAGCGCGGGAACATCAGCTGCGAGAGCTGGCCGCCGGTGACCCGCATCAGGGCCTCGTCCAGGTCGATCAGGCCCTGGTCGACCAGCTGGACGGCGATCCGGAAGGCGGCCGCGGCGGTGCGCTTGCCGACCCGGGTCTGGAGCATCCAGAGCTTGCCGCGCTCGATGGTGAACTCGATGTCGCAGAGGTCGCGGTAGTGGTTCTCGAGCGTCTGCATGATCGCCATCAGCTCGTCGTACGACTTCTTGTCGAGCTTCTCCAGCTCGGACAGCTGCAGCGTGTTGCGGATGCCGGCGACGACGTCCTCGCCCTGGGCGTTGGACAGGTAGTCGCCGTAGACGCCCTGGGTGCCGGTGGAGGGGTCGCGGGTGAAGGCGACGCCGGTGCCGGAGTCCTCGCCGAGGTTGCCGAAGACCATGCTGCAGACGTTGACCGCGGTGCCCAGGTCGTTCGGGATGCGCTCCTGGCGGCGGTACAGCCGGGCGCGGTCGCCGTTCCAGGAGTGGAAGACGGCGTGGATCGCGAGGTCCATCTGCTCGCGCGGGTCCTGCGGGAAGGCCCGGCCGGTCTCGCGCTCGACGATGCCCTTGAACACCTCGACCAGCGTCTTGAGGTCGGCGGCGTCCAGGTCCAGGTCGTTGACGGTGCCCTTGGCGTGCTTGGCCTCGTCCAGGGCCTCCTCGAACAGCTCGCCGTCGACGCCCAGCACGGTCTTGCCGAACATCTGGACCAGGCGGCGGTAGGAGTCCCAGGCGAAGCGCTCGTTGCCGGACTGGGCGACGAGGCCGGCCACCGAGGCGTCGGAGAGACCGATGTTGAGGACGGTGTCCATCATGCCGGGCATGGAGAACTTCGCGCCGGAGCGGACCGAGACCAGGAGGGGGTTGTCGGCCTGGCCGAGCTTCTTGCCCATCTCCTGCTCGAGGGCGTCCAGGTGGGCGCTGATCTCCTCGTGCAGGGAGGACGGCTCGCTGCCGGTCTCCAGGAAGACCTTGCAGGCCTCGGTGGTGATGGTGAACCCCGGAGGGACGGGGAGGCCCAGGTTGGTCATCTCGGCCAGGTTCGCGCCCTTGCCGCCAAGAAGATCCTTGAGGTCCTTGTTTCCTTCGGTGAAGGAGTAAACAAACTTCTGCTGGGACGGCACGGGTCGGTCTCCTCGTACGCGGTTGCCCTGACGCCGGAGAACATACCCATTTCGAAGGCACTTCTCTGCCCTGAATAGGCCACCCGAGGCTGGTACCCAGCGGTAACCCGCTAGATCGAAAGCACATAAAGGCGTTCACCTCTGTTGGTGAAATCGTCCGCCTGACGCGAGCAAGCATTCAACTCTTGAAGGCATGCACCCGCGAAGATCGTGCGATCCGGACGCACCGTAGCGACCGCGGGTCCATGGCGTTGCCCCGGCTTGATTTCCTGCACCCGGATCGCCCGATCACCGGTCGACCGACTTCGGGAAGCGATTCACAGCCGACCTGTCCATTTCGTCCACTGACCGGCCGTCAGCCCCCGCCGCGTGTGGCAAGCGTCACCAGAGCGTCTCACCGGTCGAACGTAGAGCGCCTGCGCCGATCGTCGCACTGTGTCCAGAAACGTGCCCGCTCCGTGACATTCGGACGCCGAAAAGGAGCCCTCTTGTCCAGGATGGACAAGAGGGCTGGGACCAGGTGGCCATCGACCCGAACGGGTCATTTTCGCCAGGTCGTACAGATCATCCGCCGGAGGTGTCCGATTCGGCGTCAGCACCCGGGCGGGCGCAGTCGTACGGATCGTCCAACCAGCCCTCCGGCAGGACCACCCGGTTGTTGCCGCTGGTCCGCCCGCGCGGGCCGTCCGCACCGTCCGGCCAGCCCTGGGACTGCTCCACCTGGGCGAGGGTTTCGGCCAGTTCGGCCAACGAGGAGGAGCCGGCCAGCCGCACCCGCAGCTCGGAGCCGACCGAGAAGCCCTTGGTGTACCAGGCCACGTGCTTGCGGAAGTCGATCACGCCGCGCGCCTCGTCGCCCAGCCACTCGCCGAGCAGCTGCGCGTGCCGCACCATCGCCGCGGCCACGTAGCCGAAGTCGGGGCGGGCGTAGTCCACGTCGCCCTCGAAGATCGCGACCAGGTCCTTGAACAGCCACGGCCGGCCCAGGCAGCCGCGGCCCACCACCACGCCGTCGCAGCCGGTCTCGCGCATCATCCGCAGCGCGTCGTCGGCCGACCAGATGTCCCCGTTGCCCAGCACCGGGATGTGCGCCGGGACGGACTCGCGCAACCGGGCGATCGCCGACCAGTCGGCCGTGCCGCCGTAGTGCTGGGCGGCGGTGCGCCCGTGCAGGGCGATCGCGGCCACCCCCTCCTCGGCGCCGATCCGGCCGGCGTCCAGGTAGGTGAGGTGGTCGTCGTCGATGCCCTTGCGCATCTTCATGGTCACCGGCAGGTCGCCCGCGTTGGCGACGGCCTCGCGCAGGATCTCGCGCAGCAGGTTGCGCTTGTACGGCAGCGCCGAGCCGCCGCCCTTGCGGGTGACCTTGGGGACGGGGCAGCCGAAGTTGAGGTCGATGTGGTCGGCCAGGCCCTCCTCGGAGATCATCCGGGCGGCCTTGCCGACGGTCACCGGGTCCACCCCGTACAGCTGGATGGAGCGCGGCTTCTCGCTCGGGTCGAACTTGATCAGCTGCATGGTCTTGGCGTTGCGCTCGACCAGCGCCCGGGTGGTGATCATCTCCGAGACGTACAGCCCCTTGCCGCCGCTCTGCTCGCGGCACAGGGTGCGGAACGGCGCGTTGGTGATGCCGGCCATCGGCGCCAGCACGACGGGCGGCCACACCTGGATCGGGCCGATGTCGAGCGGCGCGAACTCGGTGCCGGACGCGGTGGGTGCGGGCGTGACTGACATGCGCGGCTGACCTCGGGTGGTGGGGACGGGACTCTCCATTGTCCCCCACCCGGGTGAGCGGCCTCCGCCCGCGCCGGGGCTCCCCCGCTACGGGGCGCCTCGGCCACCGCCCGCCTCCCCTTACCGGCCGCCTCCGCCACCGGCCACCTCCGCTACCGGCCACCTCCTCGGCCGGACGCCTCCGGAACGGGCCGCCTCCGCTACGGGGCCGACGAGGCCGACGGAGCCGCCGGGGCGGTGGGCGCCGACGAGGCCGGCGCCGGAGCGATGGAGATCGACCCGGAGGTGACCGCGGCGTGCACCCGGTTCGGGCTCGCCGAGTCCGCCAGCCCCGGGTCGATCCGGCCGTTGCCGCTGCCGACCTCGCTGGAGACGGCGTAGCGACTGTCCTTCGGCAGGCTCATCTCCACCGAGCCGGAGGTGGCCGTGGCGTCCACCTCGCGCGGCGCCCTCGCGAAGCTCAGCTGCACCGAGCCCGAGGTGAGCTGCGCCGTCAACCGCGGGGCGCTCAGGTTGGTGCCCTGCACCAGACCGGAGGTGGCGTGCACCGTCACGTTCCCGGAGGTGTCGGACAGCAGCAGCTGGCCGGAGGTCAGGTCCAGCCTCACGTCCCCGCTCAGGCCCTCCACCTGGACGGAGCCGGAGGTCACCGAGCCGGACACCTCGGTCGCGGCCGGCACCTCCAGCTCGATCTCGGCACCGCAGCCGAGGTCCACGAACGGCAGGACCAGCCGGCAGTGCATCCCGACCGTGAGCACGCCCTTGTCGAAGACGGCGGACACCACCGGCTTGCGCACCAGCCAGTCCAGGCTCTGCCGGACCACCACGTGGCCCTCCCGTCCGGCCCGCACCCGGACCGACGCGGGGCCGGTCTCCAGCTGGACCCGGTGGATCTCCTCGTCGTACGGCCGACTGCTGCTGGTGCGCTGCTGCACCGCCATCGACCAGGTCTGCAGTCCGGCACCGATCATGACCAGGACGATCACGAGCGTCCCGGTGGCCCGCCAGCCCTTCACCCCCTTCACCGCTACCCGACCTCCAGGAAGCGCAGCACCGCCATCACCCGGCGGTGGCTGTCCTCGGCCTGCGGCAGTTCGAGCTTGGTGAAGATCGAGTTGATGTGCTTGGCCACCGCGCTGTCGCTGACCACCAGCGAGCCGGCGATCGCCGCGTTGGAGCGGCCCTCCGCCATCAGGGCGAGCACGTCGCGCTCGCGCGGGGTCAGCTTCTCCACCGGGTCCCGGTGCCGGCGGCGCACCAGCAGCTGGGCGACCACCTCCGGGTCCAGCGCGGTGCCGCCCTCGGCGACCCGCTGGAGCGCGTCCACGAAGTCGTCGACGTTGGCGACCCGCTGCTTGAGCAGGTAGCCGACGCCGCTGGTGTTGGTCGCCAGCAGGTCCGCGGCGTAGCGCTCCTCCACGTACTGGGAGAGCAGCAGGACGGCGGTGTCCGGCCACTGCCGGCGGATCACCATCGCCGCCTTCACCCCCTCGTCGCTGAAGCCCGGGGGCATCCGGACGTCGGCCACCACCACCTTCGGGCGGTGCTCCTCGACGGCGGCCAGCAGTTCGGTGGCGTCCCCGACGGCGGCCACGACCTCGAAGCCCACCGCCTCCAGGACCTTGACCAGGCCGACCCTCAGCAGGACCGAGTCCTCGGCGATCACAGCGCGCACGGCAACTCCACGGTGATGGTGGTGGGGCCCCCGAGGGGGCTGAGAACGGACATCGTGCCGTCGACCGAGGCGGCGCGCTTGCGCAGACCGGTGAGCCCGGTGCCGCGCGAGGCGTCCGCGCCGCCCACGCCGTCGTCGCTGATGACCAGGCGCAGCCGGCCGCCGGTCGTCCGCACCGAGAGGTCGACCCGGCGGGCCCTGGCGTGCTTGGCCACGTTGGTGAGCGCCTCGGAGACGGTGAAGTAGGCGACCGCCTCGACGGTCGGGGCGATCTGCTCGGAGAGGTCGACGTCCAGGTGCACCGGCAACGGGGCCCGGGCGGCGATGCCGGACAGCGCCGCGTCCAGGCCGCGGTCCTCCAGGACGGCGGGGTGCAGGCCGCGGACCAGGTCGCGCAGCTCGTCGATGGCCGCCTGGGCCTCCTCGTGCGCGTCGATGATCACCTGCATCACCTCGGGCGGCACGTCCTTGAGGGTGCGCCGGGCCAGGCCCAGGTTCATCGCGAGGGAGGTGAGCCGCTGCTGGGCGCCGTCGTGCAGGTCGCGCTCGATCCGGCGGCGCTCGGCGTCCACCGCGTCGACCAGGCCGGCCCGGCTCTCGGCGATCTCCTCGACCCGCCGCTCCAGCGCCTCCGCCCGGTCCGGGCCGAGCAGCCGCCGGGCCACCCACACCTCCAGCCGGGCCAGCTGGGTGCCCGACAGCGGGAGCACCGCCAGCAGCAGCACCCCGCCGAGGGTGAGCAGGACGTCCTCCCCGGCGAGGCCGGTGCGCAGCGCGGTGCCGGCGGGCAGCAGCCAGATCCAGCCGTACACGGTGGCCAGCACCACGGCGGCCGCCCAGGCGTACAGCACCACCAGGGCGCCCGCCGCCAGCAGCGGGCCGGCCACCAGGTGGTGGAGGACCTGGCGCCAGGTCACCCCGAGCAGCCAGACCCGGCGCCCCGTCGGCGGGCGCAGCGGCGGCACCTCCACCCCGTACAGGGCGCGCAGCCGGCCGCGCTGGACGACGGTCAGCGGGTGGGTGCAGAGCAGGACGGCGGCGAGCACCGGGAAGAGCAGCTTCGACTCGGTGACGGCCAGCCAGACCGGCAGCGCCACGGGTATCCCGGCGGCGGTGAAGCGGACGTCCCGCCAGACCTCGGGCGACCACGGGGGGCGCCGGAGGCTCCTGACGAACGCTCGGCGCAACGTGGTGGAGGGCATGGCCGACAGCGTAGGGCCCGGTGATCACGAGCCGCCATGAAGGGGGGTTCCCGATGGGGGTGTAGCTAGCTACACCCCCGATTCGGTGTGGAGCACCACCGACAGGAGGGGGGTCCGGGCGGAAGGCTTGAGGGCATGACGAGCACTGCATCGCACTCCGCCACTCCGCCGCACGGGCGGCCCGGCCCCGGGAGTGCCGCCGGAGCGGCGGCGGCCCAGGAGGCGCTGCCGGAGCGGGCGCTGCCGGCAGGAGCCCTGCCGGAGGAGACGCTGCAGGAAGGGGAGCTGCCGGAGGGCGCGCTGCCCGCCGGGGCCGGCCCCTGGTCGGTCCGCTGCGTCGCGTCCGGCCGCGGCCGCGCCGCACTGGAGCTGTACCAGTACGGGGAGTTGGCCGATGTCCTGGTCGCCGCCCGGCTCACCCCGCACCTGCTGCGCGGGGCCCGGCACTGCCCCTCCGCCGGGCGGAGCCGGCACGTGCTGGCCTGGGGCCGGCTGGCGGCCGACGGCACGGCGCCCGCGGTGGTGTTCACCGGGCGGCGGCCCTTCCGCCGGGTGTGCTCGACGGCCGAGGCGGTCACGGTGGCCGACCGGTTCTGGGTCGCCTGGGCCGAGGGGCCGTTCGACGCGGTGCGGGTCGAGCACACGGCGGGCGGGGCCGCCGAGCGGCTGCCGCTGGAGCGGGTCCGGGAGCGCGGCCGGGGTGCGGCGTGAGCGGCACCTTCGCCCTTGCCCTCGGCCCCGCCCGTTCGTCCGTCCTGCCCGCGCGCTTCGCCCAGGTCCCGGTCCTGGCCGCGGTCGCGCTGCTGCCCTGGCTGGCGGTCCTCGCCGTCTGCCACGAGACCCCGTGGGTCGTGCTCGACCTCACCGAGTTCGCCGCCCTGCTCTCGCTGGACGCGCTGCTGCGCCGCCGCAGCCCCGCCGCGCTGTGGGCGGGCGCGGCGGTGGCCCTGCTGCTCACCGGGGACGCGCTGGCCGACATCGCCTGCGCCGGGCCGGGCCACGCGGTGCTCGCCGCGCTGGTCATGGCCTCCTGCATAGAACTGCCGCTCGCCGTGGTGTGCCTGCGGCTCGGGCGGGACGCGGCGGTACGGGGCTGAGGCACGTCGACGCCGCCCGGCCGACGCGAGCCCGAGGAACTCCCTAGGCCCCGGTGGGCAGGCGGTCCATCAGCGCGCGGGTCTCGTCGTCCAGCGGGGTGTACGTGATCATCCGTGTCCCCAGCTGCGGGCTGAGCCAGAAGTTGGTGTACTCGCAGCGCAGCAGCCCGACGTCCGGCACCTGGAAGCGCTTGATCCCGTTGCCCGGCCGCATCACGTCGTGCCGCTGCCAGACCTCCGCGAAGTCCGGAGAGGCCTTGAGCAGCCGGGCCAGCAGCGCCTTCCAGGCCGGCTCCGAGCTGTGGTCGGCCATCGCCGAGCGGAACCGGGCCACCATGCCGAGGCGCTCGGTGCGGTAGTCGATCAGCACCTCGCGGAACTGCGAGGGCGTGAACGCCATCCACATCAGGTTCCGGTCCTCGGGAGCCATCCGGTCGAGGTCGCCGACGACCGCGGTGTACTGGGCGTTGTACGCCAGCACCTGGTAGC
Organism: Kitasatospora sp. SC0581; assembly: GCF_048159585.1. Lineage (NCBI taxonomy): Bacteria > Bacillati > Actinomycetota > Actinomycetes > Kitasatosporales > Streptomycetaceae > Kitasatospora > Kitasatospora sp. SC0581. The sequence goes on along the minus strand of NZ_JBLRWA010000002.1, from coordinate 88,814 downwards.
GGGAGTTGAGCACCACGGCGGGGTACGGCGCCAGCCGCTCCAGCAGCAGCCGCACGCTCGGGGTCACCGAGGGGCACTCCTTCACCGGCGCCGGGTCGTCCGTGCCGGCCAGGGTGAACAGGTGGGCGCGCTCGCTCGGGTCCAGCAGCAGCGCCCGGGCCACCGCGTCCAGCACCTGGGCCGACACCTGGATGTCCCGCGCCTGCTCCAGCCACGTGTACCAGGTCACCCCGACCGCGGAGAGCTGGGCGACCTCCTCCCGGCGCAGCCCCGGTGTCCGGCGGCGGCCGGTCATCGGCAGGCCCACCTGCTCGGGCCCGAGGCGCTCGCGGCGGCTGCGCAGGAACGCGGCCAGCTCGTGCCGACGGGCGTCGCCGGGGGCGCTCCGGCGCTGTGCGGCGCTGTGCGCGGCGTCTTGCGCGGCGGGGGTCATCAGGCTCATGCTCCCCAGCATGCGCCAGCCGTAAGCCTGTTGCCAGGTACTTCTTATACCTGGATAACCACACTCTGGTACCAGGGTATGGCGCGGCGGATCGTAGGACCCGTGACCCAACCACTCACCGTCGCCCCCGCATCGAGCCGCGCCGCCACCACCCCGGGCAGCGCGGCCGCCCGTACCTCCGGCACCGGGCCGGCCGGCTCCACCGGTCCTGCCGGTCCCGCCACCGGCTCCACCGGTCCCGCCGCCACCCTCGGCACCGCCGGACTGGTCACCGTCCTGCTCGGCGCCTTCCTGCCGATGCTCGACTTCTTCATCGTCAACGTCGCCCTGCCCACCATCGACCACGACCTGGCCGCCGGACCCGCCGTCCTGGAACTGGTCGCCGCCGGCTACGGCATCGCCTTCGCCGTCCTGCTCGTCCTCGGCGGACGCCTCGGCGACAGCTACGGCCGCCGCCGGCTCTTCGTCATCGGCGCCGTCGCCTTCGCCCTCACCTCGCTGGCCTGCGGCCTCGCCCCCGGCGCGTGGTCCCTGGTCGCCGCCCGGGCCGCCCAGGGCGCCTCGGCCGCACTGCTGATCCCGCAGGTGCTCGGCACCATCACCGCCGCCACCGAGGGCGCCCGGCGCGGCCGCGCGCTCAGCGTCTACGGCGCCGTCGGCGGGATCTCGGTGGTGATCGGGCAGGTGCTCGGCGGGATGCTGGTCGCCGCCGACCTGTTCGGCACCGGCTGGCGCTCGGTGTTCCTGCTGAACGTGCCGTTCGCGCTGCTCGCCGTGGTGCTCGCGGTCCGCTACGTCCCGGAGAGCCGGTCCACCACGGCCGCCCGGGTCGACGTCCCCGGCACCGTCCTGCTCACCGCCACCCTGCTCTCCCTGCTCGTCCCGCTGATGGAGGGCCGGGCCGCCGGCTGGCCGCTCTGGTCCTGGGTGCTGCTGGCGCTGTTCCCCGTCTTCGCCGTCGCCTTCGGTGTCGTCGAGCGGCGCGCCGAGCAGCGCGGGGACACCCCGCTGGTGCCGCCGTCCCTGCTGCGCATCCCGGAGATGCGGCGCGGCCTCGGCATCGCGCTCCCCTACTTCGCGGGCTTCGGCGGCTTCATGTTCGTCATCGCGGTCGCCCTCCAGCAGGGCCTCAGGCTCGGCCCGGTCGCGGCCGGCTGGGCGCTCGTCCCGATGGCCGTCGGCTACTTCTCCGCCTCGCTCGCCGGCCCGCGGCTGATCGGCCGCTGGGGCAGCCGGGTGCTCAGCGCGGGCGCCGTCGTCCAGGCCGCCGGCCTCGCCACCCTCGCCCTGACCGTCCTGGCCGACTGGTCGCACTTCTCCCCGCTGCGGATGGCCCCGGGCGTCGCCCTCGCCGGCATCGGGCAGGGCCTGATCGGCACCCCGCTGTTCCGGGTCGTCCTCGCCAAGGTGCCCGCCGCCCGGGCCGGCGTCGGCAGCGGCGTCCTCGCCACCGGCCAGCAGTCCAGCCTCGCGCTCGGCGTCGCCACCCTCGGCACCCTTTACCTCTCCCTCTCCCCCGTCCTCGGCATGGACCGCGCGCTCGCCCTCTGCCTGGGCATCCAGCTCCTCGGGTCCTTCACCATCCTGTACCTGACCACCCGCCTGCCCCGCTCCATCGGCTGAGCCGTGGCTCCGGGGGCTCCGGGGGCCGGTTCACGGGTTCCGAGCTCCGAGCTCCTGCTTCCGGGTCCGGTTTCCGAGCTCCGGGCTCCGGGCTCCGGGCTCCTGCGGCGGCGGTGGACGGCCCCGCGACCGGTACGACCGGTCGCGGGGCCGTCGGCGTTCCCGGGGCCGGCCCTCAGCGCCGGAGTGCGTCGAGCCAGCGGCCGACCAGCGTGCGGACGGTGCCGGCGGCCTCGACCTGGGGGTTGTGCCCGACCCCGTCGAGGACGGCGGCGGCCATCCGGGGGTAGTGGTCGAGCAGGGCGAGCTGGTCACGCCAGCCGACCAGGGCGTCCTGCCGGGTGGTGACCAGCAGGTGGCGGCCGCGGTGCCGCGCGGCCCGGTGCTCGGGCCAGTGCGGCAGCAGGAAGTCGGCTTCGAGCTCGGCGGCGGCCGCCCGGTCGTGCGCCTCCCAGCCGGGCCGGACGTACCGCTGGAACAGCTCCCAACTCGGGCCGGTGTGGCGGGCCATGACGTACCGGAACAGGTCGCGGTCGGCCGCCGGGAGCCGGGCGAGGAGGTCCTCGTCGCGTTCGACCACGGACTCCTCCGGCAGGTCGCGGTCGGCCCCCCAGCGCACCACCGGCACCAGCAGCGCCGAGCCCAGCACCTGCTCGCCGAAGCGCGCGGTCACCGCCCGGGCCAGCTGGCCGCCGAAGGACTGCCCGACCACGGCGAAGGGCCGCCCGCCGACCTGGGCCTCGATCCACTCGGAGAGCACCTCGGCCAGGGCGGCCGCCGAGGTCGGACCCGGCAGCCGGGGGCTGGCGCCGTGGCCGGGGAGGTCGAGGTAGAGGCGCCGCCAGCCGGGGCGGTCGGCGAAGGCGGGTTCGAGCGGGAGCAGGACGCGGTGGTCGACGGTGTAGCCGTGGATCAGGACGATCGGGGTGCCGTCGCCGAAGGCGGTGTGGTGGATCGCAGGGGCGGTCGTGTCGGTCGTGTCGGTCGCGGCGACGGCGTCGTTCAGGTCGGTCGTGTCGGTCATGACGGCAGCGTCCAACCCTGACACCCGTGGCAAGGTCAAGCCGTCGAGTTCGGGTGGTGGATCAGGAGAGGCCCTTGACCACGTCCAGGTACTCCCGGATGGCGTCCCGGTTGCGCGTCAGGCACAGGATCCGGCGGGTCATCCGGTCTGTCTCGGACTCCAGGGTGGCGAGCATCTCCGGTGTGGCGTCGGCGAAGTGGATCGTCCGCGGGGCGTCCAGGGTGTCCAGGCAGGGCAGGATCTGCTTGATGATCCGGGTCGGCAGCCCCGCGTCCAGCAGCCCGCGGATCTGCAGCACCCGGTCCACGAGGTACTCGTCGTACGCGCGGTAGCCGTTCGCCTCACGGCGCGGTGTGATCAGCCCCTGCTGCTCGTAGTAGCGCAGCAGGCGCGGAGTGGTCTCCGCCCGCCGGGCGAGCTCGCCGATGCGCATGTGTGACTACCCTCACCCCTGGCCGGCGCCATCCCGGCTGGACCTTGACACGAATGTCAACGATAGACGATCGGGCCCATGCCCACTCCCGAACTCCGCACCCCCGCACAGCCGGTGGCCCCCGCCCCGAGGCTGCCCTGGCCCGCACTGCTGGCCATGAGCACCGCCGGATTCGTCACGATCATGACCGAGGCCCTGCCCGCCGGAGTACTGCCCGCGATGAGCGCCGACCTCGGCGTCGGCCAGTCCGCCGCCGGGCAGTCCGTCACCCTCTACGCCGTCGGCTCCATCGCGGCCGCCATCCCGCTGACCGCCGTCACCGGCCGCCTGCCGCGCAAGCGCCTGCTGCTGGTCGCCGTCGGCGGCTTCGCCGCGGCCAACGCCGTCACCGCCGTCTCACCCGACTACCCGCTCACCATGGCCGCCCGGTTCGCGGCCGGCCTGGTCGCGGGACTGCTTTGGGCACTACTGGCCGGGTACGCCCGGGGCATCGTCGCGCCGGAGCAGCGCGGACGGGCGATGGCCGTCGCCATGGCCGGCTCGACGGTCGCCCTGTCGGTGGGCGTACCCGCCGGCACCCTGCTTGCCGGCCTGGTGGGCTGGCGGGTCACCTTCGGGCTGATGAGCGTGATCGCCGTGGCACTGACCGGCTGGATGCTGCTAGCGCTCCCGCCACTGCCCGGCCGCGCCGACCAGGCCCGCGTCCCCGTCCGACGGGTGCTGCGGACGCCGGGCGTGGCCACCGTCCTGGCCGTCACCGCGACCTTCGTGCTCGCCCACAACGTCCTCTACACGTACGTCGCCGCCCTGCTCGCGCCGCTGGGGCTCGACGGCCGGACGGACACCGTCCTGCTCGTCATCGGACTGTCCTCACTGGTGAGCATCCTCGGCACCGGCGCCCTGATCGACCGGTACCTGCGCCCCCTGACCATCGCCGCCTCCGTCCTCCTCGCGGCCGCGGCCCTGCTCCTCGCCGCCGCCCTGCTCGGCTCGGCCGGCCGGCCCGCCTACGCCGCCGCCGCGCTCTGGGGCCTCGGCTTCGGCGGCGCCGCCACCCTCCTCCAGACCGCCGTCGCCGACGCGGCCGGCCCGGCCGGGGACATCGCCCAGTCGCTGCTCGTCACCTGCTGGAACCTCGGCATCGCCGTCGGCGGCCTGGCCGGCGGCCTCCTCCTCGACCACGCCGGGCCGACCGCCCTACCCTGGTCCGCCCTCGTCCTGCTGGCCGCCGCCCTCGCCACCACCATCGGCGGGCGCCGGCACGGCTTCCCGGGGCATGGCGGCACTCGTTCGTGTGAAATCGACGCACATTCTTCGTGATCGCCGCACGCTTGGCTCTACCGTGAGTCGTATGACAGCCAGAGTCCCCATCCGACAGCTCCAGCAGCACGCCAGCGAGTTGATCGACCGGGTCGCGGCCGGCGAACGCGTGGAGATCACCCGCAACGGGCGGCTGATCGCCGTCCTCGCGCCGCCCGACCCGGAACAGCGGGTGCTGGAGGACCTCGTTCGAGACGGCACGATCGCCCCCGAGAACGCCGCCACCGCGCGTGGCCTGGCCGACTGGACGTTGCCCGAATCCGGCGCCGGGCTCGCGTCGGCCGCCGACGCCCTGCACGCCATGCGGGAGGAGGAAGGCCATTGATCTACCTCGACTCATGCGCGATCCTCAAACTTCTGGTGCCTGAGGACGAATCCACCGCACTGCGCACGTTCCTCTCCTCGCACGGCTCCGAGGGCCACGCGACCAGCGCGCTGGCCCAGGTCGAGGTGCCGCGCGCGCTGATCCGGGTCGGTGCACCACAGGAGTTGCTGGACGCGTCGGTGGACTTGTTCGACCGGCTTCTCCGCGTCCGGCTCTCCGATCCCGTCCTCAGGGCCGCCTGCCAGTTCCCCACCCGACACCTCCGCACCCTCGACGCCATCCACCTCGCCACTGCCGAGCACCTCGAGCACGCGCTCACCGCCTTCGTCACCTACGACAAGCGCCTGGCCGACGCAGCCGAGGAGCGAGACCTGCCAGTGGTCGCGCCCGGACGGCCGACCGGCTCCCGGTAAGCGGGCGCCCGGGCGCCCTTGGCCACGTCGGCGCCGGACGGTGGCACCGGCGGGCGGTGACCGGCTCGCTGCCGCGCTTCCACGAAACCAGGCAGTGATACCTGTCGACGTCGTAACCGCGGTCGGGGAACAACCGCCACGGATGCGCGGAATCGCGTGCGGCAGCGGCGGCAGCCGATCCCCTTGGATCCCGGTATGCGACACGAACAGGCTCCCCTGCGGACAGCCCCGGTCGCCCGGCAGCCGACGGCCGGGCTCCGGAGGTCGTCCGGTAACGACCACGGCTGTCTCTTCCTCCGGGGCTTCCTTCCCTACTCTCCCTTCGCCAGGGAGGCGACGAAGCGGTCCAGGCAGGAGGTGACCTGCCGCAGGACGTCGATCGAGCCCAGGGGGTCGTCCGGTAGCTCCAAGCCGTGGTCGGCGGCGGGTACTTCCAGGACCTCGTGTCCGGTCGATTCGGCGGTCCGGCGGTCCCACAGCTTGTCGGCGCCGCCGCCGACGAGGCGGGTCGGGGCTTCGGCGCGGGCGAGGGCGCGGGCGACCGGCTTGGAGGTCAGGACGGGGGTCAGCCAGGCTGCGGCGAGGCCGCGGTCGGCGGCGACGCCGCAGGCGAAGGAGGCCAGGGACTTGCCGACGAGCAGGCGGCAGGCGCCGCGCTCGGCGTCGACGGCCTCGGCGACCTGCCGCTCGACCCAGGCGGTCCGGTCCTTCGGCTCGAACGCCCGGAACTCGTCCGGGAGTTGCCACCACAGCTCCTGGACCGTCCAGCCGTGCCGGAGGAGCACCGAGCGGGCGAAGTGGAGGAGGGGCCTGGCGGGCGTGTACCCGATGCCCGGGACGACGAGCGCGACACGGTCGGGGGCTCCGTCGAAGCGGGTGGGGACGGCGAGCGGGGAGGGATCCGGCATGGGCGCAGGGTACGTGGCCGGCCGCTGTGACGCGATGTCAACCCTGACCATCGTCAGGGGCATTGCTTGACTTTCGGGTCAGGTGGCAAGGGGGTTTCGGCCTCTACCGTCCGGACCATGACGTACACGGACAGGGATTCGAGGCAGACCGGCGCCACCAGGGCCACCGCCAGGCCCAGGGCCAAACCCGGGGTGAGGCCCAGGCCCGTCCTCGCCGTGGCCCTGCTCTGCGCGGGGGCCGGGGTGGTGGCGTGGCTGGCGCCGGAGCGGGGTGGCGGGGCGGGGCCGGTGCGGGTGTCGGCCGGGTGGTCGGCCGGCGGCTACCGGCGGGTGGCGGAAGCCGTCGGCGAGGCCCCGCACGCGATGGCCTCGCTGCTGGAGCCGGCCACCGAGGTCGGGCTGCTGGTGCTGGGTCTCCTGCTGGCGTTCTGCTGGTGGACGGCCCGGGCCCGGCGGGCCACCGGGGTGGTCGCGGCGGTGGCGCTGGTCGGGCTGGGCACGGTGCTGGCCTACGGGGCGAGCGAGGTGCTGAAGGTGGTCCTCGACGAGGAGCGGCCCTGCCGGGCGCTCACCGGGCTGCCGGGCACGGCGGTCGCCGCGTGTCCGCCGCCGGGCGACTGGTCCTTCCCCAGCAACCACGCCACCCTGGCGGTCGCGCTGGCCACGGGGCTGGTGCTGCTGCGCCCGCGCTGGGCGGTGCTGGTCATACCCGTCGGCGGCGCCACGGCAGTGCTGCGGGTGGCGGCCGGGGTGCACTACCCGCACGACGTGATCGCCGGTGCCGCGCTCGGCGGCACGGTCACGGCGGCGGCGGTCCTCGCCCTGCGGCCGGCGGCCACCACCGCCGTGACGGCGCTGGCCGGGGTGCCGGTCCTCGGGCGGCTGCTGTCGGCACCGCCGATACCGTCGGCCCCGGGCCCGGGGCCGGGCTCCAGCTCAGGCGCGGGCTCCGGCTCCGGCACCGCCCCGGGCGCGGCGGCCTCAGTCCCGTGGGCCGCCCGCGCAGGTCGCGCCGAGGGTCAGTCCGGCCTCGTGCGCGAGGACGGCGGCGGCCGCCCGGTTGGCCACGCCCAACCGGGCCAGGATGGAGCTCACATGGGCCTTCACGGTGCCTTCCACCACCCCCAGCCGACGGGCGATCTGACCGTTGGACAGCCCGGCGGCGATCAGCGTCAGCACGTCCCGTTCCCGGGTGGTCAGGGCGGCCACCTGCTCCCGGGCGCCGGCACGCCGGTCGGCGGGGCCGCCGGCCCCGGTGGCGGCCAGGTGGGCGACCACCCGGGCGGCCACTTTGGGTGAGAGGTAGGCCGCCCCTCCGGCCACCGCGTGCACCCCGGCGAGCAGTTCCTCGGGCTCGCCGGACTTGATCAGGAAGCCGTTCGCGCCGCCGCTGAGCGCGCGCAGGATGTAGTCGTCCTCACCGAAGGTGGTCAGCATGAGTACTCCGGTGGCCAGGCCGTTCCGGCGGATCTCGGCGGCGGCCGTGATGCCGTCCGTCCCGGGCATCCGGATGTCCAGTACGGCGACGTCCGGCCGGTGGCGCCGGACCAGTTCGACGGCCTCCCGGCCGTCCCCGGTCTCGGCGACGATCTCGATGCCCGGGTCGGTGGCGAGCACCGCGCGCAGTCCCGCGCGGATCATGGGCTCGTCGTCGGCGAGCAGCACCCGGATCGGTGCGGTGGTCATCGGCGGCTCCTGTCGGTCGCTCGGTACGGAGGTGGTGGGGAAAGGGAGTTGCGGCGGGAGCGCGGGACCTGGAAGGCCGGAAGGCAGGGCTTCAGGAGACGAGCACGTCCCGCGAGACCAGCCGGGAGTCCTGGAAGCAGAGCCGGTAGGCATCGCCGGCCCGGTCCACGAACAGCTGGGCGGTGATGGCGTAGTACGCGCACGAGACCCCTTCCCCCGGCGGCGGCGCGGGCGTCGCCGGCCCGCTCGGCGGGCGGTACGGCAGCCGGTGGCCCGGCAGCAGACGCTCGACGGAGGCCTGGTCCTGCCCCACCTGGAGGGCGGCGTAGACCTCCGGGTCCAGCACCGACAGGCTGACCACGTAGAGCGTCCATACTCGCAGCGCCACGGTCAGCAGTACGGCCGTCCCCAGCGGGACGAGCACCACGGCGGCCAGCGTACGGCCCACCCTGCGCCGCGCCCGTCGCAGCTCGCGCACTGGCGACGACGGGGCGGCGGGCGGCAGCGGGACGGGCCCGGCGGCGCGGCGCGGCAGAGTGGCCGCGACCTCGAACCCGCCGTCCGGGCGGGCCTCGTGGGCGAAGGTGCCGCCCGCGAGCCGGACCCGCTCGGCCAGCCCGACCAGGCCGCGGCCACCGGTGGGCGGCACGGCAGGCGTCGAGGCGGACCTTCCGGCGGGTGCGGCGGACGTGCCGACGAACGCTCCGGTGAACGTTCCGGTGGGCGTTGCGCCGCGCGGGGTTGACGCAGGTGCCGAGCCCGTCGCCCGGGCGACGGTGAGCGCGGGCACAGGTGCGGGCATGGGCGCGGACGCGGGCACGGGCGCAGGTGCGGGCATGGGCACGGCCGCGGGCACAGGCGCGGGGCCGTTGGCCACCCGGAGGCGGGCGCCGTCGGCCGAGTACGCCACCTCCACGGTGACGGCCGCTCGTGGTGCGTGCTTGGCGGCGTTGGTCAGCGCCTCCTGCACCACCCGGTACGCGGCGTGCTCGGTGGCGCGCGGGAGTCCGTCCGGCTCACCGGTGATCTCCGAGCGGACGTCCAGGCCGGCGGCGGCCGCCTCGGCGACCAGGTGCGGGATGTCCGAGTCGGCCGGTCCGTGGGCCGCGCGGGCGGCGGCGCCGCTCTCGTCCCCGTCGCGCAGGATGCCGATCACCTCGCCGAGCCGGTCGACGGCGGCGGCCGCGCCCGCCCGGATCTCCTGGACGGCCTCCCGGTGGGGCGGGGCCAGGTCGGGGGCGAGCTTGAGGGCCCCGGCGCGCAGGGCGATCAGGCTGAGGTCGTGGCCGAGGGCGTCGTGCATGTCCTGGGCGATCCGGGCCCGTTCGCGCAGTCGGGCCTGCTCGGCGACGAGTTGCTGCTCGCGCTCCAGCCGCTCGGCCCGCTCCCACCCGGCGCGCACGAGTTCCTGCGACTGCCGCCAGAACCGGCCCAGCAGCCACGGGCCCATCCCGGTGCTCACGGCGAGCGCGACGAACCGCAGCCCCAGGACGATCCAGGAGGGCACCGCCCCGACCACCAGCACCCCGGCCGCGACCAGCACGGCGAACACCACCGCCGCCGGCCGCACCCGTTCCATCCGCAGCCCGGCCAGGAAGGAGAACCCGATCGCCGGCAGCGCCCACCAGAGGCTCGTGACACCGAGCCCGATACACACCGACGCCACCACGGGCAGCGCCGCCCCACTCATCCGCATGCCCACGACCCTACGAGGGCCGCCGCCGCACCGGATCTGTCGAAAGTCATGCCCGAGGCGCTCCGCCCGGCACCCCGAGCCCCATTCCCCGGCCCCGGCCCCGGCCCCGAAAAATAATAGCCATGGACATAGTAGCTATGTACTGTATCCGCCGTGAGTTCAACAGCTGAGGGCGCCACCGCAGGATTCCTGGTCTGGCGCCTGTCGATGAAGTGGCGGGTGGCGGTCGACCGGGCGGTCGCACCGCTGGGCCTGACGCACGCCCAGTACGCGGTGCTGGCCTCCCTGTACGGCATGTCGCGCTCCGGGCTGCGCCCCAGCCAGCGCCGCCTCGCCGACCACACAGGCCTCGAAGCGCTCTACGTCTCCAAGCTCGCCCGCGCCCTGGAGGCCGCCGGGCTGGTGGCCCGCACCCGGGACCCGGACGACCCGCGCGCCATGCAGCTGTCGCTCACCGAGCAGGGCGGCGACGTCACCCGCCGCGCGATCACGGTGGTCCAGGGCCTCCTGGACCAGCTGCTGGCGCCGCTCGGCGGCCAGGACAGCCCCCGCGCCCGGGAGTTCACCCGCGAACTGGCCGCCCTGCTCGACGCACCTCTGGATCCGCCGCACGCCGAGACCGTCGAGAACGCCGAGGAGCCGTCATGACCACCGCCGCCGCGCCCGACACCGCCACCAACACCGCCGCCACGGCCAACGCCGCACCGGCGACGGCCCCCGCCGCCCCCACGGCCCCCACGGCCCCCACCGCCGTCAACGGCCGGGTCATCGCTCTGGCCCACTACGCGGCGCGCGCCCTCCTGGAGGGCGTGCTGGACCGCCACGGAGCGACCTTCCACCAGAGCGTGACGCTCCGGGTCGTCACGGTCGCGGGCGGCTCCATCGCCCGGGACGCGCTCGTCCGCGACGTCACCGGGTCGCTGAAGGCCGAGGAGTCGGTCGTCCACGGCGTGATCGGGGAACTGACCTCCGCCGGGCTGCTCTCGCAGGACCCGGCGGAGGCGTCCCGGCTGCACCTCACGGCGGCCGGCCGCGAACTGTACGAGCGCACCACCACCGAGGCCGCCGGGATCACCGCCCGCCTGTACACCGGCATCCCGGCCGAGGACCTCGCCGTCGCGGGCCGCGTCCTGGCGCTGGTCACGGAGCGCGCGAACGCCGAACAGGCCCGCCCCTGACGCCCCGTACGGTCGCCGGAACAGTCGGCCGTCGCGACGGTCTGCCGTCCCGACCACCCGACTGTTCCGGCTGTTCCGACGACTCGGGTGCGACCGCCCTACGCCCGTGAGATAAAGGTTGGACGCATTCGAACGGGGGGAAGGTGACGGCATGGTCTTCGTCACGGTGTTCCTGGTCGCGCTCGTCGGCGCCATCGTCGGTGCCACGGCCTTCCTGGTACTCCGGGAACGCGCGCGGCGGCACCAGTCCGACAACGCCGAGGGAATGCTGATCGAACAGCACCGGACGGCTCACGCCACGCGCATGCGGGCGACGTACTCCAGCGTGTCCGTCCACCACGGGAACGGTGTTATCGGCGACGAGGGGAACCACCACCGCTCCTGACCGCTCACGGCCCGGCTACCAGCTCAGCGGCACAGGGCGGCTATCACCTCAGCGGCACAGGGCGGCGTCGACGACGCCTTCGAGGTGCCGGGTGACGGCGTAGTCAGCCGGGATGGTGGTCATCGCGATGTTCACGGCGCGGCCGTCGTCGGTGGCGCCGCCCCGGGTCTCGTAGCCCGGGATGTCGCCGCCGTGCCCCCAGTAGACCCCGCCGCAGGTGAGCGTCCGGCTGAAGATGCCCAGTCCGGCGGCCATGCCGTCGCCGACCGGGACAGTGGTGCGCATCTGGGCGAGTTGGGCCGCGGGCAGCAGGCGGTCCGGGACCAGCAGTTCGGTGAAGAAGCGGTTGAGGTCCGAGTTGGTGGAGATCATCTGCCCGGCCGCCCAGGCCGCCGACGGGTCCAGCTCCGTGAAGTCGGTCAGCGGCGCGTCGGCGGAATCCCTTCGGTAGCCCTTGGGGTGGGCCTCCCGGATCGTCCGGTCGCCCACGGCCGGGAAGTAGGTGTGCCGCAGCCCGATGCGCCGGATGATCCGCCGGTCGATCTCCTCGGCGATCGGCCGTCCGGTCACCCGCTGGACGATCAGGCCGGCCAGCACGTAGTTGGTGCTGCTGTAGCCGAACTTCTCCCCGGGCGCGAAGGCGGGCTTCTGCCCGAAGGCCATGTCCAGCAGCTCCCGGGGCTCGAAGTACCGGGTCCGCAGGGCGGTTTCCTCCAGCAGCCCCTCGTAGTCGGGCAGTCCGCTGGTGTGCTGGAGCAGCTGCCGGACGGTGATGCCGTGCCCGTCGATGCCCTCGCCGCGGACCAGGCCGGGGAGGTACGTGTCGACGGAGGCGTCGAGGTCGACCTTCCCCTCCCCGACCAGCTGGAGCACGACGACGGCGGTGAAGGTCTTGGTGTTGCTGCCGATCCGCACCTGCCCGTCGACGGGGACCTTGGCGCCGGTGGCCAGGTCCCCCACCCCCGCGGTGTAGTCGCGGGTCCGGCCGCGCCCGTCCCGGACGGTCGCGAGCGCGGCGGGTATCCCGTCCGTCCGCACCAGCGCGTTCAGTCCCTGCTGCACGGCGTCCGAAGAAGCCGCGGCCGGCGCGGCCGCCGGTGCCGCCATGGCGGACGGTGCCGACGCCCCGACGGCCGCGACGGCCCCGACGGTCGAGAGCGTGAGGGCGAGTGCCATGTGGCGGATGCGCGAACGACGCACGGGTCAACTCCTGTGGAATCGTGGGGGGTAGGAAACCCCCGGTCACGATCGCCAGTCTGTCCGCGCGACGGCCGGCCGACCTCCCCCGATCGAGGGAGCACCTTTCCCTCCCGGCTCCCCTCCGACGACTCCCCTCCGACGCCCCTCCGGCATCAGGGCCGAGCGGGCCCGCGCAGCGGCAGCGTCCGGCTGTAGACGACGCTCGTGGTGGTGCTGCCGAAGCCGGCCAGCTCGTCCACCAGGGTCTCCAGGTGCTCCATGGAGGTCGCCGCCACTTTGAGGGTGTAGCAGTCGTCGCCGGTGGTCCGCAGGCACTCCAGGACCTCCCGCCGCTCGGCGAGCAGTCGCCGCAGCGGCTCGTGCCGGTTGCCCGGGTACTTCAGCCGGACGACGGCGAGCACCGGGTAGCCGACCTTCGCCAGGTCCACCGTCGCGTGGTAGCCGGTGATGACGCCCAGCGACTCCAGGTTCCGCACCCGTTCCGTGGTCGCCGACGGGCTGAGGGACACCCGCCGCCCCAGCTCGCTGAGCGAGACGCGGGCCTCCTGTTGCAGCTGTTCGATGATCGCCCAGTCGGTGTCGTCAAGATTCGCGGCCATGGCGCGAATCTACCGGGAAATCCTCGGCGATCCGCAGGTGACAGAGGGAGGATGCCGTTCCGTCCGCCATGATCACGGGGATAGCCTCGATCCATGCAACTTGGCGTCAACGTACCGAACTTCGGCCCCGGGACCGACCCCGGCGTGCTGCGCGAGTGGGCCCGGACCGCGGAGGGGCTCGGCTTCGACCTCCTCATGGTGTCGGACCACGTCGCGGTGACCCCGGACGTGGCCGAGCGGTACCCGGAGCCGTTCTACGAGCCGTTCACCACGCTGTCCTGGCTCGCCGGGACCGCCCCCGGCCTGCGGCTGGGCACGACCGTCCTCGTCCTGCCCTACCGGCACCCGCTGCTGGTGGCGCGGACGGCGAGCACCCTCGACCGGCTCAGCGGCGGCCGGTTCGTCCTGGGCGTGGGGATCGGCTGGGCGCGCCGGGAGTTCGAGGCCCTCGGCGTGCCGTTCGGCGCCCGCGGCAGACTGACCGACGAGTACCTGGCCACGCTGCGCGACACCTGGGCGGGCGATTCGGGCCACCGGCCGGTACCGGTGTGGGTCGGCGGCCACAGCGAGGCGGCGCTGCGCCGGGCGGTCCGGTTCGGCGATGCCTGGCACCCGCTGCGGCTCCCCGTCGCCCGGATGCGGTCGGTCCTGGCCGAGCACCCGCTGCCGGGGTTCGCCCCCCGCATCGCCCTGCGGCTGACCACCGCGCCGGTCGACGACCCCGAACGGCCCGCCGGCGTCGGCACCCTCGACCAGGTCCTCGACGACCTGCGCCAGTTGCGCGACCTCGGGGCCGAGACCGTCGTGTTCGACCCCTACCACGGCGATCCGGAGGACACCCGTCGTCCGCGGCAGGCCTGGCGGACCCTCACCACCGTCGCCACCCACTGGAGGACCGCGTGATCACCGAAGCCGACGAGGCCCTGCTGCGCCGCGCCATCGCCCTCGCCGCCCACGCGGTCGCCCTCGGCGACGCCCCGTACGGCTCCCTGCTGGCCGGCCCGGACGGCGAGGTCCTCGCCGAGGCCCACAACACCGTCCGGCGCGACGACGACATCACGGCCCACCCCGAACTGAAGCTCGCCCGCTGGGCCGCCCGCGAACTCTCCCCGGGCGCCGCCGCGCGCACCACGATGTACACCAGCTGCCAGCCCTGCGGCATGTGCGAAGGGGGCATCCTCCGCTCCGGCATCGGCCGGGTCGTGTACGCGCTCGCCACGGAGCAACTCGTCGAGCTCAACCCCGACTCGGGCGCCTGGCCGGCGGTGCCGACGGACGGCCCCGCCCTGCCCGAGGAGGCCCGGGCCCCGGTCGCGGCCTACTACCGGCGCACCTGACCACCGGCCCCCGCGCCGAATCCGCTCCCGTCCGCCCGCACTCCGGCGAGGACTGTCAGTGGCACCGGGGACACTCGGTGGCCCGCGCCGTCGAGCAGGAGAGCCCGCACATGCCGATCCACATCGCCGGCCGTCGCCGTACGGCGGCCGCACTGACCGCCGCGTTCCCCGGCGCGGAGATCGTCGACGTCACCTCCAGGGCGCCGGACCCGTGGGTGCGGCTGAGCCCGTTCTACCCGCACGGCGGCATCCCGGTCCCCTACGGCGACGGCGCGACCAGCCAGTCCGTGGAGGGGATCTGGCAGGCCCTCAAGGTCTTCCGGGACGCCGATGTCGACCCCGCCAAGCTGCGCGTCACCTCGATGAAGGGCCTCAAGCGGACGGCGCGCCGCTTCGGCCCCGTCCAGGGCCACCGGACCGGCCTGCACGGCGACCGGCTCCTGTCCTACGAGACGGCCCGCCGCCGGATCTACCTGCCGGCCTACCGATGGGTCCTCGAACACCGCGCCGCCGACCTGGTCGAGCGGCTCCGGGAGAAGGACGAGGTCGTGCTCCTGGACTACACCACCAACGGCGACGTCGCCGACCCCACCAGTCCGCTCTCCCACGCCGCGCTCGTCCGGCTGTACGCGGAGGGCAGCTGGCCCGCCGAGGACGGCACGGACCCGCACCCCGAGTAACCCCGGAGTGAGCGGTGGGCGGTGGGGCACCGAAGCCGTGCCGCCGAAGGGTGGGCTGATGATCATTCACTGAGTAGGGTGAATCACCGGACCGTGGGCAGCCGTTCGCACGCCGCCCTCGCGCGTCCGCAGGTGACCGCCGGCGCCTGCCACGCACGAAGCAGTCCCCGCGGCCGGCCAGTGCGCCGCAGGGGACCGGAAAGTGAGCAGTAGACAGATGCAACCCACCTTCATCCTGGTCCACGGGGCTTTCGCGAACTCCTTCTCCTTCGCGCCGCTCCAGGCCGAACTCGGCCTCCTCGGGCACCGTTCCGTCGCCGTCGACCTCCCCGGCCACGGCTTCGCCGCGACGTACCCCCGGGCCTACCAGGCGCCGCAGGACCTCGAAGGGCTCGCCACCGCGCCCGGCGCCATCAAGGGCGTCACGCTCGCCGACAACGTCGCGCACCTCATCGGGATACTGGAGCGGGCCAAGCGGAACGGGCCCGTCGTCCTCGTCTCCCACAGCCGCGGCGGCCTGACGGCCACCGCCGCGGCCAACCAGCGGCCCGACCTGGTCGACCGCATCGTCTACGTCTCCGCCTGGTGCCCCGTCGACCTCGACATCAACGCCTACTACGCCGAGCCCGAGATGGCCACGGCCGACGCCGCGGGGCTGATGGCGGCGCTGGTCGGGAACCCGGCCGAACTCGGTCTGCTGCGCATCAACTTCCGCACCGCCGACCCCGGCGTCCTCGCCTCCTTCAAGGCGTCCTTCCTCGCCGACGGCACGGACGACGAGTTCATGCTCTTCCTCAACACCTTCCAGCCCGACGAGAACCTCGACACCGGCACCCCCGACGACCGGGCCCGGCCCGACACCTGGGGACGGATCCCCAGGTCGTACGTCCGGCTGGCCGAGGACGCCGGCATCCCGCTCGCCATGCAGGACCGCATGATCCGCGAGGGCGACGCGCTGACCCCGGAGAACCCCTTCGACGTCCACACGCTCCCCGGCAGCCACCTGAAGTGGCTGGTCGACCCGGCGCCGGCGGCCCGGCTCCTGGGGGACATCGCCGCGCTGCTGCCCGCCGAGTCCTGACCGGAGCCGGAGGCCGTCCGCCGCGTCGATCCCGGCGTGGGCGGACGGCCTCGCGGCCCCGACCCGCTCCGGCCCCACCTCGAGGAGGACGATGAACCCCGACGGCCCGCGGAACATCCTGGAGGTCGACTCCCCCACCTCCGCCGCCCACCCGCCGTACGACGGGGTCCGCGCCACCGACCCGGTCCGCCTGATCCCCTACAGCTGGGTGCGGCAGACCAGGCCCGGCGGCACCGTCTCGGCCGTCCTCGGCACCTGGCAGGAGGGCGCCGGCCGGGTCGAGCTCACCGTGCTCCCCGACGGCACCGCCGAGGGCCGGGTCACCGGCCGGGCCGCCGTCCCGTGCCCGTCCCGCCCGCCGTTCCTGCCCGGCTGGTCCGGCGCCGACGACACCGGGCGTCCGACCGACACCTCCCCCACCCTCCTCAACGACCCGACGCCCGCCTTCCTGGTCCAACTCGCCTTCCCCGAGGCGTGGTTCTGGGTCACCACGGGCGAGGACCTGGAGTCGGTCTACTGCCTCTCCGTCCCCGGCGCCTCCGCCCAGGTCCAGGACGACACCTACGGCTGGACGGTCCACCAGGGCGGCCGGCCCGCCCTCTGGGACGAGATCGAGCGGCTCCTCGCCGCCTGGCAGGAGGCCGGGCGCCCCGACCTCACCGCCGTCCGGCTCCGCGTCACGGCGGACACCCAGACGGCGTGGGTACCCGGACACCCCGCCCTGCGGTGGGAAAAGCGGTTGGTCTGACCGCGCCACCGGGCTGACAATCGCCGGATGACCGACGACCAGAGTGAGTTCCGCCGGCGCCGCGCGGCCCGCATGACCTGCGAGCGCTTCCTCTCCACCGACCGCGTCCTCAGCATCCGCGAACGCCTCGCCCAACTCTCCGCCCTGGACGGTCTGGACGTCCTGCCCGACTTCTACGGCAGCGACGGGCCCGTGCGGCAGCTGGAGGAACGGACCGCCGCACTGCTCGGACAAGAGGACGCGGTCTTCTTCCCCACCGGGACGATGGCCCAGCAGGTCGCCCTCCGCCACCACGCCGAACGCACCGGCAACCCGGCCGTGGCGCTGCACCCGCTCAGCCACATCGAGCGGCACGAGCGGCACGCCTACACCCAGCTCACCGGCCTGCGCGGCCTCTGGCCCACCACCGAACAGCGCCAGCCGACCCCCGGGGAACTCCACGCGGTCGGCGAGCCCTTCGGCACCCTCGTCGTCGAACTCCCGCTGCGCGACCCCGGCTACCTCCTCCCCACCTGGGACGAGCTGACCGCCCTCGTCGCCGCGGCCCGCGAGACCGGCGCCCGGGTGCACTTCGACGGCGCCCGGCTCTGGAACACCACGGTCCACTTCGACAAGCGGCTCGACGAGATCGCCGCCCTCGCCGACAGCGTCTACGTGTCCTACTACAAGGACCTCGGCGGCATCAGCGGCGCCGCCCTCGCCGGCGACAAGGCCCTCACCGCCTACGCCCGCACCTGGCGCCACCGCTACGGCGGCCAGCTCTCCCAGCAGTGGCCGGCCGCCCTCGCCGCCCTCCATGGCCTGGACACCGCCCTCCCCCGCATCCCCGCCCACATCCACCACGCCGCCACCGCCCTCACCCCGGCCCTGGCCGCCCTCCCCGGCGCCCGCCTCTACCCCGAGGTGCCGCCCACCCACGAGTACCAACTCTGGCTCCCCCACCCGGCCGAGGCCCTCAACGCCGCCCACCTGGCACTGGCCGAGGAGGAGGGCATCTGGTTCGTCTCCCACTGGGAGGACGCCGCCCCCGGCCTCGCCATGGCCGAAGTCAGCCTCGGCGAACCGGCCCTGGGATGGACGGCGGACGAGGTGACTGAGGTCGGCCTGCGCTTCCTGGACATGGCCGCCAAGGCCTGACCGGGGAAGTCTCGCCGGGTCACCACCCCGAGGGTGATTCACCGCGAAACGGTTCGCGGCACCCACCCCTTCATGTCAGACTGACGATATGAGCGAGATGCACGTGGGGGACCTGTCCACCGTCCGCAGCCGCGAGGAGTTGGCCGTGGCGATGGCCGACGGGGTGCGGCCGAAGTGGGTGATGTTCTGGGGGCACACCGAGCGCAAGGGCGGCGGGACCCGGCAGGAGTGCCTGAGCCAGTGGTGGCCCGGCGAGTTCACCGTCGACGGGGTCGCGTACGCCTCCGCCGAGCACTGGATGATGGCCGGCAAGGCCCGGATGTTCGGTGACGAGGAGATCGTGCGGCAGGTGCTGGCGGCCCGAACGCCCGCCGAGGCGAAGAAGCTGGGGCGGCTGGTCAAGGACTTCGACGAGAAGGCCTGGGTGGACGGCCGGTTCGAGCTGGTGGTGGCGGGCAACGTCGCGAAGTTCGGGCAGGACGAGGCGCTGCGCAGCTACCTGCTGGGCACGGGTGACCGGGTGCTGGTCGAGGCCAGCCCGGTGGACCGGATCTGGGGCATCGGGCTCGCCGCCGACGACATCCGGGCCCAACAGCCCGCCGAGTGGCGCGGGTTGAACCTGCTCGGCTTCGCCCTGATGGAGGCGCGGGCACGACTGGCCGCATGAGCGGGATCGCTCCGCTGCTGGACGGGACGGTCGTGGCCTCGGCCGCCGCCGCCCTGTTCCTGGCGCCGAGGGTGCTGCGGCGGGAGGCCGGGCCCGCGCGGCGCGGGCGCTCGTACGGGCCGGAGCCGGTGCTGGCGGCCGTCGTCGCGCTGATCTACCTCAACCAGGTGCTCGTCGCGGTCTACGTGAACCGCGTCCACCACGGCGACGTCTCCTTCATCACCCGCTACCTCCAGCCCGGCTGGTTCGACGTGCCCCGCCTCGACGCCCTCGCCGCCCGCTTCCCCGCCCCGGAGCTCCTCGCCCCGTCCGTCCTGCGGGTCCAGGCGTTCCTCGAACTGCCGCTGGCACTGCTGGCGTTCGTCGCCGTCGTCCGCCGGCTGGACCGCGCGCTGTACGTCCGGCTGGCCCGCTCGCCGCTGGTCCCACTGGCCGCCGCCTCGTACACGGTGGCGTTCTGCGCGGTGGAGTGGGACCTGCGGAACCCGTACACCGTGGACGACCTCGTCCTGCGTACGCTCGCGGCCTGCCTCACCCCTCCCCTGATCGCCTGGCTGGCCCGACGCGAAACCGGAGCCGAAGCCGGAGCCGAGCCCGGCGCCGAGGCCACACCCGCACCCGCACCCACCCGCAACCTGTTCCGCTTCGCCCTCGACCTGTGGGCGTACGGCCAGCTGATGCTGGTGCTGTACGACACCGCGCTGCTCTACAACCTCGCCCGGCTCGGCGACCATCTCCCGTCCGCCGCAGCCGCGTTGGCGGTGCTCGTCGCCACCCGCACCGTCCCGCCCCGAGGCCCGCACCCGCGCCCGCAACCCGGCCCGTACACCGCCACCCTCGCGGGGACGATCGGTCGGGCGCTCGCGCTGTTCCTCGTCCCCGCCCTGTCGATCCGCTACGCGGAGTCCTTCGGCACTCCCGAACTCGCCGCCCTGGCAGGGCTCCTGGTGATCGGTGCGGCGGCCCGCCGGGACGCGCCGCGGCTCCTGCTGCCCGCCCTGGCGGGCGCGGTGGTCGGATACGCCGTCGCGGCCCTCGCGCCCGGCCCGTACTACGAGGCGACCCTCCTGCGGAGCGCGACCGGCGCACTTCTCGCAACGACCGCCCTCTGCGCGCTCCTTGACACCACTCGGGCACGACTGGTCGTGCGCTCGTAACTCCCCAGCCACATACTGTCGCCAAGATGTCACGCAGTCAGGGTCCGGATGGACAGGTTGGGGCGATCATGCGCATGCGGCCGACGGAACAACCCGCGGGCGGGCAGCCGGAGGGCGAGCTGCAGGCCGCCGAACTCCGCGCGGAGCTGGACGAATTACTCCGCGCGAGCCGCTACGCGAGCCAACGCGAACGGCGCCTGAACGAGGCGATCCGGGCGACCCCGGGCCGTCAGCGGCCGGACGGGGAGCTACTGCGCCAGCTCGCCCAGGCCCGGACGCTGCGCGAGGGCCTGGGCGCCCGCTGCCTCCAACTCAGCGACCAGCTGGAGGCGTTGGAGAGCCGGATCCGCCACCGGCACCAGCCGCCACCGCAGCAGCAGCACCAGCACCCCCAGCAGCAACAGCAACAACAACCGGCCCCGCAGGCCCCGCAACCGCCGCGACAACACCACCAGCCACCCCGGCACCAGGCCCCGCCGCCGCCCGTCCGCCCCGACCTCGGCGCCCTCACCGAGCGGATCACCGCCCTCCACCGGGCCGGCTCCCTCGCCGAGGCCACCGAGGTGATCGACACGGCCGCCGCCCGCCTCACCTCCGCCGACGCCGCTCTGCTGGTCGGCATGCTGGCCCGGTACGGCCCGACCGGCGGCTCGCTCCACCTCGCCCGCAGCATCGCCCGGACCGCGCCCGACCACTCCGTCGCCGTGCTCGCCGAGCTGCGCGAACTGGGCCTGGCCGAGGAGGCGGCCGAGGTGTTCCACGCCTTCTGGGGCTACCCGGCCGCCTCCGTGCCCGGCCTGCTCTCCGCGCTGGACCAGGCCGGACTGGCCGCCGACAGCGCGACCCTGCTCTGGGAGTGGGGGTCGGCGCCGATGCCCGAGCTGACCTCCCTGGCCGCCTGCCTCCAGCAGCACGGCCGCGCCGACGACGTCCGGACGCTGCTGCGCCAGGCCGCCGGCCGCTCCACCGCCGACCTCGCCGCCCTCGCGACCGGACTGCCGCCCGCACTCGCCACCCTCCTGCTGGGCGAACTGGCCGTCCTGCGCCCGCCCGCCGAGGTGGTCGGGCTGGCCACCGCCCTGGACGGCGCGGGCAACTCCGAGCTGTACGCGCAGCTGCTGGCCGCGCTGCTCGCCGACGAGGCCCGCCACCGCACCACCCTCGCCGCCCTGCGCACCGCCGGCCTGCCGACCCGCCCGCCCGCGGCCCCGCGCTCCCGCTGGGGGCGCCGGTAGCGGCAGCACCCGGCAGGCGGCCCGAGGACAGGGCCGAGGGCAGGACCGAGGGCAGGACCACGGGCAAGCGCAGGAGGCACACCAAGGGACCCGCGAAGCCCCCGAACAGCAAGGAGCCCCCGCCCGCCCCACCAGGGCGGACGAGGGCTCCCCGAGCGAAGCTCGGCCACCCGCTGCTAGCAGCCGATCAGCCGCGCGCCCAGGTACGCCTTGACCTGGTCCAGCGACACGCGCTCCTGCGACATGGTGTCGCGGTCGCGGACGGTCACCGCGTTGTCCTCGAGGGTGTCGAAGTCGACCGTGACGCAGAACGGCGTGCCGATCTCGTCCTGGCGGCGGTAGCGCTTGCCGATGGCGCCGGCGTCGTCGAACTCGACGTTCCACGCGGTGCGCAGGTCGGCGGCGAGGCCGCGGGCCTTCGGGGACAGGTCGGCGTTGCGCGACAGCGGCAGGACGGCGACCTTGACCGGGGCCAGGCGCGGGTCGAGCCGCATGCCGACGCGCTTCTCCATGACGCCCTTGGCGTTCGGCGCCTCGTCCTCGAAGTAGGCGTCGATCAGGAAGGCCAGCATGGCGCGGTTGAGGCCCGCCGCCGGCTCGATGACGTACGGGAAGTACCGCTCGCCGGACTCCTGGTCGAAGTACTTCAGGTCCTGGCCGGAGGCCTCGCTGTGCACCCGGAGGTCGTAGTCGGTGCGGTTGGCGACGCCCTCCAGCTCGGAGAACTCGCTACCGCCGAAGTTGAAGCGGTACTCGATGTCCACCGTGCGCTTGGCGTAGTGGGAGAGCTTCTCCTTCGGGTGCTCGAAGAAGCGCATGTTCTCGGTGCGCAGGCCGAGGCCGACGTACCAGTCCCAGCGCTGCTGGAGCCAGTACTCGTGCCACTGCTCGTCCTCGCCCGGCTTGACGAAGAACTCCATCTCCATCTGCTCGAACTCGCGGGTCCGGAAGATGAAGTTGCCGGGGGTGATCTCGTTGCGGAAGCTCTTGCCGGTCTGGGCGATGCCGAACGGCGGCTTCTTGCGCGAAGTGGTCTGGACGGCCTTGAAGTTGGTGAAGATGCCCTGGGCGGTCTCGGGGCGCAGGAACGCCAGGCCGCTCGCCTCCTCGGTGACGCCGAGGTGGGTCTTCAGCATGCCCGAGAAGTCCTTGGGCTCGGTGAACTGGCCCTTGGTGCCGCAGTCGGGGCAGTTGACGTCCTTGAGGCCGTTCGGCGGCGGGAAGCCGTGCTTGGCCTCGTACTTCTCCTCCAGGTGGTCGGCCCGGTGGCGCTTGTGGCAGGAGAGGCACTCGGTCAGCGGGTCGTTGAAGGTGGCGACGTGGCCGGAGGCCTCCCAGACCTCGCGGGCGAGGATCACCGACGAGTCGAGTCCGACGACGTCCTCGCGGGCCTGCACCATCGCGCGCCACCACTGGCGCTTGATGTTCTCCTTGAGCTCGACGCCCAGCGGCCCGTAGTCCCAGGCGGCACGCGTGCCGCCGTAGATCTCGCTGCAGGGGTAGACGAAGCCACGGCGCTTGCTCAGGCTGACGATCGTGTCGATCTTGTCGGCGGCCACAGTGCTCTCTTCAGTACGTACGGCACGGTCAGGGCACGGCTGGTTGCGCGTACCCGAATACCTCAGGTTACCGGCCATACGGGTACGTGATTCAAATCGGTATCGTCCGGCCGCTCCCACCCTCCGTCACCTCCCGTTCACCCGTCCGAGTGATTTGACAATCATTTCCATGTGAGATGAGAATGATTGTCATGATGATCGGACTGCCTCGACTCGGACTCTCCCGCCGCACCCGCCGCTCCATAGCCCTCGGCACCACCGCGCTCGCCGCCTCCCTCGCCCTCACCGCCTGCGGAGGCAGCAGCAGCGCCGACAGCGGCGGCGGCCGGCTGAAGGTCGTCGCGTCCTTCTACCCGATGGAGTTCCTGGCCCAGCAGATCGGCAAGGAGCACGTCGCGGTCACCGACCTGACCGCCGCCGGCGTCGAGCCGCACGACCTGGAGCTCACCGCCAAGCAGGTCGGCACGGTCCAGAAGGCCGACGCGATCATCTACCTCAAGGGCCTCCAGCCCACCGTCGACCAGGCCGTCGCGCAGTCGTCCAGCAAGCACAAGATCGACGCCACCGCCGCCAGCCCGCTGGTCGACCACCACCTCGACGAGGGCACCGAGGCCGGGGGCGGCGCCGACGGGGCCCACGGGGCCGACGGCCACAAGCACGAGGACACGGCCGGCGACCCGCACATCTGGCTCGACCCGACCCGCTACGCGGCGATCGCCAAGAGCGTCGGCGACGAGTTCGCCAAGGCCGACCCGGCGCACGCCGAGGACTACCGGAAGAACACCGACGAGCTGGTCGGCAAGCTCACCGCGCTCGACCAGGAGTTCCGGGACGGGCTGAAGGACGCCGGGACCCGGACCTTCGTCACCAGCCACGCCGCCTTCGGCTACCTCGCCGAGCACTACGGCCTCACCCAGGTCGCCATCAACGGCGTCGACCCGGAGTCCGAGCCCACCCCGGCCCGCCTCGCCGCCGTGCAGAAGGCCGCCAAGGACAACGGCGTCACCACCGTCTTCTTCGAGACCCTGGTCAGCCCCAAGCTCGCCGACACCGTCGCCAAGGACCTCGGCCTCAAGACCGCCGTCCTGGACCCGCTGGAGGGCGTCAAGGACCCCGCCAAGGACGACTACCTGACCGTCATGAAGCAGAACCTGGCCAACCTCCAGGCCGCCCTCGGCGCCCCGGCCGGAACCGCCGGAACCGCCGGCACCACCGGCACCGCCCCGACCGCGCCCGCCACGGCCGACGCCACCACCCCCGCCCCCGCGAACTGACGGGACCGAGCACCATGACCGACCCGATACCCCCGGCCGTCCGCCTCCGTGACGCCGTCGCCTCGCGCGGCGGCCGGCCGGTGCTGCGCGGCGTCGACCTCACCGTCCGCCCCGGCGAGGTCGTCGCCCTGCTGGGCGCCAACGGCTCCGGCAAGTCGACCACCGTCAAGGCCGTGATCGGCTCCGTCCCGCTGGAGCGGGGCACCCTGGAGCTGTTCGGCACCCCGTACGGCTCCTTCCGCGCCTGGCACCGGATCGGGTACGTCCCGCAGCGCACCACCGCCGCCTCCGGCGTCCCCGCCACCGTCCGCGAGGTGGTCTCCACCGGACGGCTGCCGCAGCACCGGCTGCTGCCCTTCCGCCGCCGGGACCGCGAGGCGGTGGACCGCGCGCTGGCCGCCGTCGGCATGCTGGAGCGCGCCGGGGACGGCGTGGCCGACCTGTCCGGCGGCCAGCAGCAGCGGGTGCTGATCGCCCGCGCCCTGGTCGGCACCCCCGACCTGCTGATCATGGACGAGCCGATGGCCGGCGTGGACGCCGCCAGCCAGCAGGTGCTCGCGGACACCCTGCGCGCCGAGGTCGGCCGCGGCGCCTCCGTCCTCCTCGTGCTGCACGAACTCGGGCCGCTGGAGCCGCTGATCGACCGCGCCGTGGTGCTGCGGGACGGCTGCGTCGCCCACGACGGCCCGCCCGTGCCCAACACCGGGCTGCACGCGCTGCCCGGCCACGACCACGTCCACCCGCACGCCGACCTGACCCCGCCGAGGCTGCTGGCATGACCGAGATGCTCTCCTACGACTTCATGCAGCGGGCCCTGCTCGCCGCCGTCCTGGTCGGGATCACCGCCCCGGCCGTCGGCATCTACCTGGTGCAGCGCCGCCAGGCGCTGATGGGCGACGGCATGGGCCACGTCGCGATGACCGGCGTCGGCCTCGGCTTCATCTTCCAGACCAGCCCGGTCTGGATGGCCGTGCTGGTCTGCGTGCTCGGCGCCGTCACCATGGAGCTGGTCCGCTCGCGCGGCAACCAGCGCGGCGACATCGCCCTCGCGATGCTCTTCTACGGCGGCATGGCCTGCGGCAAGCTGCTGGTCTCGATGTCCGCCCAGGCCGGGGCCGGCTCGCTGGAGAGCTACCTGTGGGGCTCGATCCTCACCGTCGCCCCCGCCGACCTGGCCACCATCGCGGTGCTCGGCGCGGTGGTCGTCGCGGTCACCGTGGGCCTGCGCCGCCAGCTCTTCGCGATCTGCCAGGACGAGGACTTCGCCCGGGTCACCGGTGTGCCGGTGCGCACCCTCAACCTGCTGCTCGCGGTGATGGCCGCGGTCACCGTCACGGTCGCCATGCGCGTCGTCGGGCTGCTGCTGGTCAGCGCGCTGATGGTGGTCCCGGTGGTCGCCGCCCAGCAGCTCACCCGGTCCTTCGCCGCCACCCAGGCCGCCTCGATCGCGCTCGGCGTGGTCGTCTCGCTGGCCGGCGTCACCGGCTCCTACCACCTGGACGTGCCCTCCGGCCCGGCCATCGTGCTGCTCGCCATCGCGGTCTTCGCGGTGTTCAGCCTGCTCGCCGCGCCGCTCGCCCGGCGGCGCCACCGCGGCACCGGCGAACACGGGCCGAAGGTGTGCGACGTCGAACTGCCGGAACAGGCCTCCGGCGAACCGTCCGGCACGACCACACCTGAGGGGCGGGCGGGGCTGGCACAATGATGTGCGAGACGCCCACGACCCCAGGAGGACCCACGGTGACCACCGCAGGCCCGTCGCCGCGCGCCCGCTCGACCCGGCAGCGAGCCGCCGTCTCGGCGGCCCTGGACGAGATCGCGGACTTCCGCAGCGCGCAGGAGCTCCACGACCTGCTCAAGCACCGCGGGGACTCCGTCGGTCTGACCACGGTCTACCGCACGCTCCAGTCGCTCGCGGACGCCGGCGAGGTGGACGTGCTGCGCACCGCCGACGGCGAGGCGGTCTACCGCCGCTGCAGCAGCGGGCACCACCACCACCTGGTCTGCCGGCACTGCGGCGCGACCGTCGAGGTGGAGGGTCCGGCGGTGGAGCGCTGGGCCAACTCGGTCGCCGCCGAGCACGGCTTCAGCGACATCGCGCACACCCTGGAGATCTTCGGGACCTGCGCGGAGTGCGCCAAGAAGGTCTGAGGCTCGTCCGCGCGCGCGTACGGCGAAGGGGACCCACCGGGATCTGCCCGGTAGGTCCCCTCCGTCGTATGCGCCCGTCAGCGCGGGGACGGCACCGGCGCGCCGACCTCGTTCGGGATCGCCCCGCCGAAGCGCCGGTCGCGCATCGCGTACTGCTCGCAGGCGCGCCACAGGTCGCGGCGGTCGAAGTCCGGCCAGAGCACGTCCTGGAACACGAACTCGGCGTAAGCCGACTGCCAGAGCAGGAAGTTGGAGGTGCGCTGCTCCCCGCTGGGGCGCAGGAACAGGTCCACGTCCGGCATGTCCGGGTGGTACATGTACTTGGCGAGGGTCTTCTCGCTGACCTTCTTCGGGTCGAGCTTCCCGGCCGCGACGTCCAGGGCGAGCGCCTGCGCCGCGTCGGCGAGTTCGGCCCGGCCGCCGTAGTTGACGCACATGTAGAGCGTGACGGCGTCGTTGTCCTTGGTCTGCTCCTCGGCGACCTGGAGCTCCTGGACGACGCTCTTCCACAGCTTGGGCATCCGGCCGGCCCAGCGGATCCGCACGCCCATCGCGTCCATCTCGTCGCGGCGGCGGCGGATGACGTCCCGGTTGAAGTTCATCAGGAACTTCACCTCGTCGGGCGAGCGCTTCCAGTTCTCGGTGGAGAACGCGTACAGCGAGATGTTCCTGACCCCGAGCTCGATCGCGCCCTTGAGGACGTCCAGCACCACGGACTCGCCGACCTTGTGGCCCTCGGTGCGGGGCAGTCCGCGCTCCTTGGCCCAACGGCCGTTGCCGTCCATCACGATGGCGACGTGGTCGGGGACCAGCTCGCCGGGGATCTTCGGGGGCTGTGCGCCGCTGGGGTGGGGGGTCGGGGGGACGTACGTCCTCTGCTTGCCGCCGCCGAAGAGCCGTCGCGCTGCCATGTGCTCACTTCTCCACGTATCTCATCGAGCGGATGCCCCGCTCCAGGTGCCACTGCAGATAGGCCGCGACCAGGCCGCTGCCCTCCCGCCAGTACCGCGGCTCGCAGGCGTCGGCCGTCTGCCAGTCCCCTGACAGCAGCGCCCCGAGCAGTACCAGTGTCTCAGGGGAGGGTACGGCACATCCGGGCACTCGGCAGTCGCCGCAGAGCACCCCGCCCGCGGGGAGGGAGAAGAAACGGTTCGGCCCCTCCAGGCCGCATTTGGCGCAGTCGGTGAAGCTCGCGCCGTACCCGTTCACCGCGAGCGAGCGCAGCAGGAAGGCGTCCAGCACCAGGTGCGACTCGTGCACCCCGGCCGCCAGCGTGCGCAGCCCGCCGACCAGCAGCAGGTACTGCTGGACGGCCGGTTCGCCCTCGTTCTCGGCGAACCGCTCGGCCGTCTCCAGCATCGCGGTGCCGGCCGTGTAGCGGCCGTAGTCGGTGACGATCGAGCCGCCGTACGGGGCGATCGTCTCCACCTGGGTGCAGAGCGGCAATCCGCGGCCGAACAGCTCACTCCCCCGGCTGAAGAACTGCACGTCCACGTGCGAGAACGGCTCCAGCCGGGCGCCGAACTTGGACTTGGTCTTCCGCACCCCGCGCGCGACCGCCCGCACCTTGCCGTGCTGGCGGGTCAGCAGGGTGATGATCCGATCGGCCTCGCCGAGCTTCTGCGCCCGCAGCACGACGCCGTCGTCCCGGAAAAGACTCATGGGGACCATTCTCCCCCACCCGCCCCCGGCTCCGGACGGCCCCGCCCGCCCGCACCGGGCTCCGGACAGCCGTGTTGCCCGCACCGGCGGTCGTGGGGGAGACCACGGCGGTGCGGGTCACGGCGGGCCCGGGGTGGGGAGGCCAGGCCCGTTGTGGGGGATTCCGAGGTGGTCTGAGGTGGTCCGCGGATCTTCGGAGGTGGACGGTACGGAAGGGCGGTCGCTACTGGTACGGCGTCCTGGTCGCCGCCTCCAGCAGCGCCCCGACCCGGGACCGCGGCAGGTCCAGGCAGCGCCCGACCGCGGCCAGCGCCTCGCGCTCCTGCGGCAGGTAGCGGCCGTCCGCCAGCGCGATCGCCGCGCCCTGCAGCAGCAGCCGCTCGCGGCCGGAGTGGGCCAGGTGCGGGGTGAGCGGTTCGACCACGGCGTGCAGTTCGACGGCCAGGCCGCCGGCCTCCGCCAGCCCCCGGCCGGGGGGCGCCTCCAGGTCGTGGGCGTGGTAGAGCTCGCCGCCGAGCCCGGAGAGCGCGGCGAGCGCGGCCAGCACCTGGGCCTCGCCGCAGTCCTCGAACCCGGCCTCGCGGACCGCCGCGCAGGCCGCCTCGCGGGCCGCCCGGTGGGCGGTGCCGCCGGCCGCGAGCATGGCCAGCGCGATGGTGTACTGGGCGTCCCGCAGCATCGCGCCGAGGCGCACGCAGGTGGGCTGCTCCAGGCTCTCGACGCCGTACCGGCCGTGGCAGCTGGTGCACTGCACGCTGCCGAGCACCGGCCCGAGCGGGACCACCGGGGTCCCCAGCAACCGCAGCCACCGCCGGCCGTGCTGCCGGCGGTAGTTGCGGTCCCCGCCGCAGCCCGGGCAGAAGAAGTCACCGAGAACGTCAGTCCGCCACCGCGGGCGAACACCCCACAACCTGGTCACGGCGCCACTCCCCAGACATGGCAGGCGGCCTGCTCGACTATGGGCAGGTCACGCGACCGGACACCGAGGCCGTCCCACCGACCCGGCTTTCCGGTGGATCGATGTTGCCACGGTTACCGGCACGTGTCAGTACCTCGAACGGCTTCCGATTCGAAAAAATGTGGCGCAGGCCACAATCCGGGGCGGGGACGACGAAGGGCCGCCCCGTGGGACGGCCCTTCGCATACCACCCGTTCGAATTAGCCGCGCTGCGAGCGGTTGACGGCGCTGATCATGGCCTTCAGCGAGGCCAGCACGGTGTTGCCGTCGATGCCCACGCCCCACAGCACCTTGCCGTCCACCGCGCACTCCACGTACGCGGCGGCCTGGGCGTCGCCGCCCTCGCTCAGCGCGTGCTCGGCGTAGTCCAGGACGCGTACGTCCACGCCGATCCGGGCCAGCGCGTCGGCGAAGGCCGAGACCGGGCCGTTGCCGGTACCGGTCAGGGTCACCGGGACGCCGTCCACCCGGGCCTCGGCGGTCAGCGCGTCCCGGCCGTCCTCGGTGGTCAGGGTGCGCGAACCGCTCAGCGAGATCCGGCCCCACGGGTTGCCGGTGGTCGGCAGGTACTCGTCCTCGAAGACCCGCCAGATCTCGGCCGGGCTGACCTCGCCGCCCTCGGCGTCGGTCTTGGCCTGGATGATCCGGGAGAACTCGATCTGCATCCGGCGCGGCAGGTCCAGCTTGTGGTCGTTCTTCAGCACGTACGCCACGCCGCCCTTGCCGGACTGGCTGTTGACCCGGATGACCGCCTCGTAGGTGCGGCCGACGTCCTTCGGGTCGATCGGCAGGTACGGCACGCCCCAGGTGTGCTCCTCCAGCGGCACCCCGGCCGCCTTCGCGTCCGCCTCCAGGGCGTCGAAGCCCTTCTTGATGGCGTCCTGGTGCGAGCCCGAGAAGGAGGTGTACACCAGGTCGCCGGCGTACGGGTGGCGCGGGTGCACCTCCATCTGGTTGCAGTACTCGGCGGTGCGGCGCACCTCGTCGATGTCGGAGAAGTCGATCTGCGGGTCGATGCCCTGCGAGAACAGGTTCATCCCCAGCGTCACCAGGTCGACGTTGCCGGTCCGCTCGCCCTGCCCGAACAGGCAGCCCTCGATCCGGTCCGCGCCCGCCATGTAGGCCAGCTCGGCGGAGGCGACGGCGGTGCCGCGGTCGTTGTGCGGGTGCACCGACAGGCAGACGAACTCGCGGCGGGACAGGTGGCGCGACATCCACTCGAACTGGTCGGCCTGGACGTTCGGGGTGGCCCGCTCGACGGTGGCGGGCAGGTTCAGGATGATCTCGCGGCCCTCGCCCGGCTGCCAGACGTCCATGACGCCCTCGCAGACCTCCAGCGCGAAGTCCAGCTCGGTGTCGACGAAGATCTCCGGCGAGTACTGGTAGCCGAAGACGGTGTCGTCGCCCAGCAGCTTCTCCGCGTACTCCATCACCAGCCGGGTGCCCTCGGTGGCGATCGCCTTGGTGGCCGCCCGGTCGTTGCGGAACACCACCCGGCGGAACAGCGGCGCGGTCGCGGCGTACAGGTGGACGGTCGCCCGCGGGGCGCCGACCAGCGCCTCCACCGTCTTCTCGATCAGGTCCTCGCGGGCCTGGGTCAGCACCGAGACGGTGACGTCCTCGGGGATCGCCCCCTCCTCGATCAGCGACCGTACGAAGGCGTGGTCGGTGGCCCCGGAGGCGGGGAAGCCGACCTCGATCTCCTTGTAGCCCATGGCCACCAGCAGGTCGAACATCTTGCGCTTGCGGGCCGGCGACATCGGGTCGATCAGCGCCTGGTTGCCGTCCCGCAGGTCGGTGGACAGCCAGCGCGGCGCCTTGGTGATCACCTTCTCCGGCCAGGTGCGGTCCGGCAGGTCGACGGTGCCGAACGGCAGGTAGCGCCCGTGCCGCATGCCCGAGGGCTGCTGGCGCACCGAGGCGGCGGTGATCGGGGTGGGGCGGTCGACGAAGGGGCGGCCGGCGGGGACGGACGCGGCGGAGTTCTGCTCGGTCATGGAGGTGACTCGGCTTCCTGTGATGCGTGGTGCGGGCGGGTCGGGGGTGGTCAACACCTGGTCAACACCGACTGGCCGGCCTCTGCTGCCGCTCGCGATACACCCTTGGATCGCCGATTGCGCGCACAGCACGTTCCCCGCGGCGAGGGTGCCGGCCCCAGTGGACTACAGGCCCTCGACGCGGCAGCTAAGAAGAAGCAGCCCGTTGCGCATGATGGGCCCAGCGTAACCCAGCACCGCGCGCCCCCGAAGTGATCCGGGCCACCGTTCCACTCCTTGAGACGCCGACCGGTCGTGCCGGGGGTGGTGACAACCGGTCATCGAGGCCTCACCCTGGGCAACATGACCGCAGCAGCACCGTTCTGCACGATCGTCCCGCCGTTCGTCCTGGACCGCCTCGCCGAGGCCGGCCACGAACCCGCCGTCCACTCCCTGGCCCTCGACGCGGCGCACCGCGCGGCCCGCCTCTCCCCGGCCCCGCCCGTCGCCGCCCCCGGTCTCAACCGGGTCGTCTACGACGCCGGCCACGGCCAGCGGCTGCCCGGCCGCTCCGTGCGCACCGAGGGCCGCGCGGCCTCCTCCGACAGCTCCGTCAACCACGCCTACGACGGCCTCGGCGCCACCTTCGCGCTCTACGCCGACGTCTTCGGCCGGCACTCGATCGACGACCGCGACCTGCGGCTGGACGCCAGCGTCCACTACGGCCGCGACTACGACAACGCCTTCTGGAACGGCCACCAGATGGTGTTCGGCGACGGCGACAACGTGGTGTTCGGCGACTTCACCGCCTGCGTCGACGTCATCGGCCACGAACTCACCCACGGCGTCACCCAGTTCACCGCCGGACTGGACTACCAGGACCAGCCCGGCGCGCTCAACGAGTCGGTCTCCGACGTCTTCGGCTCGCTGGTCAAGCAGTACGCGCTGCGCCAGGCCGCCGCCGACGCCGACTGGCTGATCGGCGCCGGACTGCTCGCCCCGGGCGTCCAGGGCGTGGCGCTGCGCTCGATGAAGGCGCCCGGCACCGCCTACGACGACCCGCGGCTCGGCAAGGACCCGCAGCCCGCGCACATGCGGGACTACGTGGACACCTCCCAGGACAACGGCGGGGTGCACATCAACTCCGGCATCCCCAACCACGCGTTCTACCTGCTGGCCACCGCGCTCGGCGGCTCGGCCTGGGAGCGCGCGGGCCGGATCTGGTACGACGCGCTGACCGGGCGCACGCTGCCCGCCGACGCCGACTTCACCGCCTTCGCCCGGGCCACCGTGGCCGCCGCCAGGGCCCGCTACCCCGACGACCGGTCGGTCGTGGACACCGTCACGGCCTCCTGGGCGCAGGTCGGGGTCAGCCCGGGGTGAGCGGGGCCGCGGACGGCCCCGGGAGTACGCCTGAAGGGTGGTTGAGACCGGGTTGAGGCGGGCTTAAGGTCACGGTCCGGGAAAAGCCCGGCAAACCCCCTCCCCGGGTAGCACCATGGACACCATGCGTATCCAGGTGACCCGGACCGGCGGCTTCGCGGGGATCGTCCGCCAGGCGGAGATCGACACCGCCGACCGCACGGACGCCCCGCACGTGCACGCACTCGCCCGCGAGGCCGTCGCGGGCGGGCTGCGCGCGCCCTCGTACGGGGTACCGGACGGCTTCCACTACGAGATCACCGTCGACGGCCGGTCGGTGTACTGCGCCGACCCGAAGCTCACCGACTCGCAGCGCGAGCTGGTCTCCCTGGTGCTGCGCGAGGGCGCGTAGCACCAGGGAGCCCGCGGTCAGAGCCAGCCGTCGAGCGCCGCCAGGA
The DNA here is from genome assembly GCF_048159585.1 of Kitasatospora sp. SC0581. Classification (NCBI taxonomy): domain Bacteria; kingdom Bacillati; phylum Actinomycetota; class Actinomycetes; order Kitasatosporales; family Streptomycetaceae; genus Kitasatospora; species Kitasatospora sp. SC0581. The sequence goes on along the minus strand of NZ_JBLRWA010000002.1, from coordinate 56,140 downwards.
AACCGGCCGGGTCGTCCCGGTGGACGGTGTGGCCCGTGCCGGGGACGGTGCGCACCTCGAAGCCGCGGGCAGTGAGCTCCTCGGCGCTCGCCGCGTCCACCAGCATGCTGCCGTCGGCCAGGACCACCAGCGAGGGCACCGCCGGCCCGGCCGGCAGGTCCGAGCGCTGGTCGGCCAGGGCCAGCGCCGAGTCCTCGTCCCAGGCGGCCGCGGCGGCGATCTCGTCGTCCACGTCGGCCGGCTCCCAGGTCGGGCTGAGCGCCACGACCTGCTCCCGGGTGAGGTGCCGCAGCTGCGCCATCACCCGCGGGTCCATCCCGGTCTGGACGAACCGCCAGGCCGGGTCGACGTACACCGCGCGGGCCGGCTTCAGCCGCTCGACCGCGTCCGCCAGGACGATCCCGCCCAGCGAGTGGCCGATCGCGAGCTCGACGCCGGCCGGCAGGCTCTCCAGCAGGTCCTCGGCGTACGCCGCCAGGGGGTAGCGCTCCAGCGCGGTGGCGCCGGTGCCGCGCGGGCTGGCGCCATGCCCGCGCAGGTCCACGGCGAGCACCCGGTAGCCCCTCCCCGCCAGGGCCGGGCCGACCAGCCGCCAGGTGCGGTGGTCGGACATGATGCCGTGCACCAGCACGGCCAGCCGGTCCCCGCTGCCCCACTCCCGGGTGTGCAACTCCATCGCGGTGTAACCCTTCTGACGTCGCGTACGGCCGGACCACGGCGAAGGCCCGCCCGGACGCACAACGTCCGAACGGGCCCCAGGCCTCCCGGCTGCCCGAACTCCCTCGTCGGGAGCCCGGGTTCAGAAGCCGAGCTTGCGCAGCTGCTTGGGGTCGCGCTGCCAGTCCTTGGCGACCTTGACGTGCAGGTCCAGGTAGACCGGCGTGCCGAGCAGCGCCTCGATGTGCTTGCGGGCGGTGGTGCCGACGTGCTTGAGCCGCGCGCCCTTGGCGCCGATCACGATCGCCTTCTGGCTCTGCCGCTCGATGTAGACGTTGGCGTGGATGTCCAGCAGCGGGCGGTCCGCCGGGCGGCCCTCGCGCGGGAGCATCTCCTCGACCACCACGGCCAGCGAGTGCGGCAGTTCGTCGCGCACGCCCTCCAGCGCGGCCTCGCGGATCAGCTCGGCGACCATGATCTGCTCGGGCTCGTCGGTGAGGTCGCCCGCCGGGTAGAGCTGGTCGCCCTCCGGCAGCAGCTTGGTGAGCAGGTCCGCGACCAGCTCGACCTGCTTGTCGCCGACGGCGGAGACCGGGATGATCTCGGCCCACTCGAAGCCCAGCTCGATGCCGAGCTGGTGGATGGCGATGAGCTGCTCGGCCAGGCGCTTGGAGTCGACCAGGTCGGTCTTGGTGACGATGGCGACCTTCGGGGTCTTCTTGATCCCGGCGATCTCCTTGGCGATGAACTTGTCGCCGGGGCCGATCTTCTGGTCGGCGGGCAGGCAGAAGCCGATCACGTCGACCTCGGCCCAGGTGGTGCGGACCAGGTCGTTGAGGCGCTCGCCGAGCAGGGTGCGCGGCTTGTGCAGACCGGGGGTGTCGACCAGCACGAGCTGGGCGTCCGGGCGGTGCACGATGCCGCGCACGGTGTGCCGGGTGGTCTGCGGGCGATCGGAGGTGATCGCGACCTTCGTCCCCACCAGGGCGTTGGTCAGGGTCGACTTGCCCGCGTTGGGCCGGCCGACGAAGCACGCGAACCCGGAGCGGTACGAGGAGGAAGGGGCATTCATGGGCTCCATTCTCCCTGATCACCGGAGCCCCGCCGTCCGGGCCCACCCCGCGGGGGTGTCCGGGGCGCGCTCAGCCCTTCTTCCCGGCCTTCCCGCCCTTGCCGGAGGTGGGGATCAGCGAGACCACCACCAGCACCAGCAGGAAGCCCAGCGAGCCGTACAGCCAGAGCTCGGACCCGGTCTCCTGCCACTTGCCCAGCCCCATCACGAACAGCACCAGCCCGGCGAAGAACGCCACCGCCCCCATGCCCCAGTCCCCTCACCGAGTCCACTCCCCCGGTGAGATTATCTGCAAGGTCTGGGCTCCAAGACCATGCCGTCCGACAGCGCCGTACGGGGCACACGGCGGGGCCGCCGAAGGCCCGCCAACGGCCCCCGGCGGCCCCGTACGGGCCCCTCGACGGGCCTCAGCGCGCCTCGGCGGACACCCGCAGCGTCCCGTCCGGCCCGGCCAGCAGCACGGGCGTCCCGGCCCCGCCCAGGTCCCGTACGGCCGCCAGGTCCGTCTCGGCCGGCTGCTCCGCCTCGCTCACCACGGCCGCCGCCTCCAGCGACCGGGCGCCGCTGGCCACCGCCATCGCCACCGCCGTCTGCAGGGCGCTCAGCCGCAGCGACTCCAGCGCGACCGTCCCGGCCACGTAGGTGCGCCCGGTCTCGTCACGCACCGCGGCCCCCTCGGCCACGCCGTTGCGGGCGCGGACCGAGCGGGCCAGGGTGATGATCTTCTTGTCTTCGGGGTCGAGCTCGACGATGTCACTCATGCCGCCGAGCATAGGCACCCGGCGCCGTTCAGTGGCCGACCGGGTGGGTGGGCCCCGGGTTCGGCTTGAGGACCTTGACGAAGGTCTTCGCGGCCCCGCTCGGCCGAGCCTCCTCGCGCTCGATCCGCTGCCGCCAGTACGGGTTGTCGTGCGGCAGGTGGCCGCTCACCCGGCCGTACATGCCGAAGGTCGTCAGGACGATGCCGAAGATGAACGCGAACAGCACGTTCGACATCCGGAAGTTGAGGATGTTGGCGTCCGGCCGCCCGAGCACCGTCAGGCCGTAGAAGCCCGACAGGACGAACAGCACGCCCACCGCCATGTTGAGGTTGGACGCGAAGTTCCCGCCGACCACCGCCCCCAGCACCAGGACCGCGCCCGCCACGATGGACAGGATGCTCAGCGCCCCGTTGGTCGACAGCCCGGCGATCCGGTCGCCGTGGGTGGCCAGGAAGCCGGGCTCGCCGGCCAGCCCCAGACACCCGAACACGATCAGGAAGACCCCCCCGAGCCCCGCCCCGACCCGCCACACCATGGCGAGCCGACGGTCGACGGTGGGCAGTTCGTCTTGCAGCTTCATGGCGACCTCCAGAGCTCGGCCATGGTCCAGCCGGGTGCCTAGCTGTAGGGGTGGCTCCCCTGCATGTGCGGCACCTCGTGCATGTAGAGCGAGCCGCACTGCTGGCAGCAGCGCAACCCGGTGCCCCACTCCTCCTCGGGCCGCGTCTCGGCGTCGTCGGACATGGTCCGGCCGCAGAGCGCCACCGACAGGTCCTCGTCCCGCACCACGTGCCAGGACTTGACTCCGCCGGCCGCCCCCTGCGGGCCGTACTCCGCGCGAAGTTTGTGCGTCATGCCCTCCATGGTCGCTCGGCGACCGCCCACCCGCTACTCGCCCGCCGGCTCCTCGGCGTCCTCGGTGCGGCGGACGGGGGCGGCGACCATCGAGCCGATCCGGTTGCGGCGGCCCGCCGAGGACTCGGCGGTCAGCAGGATGCCGGACAGGCCGCCCTCCACCGGGTCGGGCAGCGGGATCTCGCAGGAGGAGCCGGGGATCGGCACCCGGCCCAGGTGCTTGGCCAGCAGGCCGCCGACGGTCTCGACGTCCTCGTCCTCCAGCTCGATGCCGAACAGCTCGCCCAGGTCCTCCACCAGCAGCCGGGCGGTGATCCGGTACGAGCCGTCCCCGAGGTCCTCCACCGGGGCGATCTCCCGGTCGTACTCGTCGGTGATCTCGCCGACGATCTCCTCCAGGACGTCCTCGATGGTGACCAGGCCGGCCGTGCCGCCGTACTCGTCGATCACGATCGCCACGTGCGAACGGCGCTGCTGCATCTCGCGCAGCAGGTCGCCGGCCGGCTTGGAGTCCGGGACGAAGACGGCCGGCCGTATCACCGCGCCGACCTCCTCGGACTCCGCCTCCCGGTTGATGTGGGTGCGCCGCACCAGGTCCTTGAGGTAGACGATGCCGACCACGTCGTCCTCGTTGTCGCCGACCACCGGGATCCGCGAGAAGCCCGAGCGCAGCGCCAGGGTCAGCGCCTGCCGGACGGTCTTGTGCCGCTCGATCATCACCAGGTCGGTGCGCGGCACCATCACCTCGCGCACGATGGTGTCGCCCAGCTCGAAGACCGAGTGCACCATCCGGCGCTCCTCGTCCTCGATCAGGTCGTCCTTCTCGGCGAGGTCCACCAGGGCCCGCAGCTCCGCCTCCGAGGCGAACGGACCCTCCCGGTAGCCCTTGCCCGGGGTCAGCGCGTTGCCGAGCAGGATCAGCAGCCGCGGGATCGGGCCCAGCACCGCGGCCAGCGGCAGCAGTACGAAGGAGGCCGCCGTCGCGGTGGTGAGCGGGTGCTGGCGCCCGATCGTGCGCGGCGAGACCCCCACCGCGACGAAGGACACCAGCACCATCACGCCGAACGCCAGCAGGACGGCCTGCCAGGTGGGCGTCACGTTGCGCACGCACACCACGGTGACCAGGACGGCCGCCGCCATCTCGCTGGCCACCCGGATCAGGGTGGCCAGGTTGAGGTAGCGGATCGGGTCGGAGGCGACGGTCAGCAGCCGCGCGGAGCCGCGCCGACCGCTGCGCACCGCCTCCTCCGCCCGGAACCGGGAGACCCGGGAGATGCCCGCCTCGGCGCACGCGGCCAGCCAGCCGAGCACGACCAGCAGCACGGCACCGAGGATGAAGCTCGTACTCTCACCACTCACAGGGGTTCGGGCTCCGCGCTCAGTGGGTGGTGGGGGCCGGGGAGATGCCGCCGAGGCCCCGGCCCATCCGCCAGTCGTCCAGGATGCGCTTCTGGAGGGCGAACATCTCCTCCTCTTCCTCCGGCTCCTCGTGGTCGTAGCCGAGGACGTGCAGCACGCCGTGCACGGTGAGCAGTTGCAGCTCCTCGTCCATCGAGTGCTTGGAGGGGGCCGCCAGGCCCTGCTGCTCGGCGACCTCGGGGCAGAGCACGATGTCGCCGAGCAGGCCCTGCGGCAGCTCGTCGCCCTCCTTGCCGGGACGCAGCTCGTCCATCGGGAACGACATCACGTCGGTCGGGCCGGGCAGGTCCATCCACTGGATGTGCAGCTCCTCCATCGCCGCACTGTCCACCAGGATCACGGACAGTTCGGACTGCGGGTGGATCCGCATCTTGTCCAGTGCGAAGCGGGCGACGTCGAGGATGGCTTCCTCGTCGGCCTCCCAACCGGACTCGTTGGCGATGTCGATCGACATGACGGGCTGTGTGCTCAGCTTTCGGTGCGATGGGACTGGCGGGGTGCGCGGGGTGCGCGGGGCGCCGTGGCCTTGCCGGGGCGCCGCTGGGCGGGCTTGCGGGCCGCCGGGGCGGCCTCCTCCGCCTCCTGGCGGGCGTCCCAGCGCTCGTAGGCGTCCACGATCCGGCCGACCAGCTTGTGGCGGACCACGTCGGTGCTGGTGAGGACGGAGAAGTGGATGTCGGGCACGTCGGCCAGGATGTCCTGGACGACCTTGAGACCGCTGCGGGTGCCGCCCGGGAGGTCGATCTGGCTGGTGTCGCCGGTGACCACCACCCGGGAGTTGAACCCGAGGCGGGTGAGGAACATCTTCATCTGCTCGGGCGAGGTGTTCTGGGCCTCGTCGAGGATGATGAAGGCGTCGTTGAGGGTGCGGCCGCGCATGTACGCGAGCGGGGCGACCTCGATGGTGCCGGCCGCCATCAGGCGCGGGATGGAGTCCGGGTCCATCATGTCGTGCAGCGCGTCGTACAGCGGGCGCAGGTACGGGTCGATCTTCTCGTAGAGGGTGCCGGGCAGGAAGCCCAGCCGCTCCCCCGCCTCGACCGCCGGGCGGGTCAGGATGATCCGGTTGACCTCCTTGGCCTGGAGGGCCTGGACGGCCTTGGCCATCGCCAGGTAGGTCTTGCCGGTGCCCGCCGGGCCGAGGCCGAAGACGATCGTGTGCTTGTCGATCGCGTCGACGTAGCGCTGCTGGTTGAGGGTCTTCGGGCGGATCGTCCGGCCCCGGTTGGACAGGATGTTCGCGGTGAACACCTGCGACGGCGCCGGGCTGTCCGGGTCCTGGCTGCGGATCATGGCGATGGAGCGCTCCACGGAGTCCTCCGTCAGCGGCTGGCCGGTGCGCAGCACCAGCATCATCTCGGTGAAGAGCCGTTGCACGAGGGCGACCTCGGCCCGGTCCCCGGTGGCGGTCACCTCGTTGCCGCGGACGTGGATGTCCGCGGCGGGGAAGCCCTGCTCGATCACGCGCAGCAGCGAGTCCGCGGTGCCGAGCAGGGTGACCATCGGGTGCTTCTCGGGGATCACGATCCGGGCGCTCACACGGCCGTCGTCGGTCGTTTCGGGGCGCGACTGTCCGTTGGTACGGGTCTGCGATGTGTCACTCATAGGTCGGCGCTGGGGCCTGCCTCATCCCATCCGTGGTCTCGGGTGCCGCTGGGTGTCTCCGGGGCACCAGGGTACGCCGCGAGCGTGATCGCCGTGGCGGGCGGCGGGGCCGCACCCGACGATGCTCCGGCAGATCGCAGGCCGGCGCGAGCCCATTTTTTTCACCGGGGACACTGCCGGGACTCTCCCGTGCCGCTCCGGTTCCCCGGGCCGGTCACGACGGGCGGCGGGCCGGCACCGGCACCCGGTCGAGGTCGGCGGCCAGCACCAGCTCCCCGTCGAAGTGCTTGCGGGCGTCGGCCAGGTGCTGGCCGAGGTCCGGGTAGCGCTGCGAGAAGTGGGTCAGCACCAGGGTGCGCACCCCGGCCTCGGCGGCGGCCTTGGCGGCCTGCCCGGCGGTGAGGTGGCCGTGCTCCTCGGCGAGCCGGGCGTCGGCGTCGGTGAAGGTCGCCTCGACGACCAGCAGGTCGGCGCCCTCGGCGAGCGCGTACACGCCGTCGCACAGCCGGGTGTCCATCACGAAGGCGAACTTCTGGCCCGGCCGCGGCTCGCTGACCTCGGCCAGGGTGACGGTGCGGCCGTCCACCTCGATCGCGCCCTCGTGCTGGAGCCGGCCCACCGCCGGGCCGCGCACGCCGAGGGCGGCCAGCCGCTCCGGCACCAGCCGTCGGCCGTCCGGCTCGGAGAGCCGGTAGCCGAAGGACTCCACCGGGTGGTCCAGCCGGACGGCGTCCAGCGCGAAGCGGGCGCCGGGCGCGGGCAGCGGTCCGGGCTCGTCGATCGGCCGGGGCCGCAGCACGGCCGTCTCGTGGTAGGCGGTGGAGTGCCGCAGCCGCTCGAAGTAGACCTCGCCGGAGGCCGGGAAGTAGACGTCGACCGGGTGCGGGACCCGGTCGAGGTTGATCCGCTGGATCACCCCGGCGAGGCCCAGGCAGTGGTCCCCGTGGAAGTGGGTGACCGCGATCCTGGTGATCTGGGTGGCCGTCACCCCGGCGTGCAGCATCTGGCGCTGGGTGCCCTCACCGGGGTCGAACAGCAGGCCCTCGCCGTCCCAGCGCAGCAGGTAGCCGTTGTGGTTGCGGTGCCGGGTGGGCACCTGGCTGGCGGTGCCGAGGACGACGAGTTCGCGCTGGGACACCTGCGGTCAGACCATGCGCTCGGTCATCGACATGCCGCCGAGCACGTGGACGTGCGCGTGGAAGACGGTCTGCCCCGCGCCGGCACCGGTGTTGAAGATCAGCCGGTAGTCCTCGATGCCCTCGTCCGCGGCCACCGCGCCCGCCTCGGCGAGCAGTTCGCCGGCGGTCTCCGGCTCGGCGGCGGCCAGCGCGGCCGCGTTCGGGTAGTGCGCGTGCGGGATCACCAGCACGTGCACGGGAGCCTTGGGGGCGATGTCGCGGAAGGCGAGGGTGCGCTCGGTCTTGCGCACCACGGTCGCCGGGATCTCGCCCGCCACGATCTTGCAGAACAGGCAGTCGGGCTGCGGCTCGCCGGCCATGGCTCTCTCCTCGGGATCGGTGTGTCGGGTGGTGGGGCCGTACGGGCGCAGCCTAGCCGAGCCGGGCGGCGGCCTGCTGGCGCTTCCGGCGCCCCGGGGCCGCACCCGCGGGGCGGGACGCCGGACCGGCCGGCGTCCCGCCCCGGAGCCGCTACGCCCAGGGCAGCGGCGGCGCGGTGCGGGCCGGGGCCCCGGCGAGCTTCGCCAGGGCGAGCCGGACGCCCTCGGACAGCTGCGGGTCCTCGCCGGCCGCCCAGTGGTGCGGGGCGAACGGCACCTCGACGTCCGGGTCGACGCCGTGGTTCTCCAGGCCCCAGCCGTACTTCTCCAGCCACAGCGCGTACTTGGGCTGGGTGACGAGGGTCCCGTCGACCAGCCGGTAGCGGCTGTCGATGCCGATCACCCCGCCCCAGGTGCGGGTGCCGACCACCGGGCCGATGCCGAGCACCTGGATGGCGGCGCTGACCACGTCGCCGTCCGAGCCGGTGAACTCGTCGGCGAGCGCGACCACCGGGCCGCGCGGGGCGTCCGCCGGGTAGGGCACCGGGTGGTCGGTGTCCCGGATGACGTCCCAGCCGATGATCCGGCGGGCCAGCTTCTCGATCACCAGCTGCGAGGTGTGGCCGCCCCGGTTCCCCCGGACGTCGACGACCAGGCCCTCCCGGGCCATCTCGGTGCTCAGGTCGCGGTGCAGCTGGGCCCAGCCGGCCGTCTGCATGTCGGGGATGTGCAGGTAGCCCAGCCGCCCGCCGGACAGCTCGCGCACCGCGGCCCGCCGCCCGGCCACCCAGTCGTGGTAGCGCAGCGCCTCCTCGTCGGCGAGCGGGACGACCACCGGGTGGCGCCGGTCGGTGCCGTCCTTCCCGGCCACCGTCAGCTCGACCGGCTGCCCGGCGGTGCCGGCCAGCAGCGGGGCCGGGCCGGTCACCGGGTCCACCGGGCGGCCGTTGACGGCGAGCACCGCGTCGCCCGGGCGGATCGCCGCGCCGGGCGCGGCCAGCGGCGAGCGGGCCCTGGGGTCGGAGGACTCCCCGGGCAGGATCCGGCCGATCCGCCAGTGCCCGCCGTCCCGGACGAGGTCGGCGCCGAGCAGGCCCTGGCGCCGGGCGGGCTCGGTGTACCGGCCGTACGGCATCACGTAGGCGTGCGAGGTGCCGAGTTCGCCGTGCACCTCCCAGAGCAGGTCGACCAGTTCGTCGTGCGAGCCGACCCGCTCGACCAGCGGCCGGTAGCGCTCCAGCACCCCGTCCCAGTCGACGCCGGAGAGGTCGGGGCGCCAGAAGTTGTCCCGCATCAGCCGGCCGTTCTCGGCGTACATCTGCCGCCACTCGGCGGCCGGGTCGACGGTGATCCGCAGCCGGGCGAGGTCGACGGCGGCCTCCTCGTCGTCGCCGCCCTTGTGGTCCGCCGGGACGACCCTCAGCTCGCCCTGGTCCAGCACGGCGACCCGGGTGCCGTCCGCGCTGACCGAGAAGTCGTCCACGCCGTGCACCAGCTGCTCGACCCGGCGCTTGCGCAGGTCGAAGCGCTCCAGCACCGGACGGGGCCGGTCGTCGTCCAACGAGGCGGCCTCGTCGCCGAGTTCGCCCGTCAGCGGGGCCCTGGTCCAGAGCACGCCGTCCTTGGCGGCGGCCAGCTCCTCGAAGCGGCCGCCCTCGACCGGGAAGGGGATGATCCGGTCGGCGATGCCGTCCAGGTCCACCCTGGTCACCGGCGCGGCGTCGGCGGCCGCCTCGCCGTCCGCCTTCCGGGCCTTCGGCTCGTCCTCCTCCCCGCCGAGCGGGCGCCCGGCCCGCTGCGGCCCGAACGGGGAGGGCGTGTCGGCGGCCAGCGTGACCAGGTGGGGGCGGCAGCCGTTCGGGAAGGACAGGTCGAAGACGTGCGCGTCGTAGACCGGGTCGAAGTTGCGCACCGACAGGAAGGCCAGGTAGCGGCCGTCCGCGGTGAAGGAGGGCGAGGTGTCCACGAAGCGCGGCTGGGTGACCTCGCCGACCGTCCGGGTCGCCAGGTCGGCCAGCACGATCTGGCGCAGCGAGTGCGGGCCCATCCCGCGCACCGGGCGCGACCAGGCCAGCCAGGCCGAATCCGGGCTGAAGGCCGGGGTGCCGGGCTCGCCGTCGGCGCTGCGGTCCAGCTCGTGCACGGCGCCGTCGGCGAGCGTCACCAGCAGCACCCGGCCGTCGTGCGCGCCGAGCGCGGCCTGCTTGCCGTCCGGGGAGACCGTCAGCGCGTTGACCCGGCCGAGCCGCCCCGCGGCCAGCCGGCGGCGCTCGGCGCCGTGCAGGTCGGGGGCGAACTCCAGGGCGTCCCCGCCCTCGGCGTCGGACACCCAGAGCACGCCCTGGGCGCCGTCCTCGCCGGGCACCACCCGGGCCAGCCGCCCGCGCACGCCCGGGGTCTCGTCCAGCACCCGGGCCGGGCCCTCGCGGTGGGTCAGCCAGTGCACGCCGCCGCGCACCACCACGGCGCTGCCCCGGCCGGTGCGGTCGGGGGCGACGGAGTCCAGCCAGTGCGCGGCGGGCACCGGGCGGGGGCGGCGCCCGGCCCGCGGGCCGGCCAGCCGGACGTCCAGCCGGCGCGGCTCGGCGCCCGCCAGGTCGTCCAGCAGCCAGAGGTCGCCGGCCCGGTGGAAGACCACCCGGGTGCCGTCGGTGCCGGCGCCCCGGGCGTAGAAGCCGTCCGGGTCGGTGCTGTGGCGGCGCAGGTCGGTGCCGTCCGGGCGGCTGGACCACAGCTCGCCGACACCCTCGTGGTCGGACAGGAAGGCGATCCGGTCCCCGACCCACAGCGGGGAGTCCAGCTGCCCGTCCAGCTCCGCGTGGACCCGGGCGAACTCCTCCCGGCCGAGCCACAGCTTTCCGGCCCGCCCGCCCCGGTACCGCTTCCACCAGGCCGGATCGCGGCCGTTGACGCTGCTCAGCAGCACCCGGTCGCCGCCCGGCTCGAAGGCGAGCCCGCCGACCGGCCCGTACGGCAGCCGCTGCGGCTCGCCGCCGTCCAGCGGCACGGCGTGCGCCCAGGTGCGGCGCAAGCTGGCCTCGCCGGCCCCGGTGGCGGCGATCGGACGGCCGTCGGCGGTCCAGCCCAGCACCCGGGTCTGGTGGCTGCCCCAGTGGGTGAGCCGGCGCGAGGGGCCGCCGTCCACCGGCACCACGTGCACCTCGGGGGCGCCGTCCCGGGTGGAGGTGAAGGCGAGGTGCCGCCCGTCCGGGGAGAACCTCGGGTGGTGGACCGGCAGGTGGTCCGCCGTCAGCCGCCAGGCCCGGCCGCCGTCCAGCGGGGCGAGCCAGAGGTCGTCCTCGGCGACGAAGGCGAGCAGGTCGCCGTGCAGGTGGGGATGGCGAAGGTAGGCGCCCGCCGAGGAGTTCGGGGAGGTGCTCTGGGAGTCCGTCACCCGGCCAGCCTAGGCAGGTACACGGACCGTCCGCGCCGTTTTTCCCAGACTCCCGGCGCCGTCCGCGGGCGGCCGTGCCGCGGTCGCCGCCGGGGTGTACGGGGGCGCGCCGAGGGGCGCGCCGACGGCCTGCCGGGGGTGCGCCCGGGGTGCTACGACCAGCGGCCGGTGCGCCCGAGCAGCAGCGCGCCGGCGGCCACCCCGGCGGTGGAGGTGCGCAGCACCGAGGGGCCCAGCCGGTACGGCCCGGCGCCCGCCCCGGCGAAGGCCGCCAGCTCCTCCGGGGAGACCCCGCCCTCCGGGCCGACCACCAGGACGATGTCCCCGCCCTCCGGCAGCACGGCGTGCGCCAGCGGTTCGGCGCCCTCCTCGTGCAGCACGGCGGCGAACGCGGCCCCCGCCAGGACGGGCGCCAGCTGCCGGGTGGTCATCGGCTCGCGGACCTCGGGGAAGCGCAGCCGGCGGGACTGCTTGCCCGCCTCCCGCGCGGTGGCCCGCCACTTGGCGAGCGCCTTGGCGCCGCGCTCGCCCTTCCACTGGGTGATGCAGCGCGAGGCGGCCCACGGGATCACCACGTCCACGCCGACCTCGGTCATGGTCTCCACGGCCAGCTCGCCGCGGTCGCCCTTGGGCAGCGCCTGGACCACGACGATCCGCGGCGCGGGCTCCGGCTCGCGGCGCACGGCGGCGACCCGCACGTCGATCGCGTCCTTGCCGAGCACCTCGGCGACCGTGCCGTCCACGCCGAGCCCCAGCCCGTCGGCCAGGGTCACCGCCTCGCCCGGCTCCAGCCGCTTCACCGCGGCCGCGTGCCGCCCCTCCGGGCCGTCCAGGCGCACCACGGCCCCGGGCGCGGCGGCGGCGATCCGCTCGGTCTCGACGACGAAGACGGGCGCGGTCATGACGGGGAACCTCTTTCGTGCGGAAGTGGGACGGACACGCGAAAGGGGTGCCGGGGTCGTTGGCCCCCGGCACCCCTCCGCGGACGGCTACCGGCCGTTGAAGGCGTCCTTCAGCCGGGAGAAGAGGCCCTGCTGGCCCGGCGCGAACTGGCCGGACGGCCGCTCCTCGCCGCGCAGCACCGCGAGGCGGCGCAGCAGCTCCTCCTGCTCGGGGTCGAGCTTGCTGGGCGTCTTCACCTCGACGTGCACTATCAGGTCGCCCCGGCCGCCGCCGCGCAGGTGGGTGATGCCCCGGCCGTGCAGCGGGATCGACTGGCCGGACTGGGTGCCGGGCCGGATGTCGACCTCCTCCAGGCCGTCCAGGGTCTGCAGCGGCACCTGGGTGCCGAGCGCGGCCGCCGTCATCGGGATGGTGACGGTGCAGTGCAGGTCGTCCCCGCGCCGCTGGAAGATCGTGTGGGTGGTCTCGGCGATCTCGACGTACAGGTCACCGGCCGGGCCGCCGCCGGGGCCGACCTCGCCCTCGCCGGCCAGCTGGATCCGGGTGCCGTTGTCGACACCGGCCGGGATCTTGACGGTCAGCGTGCGGCGGGCGCGCACCCGGCCGTCGCCGGCGCACTCCGGGCACGGGGTCGGCACGACGGTGCCGAAGCCCTGGCACTGCGGGCAGGGGCGGGAGGTCATGACCTGGCCCAGGAAGGACCGGGTGACCTGGGAGACCTCGCCCTTGCCGCGGCACATGTCACAGGTCTGCGCCGAGGTGCCGGGGGCCGCGCCCTCGCCGCTGCACGTGGTGCAGGTGACGGCGGTGTCGACCTGGAGCTCCTTGGTGGTGCCGAAAGCGGCCTCCTCCAGGGTGATCTCCAGCCGGATCATGGCGTCCTGGCCCCGGCGGGTGCGCGAGCGCGGGCCGCGCTGGCCGGCCGCGGCGCCGAAGAAGGCGTCCATGATGTCGGAGAAGCCGAAGCCCGCCGCGCCGGCGCCGAAACCGCCCGCGCCGCCGCCCGGGGACAGCGGGTCCCCGCCGAGGTCGTAGACCTGGCGCTTCTGCGGATCGGAGAGCACCTCGTAAGCGGCGTTGATCTCCTTGAACCGCTCCTGCGTCTTCGGGTCCGGGTTGACGTCCGGGTGCAGTTCGCGCGCCAGGCGCCGGAACGCCTTCTTGATCTCGTCCTGCCCCGCATCCCGTCGGACGCCGAGTACCGCGTAGTAGTCCGTGGCCACCAAATGCTCCGCTTGTTCCGCCTGTAGTAGTGCTGCGACTGGTCACCGCCGCCGGATTTCCGACGGCGGCCTCTGCTAGGACTCGGCCAGGATCTGGCCCACGTACCGCGCCACCGCTCGCACCGCCCCCATTGTGCCCGGGTAGTCCATCCGGGTCGGACCGATCACACCCAGTTTCGCCACGCTCTCGTCGCCCGAACCGTAGCCGACCGAGACGATGGACGTGGAAGTCAGCCCCTCGTAGGTGTTCTCCCGCCCGATCCGGACCGTCATCGCGGCGTCCGCGGTCTCACCCAGGAGGCGGAGCAGGACGACCTGCTCCTCCAGGGCCTCCAGCACCGGCTGGATGCTGAGCGGGAAGTCGTGCCCGAAGCGGGTCAGGTTGGCCGTGCCGGCCAGCATGATCCGCTCCTCGTTCTGCTCGGCGAGCGTCTCGAACAGGGTCGCCAGGACCGTGCTGACGGTCGGCCGCTCGGCCGGTTCGAACTGCGCCGGCAGCTCCTCCAGCAGCCCCGGGACCTCCGGGAGGCGCCGGCCGGCGGCCCTCGCGTTGATCCGGGCCCGCAGGTCCGCCAGCACCGTCTCGCCGACCGGGCCCGGGCAGTCGACCATCCGCTGCTCGACCCGGCCGGTGTTGGTGATCAGCACCAGCATCACCTTGGCCGGGGCCAGCGCCACCAGCTCGATGTGCCGGACGGTGGAGCGCGTCAGCGAGGGGTACTGCACCACCGCGACCTGCCGGGTCAGCTGGGCGAGCAGCCGCACGGTGCGCGCGACCACGTCGTCCAGGTCGACCGCGCCGTCCAGGAAGTGCCGGATGGCCCGGCGCTCGGGGGCGCTCATCGGCTTGATCTCGGCGAGCTTGTCGACGAAGAGGCGGTACCCCTTGTCGGTCGGGATGCGGCCGGCGCTGGTGTGCGGCTGGTGGATGTAGCCCTCCTCCTCCAGCGCCGCCATGTCGTTGCGGACGGTCGCCGGCGAGACCCCGAGGTTGTGCCGTTCCACCAGGGCCTTGGAGCCGACCGGCTCCTCGGTGCCCACGTAGTCCTGCACGATCGCGCGGAGCACGGCGAGCTTGCGTTCGTCCAGCTGGCGGACCTCACCGGCCATGGGGCACGCACCTCCGTCTTCGCACGTTGTCCGACTGTGTCCCTTGCTGCTGCGGGCCGCTCCGGAGACCCTTGCCCTGGCACTCTGAACACGCGAGTGCCAAAACCGTACCTGCCAGTGTAAGGCCCGGGTCCTACGGCAGGAACGGCCGGACCGGGGTGATCCTCCCCGCAGTTCCGCTCACGGCCCGCGGGGCCCCGGCGGTTCGATCCTCCCGGCGCCGGGGTGGTGCCGGGAGGCCGTCCGGGTGGCAGCATCGAAAGCGACGGCGAATGGAGGAGCAAGCGATGTCGAGCTCGGGCCAGCACACCCGTTTCGCGCCGGACCGCGGCCTGACCGGCCGCATGGTCGCGACGATGTTCGTGATCGGGCTGCTGTACGTCGGTTTCACCGGCCTGCTGATCGCGCTGCTGCGCGGCGCCTGGCCACTGATCGTCCTGATCTCCGGCGGGCTGTTCGTGGCCCAGTTCTGGTTCAGCGACAAGATCACCGAACGGGCGATGGGCGCCCGCCAGGTGTCCCCGGAGCAGTTCCCCCAGCTGCACGGCACCATCGACCGGCTCTGCGCCCTGGCCGACATGCCCAAACCCCGCGTGGCGGTCGCCGACAACGACATGCCGAACGCCTTCGCCACCGGCCGCAACCCGCAGAACGCGGTGGTCTGCGTGACCACCGGGCTGCTGCGCCGGCTGGAGCCCGAGGAACTGGAGGGCGTCCTCGCCCACGAGCTGTCGCACGTCGCCCACCGGGACGTCGCGGTGATGACGATCGCCGGCTTCCTCGGCGTCCTCGCCGGGGCGATGACCCGGATCGCGATGTACGGCGGGTTCATGGGCGGCGGGCGCAACAACAACGACCAGAACGCGGCCGTCCTGGCGCTGATCATCCCGCTGGTGTCGGTCGTCGTCTACGCGATCAGCTTCCTGCTCACCCGGCTGCTGTCCCGCTACCGCGAACTCGCCGCCGACCGGGCCGCCGCCCAGCTCACCGGGCACCCCAGCGCCCTCGCCTCGGCGCTCACCAAGGTGACCGGGCAGATCGCGGCCATCCCCAGCAAGGACCTGCGCCAGGCCCAGCCGTACAACGCCTTCTACTTCGCCCCCGCGCTGAGCGCCCGGGAGGCCGCCTCGCAGCTGTTCTCCACCCACCCGAGCCTGGAGAAGCGGCTGGAGCAGCTGGCGAAGATCTCCGAGCAGCTCGGCCGCTGAGCCTCAGTTTTCGACCCGAGAGGACCGCCGTGGGAATCCTGGACGCCCTGTTCGGCCGCACCAAGCCCGTCAAGCCCGACCTCGACCAGCTGTTCGGCGTGCCGTCCGCCGCGCTCACCCTGGAGGCCGGGGCCGGGTTCACCCCCACCGGGCTCGGCTCGGTCTGCTTCGCGGCCGTCGAGGGCGCCGCCTTCGTCCAGGTCCAGCAGCAGGTCCGGGCGCTGCTGGACGCCGACACCGAGCGCGGCGGCGTCCCCGTGGAGGCCTCCAAGGACGGCTACGGCTACTCCTGGCTGCTCGCCCGGCACCGCCCCGAGGAACTGCCCGAACTGGTCAACGACCTGCACGCGGTCAACAGCGAGCTGGAGGCGAACGGCTTCGGGCCGCAGCTGCTCTGCTCGCTCGTCGGGTTCCGCGACCCGGACGGGCGGTCGCTGGCCCTCGTCTACCTCTACAAGCGGGGGACGTTCTACCCCTTCGCCCCGATGCCCGGCGGCGGGGAGCGGCGCGACAGTCCGCTGGAACTGCAGGTCAACGCGATGCTGGGGAACGACCTGCGGCTGGAGAAGGACCTGAGCCGCTGGTTCCCGGTCTGGGGCGCGCCGGGCCTCTGACGCACCGTCCGCCCTCCCTATGATCACCCGTATGCGCAGCCGCCAGTACGGACCCGACCTGACCCCGCCGTGGAAGAAGCAGGCCCCCGCCCCGGAGGTGCCCGCCGAGCGGGACCTGGTGGTCGAGGAGGCGGCGACCGGCTACTGCGGGGCCGTGGTGCGCTGCGAGAAGACCGCCGAAGGCTTCACCGTCACCCTGGAGGACCGGTTCGGCAAGCACCGGGTGTTCCCCCTGGTGCCGCGCGGCTTCCTGCTGGAGGGAAGGGTCGTCACCCTGGTCCGCCCGGCCGGCCCGGCCCCCGCCCGCACCCCGGGCCGCACCGCCTCCGGCTCCGTCGCCGTCCCCGGCGCCCGCGCCCGGGTCGCCCGCGAGTCCCGCATCTACGTCGAGGGCCGGCACGACGCGGAGCTGGTCGAACGGGTCTGGGGCGACGACCTGCGGATCGAGGGCGTGGTCGTCGAGTACCTGCGCGGCATCGACGACCTGCCCGCGATCGTCGCCGACTTCGCCCCCGGCCCCGGCCGCCGCCTCGGCGTCCTGGTCGACCACCTGCTCCCGGGCACGAAGGAGCACCGCATCGCCGCCCGGGTCACCGGCGACTCGGTGCTGGTCGTCGGCCACCCCTACATCGACATCTGGCAGGCCGTGAAGCCCTCCTCCGTCGGCATCCCCGCCTGGCCCGCCGTCCCCAGGGGCGAGGACTGGAAGGAGGGCACCTGCCGCCGCCTCGGCTGGCCGGTGGACACCCCCGCGGCCTGGAAGCACATCCTCTCGAAGGTCGACTCCTACAAGGACCTGGAGCCCGAACTCCTGGGCCGGGTCGAGGAACTGATCGACTTCACGGCCCTGCCGGAGTGACGGCGGGGAAAGTCGGCAGTCACCAGACTCACACCCATCGGATCCACAGGAACGGCCTCGCCGAAGAGGCTGGTCCGCTCGGAGAGGTGCGCACACGGTAAGCCCTCGGTCAGTCCACCAGGTCACGTACGACGGCGTCGGCCAGGAGGCGGCCCTGGAGGGTGAGGGTGGCGCGGCCCCGGGCGTAGGGGCCGGGGGCGAGGAGGCCGTCGGCGAGGTGGCGGTCGGCGGCCTCGCGGCCGGTGTCGGTGAGGAGGTCGAGGGGGATGCCGTCGACCAGGCGCAGCTCCAGCAGGATGCGTTCGACGCGGCGGTCCTCGTCGGCCAGCACCTCGCGGGCCAGGGCCGGGGTGCGGTGCTCGGCGAGGGCCCGGGCGTAGGCGGCGGGGTGCTTGGCGTTCCACCAGCGGACGCCGCCGACGTGGCTGTGGGCGCCGGGGCCGGCGCCCCACCAGTCGCCGCCGGTCCAGTAGAGCTCGTTGTGGCGGCAGCGGCCCTCGGGGGTGGTGGCCCAGTTGGAGACCTCGTACCAGGAGTAGCCGGCGGCGGCGAGCGCCTCCTCGGCGATCAGGTAGCGGTCGGCGTGCACGTCGTCGTCGATCATCGGCAGTTCGCCGCGCTTGACGCGGGCGGCGAGCCGGGTGCCCTCCTCGACGATCAGCGAGTACGCGGAGACGTGGTCGGGCCCGGCGCCGATGGCGGCGTCCAGGGAGGCCCGCCAGTCGTCGTCGGACTCGCCCGGGGTGCCGTAGATGAGGTCGAGGTTGACGTGTTCGAAGCCGGCCGCGCGGGCCTCGGCCACGCAGGCCTCGGGGCGGCCCGGGGTGTGGTGGCGGTCGAGCAGCTTCAGGACGTGCGGGCGGGCGCTCTGCATGCCGAAGGAGAGCCGGTTGTAGCCGCCCTCGCGCAGTTCGGCCAGGTACGCCGGGTCGACGGACTCCGGGTTGGCCTCGGTGGTGATCTCGGCGCCGTCGGCGAGCCCGAACTCCTCGCGGATCGCGGCGAGCATCTTGACCAGGTCGCGGGCGGGCAGCAGGGTCGGGGTGCCGCCGCCGAGGAAGACGGTGTGCACCGGCAGGTCGGCGGAGCCCAGCACCTTCCGGGCGTGGCGGATCTCGGCGACCACGTTGTCCGCGTAGGTCTCCTGGGAGGCGACGGCTCCGGAGGAGCGCAGCTCGGTGGCGGTGTAGGTGTTGAAGTCGCAGTAGCCGCAGCGGCTGGCGCAGTACGGCACGTGCAGGTAGAAGCCGAACGGCCGGTCGCCCAGCCCGTCGAGGGCGTGTGCGGGCAGGGAACCGTCGGACGGCACCGGATCGCCGTCGGGGAGTGCGGAGGGCATGAGCCCATTGTCCCGTACGGCCCGACCGAACCCGGCGGGCCGTACGGGGGCGGGGCCGGTCAGGCCTCGTTGGCGCCCGCGTACATGGCGGTGACCGCGTCGGCGTAGGTCCGCTCGACCACCGGGCGCTTGATCTTCAGGCTCGGGGTGAGCTCGCCGTGCTCGATGTCGAGGTCGCGCGGCAGCAGGTGGAACTTCTTGATCGTCTGCCAGCGCTGGAGGTCGCCGTTGACCCGCTTGACGAAGCCCTCGATCAGCTCGTGGACGGCCGGCTCGACGGCCAGCTCGGCGTAGGACTTCCCGGCCAGGCCGTGCTCGGCGGCCCACGGCAGCAGGACGGCCTCGTCCAGGCCGATCAGCGCGGTGCAGTAGTTGCGGCCGTTGCCGATCACCAGGATGTTGCTGACGAACGGGCAGACCGCCTTGAACTTGCCCTCGACCTCGCTGGGCGCCACGTACTTGCCGCCGGAGGTCTTGAACAGGTCCTTCTTGCGGTCGGTGATCCGCAGGAAGCCGTCCGGGCTGAGCTCGCCGATGTCCTCGGTGTGGAACCAGCCGTCCGGCTCCAGCACCTCGGCGGTCTTCTCCGGCAGGTTGTGGTAGCCGCGCATGACGCCGGGGCCGCGCAGCAGGATCTCGCCGTCCTCGGCGATCCGCACCTCGGTGCCGGGCAGCGGGCGGCCCACGGTGCCGATCCGCACGTCCTCGGCCCGGTTGACGCAGGAGCCGGCGCTGGTCTCGCTCAGGCCGTAGCCCTCCAGGATCGGCACCCCGGCGCCGATGAAGAAGTAGCCGATCTCCGGGGCGAGCGCGGCGCTGCCGGAGACCGCGCCGCGCAGCCGGCCGCCGAAGGCCGCCCGGATCTTCGCGTACACCAGTTTGTCGGCCAGCGCGTGCTGCACCCGCAGGCCGAGCGGGGCGCTCTCGGTGCCGGTGGCGATGCGGCTCTGCTGGACCGCCCGGGCGTGCTCGCGGGCGACCTTGGCCGCCCACAGGAAGATCTTGTACTTGGCGCCGCCCTCGGCCCGGGCCCGGCCCGCAATGCCGTTGTAGACCTTCTCGAAGATGCGCGGCGCGGAGGCCATGATGGTCGGCCGGATCGCGGGCAGGTTGTGGATGATCCGGTCCACCCGGCCGTCCACCGCCATCACGTGCCCGGTGGCGATCTGCCCGGAGATCAGCGTCTTGCCGAACACGTGGGACAGCGGCAGCCACATGAACTGCACGTCGTCGGGGCCCAGCAGGCCGCTGGCCTCCTGCGCCCGGCCCTCGTACGCCCAGCAGTCGTGCACCAGGCGCACGCCCTTGGGGCGGCCGGTGGTGCCGGAGGTGTAGATGAGGGTGGCCAGCTGCTCCTTGCCGAGCCCGTCGACGGCCTTCTCCACCGCGTCCGGGTGCTCCGCCAGGTACCGGGTGCCGCGCTCCTCCAGTTCGGCGAGGGTGAGCAGGTCCAGGCCGCCGGTCTCGGGGGCCTCGGCGGGCGCGTCGAAGAGGATCACGGTGCGCAGTTCGGGCAGCTGGTCGAGCTGCCCGACGGCCTTCGCCAGTTGGGCCTCGTTCTCGGCGAACAGCGCCCGGGAGCCGGAGTCGGAGAGGATGAACGCGGTCTCGTCCGCGTTGGTGCTGGGGTAGACGGTGGTGATCGCGGCGCCCGCGCACATGGCGCCGAGGTCGGCGACGATCCACTCCAGGCGGGTCGAGGAGGCCAGGGCCACTCGGTCCTCGGGCCGGATGCCGAGCGCCATCAGGCCTGCGGCCACCGCCTTGACCCGGACCGCGGTCTGCGCCCAGGTGAGCGAGCGCCACTGCTCGGCGCCGGGCGCGCCGTCGGCGGCCTGCTCGTCCACCGGCGAGGGGTAGCGGTAGGCCTCGGCGTTCGGGGTCAGGGCGACCCGCTCCAGGAACAGGTGGGCGACGGAGGCGGGGCGCCCGGCGACGAGGTCGGGCCTGCCGGAGTCGATCAGGGACTGCGCGGAACTCAACGAGGACCTCCGGTGGCGGGTGGCCGTCTGAGGGATTGTCGCGGCGTCCGTGGGGGCGGTCGCCGGGCCCCCGGTTCACCTGAGCGGTACCGGTCAGTAACAAAGGGGCAATCAGCAGCCTAGGGGGAAACCGGTCATTCCGTAAGGGGGCGGCGCCCGACGGCACGACCCCGCGCGACCGGTGCCGCACCCCGCCGTTCGGCAAAGGCCCGGCAAACCTCCGGCTCCCGGACGCCGAATGACCTGTACGACGCTACAGAACACCGAGAATTGGGGTGCGAACCCGACCGGCGACGACAAGAGTGTGCTAGTGCTGATCAGACTGCTGAGGGCGTACCTGCGCCCGTACTCCCGACCGATCACCCTGCTGGTGCTGCTCCAGCTGGTGTCCACCCTCGCGGCGCTCTACCTGCCGACACTCAACGCCGACATCATCGACGACGGCGTGGTCAAGGGCGACACCGGCTACATCCTGCGCGTCGGCGGGGTGATGATCGCGGTCACCGTCCTCCAGGCCCTCTGCTCCATCGGCGCGGTCTACTACGGCGCCCGCACCGCGATGGCCTTCGGCCGGGACGTCCGCGCCGCCGTCTTCGACCGGGTGCAGAGCTTCTCCGCCCGCGAGGTCGGCCAGTTCGGCGCCCCCTCGCTGATCACCCGCACCACCAACGACGTCCAGCAGGTCCAGATGCTCGCCCTGATGAGCTTCACGCTCATGGTCGCCGCGCCGATCATGTGCGTCGGCGGCATCATCATGGCGCTCAACCAGGACGTCCCGCTGTCCGGCCTGCTGCTCGCCGTCATCCCCGTGCTCGGCGTCGTCGTGGTCCTGCTGGTCCGCGCGCTGCGCCCCAGGTTCCGCAGCATGCAGGTACGGATCGACACCGTGAACCGGGTCCTGCGCGAGCAGATCACCGGCATCCGGGTCATCCGCGCCTTCGTCAAGGACGACCAGGAGCAGGCCCGCTTCGCCGACGCCAACGAGGACCTCACCCAGGTCTCCCGCCAGGTCGGCCGGCTGATGTCCATCATGTTCCCCGCCGTCATGCTGGTGGTGAACGTCTCCAGCGTCGCCGTGCTCTGGTTCGGCGCCCACCGCATCGACAGCGGCGCCATGCAGATCGGCGCGCTCACCGCGTTCCTCTCCTACCTGATGCAGATCCTGATGAGCGTCATGATGGCCACCTTCATGTTCATGATGGTGCCGCGCGCCGAGGTCTGCGCCGAGCGCATCCAGGAGGTCCTCGGCACCGACAGCAGCGTCGTCCCGCCCGCCGCCCCCGTCACCGAGGTCCCGCACCGCGGCACCCTGGAACTGCGCGGCGTCGACTTCCGCTACCCCGGCGCCGAGGCCTCGGTGCTGCGCGGCATCGACCTCACCGCCGGCCCCGGCCAGACCACCGCCATCATCGGCTCCACCGGCAGCGGCAAGTCCACCCTGCTCGGCCTCGTCCCCCGGCTCTTCGACGTCACCTCCGGCCGGGTCCTGCTCGACGGCGTCGACGTCCGCGAACTCGCCCCCGCCGCGATCGCCGAGAGCGTCGGCATCGTCCCGCAGAAGCCCTACCTCTTCTCCGGCACCGTCGCCAGCAACCTCCGCTACGGCCGGCCCGACGCCACCGACGAGGAGCTCTGGCACGCCCTGGAGATCGCCCAGGCCAAGGAGTTCGTCGAGAAGCTGCCCGAAGGCCTGGACGCCCCCATCGCCCAGGGCGGCGGCAACGTCTCCGGCGGCCAGCGCCAACGCCTGGCCATCGCCCGGACCCTGGTCCGCCGGCCCTCCGTCTACCTCTTCGACGACTCCTTCTCCGCGCTCGACTACGCCACCGACGCCCGGCTCCGCAAGGCCCTCGCCCGCGAGACCTCCGACGCCACCGTCCTGATCGTCGCCCAGCGGGTGTCCACCATCCGCGACGCCGACCGGATCATCGTCCTCGACGAGGGCGCCGTCGTCGGCAGTGGAACCCACCACGAGCTGATGGCCGACAACCCGACGTACCGGGAGATCGTGCTCTCCCAGCTCACCGAGCAGGAGGCGGCGTGACCACGCCCGGCAACAAGCCCGACCTGACCAAGGGGCCCGCCCCGAGAGGCACCGCTCCCGGGGACGCCCCGGTGGACGGCGCCCCGGCGAACGGCGCCCCGGAGGACGCCGCCAAGGACGCCGAACTGCCCAGCGACTCCCAGGCCGCCGCCGCCCGCCGCGGCCCGGCCGGCCCCGGCCGCTTCATGGGCGGCCAGGGCACCGAGAAGTCCATGGACTTCAAGGGCTCCGGCAAGCGCGTCCTCGGCCTGCTGCGCCCCGAACGCAACACCCTGATCGGCGTCCTGGTCCTCGGCGTGCTCGGCATCGGCTGCGCCGTCATCGGCCCCAAGATCCTCGGCGACGCCACCGACCTGATCTTCGCCGGTGTCGTCGGCGCCCGCTTCCAGACCGGCATGTCCAAGGACCAGGTCATCGACGGGCTACGCGCCCACGGCGAGGGCGGCGTCGCCGACCTGCTCTCCGCCGTCCACTTCACCCCCGGCCAGGGCATGGACTTCGGCGCCATCGGCACCGTCCTGCTCTGGGTGCTCGGCATCTACCTCGCCTCCGCCGTCTTCGGCATCTTCCAGGGCCGGCTCGCCACCCGGGCCATCCAGGCCGCGAGCTACCGGCTGCGCCAGGACGTCGAGGCCAAGCTCGCCCGGCTGCCGCTCAGCTACTTCGACAAGCAGCCGCGCGGCGAGGTGCTCAGCCGGGTCACCAACGACATCGACAACATCGGCCAGTCCATGCAGCAGACCATGGGACAGGTCGTCAACTCGCTGCTCACCGTGGTCGGCGTGCTCGCGATGATGTTCTGGATCTCCCCGCTGCTCGCCGTGATCGCCCTGGTCTCGGTGCCCGTCTCGGTCGTCGTCGCCACCAGGGTCGGCAAGCGGGCCCAGCCGCAGTTCGTCCAGCAGTGGAAGTCCACCGGCCAACTGAACGCCCACATCGAGGAGATGTACACCGGCCACACCCTGGTCAAGGTGTTCGGGCGCCAGCACGAGTCCGCGGAGACCTTCCGGGAGCACAACGAGGCGCTCTACCACGCCAGCTTCAAGGCCCAGTTCATCTCCGGCATCATCCAGCCCGCGATGATGCTGATCGGCAACCTCCAGTACGTGCTGGTCGCCGTCGTCGGCGGTCTGCGGGTCGCCAGCGGCGCGCTGTCCATCGGTGACGTCCAGGCGTTCATCCAGTACTCGCGGCAGTTCAGCCAGCCGCTCACCCAGGTCGCCAGCATGGCCAACCTGGTGCAGTCCGGCGTCGCCTCCGCCGAGCGCGTCTTCGAGCTGCTGGACGCCCCCGAGCAGAGCGCCGAACCGGCCATGCCGGAACGGCCCGACGTGGTGCGCGGCCGGGTCGCCTTCCAGGACGTGTCCTTCCGCTACGACCCCGAGAAGCCGCTCATCGACGACCTCTCGCTCAAGGTCGAGCCCGGCCAGACCGTCGCCATCGTCGGCCCCACCGGCGCCGGCAAGACCACCCTGGTCAACCTGCTGATGCGGTTCTACGAGGTCAGCTCCGGACGGATCACCCTCGACGGCGTGGACATCGCCGCGATGTCCCGCGAGGAACTGCGCTCCGGCATCGGCATGGTGCTCCAGGACACCTGGCTGTTCGGCGGCAGCATCGCCGACAACATCGCCTACGGCGCCGAGTCGGCCACCCGCGACCAGGTCGTCGAGGCCGCCAGGGCCGCCCACGTCGACCGCTTCGTGCGCACCCTGCCGGACGGCTACGACACCGTCATCGACGACGAGGGCACCAACGTCAGCGCCGGCGAGAAGCAGCTGATCACCATCGCCCGGGCGTTCCTCGCCCAGCCGTCCATCCTGGTCCTGGACGAGGCGACCAGCTCCGTCGACACCCGCACCGAGGTGCTGATCCAGCGGGCCATGGCCCGGCTGCGCACCGGCCGCACCAGCTTCGTCATCGCCCACCGGCTCTCCACCATCCGGGACGCCGACGTGATCCTGGTGATGGAGAACGGCTCGATCGTCGAGCAGGGCTCGCACGACCACCTGATCGCCGCCGACGGTGCCTACGCCCGGCTCTACCAGGCGCAGTTCGCCGAGGCCGTGGCCGAGGTGGACTGACGCTCCCCCGAAGACCGTCGGAGAACGCGGGAAGGGCCCGGGCTGATGCCCGGGCCCTTCCCGCGTCTCCGAACGCCTGCCGCCGTTACTTCTTCTCCTTCGGCGCCTCGGCGTCGGTGGACAGCGCGGCGATGAAGGCCTCCTGCGGGACCTCCACGCGGCCGACCATCTTCATCCGCTTCTTGCCTTCCTTCTGCTTCTCCAGCAGCTTCCGCTTACGGGAGATGTCACCGCCGTAGCACTTGGCGAGGACGTCCTTGCGGATCGCGCGGACCGTCTCACGGGCGATCACCCGGGAGCCGATGGCCGCCTGGATCGGCACCTCGAACTGCTGGCGGGGGATGAGCTTCTGGAGCTTGCCCGCCATCATCACGCCGTAGCCGTAGGCCTTGTCCTTGTGGACGATCGCGGAGAAGGCGTCCACCGCGTCGCCGTGCAGCAGGATGTCGACCTTCACCAGCTGGGCGGACTGCTCGCCGATGGGCTCGTAGTCCAGCGAGGCGTAGCCGCGGGTCTTGGACTTCAGCTGGTCGAAGAAGTCGAAGACGATCTCCGCGAGCGGCAGGGTGTAGCGCAGCTCGACCCGGTCCTCGGACAGGTAGTCCATGCCCTGGAGGTTGCCGCGGCGGGACTGGCAGAGCTCCATGATCGCGCCGACGAACTCGTTGGGCGCGAGGATGGTGCCGCGCACCACCGGCTCGAACACCTCGGCGATCTTGCCGGTGGGGAACTCGCTCGGGTTGGTGACGGTGTGCTCGGTGCCGTCCTCCATGACCACCCGGTAGACCACGTTCGGGGCGGTGGAGATCAGGTCGAGGTTGAACTCGCGCTCCAGGCGCTCCCGGATGATCTCCAGGTGCAGCAGGCCGAGGAAGCCGCAGCGGTAGCCGAAGCCGAGCGCGACCGAGGTCTCCGGCTCGTACACCAGCGCGGCGTCGTTGAGCCGCAGCTTGTCGAGGGCGTCGCGCAGCAGCGGGTAGTCCGAGCCGTCCAGCGGGTAGAGGCCGGAGAACACCATCGGGCGCGGGTCCTTGTAGCCGCCGAGCGCCTCGGTGGCGCCCTTGTGCATCGAGGTGATCGTGTCACCGACCTTGGACTGCCGGACGTCCTTCACACCGGTGATGATGTATCCCACCTCGCCGACGCCGAGGCCGTCGGCGACCTTCGGCTCGGGCGAGATGACGCCGATCTCCAGCAGCTCGTGGGTCGCGCCGGTGGACATCATCGAGATCCGCTCGCGCTTGGTGAGCTGCCCGTCCACCACACGGACGTAGGTGACCACGCCGCGGTAGGAGTCGTACACCGAGTCGAAGATCATCGCGCGGGCCGGGGCGTCCTTGACGCCGACCGGGGCCGGGACGGTGTTGACGATGTGGTCCAGCAGGTCCTCGACGCCCAGGCCGGTCTTGGCGCTGACCTGGAGCACGTCGGAGGGGTCGCAGCCGATGATGTGGGCGATCTCGGCCGCGTACTTCTCCGGCTGGGCGGCCGGCAGGTCGATCTTGTTGAGGACCGGGACGATCGTGAGGTCGTTCTCCAGCGCCAGGTACAGGTTGGCGAGGGTCTGCGCCTCGATGCCCTGGGCCGCGTCGACCACCAGGATGGTGCCCTCGCACGCGGCGAGAGAGCGGGACACCTCGTACGTGAAGTCCACGTGGCCGGGGGTGTCGATCATGTTGAGGATGTGCGTCGTCCCGGCGTTCGGACCGGTCTTCGGCGCCCACGGAAGGCGGACCGCCTGCGACTTGATGGTGATGCCGCGCTCACGCTCGATGTCCATGCGGTCGAGGTACTGGGCACGCATCTGCCGGGGGTCGACGACGCCGGTGATCTGCAGCATCCGGTCTGCGAGCGTCGACTTGCCGTGGTCGATGTGGGCGATGATGCAGAAGTTGCGGATCAGCGCCGGGTCGGTACGGCTGGGCTCTGGCACATTGCTGGGGGTCGCGGGCACCTTGGTCCGATTCTCCGTTGGTCCGGGGCCGGGGGTGTCCGGGTCATCGCTGACCGGTTTCCCGGGGACCGGACGGGCTCGTCCGATCGAAATAGTCCCTGCCATCTTCCCACGACCGCGGGGCGGGCCGCCGTTCGGGCACCCGGGGCCGTCCGGGGCCGCCCTCGCGAGCGGTCGGGGGCGGCCCTCGCGGGCGCCCGGGTTTGGGGCGGGCAGCGGGCCCCTGGTAGCGTGGGCTGCTGCACCCGGCCTCGGCATGCCCTCTCAGCTGGTCCGACGGCCACCGGGTGCGAACCCGTTCAAATCCTTAGACAAGACTGAGGCTCCTTCGTGGCGAACATCAAGTCCCAGATCAAGCGCAACAAGACCAACGAGAAGGCGCGCCTGCGCAACAAGGCCGTCAAGTCCTCGCTGAAGACCGCTCTGCGCAAGGCCCGTGAGGCCGCTGCCGCCGGCGAGACCGAGAAGGCCACCGAGCTGGCCCGCGCCGCCTCCAAGGCGCTGGACAAGGCCGTGAGCAAGGGCGTCATCCACGCCAACCAGGCCGCCAACAAGAAGTCGGCCATCACCAAGCGCGTCAACACCGCCGTCCAGGCCTGACGCCCCGGGGTCTTTCGACCCCCACCGCTTCGGAGCGACCCGGCCCTCTACCCGGACCCCCGAGGCGCGCAAGACTCGCACCGCACGCGGCCTGCGTTCGCCACGCGGGTGCGGTGCACAGAAGCAGTGCGACAGGCGTCGCAGCCGGCCTCTCCCCGAGGCCGCTGCGGCGCCTGTCGCGTTCCGCGGCCCGGCGGCTATCGTCGGTCGGGTCCGACCGGGGTGCGGGGAGCACCTCGGCGCCAGGTCCAGGGGGGAACTTCCATGACGACGCCACCGCCGCCGCAGCCACCGAACGGGCCGGGATACGGCTTCCCGCAGCCACCGAACGGACCGGGGTACGGCTTCCCGCAGCAGCCGGGCGGGGGCGCGCAGCCCGTACCGGGCGCTCCCGGCCCCGCGGGCGCCGGCGGCTTCGGACCGCCGCCGGGGCTGCCCACCGCGCCCGGCCTGCCCGCCGCCCCCGCCCCCGGGCGGAGCGGGAACCTGCGGCGCAACGCCGTCTGGGCGTTCGTCGGCGCGGTGACCGTCTCGATCGGCTGGGCCGCCGCCGTGACGGCCGTCCCCGGCCTGGTCAGCAGCGACTCCTCGCCGCGCGACCTGCGCGGCTACCACCTCTCCGACGACTTCTGCGCCACCGGGAAGCCCACGAAGCTCCTGCAGACCTACTCCGTCTCGGACACCTCCAAGCCGACCCACCACACCGACCGGCACCCGGCGCTGGACAGCATGAACTGCTCGATGTCGCTCAAGCGCACCGGCGGCACCAGCGACAGCGAGTCCGCCACCCTCTACATGCGCGTCGACCTGCACAAGGCGGTCAACCCGGCGCCCGAGCTGGAGGCCAACAAGGAGCTCTACCGGGCCCGCGGCTACCAGGTCACCGACATCGCGGGGCTCGGCGAGGAGGCGTACTTCCTGTACAAGGACGACGGCTCGGACCAGTACCACAGCGTCTACGCCGAACTGGACATCCGCGACGGCGGGATGACGTACTACGTCACCTACTCGGCCGGCTACACCGAGGGCAAGGGCAAGCCGCCGACCAAGGAGGAGCTGCGCACCGCCCTCCAGTCCGACGGGCAGGACACCGTGCGGGCCATGAAGAAGTAGCGCCGGGCCGTCAGTAGGCGGGCCGGGAGCCGGCCCGGGAGGCCCGGGCGACGGCGACCACCGCACGCTCCAGGGCGTACGCCGGGTCGTCCGAGCCGCCCTTGACGGCGGCGTCGGCCTGGGCGATCGCGGTCAGCGCGGTGGCCACCCCGTCGCCCGTCCAGCCGCGCATCTGCTGGCGGACCCGGTCGACCTTCCACGGCGGCATGCCCAGCTCGCGGGCCAGGTCGCCCGGGCGCATGTTCCGCCCGGCGCTCGCCAGCCGGCCGATACTGCGCACGCCGGAGGCCAGCGCGTAGGTGATGCCGGTCGGCGGCTGGCCGACGGCCAGCGCCCAGCGCAGCCGCTCCAGCGCCTCCGCGGCCCGGCCGGTGACCGCCAGGTCGGCGACCTCGAAGCCGGTCGCCTCGGCCCGGCCGCTGTAGTAGCGGGCCACCACCGTCTCGTCGATCGCGCCCTCGACGTCCGAGGTCAGCTGGTTGCAGGCGGCCGCCAGCTCACGCAGGTCGCTGCCGAGCGCGTCCAGCAGCGCCTGGCAGGCCTCCGGGGTCGCGGAGCGGCCCAGGGTGCGGAACTCGCCCTTGACGAAGGCCAGCCGCTCGCTCGCCTTGGCCAGCTTGGGGCAGGCCACCTCGCGCCCGCCCGCCTTGCGCCCGGCGTCCAGCAGGCCCTTGCCCTTGGCGCCGCCGGCGTGCACCAGCACCATGATCACTTCCTCGGCCGGGGCCTCGATGTACGCCTTGACCTCCTTCACGGAGTCGGCGGAGAGGTCCTGCGCGGCCCGGACCACGATCACCTTGCGCTCGGCGAACAGCGACGGCGTGGTCAGCTCGGCCAGGCTGCCGGGCTGCAGGCCGCCGGGCGGCAGGTCCCGTACGTCGGTGTCCGGGTCCGCCGCCTTCGCCGCCGCCACCACCTGGGCGACCGCGCGGTCCAGCAGCAGCTCCTCCTGGCCGACCGCGAGGGTCAGCGGGGCGAGCAGGTCGTCGGGTGCACTCTTCCTGGCCATCGCCTACCAGCATCCCACGGGCCGCGGACACTCCCGCCCGACGGAGCGGGCGGCCCGACCTGGACAATGTCCGGGTGAGCGAGAACCACACCACCGACCTCCCGGCCGTCGACGACCCGTACGCCCGGCAGCTGCTCGTCCTGCCCGACCGCGACACCGCCGAGGAGGCCGCCGAGGAGCTCGGCGCCGCCCAGCCCGACCTCGGCGAGCTCGAAGTCGTCCGCGACGCGCTCGCGGGCGAGGACGACGCCGAGGACGCCCAGTGGCTGGTCGTGGCCGAGGCCCCGGAGAGCGGCTGGACCCCGGCGCTGCTGCACGCCCTCGACCGCCTCGCGGCCGGCTACGAGGGCTGGCGCGAGGAGGCGTGACGGCCTGAGGGCCCCTGATCAGAGGTGCGGGGACTCGGGCGCGCCCCCGAGCCGCAGCTCGCCGACACCGTCCAGGACCTTCTCCGCCGAGGCGACGTGGCGGCCCGCCGTGACGATGTCGCGCAGGCAGCGGTCGAGCGGGGTGCGCTCGGTGTAGACCGCGGCCGATCCCACGGCGTCGTACAGGAGTTGGACCGCCTCCCGGCAGGCCCGGTGGGCGAACCGGCGGGCCAGCGCCGCCGTGCCGCGCTCCGCCGCCAGGCCCGCCGCCTGGGCCGCCCAGGCCTGCTCCAGCGTGCGGTACACGTAGGCGTCCGCCGCGCCGATCAGCGACTCGGCGTGCGCGAGGTCGGCCCGGACCCCCGGGTAGGGCAGCGCGGTGCGCCGGGGGGAGAGCAGCTCCCGGGCGCCGGCCAGCGCGGCCCGGCCGATCCCCAGCGGCACGCCCGCCATCTTGAGGGCGAGGTTGTCGGCGCGCAGGTGGAGCGGCTCCGCCCGGGTGCCGGACGGCGCCAGGGCGAAGGTGTGCCGCTCCGGGACGAACAGGTCGGCGACCTCGATGTCGTGCGAGCCGGTGCCGCGCAGCCCGGTGGTGTGCCAGGTGTCCAGCACCCGGACCTGCGCGGCGTCCAGGACGGCGACCCTCGGGGTGCCCTCCGGGGTCAGGAACCCGGCCAGCACCCGGTCAGCGTGGGTGATCCCGCTGGCGTGGGTCCAGCGGCCGGTCAGCAGGTGGCCGCCGCCGTGCCGGACCGACCGCCCGGCCGGCGGCAGCACCGTCGCGGTGATCAGGTCCGGGTCCGGGAACAGCTCGGCGAAGACGTCCTCGGGCAGCGAGACCACGGCCAGCGAGGCGTTCAGCGCGACGGACGCGCACCAGGCGACCGAGGCATCGCCCTCGGCCAGCAGGTCGATCGCCCGGGTGGTCTCCGGCACGGTCAGCTCGACCCCGCCCAGCCGCGGCGGCAGGGCGGCCCGCAGCAGCCCGGTGGCCTTCAGGCCCGCCAGGACGTCACCGGGGATCCGGCCCAGCCGTTCGGTCTCCGGCGCGGTGGCCGGCAGGCCGGCGGCGTAGCTCCGTACCCGGTCCAGGACCGAGGCGGCGGTGCGGGCCGTCCCGGTGCGGGGCGTACCGGTCCGGGCCGTCCCGGTCCGGGGCGGCAGTTCGAGGGTGGTCATCCGGTCCTCCTGGTTCGGCGGGTGCGGTGGGGTTCTCCGGGGCGGCGGGTCACAGGTCGTTCAACGCCTTGTCGAGCTCGGCCGCCAGGGTCTGGAGGTACGGGGCGCGCATGACGCTGTAGTGGTCGCCGGGCACGTCGACGCTCTCCGCCCGGTCGCCGAGCAGCTCCAGCCACCGCCGGGTGGTGGCCGTGCTGGCCCCGTCCATCGCCCGCAGCAGCCGGACCCGGCCCCGGTACGGGACGGGCCGGTGCTCGGCCAGCGCCCGGCTGAGGCGCAGGAACCGGCCCGCGAGCCGCTCCAGGGTGGCGCCGTCGATCTCCTCCGGCAGGACGCCGGCCCGCCGGGCCCGGGTCAGCAGCTCCTCGACCGGGGAGCCGCCGTCGACCGGCTCGAACTCCTCCGGCCCGGGGTTCCAGTCGTGGCCGGCCAGCCCGGCCAGGTCGCGGGCGAACCGGGCCAGCAACGCCGGCTCGGCGGCGGGCTCGGTGCGGCCGGGCGGTTCGAGCAGGTCCACGGCCGCGACCAGCTCGACCGCCGCGCCCCGGTCGGTGAGCAGCCGGGCGGTCTCCAGGGCGATCACCCCGCCCATCGACCAGCCGCCGAGCCGGTACGGGCCGTCCGGGAACCCCGCGGTGATCGCGTCGGCGTAGTGCGCGGCCAGTTCGGCCACGGTCCGCGGGGCGGTCCGCACCCCGGGGTCCGCTTCGGCGTCCGCTTCGGGGTACTGGAGGGCGTGGACCGGCTGGTCCCCGTCCAGCAGGGCGGCGAGCCCGGCGTAGCAGAGCACGTCGCCGCCGACCGGGTGGACCAGGAACAGCGGCGGCCGGGTCCCGGTGCCCCGGACGGTGACCAGGGCCGCCCGGCCCTCGTCCTCGGCCCGCTCGCGCAGCACCCCGGCGAGCGCCTCGACGGTCGGCCGGGCGAGCAGCGTGGCCACCGGCAGCGAGCGGCCGGTGCACTGCCTGATCCGGGCCATCATCCGCACCGCGAGCATGGAGTCGCCGCCGAGGTCGAAGAAGTTCGCCGTGACGTCGAAACCGGCGGGGTCCGGGGCGGCGTCGGAGGGGTCCGGGGCGGTGTCGGCGGCCGCCGCGGGAGTGCCGAAGAACTCGGCCCAGATCCCGGCGAGCAGCCGCTCGGCCGCGTCGCGCGGGGCGACCGCCCCGCCGGGGCGCGGGGCCGCGAGCCCGGGCGAGGGAAGCCGCCGGCGGTCCACCTTGCCGTTGTCGGTCAGCGGCAGCTCCGGCAGCAGGACGATCCGGGCGGGCACCAGGTACCCCGGCAGTTCCCGGCCGAGCGCCGCGCGCAGCTCCTCCTCGGAGGCGTCCGCCACCGCGTAGCCGACGAGCCGCCGCGGGCCGCCGCGCTCGCCCTCGGCCACCACGGCCGCCGCCCGGACGTCCGGCCGGCGCAGCAGCGCCGCCTCGACCTCGCCGAGCTCGATCCGGTGGCCCTGGATCTTCACCTGGAAGTCCGCGCGCCCGAGGAACTCGATGTCGCCGTCCGGCAGGTAGCGGCCGAGGTCGCCGGTGCGGTAGAGCCGCTCCCCCGTCACCGGGTGGCGCGGGAAGGCCGCGCGGGTCTTCTCCTCGTCGCCGAGGTAGCCGCGGGCCAGGCCGGTGCCCGCGATGTACAGGTCGCCGGGGACCCAGGCCGGGCGCGGCCGCAGCGCCTCGTCCAGCACATGGAAGCGCTGGTTCCGCATCGGCCGGCCGTACGGGATGCTCGTCCGCTCCGGGTCCACGTCGGTGATCGGGTGCAGGATCGACCAGATCGAGGCCTCGGTCGCACCGCCCAGGCCGACGACCCGCGCGTCCGGCAGGACCGCGGCGACGGCGCCGGGGAGGGTGACGGGGATCCAGTCGCCGCTCATCATCACCAGCCGCAGCGGGAACGGGCCGCCGAGCGCCCGCACGTGCTCGACGAACATCTCCATCAGCGCGGGGACGCTGTTCCAGACCGTCACCCGGTGCCGGGTCACCAGGTCCAGCCAGGCGGCCGGCTCGCGCTGCGCCGGGGCGTCGGGCAGGACCACGGCGCCGCCGACCGCGAGCAGGCCGAACACGTCGTAGACCGAGAGGTCGAAGTTGAACGCGGACAGCGCCAGCACCCGGTCGTCCCCGGTCACGCCGAACCGGTCGTTGACGTCCCGGATCGTGTTGACCGCGCCGGTGTGCTCGATCATCACGCCCTTCGGCACCCCGGTGGAGCCCGAGGTGAAGATGACGTACGCGAGGTCCTCGGGCCGGGCCGGGGAGGGCGGCAGCGGGCCGTCCGTGCCGGTGTCCTCCGGCTCGGTGTCGACGTGCAGCGCGCGGGTGCCGTCCGGCAGGTCGAGCCCGGCCGCGACCGCCGAGCGGGTCAGCACCAGGCCGATCCCGGCGGTCTCCACGATCATCCGCAGGCGGGGGCCGGGCACAGCGGCGTCGACCGGCACGTAGGCGGCCCCGGTCTTGAGGACGGCCAGCGCCGCGACGACCTGCTCCCAGCCCTTGTCCAGCACGATGCCGACCAGCGCGCCCGGGCCGGCGCCGTCCTCGATCAGCCGACGGGCGATCCGGTCGGACCGGCGGTCCACCTCGCGGTAGCTGAGGGTCCGGGCGGCGGTGATGACGGCGGGCGCGTCCGGCCGGGCCGCGGCCTGCCGCAGGAACGCGTCGTGCAGCAGCTCGGCGGGGACGGGGCCGTCGGTGGCGTTGACGGCCCGGCGGACCGCCAGGTCGGACTCCGGCGCGAGCACAGCCGGCGGGCGGCGCCACGCGCCCTCCTCGCACAGGCCGCGCACCAGGTCCC
Organism: Kitasatospora sp. SC0581; assembly: GCF_048159585.1. Classification (NCBI taxonomy): domain Bacteria; kingdom Bacillati; phylum Actinomycetota; class Actinomycetes; order Kitasatosporales; family Streptomycetaceae; genus Kitasatospora; species Kitasatospora sp. SC0581. Next base: position 22,494 of record NZ_JBLRWA010000002.1, on the reverse strand, counting down.
GGTAGGCCTCCCACATCCCGTCGACGACGCCCTCGGGGAACACCTCCTCCACCACGTCCCAGTTCAGGACCAGCTCCCCGGCCTCCTCCAGGGCCTGGTGGTCGAGCCACACCTGCGGGGTGCGCACCGAGCTGGAGGCCAGCTCGCCGGCGGTGCCGAGCGCGGTCAGCGTGGTGAGCGCCCCGCGCTGCTCCGGGCCGCCGTCGGCGGTGTTGTCGGTGTTGTCGCCGTCGGCGGTGTTGTCGGCGGCGTCGCTCCGGGCGGAGAAGCCGATCGTGCTGGTGAAGACCACCGGCATGCCCGCCAGGCCCGTCCCGCCGCGGGTGCGGTTGAGTTCGCGCAGCACCTCGACGCCGCTGACGTGGCCGTGTTCGAGGTCGGCCAGCAGCTGGTCCTGGAGGCGCGCGGCGCCCGCGGCGAAGGCCTCGCCGGGGGCGGCGTCGACCTCCAGCAGGGTGGTGGCGCTGAGGTTGCCGACCACCCGGCCGGCGTCCTCGTGCAGCGGCCGCCGGTGGAACGCCAGCAGGTTGAGCGTGAAGCGCGGCGAGGCGCTCCAGGCGCCCAGCACCTGCGCGTACGCGGCGCACAGCGCGGCCGAGGGCGAGAGGCCCGCCGCCGCGGCGTGCTCCTTGAAGCGCCGCCACGCCCCGGCCCCGACCCGGGCCGTGCGGTGGACGAACTCCGGCCGCCGGGGCGCCGGGCCCGGGCGCAGCGGCAGGGCGGGCGCGGGCGGCAGCGAGTCGACGCGGGCCCGCCAGTAGGCGAGCGACCGCTCGCGCCCCTCGGCGTCCGCCCCGGCGGCGGCGAGCACGTAGTCGCGGTAGGTGACGGCCGGGGCGGGGGTCGCGGGCGCCCCGTGGCGGTAGGCCTGCGCCCACTCCCGGAACAGCAGCCCGGAGCTGCGGCCGTCGATGATCAGCGCGTCGAAGTTGAGGTGCAGCCGGGTGGTGCGGGCGTCGAGCAGGGTGGCCCGGACGTCGAACAGCGGCCAGGCCTCGGTGTCGAAGACCTGGTCCCGCATCTCCCGGTGGATCGCGGCCAGCCGGCGCTCCCGCTCGGCCTGGTCGCAGGCCCGCAGGTCGACGGTGGCGATCCGGTACTCGGGGACCTCGGCGAGCACCCGCTGGTGCCCGTCCCGGGAGACGACCGCGCGGAGCATGTCGTGCCGGTCGACGAGCTGCCGGAAGGAGGCGGCCAGCCGGTCCGGGTCGGTGTCGGTCAGGTCCACCTCGACCAGGAAGGAGGTGGAGACGTTGCCGAGCTCGAAGGCGTCGGTCCGGCCGACCAGGTAGGCCTGCTGGAGGTCGGTGAGCGGGAACGGCTCGTGGCGGGCCGCCGGGTCGGCGACCAGCGCCGTCCCGGGTCGTCGGGCGTCATCGCCGCCGCTGTTGTCGCCGCGTGCGGCCCGGACGGCGTCGGCGATCGCGGTGACGCCGCGGCCGTCCAGCAGGTCGCGCAGCGGCAGGTCCACGCCGAGCCGCCGGGCGAGGGTCTGCCGGATGTCCATCGCGATCAGCGAGTCGACGGCCAGGCGCCGCAGCGGCAGCTCCCGGTCGTCGCCGGTGACGGCCGCGCCGCGCGCCCGGCCGACGATGCCGGCCACCAGCTCGACGACGTCCTCGGCGGGTCCCTGCGTCGCGGGCGGCTCCGTCGCGGGCGGCTCCGTCGCGGACTCGGTGGGCGGCAGGGCGTCCGGCACCGCCTCCAGGCGCACGCCGTCGGCGAGCGCCACCGGCGTACCGTCGGGGCCGACCAACCGTACCTGCGCGACCAGCGACCCCTCCGGTGCCGGTGCCCCGGCGCGGCGCGGGGCGCCGGTCCAGAGCCAGTAGCGCTCGCGCTGGAACGGGTACCCGGGCAGGCGCACCGGCGGCCCGGCGGGCTCGCCGTGCACGCGCGCCCAGTCGATCCGCGCGCCCCGGGTGTAGAGCGCGCCGAGGCTGTCGAGGAGGGTGCGCCGGGCGTCCTCCCCCGGGCGCAGCGACGGCAGGACCACGGTGTGCCCGGCCGCCCGGACCTCGTCGAGCAGCGGCGAGGCGGGCCCGAGCTCGACGAAGGTGCGGTGGCCGTCCCGCAGCAGCGCGGCGAGGCCGGCGGCGAACCGCTCCGACCCGGCGGCGTCCGGCCCGGCCGTCTCCGGCGCGGCCGCGTTCCGGACCGTACGGGCCGCCACCAGCGCGTCCTCCGGGCTCATCGTGCCCGTGACGCACGCGGCCACCAGCTCGCCGGTGCCGTGGCCGAGGACGGCGGCGGGCCGCACGCCCCACGAGCGCCACAGCTCGGCGAGCGCGTAGCCGACGGCGAACGGCGAGAGCCGGCCGCCGGGCGCCTCGGCGCACTGGTCCAGGGCGCGGCGGAAGACCGGCTCGGCCTCGGCCAGGACGGCGACCGCCTCGGCGTCCGGCCCGGCCAGGGGGCCGGCGGCGCCGGTGAGGAGGAACACCGGGCCCCGGCCGCCCTCCGGGGTCCGGGTGCCGACCCGGACGCCGGCCGGCGGCTCCTCCTCCCGGCGGGTCCGCAGGAGGAGGTCCCGCAGCTCGGCGGCCGAGGAGGCGACGGCCGTCAGCCGGTGCGGGAAGTGCGCCCGGCCGAGGCCGGTGGCCCGGCAGACCGCCGCCAAGCCGGACCCGCCGGCCGCACCCGGCCCGTCGCCCGCGAGCAACTCGGTGTAGCGGTCGGTGAGTTCGGCGAGCGCGGCCGGCGACTTGGCGGACAGGGTCAGCAGCCGCGGCCCGCCCGGACCGGCCTCCCCGTCCCCGGTCTCCCCCGCCTCCAAGGCGGCCGGGGCCTCCTCGATGATCACGTGGGCGTTGGTGCCGCTGATGCCCTGCGAGGACACCCCGGCCCGCCTGGGCCCGGCCGACCCCGGCCAGGCGGCCCGCTCGGCGACCAGCTCGACCGCGCCCGCCGACCAGTCGACGTGCGGGGTGGGCTCGTCCGCGTACAGGGTGGCGGGGAGCGTGCCGTGACGCATCGACAGCACCGTCTTGATCACCCCGGCGACGCCCGCCGCCGCCTGGGAGTGCCCGATGTTGGGCTTCAACGAGCCCAGCCGCAGCGGCCGGTCCCGGTCCTGCCCGTAGGCGGCCAGCAGGGCGCGCGCCTCGATCGGGTCGCCGAGCTCCGTGCCGGTGCTGCTCGCCTCCACCACCTGGACGTCGCCGGGCGACAGCCGGGCGTCCGCCAGCGCCTGCCGGATGACCCGCTGCTGCGCGGACCCGCTCGGCGCGGTGAAGCCGTTGCTGGCACCGTCCTGGTTCACCGCGCTGCCGCGCACCACGGCCAGCACCGGGTGGCCGTGCCGCCGCGCGTCCGACAGCCGTTCCAGCAGCAGCACGCCCACGCCCTCGGAGAGCCCGCTGCCGCCGGCCCCGGCCGAGAACGGGCGGCACCGGCCGTCCGGCGCCACGCCCTGCATCCTGGTGAACTCGGTGAACAGCTGCGGGGTGGACATGACCGTCGCCCCGCCCGCCAGCGCCATCGCGCACTCGCCGCCGCGCAGCGACCGGACGGCCAGGTGCAGCGCGACCAGCGAGGACGAACAGGCCGTCTCCACGGTGATCGCCGGACCGCGCAGGCCGAGCGTGTACGAGATCCGGCCGGACGCCGCGCCGCCCACCGCCCCGGTGGTCAGGAAGCCCTCGGCCTCCTCGGGCACCTCGCCGCGCCCCAGCCCGTAGTCGAGGTTCGACAGGCCGGCGAACACCCCGGTCTCGGTGTCGCGCACCGACTCCGGGTCGATCCCGGCGTCCTCGAAGGCCCGCCAGGCGGTCTCCAGCAGCAGCCGCTGCTGCGGGTCCATGGCCAGCGCCTCGCGCGGGCTGATCCCGAAGAAGCCGGCGTCGAACTCGGCCGCGTCGTACAGGAATCCGCCGGAACCGGTCAGGCTCCGGCCGCCGCCCTCGGGGTCGTACAGCCCCTCCTCCCAGCCCCGGTCACGGGGGAACGCGCCGACGCTCTCCCCGCCCTCGGCCAGCAGCCGCCACAGCGCGTCGGGCGAGTCGACCCCGCCCGGGTACCGGCACGCCATGCCGACGATCGCGATCGGCTCCCGCTCCCCCTCCTCCAGCTCGCGCAGGCGCCCGCGCGCCTCGTGCAGGTCGAGGGTGAGGCGCTTGAGGTATCCGAGCAGCTTCTCGTCCGATGCTGATGCCATGACGGATCGGTCCTCCGTGGGGATCTGGTGGGCTCGTGGTCGTAGGGGGTGGGAGGGGTGGGGCGGCGGACCGGGGTCAGATGAGCTCGCGGTCGATGAAGTCGAGGAGCTCCTCGGCGGTCGCGGCCTCGACGAGGGCCGCCACGTCCTCGTCGAGGGCCGTCGCGTCCTGGTCGCACTCCCCGGCGGCCGGCTCGGGCCCGGTTCCCTCAGCCGGCCCGGTCTCGTGGACGGGCGGGGCGAGCCCGGCGTCCAGGACGGCGACCAGCTCGGGCAGCGTCGGCGCCTCGAACAGCAGGGTGAGCGGGAGCTTGAGCCCCGTCGCCGTGCCGAGGCGGTTGCGGAACTCGACCGAGGTGAGCGAGTCGAAGCCGAGCTCGCCGAACGGCCGGTCGTCCGGGATCGCCTCGGGCCGGGAGCCCAGGACGGCGGCCATGTGGGTCCGGACCAGGTCGGCCAGGACGTCGGCGCGTTCACCGGCGGTCAGGCCACCCAGCTCCTCGCGCAGCGGGCGGTGCCGCCGTGGCGTCGGGCCGTTCCCGCCCCACCCCGCTCCGGCGGCCGCCACGACCTCGCGCAGCACCGGCGGGAGGTCCGGTCCGAGGTCGCGCAGGACCTCGCGGTCGAGTCGGGCGGGCACCAGGACGGCGTGCGGTGACGGCAGCGCCGCGTCCAGCAGGGCCAGGCCGTGCCCGGGGTCGATCTCCACCAGCCCGGCCCGGGCGAAGCGGGCGCGGTCGGCGTCGCCGAGGGCGCCCAGCATGCCGTCCGGGTCGCCCCACAGGCCCCAGGCCAGCGCGAGGGCGGGCAGGCCCTGGGCGCGGCGGTGCCGGGCGAGCCCGTCGAGGAAGGCGTTGGCGGCGGTGTAGCCGCCCTGGCCGGCGCCGCCGAGCGTCCCCATCACCGAGGAGACCAGGACGAAGGCGGTGAGCGGGTGACCGGCGGTCAGCTCGTGCAGGTGCCAGGCGCCGTCGGCCTTGACCCGCATCACCCGGTCGATCCGCGCGGGGGTGAGCGAGGCGACGGGCGCGTCGTCCACCACGCCGGCGGCGTGGATCACGGCGGTCAGCGGGTGCCGGGCGGGGACCGCCGCGATCATCGCGGCGACGGCGGCCCGGTCGGCGACGTCCACGGCCGCGAACGCCACCTCGGCGCCGAGCGCGGTCAGTTCGGCCGCCAGCTCGGCGGCTCCCGGCGCATCGCCTCCCCGGCGGCCGGCCAGCAGCAGCCGCCGGGCGCCGTGCCCGGTGACCAGGTGCCGCGCCACGGCCCGGCCGATGGCGCCCGTCCCGCCGGTGATCAGGACGGTTCCGTCCGGGTCGAGGACCGGCGGGACGGTGAGCACGACCTTGCCGACGTGGGTGCCCTGGCGCAGCAGCCCGAAGGCCTCGGGCGCCCGCCGGACGTCCAGGTCGGTGACGGCGGGCCAGCCGAACGCGCCCCGGGCGAACAGCTCGACCGTCCGCTCCAGCAGGCGGGCGAGGTGCTCGGGCGGCAGCTGGAGCAGGTTGAACGCCCGGTAGCGCACGCCGGGGTGCGCGGCGGCCACCTCGGCGGGGTCGCGCTGTTCGGTCCGGCCGAGCTCGACCAGGAGCCCGCCGGGACGCAGCAGCCGCAGCGACTCGTCGACGAGCTCGCCGGTCAGCGAGTTCAGGACGAGCGCCATCCGCCGGTCGCCCGCGTCGGGGCCCGCACCCGGGCCGGCACTCGGGCCGGCACCGAAGCGGGCGCCGAAGCCGGGCTCGCGGGAGGAGGCGAGGTGGTCGTCGTCGAGGCCGAGGGCGCGCAGCGCGGGCCACTTGGCGGGGCTCGCGGTCGCGAAGACCTCCGCGCCCAGGTGCCGGGCCAGCTGGACGGCGGCCAGACCGACGCCGCCCGCCCCGGCGTGGACCAGCACCCGGTCCCCCGCGCCCACGCCGCCCAGTTCGACCAGGGCGTGCAGGGCGGTCAGGTGGGCGACCGGCACGGCGGCGGCCCGGGTGAAGGACCAGTCGTCCGGGATCCTGACCAGGGTGCGCTGGTCGGCCTGGGCCACCGTGCCGAACGCCGCCGGGAACAGGCCCGTCACCCGGTCGCCGACGGCCAGGCCGGTGACCCCGGGGCCGGTCGCGGTGACCACGCCCGCGCCCTCCAGGCCGAGCGGGCCCGGATCGCCGGGGTGCATGTCGAGCGCGCCCAGGACGTCGTGGAAGTTCAGCCCGGCGGCGCGGACCGCGACCCGGACCCGGCCGGGGCCGGGCTCGGCGGCGGCCTCGGGGCAGGGGCGCAGCTCCAGGCCGGTGAGGGTGCCGCGCTCGGGGATGTCCAGGTGCCAGGCCGCCGCGTCCTCGGGGGGCCGCAGCGCGGGATCGCCCACGGCGGACACCAGCCGGGGCACCAGGACGGCGCCGTCGCGGACGGCCAGCTGGTTCTCCTCCGGGGTCAGTACGGCGGCCGGGACCTCGGGAGTGCCTTCGGTCGCGGTGGTGCCGGGGGCCAGGTCGACCAGGGTGAACCGGCCCGGGTGCTCGACCTGGGCGGTGCGCACCAGGCCCCAGACCGCCGCCTGGGCGAGGTCCCGGACGGTCTCGCCGGGCCGCACGGCGACCGCGCCCCGGGTGACCAGCACCAGACGGGACCCGGCGAGCCGGTCCTCGGCGAGCCACCGGGCGAGCAGGTCCCGGGTGCGGTGGACGGCGGTCCTGGCCGCCGTCGCCGGGTCGGTGGCGTCCTGCTGTCCGTACGATCCGTGCGGTCCGTGCGCTCCGGTCGGGCAGTCCACCACGGTGGGCGTGTCCGGGTCGGCCGCCGCGAGCAGTGCGTCCGGGTCGAGGCCGTCCCACGGGACGACCGGCAACGGGCCGGCCGGCAACGACACCGGCTCCGGCACCGACTCCCGCAGCGGTTCCCAGCCGAGGGCGAACAGCGAGTCGCGCGCGGCGGCGGCCGGGTCGGCGGGGTATCCCGCCGCGACCGGGCGCAGCTCCACCGCCTCGACCAGCCCCACCGGCTCCCCCGAGGCGTCGAGCAGGGCCAGCGGGAGGCCGCCGTCCGAGGCGGGCCCGGCCAGCACCCGCAGGAACGTCCGGCCGCCGGCCGGAGCGGCCGTCAGGGACACTCCGCGCCAGCGCACCGGCTGTACGGGCCGCCCCTCGTGGCCCGGGGCGGCGGCGATCAGACCGTGCAGGGAGGCGTCGAGCAGGGCGGGGTGCAGCCGGTAGGACCCGGCGTCGGCCTCCGCCGGCTCGGGCAGGACGGCCTCGGCGTACTGCCCGCCGTCGGCGCCCCGCCAGGCGGCCCGCAGGCCCTGGAAGGCCGGCCCGGGCTGGTGGCCGCGCAGGGCGAGGTCCTCGTACATCCGGGTCGACGGCACCGGCGTCGCGCCGGTCGGCGGCCAATCGGTGGCGGCCCGGTTCCGGAGCGGGGCCGGGGCCTGGGCAGGGATGTGGTCGGCGCTCAGGGTGCCGGTGGCGTGCTCGATCCACTCGCCGCCGCCCGTCGCCCGGCCCGAGATCCGGCAGGTCCGCAGCCCGTCGCCGTCCGCGCCGGACACCCGTACGCGCAGGTCGACGGCGCCGTCCGCGGGCAGCTCCATCGGGGTGGCGACGGTCAGTTCCTCGATCCGCGCCGTCCCGGCCTTCGCTCCCGCGTGCAGGGCCAGCTCCAGGAACGCGGTGCCCGGCACGACGACCGTCCCGGCGAGGACGTGGTCGGCCAGCCAGGGGTGGCTGCGGGCCGACAGCCGTCCGGTGAACACCGTCTCGCCGTCGCCGAGTTCGACGGCCGCGCCGAGCAGGGGGTGCTCGGCCGGTGCCTGGCCGAGGTCGGCCGTGCCGGTCGGCCCGGCCGCTCCGGTGAGCCAGTAGCGGCGGCCCTGGAAGGGGTAGGTGGGCAGGTCGACGTGGCCGGCCGCCGCACCGGTGAGGCGCTCCCAGGCGACGGGCAGACCGCGGACGTGGGCCTCGGCGGCGGAGGTGAGGAAGCGGCGCAGGCCGCCGTCGTCGCGGCGCAGCGAGCCGGTGACGATCCCGTCGACACCGGCCTCCTCCAGGATCTGGCCGATGCTGCCGCCCAGCACCGGGTGCGGGCCGACCTCGACGAAGGTGGTGTGGCCGGAGGCGACGAGCGCCTCGACGGCCTCCTGGAAGCGCACGGTGTGCCGCAGGTTCCGGTACCAGTAGGCCGCGTCCAGCCCGGCGCCGTCCTGCCAGTCGGCGGTGACCGAGGACATCAGCGCGATCCCGCCGCCGCGCGGCGTCAGCGGCGCCAGCCCGGCCAGGAGCTCCGCCCGGATCGGTTCGACTGCCGGGCAGTGCGAGGCGAAGGCCGCCGGGATCACCCGGGCGTTGACGCCCTCGGCCCGGTACCCGTCGACCAGGGCGGCGATCGCGTCCGGGGCGCCGGCCACGGCGGTGACGGCCGGTCCGTTGACCGCGGCGATGCTCAGCGCGCCGAGGCGCTCCCGCACCCGCGCGGCGGGCAGCGGGACGACGGCCATCGCCCCCCGGCCCATCAGGTCGACGGCCAGGCGGCTGCGCAGCGCGATGGCGCGGGCGCCGTCCTCCAGGGAGAGCGCCCCGGCCACCACGGCGGCGGCGAGCTCGCCCTGGGAGTGGCCGACCACGGCGTCCGGGACGACCCCGGCCTCCCGCCACAGCTCGGCCAGCGACACCATCACCGCCCACAGCGCGGGCTGCACGACGTCGATCCGGTCGAGCGGGGACGCGCCGGTCGGCGCGCCGGTCCGGGAGTCGGACGCGGCGTCCGTCCGGGCCTCGGACGCGGCGTCCGTCCGGGCCTCGGCCGGGGCGTCCGTCCGGGTTTCGGCCCGGCCATCGGCCAGGACGTCGGCCAACGACCAGTCGACGTACGGCGCGAGCGCCCGCTCGCACTCGGCCAGGCGGGCCGCGAACACCGGGCTCTCGGCGGCGAGTCGCGCCGCCATCCCGCGCCACTGGCCGCCCTGGCCGGGGAAGACCAGGACGGTCCGGCCGGGCTCGCCGGCCCGGCCGGTGACCAGGCCGGGAGCCTCCTCGGCGCGGGCCAGCGCCGCCAGCGCCCGCTCGGCCTCCGGCCGGTCGGCGGCGACCACCACGGCACGCTCGTCCCAGGAGGTCCGGGCGGTCAGGGCCGGCGCGGCGGCGACCGGGTCGAGCGGCCCGTCGGCCAGCCCGCGGGCCCGCTCCCGCAGCGCCTCCGGGGTGCGGGCCGCCAGCACGACCGGCACCACGGGCGGTGCCGCCGGTCCTCCCGCCGCCCCGGGCCCGGTCGGCTGCCCGGGCTGCTGCCCGGCCGGCGGCTCGGTCAGGATCACGTGCGCGTTGGTGCCGCTGATCCCGAACGAGGAGACGCCGCCGCGCCGGGGCTCCCCGGTCTCCGGCCAGGGCCGGGCCCGGTCGAGCAGGGCCACCGAGCCGGCCGTCCAGTCGACGTGCGGGGACGGCTCGTCGGCGTGCAGCGTGGCGGGCAGCGCGCCCCGCCGGAGCGCCTGGACCATCTTGATCACGCCGCCGACGCCCGCCGCGGCCTGGGCGTGCCCGATGTTGGACTTGAGGGACCCGAGCCACAGCGGCCGCTCCCGGCCCTGCCCGTACGCGGCCAGCAGGGCGTTGGCCTCGATCGGGTCGCCCAGGGCGGTGCCGGTCCCGTGCGCCTCCACGGCGTCGACCTGCCGCGGCGCGAGCCCGGCGTCGGCGAGCGCGTCCTCGATCACGCGCTGCTGGGCGACGCCGCTGGGCGCGGACAGCCCGTTGGAGGCGCCGTCGGAGTTGACGGCGCTGCCGGCCACGACCGCCAGCACCGGGTGGCCGTGGCGGCGGGCGTCCGAGAGCCGCTCCACCACGACCATGCCCGCGCCCTCGCCCCAGCCGGTGCCGTCCGCCCCGGCGGAGAACGCCTTGCAGCGGCCGTCGGCGGCCAGCACCCGCTGGCGGGACAGCTCCACGAACATGCCGGGCGTCGCCATGACGGTGACCCCGCCGGCCAGGGCGAGCGAGCACTCCCCGGCCCGGACCGACCGCACCGCCTGGTGCAGCGCGACCAGCGACGCCGAGCACGCGGTGTCCACCGTCAGCGCGGGCCCGTTCAGCCCGAGGACGTACGCGATCCGCCCGGAGACCACGCTCACGCTGGTGCCCGTCAGCAGGTGCCCCGCGACGCCGGGCCCGGCCGCCTCCATGCTCGGCCCGTAGCCGGAGTGCATCGCCCCGGCGAACACGCCGGTCCGGCTGCCCTTCAGCGCGGTGGGGTCGATCCCGGCCCGCTCCAGCGCCTCCCAGGCGACCTCCAGCAGGAGCCGCTGCTGCGGGTCCATGGCGAGGGCCTCGCGCGGGCTGATCCCGAAGAACTCCGCGTCGAAGTCCGGGACGTCCCGGACGAAGCCGCCCCGGCGGACGTAGGAGGTGCCGGCCCGGTCCGGGTCCGGGTGGTGGAGCGCCGCCAGGTCCCAGCCCCGGTCGTCGGGGAAGTCGCCGATGGCGTCGGTGCCGGCGTCGACCAGGTCCCACAGGTCCTCGGGCGAGCGCACCCCGCCGGGGAAGCGGCAGGCCATGCCGACGATGACCACGGGGTCGTCGGCCTCGTCGTCGTTTCCGGCCTTGCCGTCGTTGCCGTCGTTGTCGGCCTCCGGCTCGGCCTCGTTGTCCTTGTCGGCCTCGTCGTTCGCCGTCAGCGCGCCGATCACGGCGGCGAGGGCGGCCGGGCTCGGGTGGTCGTACAGGACGGTGCTCTCCAGGTTCAGCCCCGTCGCGGCCGCCAGCCGGTCGCGCAGTTCGAGCGTCATGGCCGAGTCCAGGCCCATCTCGCGGAACGTCCGCCCGGGCCGGACGTCGGCGGCCGAGCCCGTGCCCAGCACGACGGCGGTCAGGCTCCGGACCAGCTCCAGGACCGACCGCCCGTCCAGGGCCGGAACCGGCGCCGGGGTCGACGCCGGCGTCTGCGTCCCCTCGTCCGCCCGCTCGCTCCCGGCGGCCCCCGGCATCCCGGACGGCCAGTAGGAGCGGCGCTGGAACGGGTAGGTCGGCAGGTCGGCGAGCGGCGCCGAGGCGGGCAGCAGCGCGGACCAGTCGACCGGGACGCCCCGGACGAAGGCCTCGGCCGCCGCCGTGAGGAACCGCCGGCGGCCGCCGTGGCCGCGCCGGAGCGTGCTCAGCGCGGCGCCGTCCCCGCCGTGCAGGTCGATCGCCTGCCGGACGCCCATCGCCAGCACCGGGTGAGGGCTGATCTCCAGGAAGGTCGAGTGGCCCGCGTCCAGCAGGTGTTCGACGACCGGCCCGAACCGGACCGGCTCGCGCAGGTTGCGGAACCAGTACCCGGGGCCCAGCTCGGCGGTGTCGATCGGTCCGGCGGTGACGGTCGAGTGGAACGGCACGTCGGTGGAGCGCGGGGCGATCCCGGCGAACGCGGCGAGCAGGCCGTCCCGAAGCTCCTCGACGGCCGCGCTGTGCGAGGCGTAGTCGATCGGGATCCGCCGGGTGCGCACCCGCTGCCCGTAGTGGGCGGCCAGCGCGTCGAGCGCGGCCGCCGGCCCCGCCACCACCGTGTGCGCCGGGCCGTTGACCGCCGCGACCGACAGCCCGGGGCCGCCGGCCGCCGCGCGGTCGACTCCCGCGAGCTCGAGCGCCACGAGGTCCCGCTCCACCCGCTCGGCCGGGAGGTCCACCGACAACAGGCCGCCACCGCCCGCGATCCGGTTCAGCACCCGGCTGCGCAGGGCCACGATCCGCGCACCGTCCCGGAGCGACAGGGCGCCCACGGCGGTGGCGGCGGCGATCTCGCCCTGCGAGTGCCCCACCACGGCGGCCGGCTCCACCCCGGCCGAGCGCCACAGCGCGGCCAGCGACACCATCACCGCCCACAGCGCGGGCTGGACCGCCTCGTCGCCCTCCAGCGGCGGCGCGCCGGGGACCCCGCGCAGGACATCGGCCAACGACCAGTCCACGTACGGGCGGAGGGCCTCGGCGCACTCGTCGATCCGCTCGGCGAAGAACGGGGAGGTCTCGATCAGCTCCGCCGCCATGCCCGTCCACTGCGAGCCCTGGCCGGGGAAGACGAAGACCGGCCGCACCGGCGGCCCCTCGTGCCGGCCCTCCACCACGGCCGCCGACGGCCGCCCGGCCGCCCGGTCCGCGAGTTCGGCGAGGAAGCCGTCCCGGCCGTCCGCGACGACCACGCAGCGGTGCTCGAACGCGGTGCGGGTGACGGCCAGCGACCGGCCCACCGAGGCCGCCCCGAGCGCCGGACGCGCCGCCACATGGGCGCGCAGCCGTTCGGCCTGGTCGCGCAGCGCGGGCTCGTCCCGCCCGGACAGGACCCAGGGCAGCGCCCCGGCCTCCTCCTTCTCCTCGGATACTGCTTCCACGCCCGGCCAATCCGACAGGATCACATGGCAGTTGGTGCCGCCGATCCCGAACGAGCTGACTCCGGCGACCAGTTGACCGTGCGGCGAGGGCCAGGCCCCGGTCTCGGTGTTCACCCGCAGCCGCAGCTCGTCGAGCGGGACCCGCTCGCCGGGCCCGACGTGGTTCAGGCTGGGCACGAGCTCGCGCTCGGCGAGGCACAGGACGGTCTTGATGAACCCGGCGATCCCCGCCGCGCCCTCCAGATGGCCGATGTTCGTCTTCACCGACCCGACCAGCAGCGGATCGCCCTCGCCGCGCACCGAGCCCAGCGCCGCACCGAGCGCCGCGGCCTCGACCGGGTCGCCGGCCCGCGTCCCCGAACCGTGCAGCTCGACGTACTGGACCTCGCCCGGCTCGACGCCCGCGTCGACGCAGGCCTCCAGGAGCACCCGCTCCTGCGACGCCCGGCCCGGGGTCGGCAGCGTCTGCGTCGCGCCGTCGTTGTTCAGGGCGCTGCCGCGGATGACGGCGTGGATGCGGTCGCCGTCCCGGACGGCGGCCTCCAGCAGCTTGAGCACCACCACCCCGCCGCCCTCGCCCCGGACGTAGCCGTTGGCGCGGGCGTCGAAGGTGAAGCAGCGCCCGTCCGGCGACAGCGTTCCGGCCCGCTCCAGCGCCCGGGTGCTCTCCGGCGCGAGGACCAGGCTCACCCCGCCGGCCAGCGCCAGCTCGGACTCGCCGCTGCGCAGGCTCGCGCACGCCAGGTGCACGGCGGCCAGCGAGGACGACTGGCCGGTGTCCACCACCAGGCTCGGACCGTGCAGGCCCAGCGTGTACGAGATCCGGTTGGCGGTCACCCCGCGCTGCAGCCCGGTCAGGGTGTGCCCGGTCACCGCGTCGGGGCCCAGCCCGTGCAGCAGCGTCGCGTAGTCGTCCGCGATCACCCCCAGGAACACGCCCGTCCGGCTGCCCTCCAGGGCGCCCGGCAGGGTCCTGGCGTCCTCCAGCGCCTCCCACGCCAGTTCGAGGGCCAGCCGCTGCTGCGGGTCCATCGCCACGGCCTCACGCCGTGAGATGCCGAAGAACTCGGGGTCGAACCCGTCCACCCCGTCCAGGAACCCCCCGCGCGCCGGGCCCCGGCCGCCCCGCCGCCCGACCACCGCGTCACCACCGCCGCGCAGCAGCCGCCAGAACGCCTCCGGCCCGTCCGCCTGCGGAAAGCGGCAGCCGACCCCGACCACCGCGACCGCGCGCGCCGGGAGCTCACGCCCGCCACGACAACCAGCACTGTCCATCATCGATGCCCCCCGCAGTGAGAATCAGACGGCCGACCACCGGAAGGCCCCGACGGACCACCGGGTCGTCGCCCCGGGTCCGCCCTTGAACCGGCGAGTTCGGTCGCGGGAGATCCCGGCCGCCACCTCGACGCCGATGCCCGCCCCACGAGGATGCGCCCGCCCGCACACCACCGGAACCCGTCCCGGGGGTTCATGATCGTGCGTTGCTGAACCCCGAAGGGGCCCGCACATACCCGACATACCGGGCACCTTGCGGCGAGCCGCCCGGAGGGCCGCCCGAAGCCTCCGGGCCGCGACCATCCACGGGCGGACACCCGCGGACCACCACTCCGGCACGCTCCGGGTCGGGTCCGGAGCGTGCCGCAACAGCGCCGGGGGCGGCGGCCCGACGACCGCGCAGGACCGGGTCACGGCCTCGGAAGAGGCCACAACGGCCAAGTACTGCACAGGGGTTGAGGAACATCCAGGCCGGATCGCGACTGGTGCGCGGCTGACAGGCCGTCGCCGAGGTGACCGGCCCGCTCGCGCCGGGGGGCCGGCCGGCACACCCGGCGGTTCAGTCCTGGAGGGAGGCGAGCCAGGCGGTCAGCAGACGGTTGACCTCCGCGGGGCGCTCCTGCTGGATCCAGTGCCCGCAGCCCTCCAGGATGTGGGCGGAGGCCAGGCCGGGGAGGGTGGTCGGGTAGGCCTCGATCGCGTCGGCCATCCAGGTCGTGGAAGCGTCCAGGGCGCCGCCGATGAACAGGGACGGCTGCCTGATCGGGGCTCCGGCGTACTGGGCGAGGTCCTCCCAGTCGCGGTCCATGGCGCGGTAGCGGTTGAGGGCCCCGGTCATGCCGGTGCGCTCGAACTCCCCGGCGTACACGTCGAGATCGCCCTCGGTCAGCCAGGCGGGCAGCCTGCCGCCGGGGAAGCGGTCGCGCAGCCGGCCGCCGGCGCGGGCCACGAAGTGCGGGTCGGGCTCGCCCCAGGCGGGCATGGTGTCGGCGGACATGGCCGCGTAGAAGCCCGCGAGCCAGCCCCGGAGGTCGGGCTCCATCTCCGCCTCGGCCCGGCCGGGCTCCTGGAAGTACGAGACGTAGAACTCCTGGTCGCCGCCCATCCGCGCGAAGACGTCGGTGGGGCGGGGGCCGCCGGGCGGCGCGTAGGGGACGCTCAGCAGTCCGACGGCGCGGAAGACCTCGGGGTGGAGCAGGGCGGAGGCCGCCGCGATGTTGGAGCCCCAGTCGTGCCCGACGACCACCGCCCTCTCCTCGCCCAGGGCCCGCACCAGGGCGACGTTGTCCTCCACCAGGTCGAGCATCCGGTAGGCGTCCGTCGCGGCCGGCTTGGAGGAGCGGCCGTAGCCGCGCACGTCGAGCGCCACGGCCCGGTACCCCGCCGCCGCGAGGGCCGGGAGTTGGCGGCGCCAGGAGTACCAGGACTCGGGGAAGCCGTGGACGAGCAGGACCAGTGGTCCGGTGCCCTGCTCGACCAGGTGCAGGCGCCCGGCGGGTGCCTCGATGGTGCGGTGGCGCAGGTCGGTGGACGGCGCGGGCTGGTGCATCGCTTCTCCTCGGTTCGCGGGCGGCCGCGGGTACCCGCCGATCATGCGGCGCGGCGGCAGCGCGACGCGAAAACCCTTGCCATCGTGGCAAACTGGCAGGACAGGGCGGTGAAGGCGGCACGGCCGCAGGGAGCGGGGCGACGGTGACGGACGACGGCACAGCCGACACGCTGGCGGCCATGGGCCCCCGGCTGCGGACCGCGCGCGAGCGGCACGGCGCCACACTCACCGGCGTCAGCCGCGCGACCGGCATCTCGCTGAGCACGCTGTCGCGGATCGAGACCGGCCGGCGCAAGCCGACCCTGGAAGTGCTGCTGCAACTCGCGAAGGCGTACGGCGTCTCCCTGGACGAGCTGGCCGGCACCGCACCCGCCGCGACCGGACCGCGCGCCCCGGTGCCGCCTCGCTCCGGCGGCGACAAGGCGGTGCTACCGCTGACCCGCTACGTCGGGGGCCTGCACGCCCACAAGCACGTCCTCCCCGCCGTCGACGCACCCCCGGCGCGGCCGCGGCAGGTCTCCCACGACGGATACGAATGGCTGTGCGTCCTGTACGGACGGCTTTGGCTGGCACTCGGCGAGCAGGACCTCGTCCTGAGCGCCGGGGACGTAGCCGAGTTCGACACCCGCACCGCCCACGGAGTCGCGAACGCCGGCCCCGGCGGACCGGTCGAATACCTGATCATGTTCGGACCGCAGGGAGAGCGCCTACGACCGCGCACCCCAACCCCCGACCGCGGCGCCCGGTAATCCGGAGCACAGCATCCGGGCCCCGCAGTAGTCACACAGGGAGCTGAAAGGAGCACCGGCCGAGCAGCTTGATGTGGCTCCGCACGAACGGTGAGAGCCGAACCACGCCCTCGTCACGGACGTCGAAAGCACGCCCTCCCAGGGCCGCCCGACCCGGCCCAGGTCGATCCGGCCGGCAACGGAGTCCTTGCGGCGACCCTGTTGACCGCAGGCCTTCAGACCGAACGCCCTGCGAGGAACAAGGCGGCCCGCTCGTCCAGTTCCGTAGCGCCGTGGACGGTCCGAATGCGCGCAAGGCGGGCGCGCATGTCCGTCACGGCGTCGTCCACCTTCACCGATCGGAGGCCTTCGGCCAGCACGAGGAACTCACACCACGTCGACAGGGCGGCTCCGTAGTTCTCCTGGCGGACCTGCACCGCCCCCAGGTCGGCCAGAACGATCGCATGGCTACGGCGCCGGTCGAGACCGTGAACGTCCAGGGCGACTTGGAGATGCTCCTGGGCCGTTTCGTAGTCGCCGAGTTGGGCGAGGATCATCCCCGAATGGTGAGCCCAGCGACCGATGCTGAAGTGGCTCGCCCAGGAGTCGCCGGGCGTCGGCGAGGATCGCTCGATGTGCCGCTGGGACGTGCCGAGGAAGCGGGTGGCCGTGGTCCGATCACCGTCCTGGGCCGCGGCGTCGGCGAGGGTGGTCTCGTAGTAGGCGAGGGCTTTCGGGTCGTCCAGGCGTTTCGCCTGGTCGACGCACTCCTCCGCGATCCGCACAGCGGCGGCCCGGTAGCCGAGATCGATGGCCTGCACGGCGAGGCCGCGGAGCGCGGTGGCCGCGAGTTCCGCGTCGCCGGCCTCGGCGGCCAGCCGGTACGAATGCGCGTAGTACTTCTGGGCGACGCCATGGTTGCCCTCGTCCTGAGCCATCCATCCGATGAGGTGGGTCAACTGGGCGGCCCCGGCGAAGAGTCCGCGCCCGACGGACTCGGACCAGGCGCCGTCCAGCCATGGACTGACGTTCTCCACGAGGTACTGGACGGCAAGGTGCCGCGCATGACCGCCGCCGAGTTCCGCCGCCGCGTCACCGAGCGACTTGACCATCTGCCGGACAGCAAGGACTTCACCCTGGCCGACCCGGACCGTCGCACCGGAGTTGGCCGTCACCCTGCGGGTGATGCTGTCCAGATCGGGCAGGCCAAGGGCCGCGAGCGCATAGCCGCTGGAGGAGGCCATGAATTCCCGGCGAAGCACTTCGCTCCTTCCCAGCGCGAGGACTGAGCTCACGGTATCGCCCACACCACCCTCGGGCACGTCAACCTGTGCCGCAGGCGCATCATCAGATGAGCCGAACCCAAGCACCTCACAGAGAAACGGCCACCAGTACTTCGGTGCCCGCCCCTGCTTCTCCCATCGGTAAACCTGTCCGCGTCCCGGCCCCTTCCCTCCTCTGCCCTCGACCTTTCCCAGTTCGATGGCGAGACGCTCCTGCGACCAGCCCCTTGCGCTACGTGCCCTTTTGATCATCTCGCCAGTGGAGACATCTTCCGACACGGCGCCCCTTTCCTGGACTACAAGTCGGCCTACAACTGGCTCACAAGCGGCATACAGGCTGGCACCTATTCGCGGACGGTGACGCGGCATTGACTGTACGTCAGCCGTCCAGGGCCGAAAGCCCTGGCTGGGTGGCTCTTCCCAGGTTCAAACACGGCCATGCCATCGATCCCCGCCCGAGGTGTTGCGTCATGAGCGTGCGTTTCCGCCGATTCGCCCTGCCCCGTGTCAACGAGTCGGTTCCCAAGAGCAGGGACCTGGTCGGCCACACGATCCGGGCCTGGATCTCCATGAGCGAAGAGGCGCACGACAACTTGAACCTGATCACCTCCGAGTTGGTTACGAACGCCGTCGAGCACACCACCGCGGACACCATCGTGCTCACCCTCCAGCTGAACACCCGGACCCGGATGGTGACCGTCGGGGTCCAGGACAGCAGTGCGGCCCTGCCGTCCGGCCGTCACGCGGCGCCCGACGACCAGTCCGGACGCGGCCTGTGGCTCATCGCCGCACTGGCGAACCGGCACGGAGCCCAGCTCACCTCAACCGGCAAGTGGGTCTGGGCCGAGGTCGCCCTCCAGCCCCTGGCCCGCGAACAGACCCGCCGCAACGTGCTGCGGCAGATCATCTCGGTCAACAAGGTCCGCCCGCTCATCCGGGCGCGGATCCTCTCGGCCGCCTAACCCCCCTCCTTCTCAACCCGCACGGAACATCCCCGTGCCGGGCCGATCCGTCACGCCTCCGTGACCCTCATCCCGCCGACTCCGGAGAGAGACACCAGTGACCACCCGCGTCGAACGCACGACACGCCCTCAGATCGATCGCCTGCGCGAAGCCCTGCAGCTCGCCGCGCCCGAGGCCCCGACTGTCTCGGCGACCGAGACCGACCGGCTTCTCGTGAACCCCGTCGAGCTCCGCGACCACCTCACCCAACACCTCGGCGACCACGCCAGCCGGGTCCTCGTGGCCGGGACTCTCGACAGGCGGCTCGTGCTGATCGAACAGCCGGACGCCCGCTGGGTCGTCGCCGACCTCTCGGGCCATAACCACGACACCCGCTACTGGCCGACCTGGATCACCGGGCACGGCGAGATGGACACGCCGGACTCCTGGCTGTCCCTGGCCAACCTCGACGACGCCGCGGTCCATCGCTTCACCAAGCCGACCGTCCTGCTCGCCGCGCTCTACCACCCCGAGCACTTCCCGCTGCCCCGCTTCCCTCTCGGTGTCAGCGACGTGGCCAGGGCCGCCCGGTCCACGCTCACCGGGGAGGTCTCCCTCCTCGACATGCAGCTCGGCACCACGCTGAGCGGCCTCATCATGGCGGTGGCCGAGAACCGGCCGGACATCCTGGGGATCAGCGCGACCTTCGGCCAGCACGACCTCATGACCGAGCTGCTGGACGCCGCCTACTCCCTCGAATCCCAGCCGATGGTGATCGCCGGGGGCAGCCTCACCGCCCGCAACGAAGCCCTCCTCCTGGAGCGCTACCCCAAGCTCCTGGTCGCCCGGGGAGCCGGCGAGCCCACGATCAAAGACCTCCTCGCCCACTGGCACGGTGACATCCCGCTGAACAAGGTCCACGGCATCGGTTACAACGGAGCCGCACGCGGCGAGGGCACTCCGATCATCAGCCGCCGCCGCACCGCCAAACCGGTCAGCAACTCGCAGGACGACATCTTCCCCGAGCTGGACCTCCTGCCAGCCACTTTCGAGCACAAGGGCGTTGCCCAGGCCGAGGGCTCTCGCGGCTGCACCAACTACTGCTCGTTCTGTCCGCGCGGCCACAAGGGGACCTGGTTCGGAAGCCACCCGGAAGCCTTCCCGTGGCTCCTCGAGGAGATGGGGCACATCTTCGACAGGTACCCGCACGTCTCCCGGACGCTCTACCTGGTGGACGAGGAGTTCATCGGCCGCGACGATGGCGCGGTGCCCCGCGCCCTGAACATGGGCTCCACCCTCCACGACGCGGGCTTCACATGGGAGACCAGCTGCCGCGTCGACCAGGTCGTCCGCCTCGACCAGGACACCGCCTGGCACCGCGAGCGCGCCGACATGTGGCGCCGGCTCGTGCAACACGGCCTTCGACGCTGCCTGTTCGGCGTCGAGTCCGGAGTCGACTCGATCCTGGAGCGGTTCAACAAGGAGACCACCGGCGAGCAGAATGCCGTCGCCATCCGCACTCTGTCGGCGCTCGGTGTCCCCACCAGGTTCACGTACATCAGCTTCGACCAGCTCATGACGTTCGAGGAGCTGAAAGCCACCTACGCCTACCAGGGTCGGACCGACCTCCTCCTACGACCGATGCCCAACCTTCCGATCCGGGAGATCGTCGAAGGCGTCCAGGACCCGGAGTGGGTGGCCTGGGCATCCTCCGGCAGGCCCCTGCACAGCGGCATCTCCTACATGCTCGTCAGCATGGAGTGCCTGGTCGGGGCCGCCTACACCAAGCGGGCCCAGGCTGCCGGGCTCACCGGCGAGGTTCGGCCGTCCATGGGCCGGGTCGACTCCCGGTTCGCCGACTGGCGGATCGGCGTCGCCAGCCAGTGGGCCCAGCTCTGGGTCGACAGGAACTTCGCTTTGGACTACACCTTCAAGTCGCTGGAGAAGATGCTCGACGGCGACCCCCGCAGCATCGTCCGAGCCGCCCGGATCGTCCTCAAGTACGCCGCCTACCAGGTCTTCGGCCGCATGATCGACGCGATCGAGCAGACCCCGCCGGTGCCCGGCGAGAAAGGTGCGGAAGCGGCCCTCGGCGCCCGTGTGCGCACCGAACTGGAAGACGAGTTCAAGGCCCTCTCGAAGAAGATGGCCGGCGGCGTCGAGCACGTCCTGCGCAACATCCCCAAGGACTTCGCCGCCATCCTCGACAAGGAGTACCTGCGCTGGGAGCAGACCTCCGAGTGGCGCTCCATCAACGCCTCGGACCCCTGCGGAACCTGAGGAGACGACCATGGAGAAGCGCTACGTGCCCGGCCTCGGCCATGTCTCGGCGATCGGCGCCGGATGCTGGACCATCGGCGGCCTCGCTACCAACGACGGCGTCCCGGTCGGCTGGACCGGAGTGGACGAGGACGAGGCGTACAGTGCCCTCATCCGCGCCCACGACCTCGGCATCACCCTCTACGACACCGCCGACGCCTATGGCCTCGGCCAGTCCGAGCGCCTGGTCGGCAGGCTCCTGACTACTGCCAACCGCGACCGGCTCACCGTCTCCAGCAAGGTGGGCTATGTCCGCGGAAATGCCGCTCACCCGTACGAGCGAGACCAGATCCTCCGGCAGTTCGACGCCACCCTGGACAACCTCGGCACCGACTACCTCGACCTGTACTCCCTCCACAGCTCCGACTTCGGCCCCGACCATCGCTACCTCGGCGAGGCCGCCAAGACCCTCCGGGAACTGCGCGATCAGGGCCTGATCAAGGCCATCGGCATGCGAGCCCCGCACGAGTTCTGCCTGGCATGGGCCGAGGACGTCAGCCACCCGCGCTGTGCGGAGGCATCCGCGTTCATGCTGAGGTTCGCCGTCGTCCAGCCCGACGTGCTGACCGTCCGCTACAACATGCTCAGTCCCCTGTACGAGCCCATGGACGCCGACATCTTCGACCTCGCCAACGAGTGCGGCGTCGGCGTTCTCATCAAGCAGGCACTCGGACAGGGGCTGTTGGTCGGCGCCCACCGCACGGATCTCCCGCGCACCTTCCCACTGGGCGACCACCGCCGAGGCGACCCGAAGTTCAGCCCGGCAGCCGTGGGGGCTGTGCGGCACGGTCTGAGGCAACTCGGAGCGGACTTCGGCTACACCCGGGCCGACCTGACCCGCATGGCTCTCCAATACGCCCTCCAGCGATCCGAAAACGCCTCCTTGCTCGTCGGTTTCCGCACCGCCCAGCAGATCAGCGTCAACGTCGCCGCAGTCGGCGATCCGCTCACAGCCCCCGAGATCGACCAGATCCAATCCGTCATGGCCCCCGTCCGCGAGACCATCGCCTCGCTGACCGACACTCAGGAGAAAAGTCCGTGAAGTACACCGAAGTCGAACGGAAGTTCAAGCTCCTCAGCGACCCCCAGGAGCTGAAGGACCAGCTCACCGCCCGGGGCGGCAAAGCCGGCCGGCCGACCCGCCAGGTCGACCACTACTACAACGCCCCCCACAAGGACTTCCTCTCCGGAGACGTGATCTCCGAGTGGCTCCGGATCCGTATCGAGGACGGCATCTCCTCCCTGAACTTCAAGCGGTGGTACCCGCTGGAGCGGAAGATCAAGACCCACTGCGACGAGTTCGAGAGCACCGTCTCCGACGCCACCGCTGTCCAGCACATCCTGGACTCCCTCGACTTCACCAAGCTCACCACGGTCGACAAGACTCGCGAAGAGTGGTTCATCGACAGCATCGCCGTCGCCTTTGACAGTGTGGGCGACCTCGGAGACTTCATCGAGTTCGAGTACAAGGGTGAGGCCGAAACCATTGAGGAGGCCACCGAGAAGATCGAATCCTTCATCGCCGGCCTCGACATCAAGCTCGGCGACCGCATCCACGCCGGCTACCCCCATCTCACCCTCGGGCTGGCCTGACGAACGGGCGCACGACCGTACCGATATACCTGCACCGGACCCTTTGGCGCCGTGCGGATGTTGCGGTTTTCTGCTCTTTACCTCCGAGTGGTGAGGCTTTTTTCGCGGCGTGCTCCAGGCCTGCCTGGAGCACGCCGCAACCGCATTTCCAGGCCTTTGTACGCTCCTGCGAAACCTCTCTTCGGGCCACGTTGCCTCCGTGCTTGCGGCATTTCTCCGGCGCGCTCCCGGGCCGGCCCGGCGCGCCGCGGCCACGTTAGGGGGGGGTAGGGGTGGACCGACGCCCACCCCCCCCCGGAAAAGTACCTGGC